>JAHLWP010000051.1 GCA_019057865.1 Promethearchaeota archaeon
AAAAATAGTCTTTATAAAAATAGAAATTGGGGAATAAGTAATTTCTATAATAGATAAGTAATTTCTATAATAGATTTTTATTAATGATTTTGAGGATCAAGAGACCTTATCATACTTAGGAGTGCGGAGAGCTTTAGTCATTGACAGTATTATGCGAGAAAAATATTTGATTTACACATTAGATTTTAATGGAGAGATTTTAAAATCTTAAATTTAGGAGGTGTATTAAAAATAAGTGAATTAGGCGAAAAAGGCGAATTTAATGATAAAGCTGAACAGGATGAATTAAATACTGAGAGCGTTGAGGAGGTTGATGAAGGATTTAATAACGGATTTCATGAGATGGGAGAATTAGCAGATGAGACTGACGAGGAATTTAATAGTGGATTTCATGAGATGGAGGAAGTAACGGATGAGGAGATTGATAAGGAATTTGATGAGCAATTTAATGAGGTGGAAGAGGAATATGAAAATATCGGCTCTCAAAGTACTGTATTAATGCATGAAAATCCCGAAATAGAAGGAGAAAATCAGGAAGAACTTCAAGCTGAAAGTGAGGAATATACTGAGGAGGAAGAGGAGTACCTAGAGAATGAGGAAGAAGCAATAGAGATAGATCCAGAAGAATACGAAAATGACCAAGATCCTATTATTGATACCGAAGAGATAGAATTTGTTAGGGATATGGAAGAATTGGGGCGCATGCTGAAAGAATATGATGAGAAGTTAGGCTATCCTGAAGAAGAAAATGATAATACTGCTTTTAATGCAGAGCAAGCTTATAGGGAAATTAAAGAAAGAAATAGTAATAAAGAAGAAAAGGAAGAGGCCCAAGAATTAGAGGAACAAGAAAAAGAAATTACAGAAGATCAGAAGGAAGAGCATATTGAGGAAATACTTTCTGGTGATGCACAAGGGGAAGATGTCAATGATACATCAGAAGAAGCAGAGATAGAGCCAGAAGAGTTTGATTATCTTTGGGAAAAATATGAACAGTATGAACAAGAAGGGAAGAATTCTGAAGAAATCAGTAATTTAATGCATGAGGCAGAAGAAACTTATAAACTCTTAAAAAATGTTGAAAAGCTCTATGAACAACAAGAAAAAGAAAAATTAAAGTCAATTGACCATGAAGATGAAGAAGATAACGATGATGTAAGAGAACAGATTGATCGAGTAGATGCAGTAGAATATTTTGTAGATTTTGAAGAAAAATTACACCAGCAAGGAAAATCTCAAGGAGAAATTGACGAGCAGGTGGAAGAAATTGCGAAGGATTTCTTCTTAAGTGAAATAGAAGAAAAACAACAAAATGAACAAGAAAAAGATGTGAGTGAAGAACTTAGAATCGAACAAGCTGGAACTGATGAAATAAACTCAGATCTAAAAGAACAGGAACAGATTAAACAAATCTCTGTTTATGATAACGATGACAATAGAAAAACTCATGAAGAAGTGGAAAAAAAAGAAGCAGAAGAAGAGATCAAAACAGAATTAAATGATATAGAAACTGATGATGTGGAACCATATCACGAAAGAATCAATGAATCCATTGAGAAAGAAGACAAGCTAGAGAGTAAAGAAACAGAAGAAGAAGAATATAAAAAGCTTCAGCAATTATATCGCCAAGAAACTGGTAAAAGACCTATGTATGCTGGAACGGAGACAAAAGGATTTAACCAATGGTTAGAAAAACAAGAATTAAAAACTAAAGAGTTAGAAGAGAAAGAACAAAAAAAGGAGAAATGGCAAAAGAAACTTAAAAACTGGATAGAAGGATCTAACGAAGAAGAGCTCAGCTCTGAACTTAAAGTAGTTTTGAAAGAGATACTTCAAAATTTTCAAGAATATGAAAAATTAGAAGAATTATATAAAAGATATGAAAAAGGAGAATTAACTGAAAAAAATAAAGAAGTGTTGAATTTCATTATAAACAAACTATTAAATATAAGCCCTATTCACTTACATTTATATTTGAATATAAGCGGATTTAAAGCGTATTATCAAGAACATCATTGGTGGAATCCCGCGCTTATTAATGAAATAAAATATAAATTTCTCAGACATCTGTCCAAAAAATATGAAGTCTTAAAAAAACACTCAAAAAATATATCTAAACTTAAACAACTTCATGCTAAGCACATTCGAAAATTAGTTGATAGACCACATTCAATCAAGGAGAATATTAAATTAACTCAGAATAATTTGAAGGACTTTTTAAAGGAAAATTTGGAAAATATAAATGAATTGAATGAAAATCAGAAATCAATTTTAGTTGAAAATCGAAATTCAATGATTCAAGGGCAGAACTCAAAATTTTCTGAGGATGAAATTAGATTTTTTAAAAATCATAATATTAATTGGAGAATGTTAGGATCTAGATGGGATTGGGTTAAAAGAAACCTTTTGATTCCATTTTTCTTGGAGATTTTATATGTAAAGAATAATAGGGTTCCTAAGACTAAAGAAATTGAAAATTGGGGTTATGGACGATTTTTAAAAATTTTAAGAGAAAAATATAGCTTAACTTTCTCAAAACTTGTAGAAAAGGCGGGTATAGCCCCACGAAAAAGCTTGAAAAAAGAAAAAAATTTTTCGAATGATGAGAAAAAATTTTTAATTAATCATGAAGTTAAAATTGAAAATTTAAATACAAGATGGGAATGGGTTAGACTAAATCCTGAATTAGCAATTGATTTTTATGAGGAAATTTTATTTCCGAAATATGGTCGAAGCCCCACTTCAAGAGAAATAAAAAAATTAGGTTATGGGCAATTTATTGAAATACTACGAGATATGGGATTAACCCTTTCAAATTTGGCTGAAAGAGCCGGTTTTAGACCAAGAAATTCTTATGAAAGGGTGATTAATTCAGATGACTTAACAGATAAAGAAATCGAGTTTCTGGAGCGTCATAACATCAAGCTTAGTGATTTGACATCTAGATGGTCCTGGTTAGATGATGATCCAGATCTAGCGATGAATTTCTTTAAAGAAGTAATTTATCGACTGCATAATAAAGTTCCTACTTGGGATGAGATTGCTTATTCAAATTATTATAATTTTGTTCAAAAACTTAGTACTTTCAATCTAACATATCCAGAACTTATAAAATTATCAGGATTTGAACCAAATTATGAATTTTTAAATGAAAATGATAAGACGATCATATATGATTTGATGGAAAGATTTGTGAATGAATATTTCGAATCAGGTCAAGAGATTTATCCTCCATCTTTATCGTATTTAGTTAAATACGGACCATTAAAGGTTAGTGATGCTACTTTCAGTCATTATGCAAAAGAATATTTAATAGGTAGATTTGGAGTTCAAGAAGGTGAAAAAATTTATTCAGAATTTTGGCCACATTTATCTGCTGGATTATCTAGTGAGAAAATATCAATGGTTTACGATTATACTGAAGAATTCGTAAATAATTTTTTAGATTCTAAAAAATTGCCACTACCAATTATTCATATAACTAAACATTTAATTCCAAATATTTCTAGTCATACATTTTCTAAATATGCTCAAGAATATCTTAATAAGCGATTTGGTGTTGTTAGAAGCCAGAATCTCTATGAGAAAATGTGGCCATATGATCTTTTAGTAGCTAATACAGGAACTTTAGTTCACAGAATAATTAATGAACTTTTAACTATATATTTTAAAAATTATCAAGAAATTAAATATTTTAGTGTTCCCGTTATTTATCCTACAAGAAAACCTGATGGGTTAATACTTAAATCAAGGAAACTTATTTCATTACTTAAAGCAAATGAGAATATTTTACATAAAATAAATTTAGATATTAATATCTTAAATAAGGTTAAAGCAATTGTTTTTGATTTTACCTCAGATGTTTCACAACGAAATATCATGGATAAGATTATTAAATATCAACATCCTGATCTTTTCCTTTTTATTATCGGAGTTAGATGGTATTATGATATTCCATATTTAAAAGTTCCAGAAGATAGAGGTGTAATAGGCAAAAAAAAAATTAAAATTATTAGTATTGAGGATTTTTGTGAACTATTTTCAATACCTTTGGAATTAATTCAAGAATTGGAAAGTATATTAAAGTTGGCAATTGATCGGGATATTGATTCTTTAAGTAAAATAAGCCTTTTGGAAAATGAAGAGTTATATAATACAGATTCTCTGCACGCTGAGCTTATTCAAAATGGAAAAATCAAAGAAAATATTCAAGAATTTTTGGATCTAGGTTTGATTAATCATCCAATTAAGAATATTTTTACAAAATCAGAACTAGAATATATAGAGAGTTGTAGAAATATTGATCATAAAATAGCTATTATTGATATTGAGACAACGGGTTTCAATCCATTGAAAGATAGTATAGTTGAAATAGGGATTGTTGAATTAGATTTAAGTACAGGAGAAAAAAAGATTTTATTCAATTCAGTTGTTAAGGATTCAAATTACAATTCATCAAAATATTATAATAATCTCTTTTTGAAAGATATTAGTATAGATCCTATAGAGATTGAAAAAGCAAGACCTTTAGAATTTTATAGAGACATCCTTCAATTGATCTTTAATTGCTATAAGATTACTGCTTATAATAATAGATTTGATTTTAGATTTTTGGAAAATAGAGGTTTTAACATTCCAAGAAAATTAATGGATATAATGAATTTTTGTCAACGAAAAATACCTAAAGGAAATAGTCTTAAATTTGAGGAAGTTTATCGATATTTTTATAATACTCCTCAAAATAAGATAAAAGAAATTTTATCCAATCCAAATTATGTTTCATTACATAGAGCAATTGATGATGTAATTCATGAAACTGAGCTCCTCTTTTATTTAATTCAGGAATCTAATTTTCCATTAACTTATCAAAAAAAACTTTTTTTATAGAAAAATATTCTTAATCTTTCTTAAGAAAAAATTCTTATTACTTCTATTATTAGGAAAAATTAATTAAGAAAAATTAAGAAGAGGAAATATAAGAAAAGTAATGGTTGAAGAAAAATGATCGATTACGATCCACAAAAAATTGAAGAAAAATGGCAAAATAGATGGGAAAGCGATAAAATCTTTAAAGTAACTGAAAATTCGAAGAAAAAAAGTTATTATGTACTAGAGATGTATCCATACCCCTCTGGAAAGCTCCACATGGGACATTTAAGAAATTATACTATTGGAGATTGCATTGCTAGGTATAAAAGAATGCAAGGTTTCAATGTTCTTTATCCAATGGGTTATGATTCCTTTGGTATGCCAGCAGAATCAAAATGTATATCACATTATGCTGTATAATGCAGCCATTGAAGAGGGAGCTAACCCAGAAGTTTGGACAAATAGTAATATTGAAATAATGTGTTCACAGCAAAAAAGGCTTGGTTTATCATATGATTGGGATCGAGTTTTATGGTCCCACCAGAAGAGTTATTACAAATTTGACCAATGGTTCTTTTTGAAAATGTATGAACGTGGTTTGGCTTATAGACAAGAGAGCTATGTAAATTGGTGCCCAAAATGTGCAACTGTACTTGCTAATGAACAAGCAAGCGGAGGAAGATGTTGGCGTTGTAATACTGTTGTAGATATAAAATTACAACAAACATGGTTCTTAAAAATCAGAGAGTACGCAGATCAACTCCTTAAAGGCTTAGAAACTTTAGAATGGCCAGAAAATGTTAAAACAATGCAGCGTAAATTAAATCAATGCCTCTTCGGCATATGAGCGCCCTTGGATTGGTTATTCTGAAGGAACTGTCATTATGTTCCAAATAGTTGGAGAAAATAAGACTATTAATATCTTCACAACTCGACCTGATACTGTTTATGGAGTATCTTTTATGGTCTTTGCCCCAGAGCATCCTTGGGTTCGTGAGTGGATCCAAGGAACTGAATATGAAGAGGATTTCAAAAAACTTTACGATGAAATAATTCATCAAGGGAGATATGAGAGAACTGATATTGAAATTGAAAAGAAGGGAATATTCACTGGAAAATATTGTTTCCATCCATTGATAAAAGATTTAAAAATTCCAATCTATATTGGTAACTTCGTATTTTGTATCAGTTTCTGATATAAAAGGAAAATTTACGAATATGGAGCAGGAGCAGTAATGGCTGTACCAGCACACGACCAATTTTGTAAGAATTCCTTACAAAGGTTATAGAGATTTTGAATTTGCGAGAAAATACCATATTCCGATAAAACAAGTTATACAACCTTTTGCTTATAAATTACCTGCTGATACAAATAAATGGAATCGTGCATATGAAGGAGACGGATTTTTAATTAATTCCTCAAGTAATAAAAGTGATTTCAATAACCTTGATAATCGCAATGCAATAGAAAAAATCACAAATAGATTAGAAGAAATTGATGCAGGTTATGGAACGGTCAACTATAAATTACGCGACTGGGGGATATCCCGCCAAAGATATTGGGGCTGTCCGATACCAATAATATATTGCAAAAATTGTGGTAGAGTGCCTGTTCCTTATGAAGATCTTCCTGTTTCACTCCCAGATGATGTTGATTTCTCAAAAGGAGGGAATCCCTTAGAAACTAGTGAGAGTTTCATAAATGTGAAATGTCCTAAATGCGAAAAATTAGGAGCGAAACGTGAAACTGATACCATGGATACATTTGTAGATAGTTCATGGTATTTCTTTAGATATTGTGATCCTGATTCGAGAGATATACCTTATAGAAAAAAAATCTTAGACTATTGGGGTAAAGGTACCTTTCTTGTTGATCAATATATAGGTGGAATAGAACATGCGATATTACATTTGATATATGCTAGATTTTGGACAAAAGTAGCGAGAGATCTTGAATTGCATAGTTTTGATGAACCATTCAGGCGTTTATTGACACAGGGGATGATTAATAAGGCGCATCCTTTTTGTACTAACTGTAATAGACACATAATGAGAGCAGAACTTAAGGAGATGATGTGCAAACGATGTGGGAATAAAAATTTAACATTGAAATCTGTAAAAATGAGTAAAAGCTATGGAAATACTGTAGAGCCTAAGGAAATAGTAGATAAATATGGAGCTGATGCTGCTAGGTTTTTTATTTTATTCGGAGCAAGTCCTGAATCTGGCTTAGAATGGTCAGATGAAGGTGTTGGGTTTGCAAATAAATTCATAAAAAACACATTTTCAATGCTAGTTGATCCTCCTGAGATTAAAAGAAAAGAAAAAACTATTCGAGATACTCTTGTAAAATATATTTTAAACAAAACGATAAAGCTAGTTACTAATAATTTTGAAAAAATATCAATTAGAGACGCTGTAAACAATATAATACAATTCGCTTCTGAATTTAATAAATATAAAAATGAAGGTGTAGTTGAAGAAATTTTTGAAGAATGTAGAGAAAAATTACTTTTAATACTCCATCCAATTATCCCTCATATCACTGAAGAAATCTGGGAAATCATTGGTAAAAAAGGATTTATTAGTTTAGCTTCATGGCCTTCTTACAATAAAGAATTAATTACTCTTGAAAATGATTTCAAATGGAAGTTAATAAACAATATTTTAGATGATATTAACAATATTAAAACTGTTATAAGAAAAGAAGAATTAGATAAAATTTCAATTATTATAGCGGATGAATGGAAATATAGATTCTATAAACAGCTATTATCATTGATTAATGAAACCAAAAATCAAGGTGAAATTATAAAAACACTCATGCAAAAAGATTACTTAAAGCCTCATAGTAAGTTCATAAGTCAAATCATCACAAAAGTTTTAAAAAATGTAGGAAAGTATCCAAAATTCACTCTTACAACAAATGAGGAATACAATTTTTTTCAGGATATTAAATCAATGATCATGAAAAAATATAACTGCGAGGTTGAAATTTTAATTGAGAAAGATTCGAATGCACAAAAAGCAATTCAATCTCTTCCAGGAAAACCTGCTATTATCATTACATAAGATCTTCTTAAAAGTTTTTTGAATAAAAGTAATTTATTAAATTACATCTTTCATATATTTCTTGATTCTAATTTATTAACTTAAAATTAACTAAATTATTTTAAATGGAAAAATATTAAATCTTAATAGAATTAGGGTTAAATTAAATCCCATTAATATCAAATAAACCATACAAACATATGACTATATACGAATTAAGCATCATTTCTACTACAGGGTTCCCCTATTTTAATATACAAGTTAAACCAATACCCGAAGGCGTGAAAATATTCCTTAGATTTTTTGATTTTTCTCAAGACAAATTTGTTGATCAAGATCAAATGGATTTGGATTCAAAATTTGATCTTACTGCAGGCTTAATATCTGCATTGTTTGAATTTGCTAGAAATATAGATAAAAAAATTGAAGTCCTCGAATTTAAATCTAAAAAAGAAAAAAAGCCACAAATTATAAAAGATAAACTAAAATACTTAGGAGATGTGTTAATTACCGTGCAAACAGATCCCTTTTTATTACATAATTCAGTACAAGAAAAAATAAAATTAATCTATAACACATTTATAACTTCCAAAATTCCTCTTGATTCTGGAGAGGAAATGATGAAAAATGAAGTGAATAAGATAATCAAAATTCTAACCGATTCAAAAGCTAGAAAACAAATAACAAATCATAAGAATAAAATTAAACTTTTAGCCAATGATTTTTTAAACGAAATGAAGGGATATGGTTTAGAAGGAATTTGTATTACTTCATTTGATCTTTCACCTATTATAGTCTTTGGAAAAAAATACTCATTAGAAAAAGTTAATCAAATTTTAAGACATATTGGATTTATACCTGAAATTTCTCCTTTAGAATGGATTTACCGGCAATCTTTTCTTTCTGATGAGCAAATCCAAGTCTGTATTATTAAATCAGGGGTAGGTCCAACGGTGGAAGATATATTATTTGAGCCCTATTTTTATCTACTCTTTGCAGATCCTCAAAGTTATTTTGGAGAATTTCCTGCAAAATTAACTGTTTCCTTTAATGATATTCTTGGTTAATATTTTATGAAAATCGTTATATATTATTTAATTGTATTTTCAGCTGCTTTAATTATTTGAGTTAATGAATCAGCTTGGAGTGAAGCACCCCCAACTAAGCCACCATCAATATTTTCCTTATTAAATAAATCTTTAGCATTTGAAGGTTTAATTGAACCACCATATTGGAGTCTCACTGAATCTGCGGTTTCTTTATCATATTTTTGAGATAAAAGGTCGCGAATAAAAACATGTATCTCTTCTGCTTGTTCAGGAGTTGCTGTTTTTCCGGTTCCTATTGCCCAAATTGGTTCATATGCGATTACAGTTTTCTTCATTTGATCTTTATTTAGTTCTTTAAACGTTTCATTCATTTGAAATTCAATAAACTCTTTAGTTTTACCTGATTCTCTTTCATCCAGATGTTCACCAATGCATACTATAGGTTTTAAATCCATATATAGTGCTTTTTTAAGCTTTTTATTTATTAATTCGTCAGATTCCTTGAATATGTCCCTTCTTTCACTATGCCCAAGAATAACATATTCTACTCCTAAATCTTTTAAAAAATTTGGAGATATTTCTCCAGTAAATGCTCCTTTTTCCTCAAAATACATATTTTGAGCACCAGCTTTAATACCAGTCTTTTTTGTGATTTCAATTAAGGTCTGTAATGCTGTAAATGGAGCACAGATTACTATATCAACTAAATCAATCCCCTTTACTTGAGGTAGGAATTTTTTTAACATTTCATTTACTTCATCTGGAGTACCCCGATTCATCTTCCAATTGCCACCAATTATAGGTTTCCTCACTTTTTATAACCTCATCTAACTAATTTTGATTATTTATAATTTATATAATAGTAGTTAATTCAATTATGAAATTAAAATTATACATAAAGTAAGAAATTGAATAATATTAAGAAATAGTAAAAATAATTACTCTTCCTTTTTTGGAAGTTTCTCAGTTAATTTTGTTGATTCTAATAATTTTTTTACTTCATTAACATCCGGAGCTAATACTTTTGGTAAACCCAATTGATCCCGTCTCCTCTCTATCGCGGGTTGCATAGGAATTGCTTTACCATTTTCTAAGATTGTGGTTGCTTGTGTAGTATAGTATTCAGGACCCTCTCCTCTCTCAATGCTCATATTTTTAAGGATAGTAAAAATCTCTGTCAGTTCTACTTTTTGAGGGCAAACCTCATCACACGTATCACATACAGTACATCCCCAAATATTAAATGCATTCTCCTTACCAAAAATCTTTTCTTTTAAACCTAAAAGAGCATCTAAAATTAATCTCCGTGGATTATAACGTCCTTGAGTAACTTGTGCCACAGGACACGCTCCACTACAAGTTGCACACTGATAACAATAAACAAGTGTACTTCCAATGTCTGATTGAATAATCTGGTTTCTAAAACCAAAATCTAATGTTGCCATTTTAATTAACACGCAATTATTCTTAATTTAATTATAATAACTCTCTTTTAATTTTAAAATTATTTTTTTTCAATAATAAGTACCAATTTTATTTTAGTAAATGTTAACAGAAAAAGTGTTTTTTTTAGAATTAAAACTGCTAATTTATTTATAATCTGAAAATAAAAAGAATAAAAAGAAAAGAAGTATATAAAACAATAAAGAATATAAAAAATTCATCAATTCACTGAATTTTAGTTCTGCTAAAAATTTCATCAATTCACTGAATTTTAGTTCTGCTAAAAATTTCATCAATTCACTGAATTTTAGTTCTGCTAAAAATTTCATAAAAATAAAATAAAGGAGATAGAATTATGGTAAATATCGAAGAATTAAAGGAATTTGGTCTTAATATCACAGAAGATATGAAAGATGGAAAGGTAGTTATCGATATTTATACGACATGGTGTGGGCCCTGTCGCTTCTTGAGCCCAATTTTAGAAAAATTAAAGGAAGAAGGATTAATTAAGTTATTGAAGGTAGATTTAGATGAGAATAGACCTCTCGGAGAACATTTCCAGGTGACAGCTATTCCAACGCTTCTATTTTTCCATAATGGAAAACTTGTGGATGGCATAATCGAAGTTCAAGGTCAACCACTCGTACGAAACGGAATGATGACCGGGGCGGCAGGAGAGGATATATTAAAAAACATATTAGCAAAAATTTAATATCTCAATTAATAACAACAGGAAAGTTTGATTAACTCTTTTTTTATTATTTTCTTTAAGATAGACAATATTAGTCAAGCATAAATCATACTAATAATCAATTATTCGAATTAAAAATTTTTTATGTAATGGTATTTTTCAATATTTAATTTAATAAAAGATTGGAAAACATAATTATGAACTATACACGAGAAGAATTGATTCAATCCGAGGCGACCATGAATCAAGTTAGAAATTCAATCTACCACTTAGCACGTTTTATGGATAAAAATGGAGTATCAGACATAAAAGAGAGATTAAGAAGGATGGGAAAAAATATCGCTCGGACATACATTAACTATTGGAAGCCCACACAAGTGGTTAATATTTCTAACTTAAAGGATTATATTACGACAATATATCAAAAAGTTCTTGGGAGCTATGTTTCAATAGAAATTAATGAGAGTGAGAAATTAGTAATAGTAAGAGATTCTAAATGTTCATTATGTAAATATCATTACGAAGATATTGAAGTAGCTGGTTGTGAAATAATTATTGGTATGGTGTCTGAGCTTATCACTCAAATTAACTTTATTTCAAAGGATTCTTCATCAGTTTTTTTAGAACCATTTGAAGTAAAAGAGTCTCGAACCCATGGAAATAAATCATGTATTCAAATATATAAATATAAGATCGGAGGGAGCAATTGAAAATGGGGGCATTTCAGTGGTTAATGAAAAAAATAACAAAAACTTTTGGTCGTTCTACTAATGCACTATTTTATACACTCCTTTATAGGGAAATACTCAAAGAAATTAATGAAATAACGAAAAATGAAGAAGATAGTTTAATAATTCTGAGAGAAATGGGAAAAAGAGCGGCTTATGAATCATGTGAAAGGCATTCAGCAATCTTTAAATTTATGCCAGGAAATCCAAAAAAGATTTTGGATTATTTTGAAATTCTTTGGGTTGTAGTTTTTGGAAAAGAATTAGATGATTATTCTTATGAGGAAATCCCGAAAGAAGAATCAAAATATAATGATTATATTCTTAAAATTAGCAAATGTCCAATTTGTAGTGGCTATGGTCAAGATAATGAGGATACATTTAATTTTATGAAATTAAAAGATAAAGAGACCGAAGGAATGGCTTGTGGACTCTGCGGAATGTTAGAAAGTGTAGCTAACTTTATATTAAAAGTAAAAAGGAATGATTATCGAATTGGTATCGTTGAGCAAAAATGTATTACTAGAGGTGATGATTGCCTTCAATTCATTTGTAAAATATATGACTATAAAGAATGGCAAGAACATACAGCAGTAAGAATTCAAGATAAAATTTCTTCTCATATTCGTTTCGAAGAAGGCATAGAAGAAGAACTTGTTCAAGAAACTAAGTTAGATATTATAGACAAACTTCAAGATGTTATATCAATAGATAAATTAGAAGAAATCCTTGATGAACCATTGGAAGGCATTAAGGAACGGGTTGCTGATATTATTCGAGATAAATTAAATATGGAACCAGAACATTTTTTCGATTATTTTAGAAATTATGAAGATGATATGATAAGAATTATTGGATACTTAGGAACACATCTTTTAAATGAATATGGAGGTTTATTAGAAAAATCTCTTAAGAATGAAACAGTTGCGAAAATATTTGGTTATCTCTATAAACAGATTAAAGATATGACTCTTTTATTTATTCCATTAGATGTAATACGAGATTATAATAAATTATTAGTAAGCTTTTTAGATGGATTGGCTCCGGTAGAAATGGTTGAAAATATTAAACTTTTTTCTGCTAAAGATACAATTAATTATCTGTTTGAAGGAGTTAAAATGGCGTTTGAAAACTTAGGCATTGATTTTTCCGAATTAAAGGAAAATGTTTGGGAAGAATTAAAGAAAGAACGGGAGGATGAGTTAATCCCCTCTGAAGCTTCTGCGATTGATAGAACTCGAGAGAATGTTCCAAAAATAATTAATCTTATTCAAGAGATTTTAATGATTATTACCGATATTTTTACACTCCCTATAAGGGTTTTAATATCTGAAAGCCATTATGGATTAAAAACTGCTATAAATTCAGTTGTTTCTGAAGAGGAAGGACTATATGGTTCAATAAGAGAACGATTTGATAACATCTTTGACCAAATTCAAGAAATAAGACGATAAATCTTTAACTTTTTATATTTAAATTTATTACTTGTTTTAAAATATTTTTTCACTTTTTTCCTACGTTTATAATAATATAAAATCTGCTTTTTTAAAGAAAAATAATTTGTAAAAGTGAAGAACTTTTCGTTAATTAATTTTATATAAATTTGAGATAATAATTATTATTAATTAATTCAAAATCTTAATAAAAAGAGAAAATTGCATGGTTTTAAAATTGAAAACTACTGAAAAAAAAGTTATCATAAAATTGTCAGCTGTATTAGTACTTACTACTATTGTGTTTACGATTCTTTCAGTTCCTTTAATTAGCATTATTGCTCCGCTAGGAGATATTCTCTTTCCTGGTACTGGTTTATGGCGGGTTCCTGGTGAACTTCCTGAGTATGAAGTATTATATGTTAAGGGATTGAATAGTTCGGTGACGGTTTATCGAGATGAATGGGGGATCCCTCATATCTATGCATCTAATGAAAATGATTTGAGTTTTGCATTAGGTTATGTCCATGCTCAAGATAGACTGTTCCAAATGGATTTAGCAAGGCGACAAGTAAGAGGTAAGCTGTCTGAAGTAGTAGGTAGTTTAGCTCTAGAAGAAGACAAATTTAATCTTGCAATGGGAATGGAATATTGGGCCAATCAAACTTTTCAGGAAGCTATTAGAATGCAGAAATTGGGAGAAATTGATTTTTTAGATTCAATTTATCGCTATGCTGACGGAGTGAATTATTTTATCAATACTCATAAAGATGAATTACCAATAGAATACGCTATTTTAGGATTTAAGCCAACAAAATGGACACCATTAGACACATTTTGTTTTAACAAATATATGAGTAAAATGCTTACTTGGCAATATTATGACCTATATAGATTACAAACTCTAGATGCTCTTGGTGAAAACAATTTTACTGAATTATTTATGTCAACTTATGGACAAATTCCTATATGCCCAAATTATGGTATTTTTAATGATAGTTCAGAACTCTCTTATAATGGTGGGCCATTAAAGATAAGTTCAAATGTCATAAATACTGTTTCTAACTTTTTGAAAAAGGTTGATAGTATTCCCTCAGAAAAAACATTGATGGATCTACAAGAGCAAAACATTATAGGCTCAAATAATTGGGTTGTTGATGGCGTAAAAAGTAGCACAGGAATGCCAATTTTATGTAACGATATGCATTTAGCATGGAATATGCCTGGAATATGGTATGAAGCACACTTAGCTGATTTAAGTACTGGTTTAAGTGTATATGGATTTACACTAGCAGGAGTCAATATTCCTATAGTGGGTCATACTGATTATGTAGCATGGGGTATTACTAATACTGGATATGACGTAATGGACTGGTTTTATTATGAGGAAGTGGACTCTGATCATTATATTTATAATGGTATAATAACAGAGTATACAACAAGAACCTATACTATAAAAATAAAGGATCAAGGCTCTAAAAAATTTACAGTCAAGGAAACTGTACACGGCCCCGTTCTTAATGATTTCCTAGATGATGATATACCTGATTCTTTAGATACAGAAAAAATAGTGTTAGCACCTAAATGGACAGGAAATAATGTAACTACTGAGTTTTTAGCATTGTATGGATTTAATCATGCCAAAAATAGAATTCAATTTAATCAAGCTTTGGCTCATTTCCTTACTCCATCTTCCAATTTTATTTATGCTGATATTGAAGGAACAATCGCAATTAGACCCACTGGGTTAGTACCTATTAGAGATGATAATTTAATTCCACCCTGGCATTTTGGCAATGGAACCTTACCATATAATGGATCAAATGGTGAAGGTGAGTGGATTGGTTATGTTCCTTTTGATGCCTTACCAAATACAGAAAATCCATCACAACATTATTTAGCATCAGCAAATCAAATAGTTGCTGGACCTAACTATATAAATTATTCACTTCAGAACAGTTATGCGGCAGGTTATCGGGCAAGAAGGATTAATGAATTACTAAATAATTCTCCAGATGGGACAGTTGGTATAGAAAAAATGAAGGAATTACAGCTTGATGTTAAATCTACACCAGCTAGAGCCTTTGTTCCATATCTTATTAATACAACTGAAGGGTTGCCCTCCTCTCAAAAAACACCAATAATATTAGATATTTTAATTCAATTGAAGAATTGGGATTATGATATGGATAAGGATTTAGCGGCACCAACAATTTATCGAAAATGGCGAGATTATTATCAGGATTACACTTTTGATGATGAATTTGAAGCTGCTGGAGCACCAATACAACCTCAATTGAATGTTTTAGAGAAATTAACTAGAGATGAGCCAGATTCAAAATGGTTTGATGATATTAACACACCTGAAACAGAGAATAGAACTAATATAATCATTAAAGCCTTAAATGCTACAGTCGATTTTCTAGTAGAATATTATGGCACTAATGATGTATCTGCATGGAGATGGGGTGATATACATCAATATAGTTTCCCTCATATTGTTCCCGGATTTAATTCTTTAAATAAAGGACCATTTGAAGGAGATGGAGAAGGTTATACAATTAATCCGTCAAGAGTGAGTATAAGAGATGGATTAGGTTTGGCTCGGGGTGGAGCTTCAGAGCGAATGATAATAGATTTCAGTGATTTGAAGAATTCTCTTAGTGTTATTCCATCTGGACAGAGAGGTATATCTAATTCCAAGCATTATTCTGATCAATTAGAGGAATTATTTCTAAAGGGAAAATATCATCGACACTATTTTTATAATAATAAAGAAGATTTTCCAAGGAATCATATTGAATCTCAAATCAAGTTTATACCGGGAAAAAACACTGATTTAGCAATTTTCATGACGACATTCCTAATAATAGGTTCTACGATTGGTATCATAAGCGTTATTGTAGTTATATGGTTCAAAAGAGAGCAAATTTTTATAAGATTAAACAAATTAAAATTGAAGCGAAGAGGTGACTAAATGAAAATTAAAAATTATGAGATTAAAATAAGTCCAGAGACAAGAACTTTTATAGTATCTATTTTATTTACAATGCTTATTACTTATATTCTAACGTTTATATACGTCTGGCAATTAATTATAATTCCTGGAATATTAGCTGGAGTTTTTAACAAAACAATTAGAAGAGGAATATATAGTGGTGCCTTGGGAGTTTCAATAATTTGGGTTATATTTATGATCTATAGGATTATTGAACAAAATGCTTATATTAATTTGGATCAATTTGCCGGGTTAATATTTGGTGGATTAGGTTATGGATGGGTTATTTTTGTTCTTATATCATTATTTGGGGTATTATTTGGTGCTTTAGGCGGTGCAATTGGAAGTAGTATATCTATTCTAGTAAAACTAAGACTTGAAAGAGGTGAATCAGAACTCCCAAAACCAGAAAAACTATCTTAAATTAAATTAATATTATTTTATCTGAGGAATATCTTCTGCTGATTTTAATTTTTCTGAGGAATATATATCATAAAACCAATCAATGATATATTGAAAGAAAAACCGTTCTCGTAAAACATCATAATGAGATTTTTCTTTTAAACTTGTTAATTTGGCAATATCTTCTGCGTTTAATTTTCCGTCAGCGATTAAATTCATTCGAGCTTTATATTGATCAATCATCTTTATAGGTCGCAAAATTGCTGAAATTGCATTTGAAAATTTATCTATTAAATCCTGAAAATCAATTTCATAAAAATCTCGATGATAACCATCCTCGAATAAAAAATTTTCTACATGGCTAATAATTGACTTTTTTTTTGGATAATTAATTTTTTCTTCTTTACTTAAAGTCTCTACAAGATAATCAACAATTTTTCTAATTGTATCAGCTTTAATATGGTAATTTTGTAATTCTTTTTCCAGTTTTTCAATGAATTGATTCTTTAAAAATTCTTTGAATTTAATTATAATAGCTTTATTCTGGTTAACATCAGTACAGATTTCAATTATTTCTCCTTTAGGAGTTGAATATGTAAAACCTAAACCCTGTGGACCAATCCCTCCCATTAAAATCATTGATAAATTATAAAAATTATAATTATTTTCAGCTAAAATTTTATCTGTATTTTTAAAAATGTTCTTAGGAGATACTAAATGTCTTTTAATTTCACTATGTTCATGTTCTTCATCAGCATCATAATAAAATACATTATATTTATATACAACACTAAATTCAATAAATTTATTCTCTTTTAATATAATATCTCTCTTTTCTTTATTTATTCGATCTCTGTAGAATAAATAATTTTTATTAAAATCGTCAATAAATCGTTTAATTGGGCTTAAATATCTAATACTAAGACCATATATAGTATACTGGTTAAAAAAAATATTCTTGATATAATCCATTAATCCATCTCGATTTGGAAAATAAGTAAGGGGATTATTAATGAAATAATCATAAAGATCTTGAGGCATAACCTTATAAACATACAATATGAATGAATCAGATACCTTTCCAAAAAAGTCATTTAAGTTTGACAAAAATAATTTATCTTCTTTAACACTTTCTAATATCTTTTTTTCATCTTCATTTAATTCTTTCTCTAATAAATTAAACTTATTACAAAATCTTAAAACATCTATTATATCACCTAAAGCAGAAGTTTGATATCCTTCAGATATCCTTTCAGTACAACTTAAAAGTAACAATGAGATTAGCTTGAATCTATTAGGTATTTTTTTTACATCTATAAAAATATCAAAGTTAATTGATTTATCAATTAATTTTTTGAAAATCTTAAATTTTCCATGTTTAAGACTTTCAGAAAGGCCATTATAGAATTCTTTCTCGATTTGCGTCCTATCTTTTAAATTTGAAATTCTTGATATATAATTTTCAAATAAATGATTTGAAGGCATATTACAACTATTATAATAAAAACATTATATTAAAAATAGTTATAGCTGAAATTTTAAAAATTGATTAAATTTCTTTAATCTAATAATTCAGCAATTTTATTCGAAACACTTTGGATATTTAGAAAAACCATTCCTAATGAGACGTCACTTTTCGCCAATGTACATAAAATGGCGTTTTCCCCTGCTTTTGACAAGATAATTATTCCATCAACACCCTCTATCAAAATACGCTTCAAGTCTCCACGAACGAGTTCCTCTACAGCACGCTCAGATACACTTAAGATGGCAGCACTCATGGCACTAACTATACCGTCGTTAACATCTCGAGCAAGTACAGAACAAATAGGTAAGCCTTGTACGCTAACGATTGCACTACCCTGAACATCGGCATTAACTGCTTCCATTTTTCTTAGAAGATCGGTGAGTTCGCTAATATTTTCTGACAATCGGGGGTGTTACCTCCTTAATTGGTCAATTTTCCTTATAATTCCTTTAAGGTTAAATAAACCAAATTAATTTTAGATAATATGAAAAAATGATTATAATATTATTTTTATATTTGATCTAATTTTAATGTTAACTTTATTAATAAAGTTAATACTTATTTAAAAACATAATTTCATTACATATTTTAATGACTGAGAATCAAAATTTAAAAAGCAAACCTCAAAAGGAGAAAAGTGAAGAAGACTTAGAAAAAGAGGAAGAAGAAAAGAGATTAAAAATCGAATCACTTAGAAAAGCTGGAAAAATTGCTCAAGAAGTGAAAAAATTCATAAAACCAAAAATTAAGGTAGGAGCAAAAGCAATTGATATAATTTCTACTACTGAAGGAAAAATTGAAGAATTAGAGGGAAATTGTGCATTTCCAGTAAATTTAAGTATAAATAATATCGCAGCACATTATACATCTCCTTTAAAAGATGATGGCTTAACTATTAATGATGGTGATATAGTAAAAATCGATTTAGGTGTCCATATAGAGGGTTATATCGTTGATACTGCTTTTTCTGTTAACTTTAATGAAAATAAATCGCTTGAAAATATAATACAAGCTACTGAAGTTGCTCTGGAAGCAGCTAAAATGATGGCAAAAACTAAAGTACATACTAAAGAAATGGGGAAAAAAATAGAAAGTATTGTTAAAGGATTTAAATATAATCCTATAAAAGAACTTGGAGGACACCAGATAGAAAGATGGACAGTTCATGGGGAAAAATCACTACCTGAATTAGGTACTCAAGGTGGTGATATTATGGAAGATGGTGAGGTATTTTCCATAGAAATATTTGCAAGTACAGGTGAAGGTACTGTTCATAATACCAGAAATGCTTTCATTTATGAATTGAACCCTTATGTTGGTAGAGTACCTTTAAGAAGGAAGACTTCCAAACAACTCTTAGGTTTTATTAATAAGAATTATAAAACTTTACCTTTCGCAGAGAGATGGTTGGCAAAAGAATTTAGGATGGGTATTGCATTTGGACTTCAAGAGCTTGTACAACAAGGAAAATTGCTAGCCCATTATGTATTAGCAGAAAAAAAAGGGGTTTTTGTAGCTCAGTCAGAAGAAACTATTTTAATTACTGAAGATGGATTTGAAGAATTAACATAAAATTATTTCAAATAAATTTTTTAAAAAATTAAATGAACAAACTGAAAATTTGTTTAGTTTCTTTAAAAATCGCTCCAGATAGCGAACGTTCTGGTTTTGAGGGGATTTTTGATTATTTAAAGAAACAGAATCATGACGTTAAATTAGTTACTGGTAAATGGAATATTAAACTTGATGATCCAAAAATAATACAAGTCGATTTAATAAGAAAACGTTTTTTTTGGGCACCTCAATTTGTATTTAAAATTGCTAAGTATCTTAGAAGTCATAATTTTGATATTATTCATGGAAATGGTGCCAAAGGAACATTACCTATAATTTTTTCTAATAAAAAGAATTATATCTCAACAATTCATGATTTAGGTCCTTTTGAAACAAAATTCACAACAATTCCTATGGAGCCATATTTAATTAAATATATTGTTAATAAGGCTACGTATATAACAACTGTATCAGAGTATTCTAAGAATAGAATTAAACACTATATACCAAAGGCTAATTTAAGTAAAATTCAAGTAATATATAATGGTATTGGAGATTGGTTTAAACCTAAACCAAAAGAAGCACAAAGATTAAGAGAGAAGTTAAATATTACAGGTCCGGTGATCTTTACTTTCGGACGGATTGCAAACTATAAAGGTGTTAGTGATATAATAGCAGCTTATAAAATCGCCAAAAAGAAGATTCCAGACCTTAATTTTGTCATTGGTGGACTTCCTGATTTTAAAATGACAAGTATTTACAGAAAATGGAAAAACCAATATAAAGATATCATTTTTTTAGGGTATATCCCCGAAGAAGAAGTTCCAAGTTATTACACTATGGCCGATATATTAATACAATATTCATTTGGGTCAGAAGGATTTGGAAATACACAACTTGAAGCACTTGCATGTGGAACTTCCGTAATAAGCTCTTCATTAAAAGTCTATCGTGAAATTTTACAGGATAATGCAATCTTTATTCCTCCTAAAAACCGTCAATTACTTGCTGAAGCAATTAATAAACTCATTAAGGATGATACTCTAAGGGAAAATTTGGTTAAAAAAGGACAGGAATTTGTAAAAAGATACACATGGGACTCAGTTGGAAAAAGATTAGAAAATGTTTATCAGAAATTTTTATTAGATACAAAAAATCAATAATTAGCTAATAGCTCTGTAATTTGAATTCAATATACTCAAATTTTTCTCTTTAAATTGATCAATTATTATAAAAGTTTTAATTTATTTTTTACATAATCGAAACAGATCTCAATTGGATTGTCAAATTGGCTAATTTTTTCTTTAAAAGAGCTAATCTTAAATCTATCTGGGGATGGACCTTGATTAAGGATATCTATAGTCCTATTAACCAATTGGTTTGACTCTCGTATATGTTCTAGAGGAAATCCATTTTTTATTAAATATTTTTCCTGTGGTGCAGATTCTCCTGGGAAAAATTCTATACTAGGCACATTTAATAAACTTGATTCACGTACAATGGTACCCCCTCCACTAATTATTAAAGCTCCATAGAAACATAAATCGACTAGATTTGGCAAATATTGAGTTATGATGACATTTTTTTCTTTAGTTAAAATTTTAAGTCGGTTTAAAAGGAATTGTTCTTGTTTTTTTGAACGAACAAGAAGGAAATATTTATAATTTGGAAATTCTTTGAAAATTGGAGGAAAGAATTTACTAATCATAGTTTCCTCTGGTTTAAGTTTATCAATCAAATAACTAGCATGTGTAGGCTCAGTCCTGATTATCAAGAATTTTCCTTTTTCTAAATCAAATCTTTCAAGAATTTCAGGATTGGGAGCATATTCTGAAAGCCAAGCAATTTCATCAACTCCATTATACCTAATAATTTTCTCAGGATCGGCATAAAGATGGATATACCATTCTTTAGGGATGCACTCCGGAGTGATTAGATTTCCTATGAATGGGTGTATTAACTTACATACAGGTTTATTGCGAGGTTCATCATTAAATCCTATTGAAGGAATTTGTAAGCCATATGTGATCCTTGTACCTTCTATTGATAAAAAAGTAACAAAATAGTCTGGTGAAAATTTAATAATTAGAGGAAATAATTGTTTTAAGCGAGTTATATAAGTTTCCAATTTGTCTTCTAATTTTTCACCTCCATGTCTACCAATTTTTTTGTATTTTACTCCAAAATCATCCAAAATTTGATATGTTGAATCATAATCTCTGGCTGTTATTAAAAGTTCTAATCCTTCTTTTTCAAACTTTTTAATTAGGGACTTAAACATTATGGCCGTTTTAGGTTGTTCAATGTCTATCCAAATCCTTTTACTAAATAGGCTCATAGTAAGCACTAAAATGAAATTATAATTAAAGGCTTTATTAAAAATACAGTTATGTTTTATAGAAATTTTGAGACTATTTAGGATTTTCTTAAATTTAAAATGTTAATTCTTCAAATTTCGAAAAAAATCAATTATTTCCCACAAATACAAGGATTAGATTTATATTTAATACACATATTAGGATATTTTTTTAATAGAGCATCTTTAAGGTCAATATCTAATAAATTTGCTAATGAGCTTGTCCAAGCTATAATATCAGCAAGTTCTTCTGAAGCTTGTTCTATATCAATTTTAGGATCATTGATAATCTTCGCTAGTTCTCCAATCTCTTCTATTAACCAAATATATGTTGCTTTAATTCCTCTTTTATAGTCTTGTCGAAAGTAAAGATCTTTTATTAAGCCTTGAAATTCAGTAATTCTCATTTTTTTTGTTAATAAATCATTAAATTAACAGTCTCAAAGGATTTAGATGTTAGAAATCCATTGAGCTGAATTCATTTTCA
>JAHLWP010000079.1 GCA_019057865.1 Promethearchaeota archaeon
ATTTTTCTAATTAATAATTTAATTTGATAGGAAAATGACGGATAATATAATTGAAGTAAAAAATCTCACAAAGATCTATGATGAGGGAAAAGTTTTAGCCGTTGATGATATTAGCTTTGACATTAAGAAGGGTGAGATTTTTGCATTATTAGGCCCTAATGGTGCAGGTAAAACGACAACAATTTCAATGCTAGCTACTTTATTAACACCTACTAAAGGTGATGCGATTGTCAATACATATGATGTGAAAAAAGATCCAGATAAAGTTAGAAAAAGTATAGGAATTGTATTTCAAGAACCATCTTTGGATATCGAAATGAAAGGTTGGGAGAATTTAGAATTACATGCTATATTATATGGAATGTCAAGGAAAAATAGACAAGCAAAAATTAAAGAAGTTCTAGATTTGGTTGATCTTGAAGATAAAGCAGATACATTTGTTAAGAATTATTCCGGAGGAATGAAAAGACGCTTAGAAATTGCACGAGGGTTAATTCATGAGCCTAAAGTGTTATTTCTCGATGAACCAACCCTAGGATTAGACCCCCAGACTAGAAAAAAGATTAGGGAAAAAATAAAGGAATTAAATAAAGGAGATTCAAATATAACAATCTTAATTACAACACATTATATGGAGGAAGCTGATGAACTCGCAGATAGGATATGTATAATGGATCATGGAAAAATTATTGCTATGGATACGTCTGAAAACCTTAAAAAACAATTATCTGGAGATGTTATTAAAATTAAGTTTGAAAAGGTTGAAAATCTATTAGATTTTCCCCATATTATTGAAGAATTAAGTAAGATATCTGGAGTTAGAAATGTTTCATTAAGTACCACTGAAGGTCAGCATGATATTATGCCAGATATTAATTTACCTTCAAATATGCCTAATATCAACTCTGAAATGATAAGAGCAAGAATGCGAGAGGTAATATCAGATCCTAAGAAGATGTTGATTGCTTGGAAAAGATTTCCAATAGCGTCTCAAATGTTCCTAGATGCTCCCTTGGCTGCGAAAAAAAAAATTGCAGATATGTTTGATCAGAAGCTTTTAGAAGAAGTACCAGAAAATATTAAACAAGAGATAATTAAAATAAAAAAGGGAGTATATAAAGAGGAAGAAAAAGATTTTGAACCAGTATTATCAATTTCATGTGAAAATGGTGGGAAACAACTTCCGTTAATTATTCAAAGTATTAATGAAAATAACTTATATATAAAAAATGTAAATATGCATCAGCCGACATTAGAGGATGTATTTCTACATCATGTAGGAAGCGCGATAAGAGAAGAATCCTCAAATCGAGTAGATGGCATAAAAAAAATTATTCAAATGAGACAATTGAGGAAGTGAGGCATAATGTCTGACTTAAATATAGAAGATGTAAAAATGAATTATAATGCAGTATGGATTTTAGCAAAGAGAGAAATTAGGGCTTTTTGGAGAAATAAAGCGAGGGTGATTTCTTCCTTGGCGCAAGGAATATTATTTTTATTTATTTTTAGTGGAGGATTTTCATCTTTAGACATAACCATTGATGGGGTTGATATTGAATCAAGAGCATTTACGGCTTCAGGAATAGCTGCAATTATAATACTATTTACAGGTATTTTTGGAGGTTTAGGTTTAATGCGAGATAAAATGTTTGGATTTATGAAAGAATTAATTATTGCTCCTGTAAGTCGTAGAACATTGATGTTTGGTAGGACATTAGGGATTGCAATACAAACCATGCTTCAAGTCACAATAATTCTAGGTTTATCAATAGCATTTGGATTCCTTGGATATGATATTAACTTAATCTGGCGTGTCTTATTGGTTTTACCTGTAGCATTATTAGCCAGTATAGGAATTGTGGGTATGGGATTAATTATTAGTACTCGTTTAAGAGATTTCCAATCTTTCGGATTAATCCAGACTTTCATAATAATGCCTATGTTCTGGATGTCAGGAGCGTTATTCGCCTTTAATAAAGTTCCAGATGTGATGCAAATAATAATGATGTGTAATCCATTTACTTATAGTGTAGATTTATTCAGATTAGTAATATTGGGGGTATCATTTTTTCCATTTTGGTTTGACCTATTAGTAATGGTGGGTTTTGGAACAATTATGATTTTAATTGGAGCATGGTCATTTAATAAAATGGAAATAAGCCAATAAATAAGAAAATCAAATGAAAATTTTTTTTAAATTTAAAAATTTTTTTTTATTTAGAAATTTAAATTGAATTTGTTAAGCACTTCAAATAGAGAAAAAATTAATAATTAGACTTTAGATAAAAAGAAATCACCGCAACGTGAGTTAGGTATTCAATGAATTCTGCTCAAATGATTTTTAAATATTGGTTAAAATCAAAGAAATTCTTTATACTAGAGTTTGCATTTCTTTCATTATCAACAATTTTCTATATCATTGTACCAATATTTATTGGTAGGATGGTGGGGGCACTTGATCCTAATCGAACAGTAATAACAAATATTAATGAATTATTGATTAATTTTTTCTTTGTAATATTATTTGCATTATTAACTTATTTTTTTAATAGGGCAGCAAGACTTAGAGGGGCTGAAGTTTCTTCTAGAGCTGTATATCACCTTAGAACGGACATTAATAATGCTATTTCCCGCCAATCATTCTCTTACTTTGATAAGACTGAAACAGGACAATTAATTTCTCGTACTACTAGTGATGTAGAGGAAACTCAACAAATATTTGGGATGGGTTTGACTTTAGGGCTTCAATCATCACTTCAAATAGGAGGGATAATTATTGGATTTCTTTTATTTAGCATAGAATTAATGTATTTTTTAATAATAACAATTGTATCTTCTCTTATATTATCATATTACATTGCTAAGAAGTTAAAACCCATTTTTTTAGAAACACGAGATAGTTTTGGCGATTTAACAAATACTATTCAAGAAAATATCGTAGGAGCAGAGGTCGTGCGGATGTTTAGCACTCAAAATAAAGAATATCAAAAATTCTTGAAGAATAATGAGAGATTTTATAATGCGAGTGTCGATTCAGTGAAGTATAATTCACTCTACATGCCAACGATTTATATAGTTATTGGTTTTATGACTACTTTTACTTTTATTATTGGTGGGATTAGTATTATCGAAGGAATGATGAAATTAGATACTTTAATAACATTAATAGCTTATATTGCAGCTCTAGGTTTTCCGTTAATGATGTTGGGTCAAATTTTGTTAGTTTATATTCAAGCAGATGCTGCACTTACTCGAGTAAGGGAAGTATTAGAATCAGCTCCCGAAATAAAAGATTTACCAGACGCTATTCCGATTACTTCCTTAAATGGAGATATTGAAGTTGATAATGTGTCTTTTGGATACACCTCTGAAAAAAGAATTTTAAAAGATGTATCATTTAAAGTACCCTCTGGAAAAATATTGGCTATTTTAGGAACAACTGGTTCGGGTAAATCAACTATTATTAATCTAATTCCTCGTTTCTATGAAGTTAGTGATGGAAGCATTAGAATTGATCAGAAAAATATTCGTAAATATCTTTTAAAGGATCTTAGAAGAAATATTGGTATTGTTTCTCAAGAGACTTTTCTTTTCGATAAAAGTATTGCAGATAATATTGCTTATGGAAAAAAGGATGCTACCTTGGATGAAATAATTGAAGCGGCTAAGACTACGGATTTACATAACTTTATTACGTCTTTACCAAAAGGATATGATACTAGGGTAGGTGAAAGGGGGACAAGATTATCTGGGGGTCAAAAACAACGCTTATCAATTGCACGCGCATTGATTATTAAACCCAAAATCTTAATATTAGATGATTCTACAAGTTCAGTCGACGTAGAAACCGAATATAGAATTCAAAAAGCATTATCAAAGATAATGAAGAAAACAACTAGTATAATAATCACACAAAGAATCTCGACTATAAGAGAAGCAGATTACATTTTGATTTTAGATAGAGGACGTGTGGTTGGATTTGGAACTCATGATGAATTAATTAAATCAAATGTTTTATATAAACAAATTTATGAGACTTTATATCAAAAACAAACAACTAGAACTAATTAAGAGGAGGAATCTTGAATAAAACTGAAGAAGAACCGAAGGAAATAATAAAACCTAGTGCAAGTACACGTCGTAGATTTATGTTTGAAGGTGATAAATCAAAATTAGAACACCAAAGAAAAGAATTATGGAAATGGATAATATCGTACTTAAAGCCCTTTCGAGGGAAATTTTCATTATATATGGTTTTTTTATTGATCGGTACAATAATCTCTGCGTTAAGCCCGATAATTGCAGCAAGTATTATTGATAAAGGAATTATACCAGGAGATGCCTATTTTGTCTTATTTTTGAGCACAATCTATATATCCCTGATTTTACCTATGGCTATTACAAATTATTTATCTCAGTTTGGTATGGGTAAAATATCTCAGAAGGTTACTTATGAGATTAGAAACAATCTTTTCTTTAAATTACAAAATATGTCTTTAAGTTATTTTGATCAAAGATCATCAGGTGATATTATTTCTATTGCTACTAATGATGTAACAATACTTAATCAATTAGTTGGTGGGCAATTTATACAGATAATAACAAGCTTTGTTTCTATTTTTCTAACTATCATATTCATGTTTATACTCAATCCATTTTTAGCCTTAATCAGCATGGTTATTTTTCCATTATTTTTTATTATTACACATTTTTTCAGAAAAGTAGCTATAGGGTTTTTTAAAGAGTCAAGAAAAACAATAGGGAAAGTTACTTCCTCAATACAGGAGAATATTGCGGGTGCGAAAGTAGTTAAAGCATATGGCCAAGAAGAGAGAGCATCTTCTGAATTTGATGAAGCTAACAAAGCAAATTATTATGCTATGGTTAAGATAAGAAAATATATGGCAACTATTTTTCCATTAATCTCTCTAATTACTACAGTTCTTACAGCGGGAGTTTTATTAGCAGGGGGTTTTGTAACCTTAGGAAATGTTTCAATCTTTGGATTTACAGTTTCAGTAGGAGTACTTAGTGCATACATTATAATTTTAGGTCAATTTTTTCGACCTTTTATGACCTTAATGCAAATTCAACAGATAATTGAATCGGCAATGGCAGCCAGTGATAGAATATATACTTTATTAGAAGAAAAAGCAGAAATACCTGATCCTATTAGTGCAAAGGTTTTTGATAAGGTAGATGGTAATGTAGAATTTTCTTCTGTCAGTTTTGGTTATGTTTTTGATAATAATATCAAAGGGGATTCAAAATTAAAAACTATAAAACCTATGACAACTGGAAACGACAGTATGATGAGAAGAATACCTTCTGAAACTATTTTGAGGACGGTTAAACTTTTAGAAAGAATGATACGGTCTAAATCTAGATTTAAACAAAGTGGGGGGATAGAAGCTGAAGGAAGAGGAATGATATCTAGCGATATGAGCAAAATGTCACCACAATCTATAATACGAATTCTTGCTACCATATCAATTCCACCTGAAATATTTGAACAAATTCCAAAAAATGTTAAAGATACTATAAATGAAGAAAAAACACTTATTCAACATGAGCAATCAACCGGCTTCGTTTTAAGAAATTTTTCTTTAAAAATAGCAGCAGGTACTACATTAGCGATAGTTGGAGAAACTGGAGCAGGAAAAACTACAATCACTAAAATACTTACTCGTTTTTATGATATATACTCAGGTAAAATTCAAATTGATGGTGTTGACGTTCGAGAAGTTACAAAAAAAGATTTGAGAAGTCTTATAGGACTCGTTCCACAAGATGCATTTCTTTTTACAGGAACTATTCGGGAAAACTTTTTATATGCATTCGATAAGATAACCCCTGAAATTGAAGAAAAAATGATTCGAGTCTCAAAATTTTTAGGATTACATAATTTTATTGAAACTCTCCATAAAAAATATGATACTAAGTTGAAAGAAAATGGCTCAAATATTTCAATTGGACAGAGGCAATTGATTACTTTTGCTCGAGCTTTAATTACCGACCCCAAAATTTTAATTTTAGATGAAGCAACTTCTTCGGTGGATCCTTATACAGAGTCATTAATTCAAGATGCATTAAACAAAGCACGTAAGGGTCGTACTACGATTATTATCGCTCATCGTCTATCAACGATTAAGAATGCAGATCTCATAACTGTTTTAAGTGCTGATAAGAAAGGAATCATTGAGCAAGGAGATCATGAGAGTTTACTTGCCTTGAATGGAAAATATAAACGTCTTTTAGAAATGCAACATCGTGAAATTGAAGTAGATAATTAGAAATCAAACTCTCTACGTTTTGTAAATTTATTTTCTGAATCCTAATTTACTAAAACTAAATTATTATCTAATTTTACTTTATTTAAATAAAGTCTTTTATTGGTGTTTAGCAATTCCATACTTCGAATATTCTGGAAAACAAATTTTTTACCAAATTAAGGATAATAATTCTCAAAAAACACTTATTTTTATACATGGAGCAGGGGGTAATTCAAATATTTGGGATAATCAGTTTTATTTAAATATTGATTATAATATAATTGCAATCGATTTACCTTCTCATAATAAATCAAATATGTTTCCAGTTCTTTCTTTGGATTTATATGTTGATGTTGTCAAAAAGCTCGTAGATTCTCTGAAACCTGAAAGATTAATTTTAGGTGGACATTCTATGGGAGGAGGTGTTATACAGGAATATTACTTCAAATATCCAAATGACGTTTCAGCATTAATTCTATGTGCAACAGGAGGAAGATTGCGAGTAAATCAAATCATCTTTAATTCAATAAAGCCTAACTACCAAGAGTATTTAAATTATTTACGGGTTGGCATATTTTATTGGAAAACATCTAAAGATATAATAGATAACGTCATTTTGGAAGTGTCTCAAATAGATCCAGAAGTAACCTATAATGATTTTAAAATCTGCGATGCTTTTAATGCATTAAATAAAACAGAGTCAATTGATGTCCCATGTTTAATTATATGTGGAAAATCTGATGAACTCACACCAGTTAAATATTCACAATATTTTAAAGATAAAATCAAAAACTCAGTACTTTGTATTATTAAAAATGCTGGGCACATGGTTATGCTAGAGAAGCCTTTTGAAGTTAATAAAGCAATAAATAATTTTATTAAAATTTACTTTTGATAGAAACATCTTATATTATTTTAATTAGAGAAGATTATGGTATTTCACTTATTTTGAAAAAACTTTTTGAGATCACGAAATATAAATAATATCAATAATGTCTGCTGAAATGTTATGAAGATTATCTCTTTTGGATTGAAAGTAATTTTCTAAAGCTTTTTGATATTTAGATCCAACTTCATAACAAGTTCTTAAGGATACTGAACCACCTGCTTTTTTATCTCCTCTTTTCTTCATTTATATATTAGTTGAAACACATATATTTAAAGGAAAATTCAATTCACCCCTTATAAATAAAAAGTAACTGAACAGAGAAAATGTTTAGAAAAAAAGGTAAGATTCTTAGGTAAGAAAAATGGTTGAAGATTTTTATTTAAATATGAGATCTAAATTATTGTGTTAAAATTTTTCCTTTATATAGGATATTGAAAAAATTATATTATCTTATTTC
>JAHLWP010000052.1 GCA_019057865.1 Promethearchaeota archaeon
AGTATTTAGCTTTTTCGTGTTATAGGGTTTGTTAGATTAGGATTAGGCTTGTTTTTTAAGATAAGTTATGCATGCTATGGGTTTGAGTATTTAGCTTTTTCGTGTTATAGGGATTGCTAGATTAGGATTGGACTGTTTTTGAATGTTGATATAAGAGGATATGATATTTATAGAGCTAGATTAGTCGAATAAGGTTAGCCATAGCGAGATTTTTTACCTATTTGCTGCGAAATTCACCCTATAATAAAAAAAAGGTGATAAAAAAATTATAAAATATTCAACTTATAAGCCTAATATTATAATGGATGTGTCTAACGTGGCATTTAATAGAAATTTAGATATTCCTCCAAAAGTAGGAAACATAAACATCGGCTTTTATACATTTGTAAAAATAGGATATTATGTTATCGGGATTGCAGATAAATCTTTAAAATCCCATCTTGATTATCCTAATTGGTATAAAAGTAAATATATCGCTAATAATTACTTTACTGAAGTCGTCTACGCAGACCCAGTAATTGTAGGTCTGTCTTATATATTTAAGTGCCCTATAATAACGAACGATAAATATAGACAATATGAGGGAACAGAGTTGGAAGAATGGTTGAACAAGGTATTAATTCCCTTTAAAATTATTGACGGCAAGTTTAATTTGGTTGCAAAAAGAGACTCTTACGATTAAATTTGCTTACTTTTTTTTATATTTTTCAAATAAATCTATACTTTCGTATTTTCTATTAGGATTAATTTTAATCTTGTCATTTAATTTGATTTCAACAGTTTCTTTTATATTTTTAGGGATTTCCTCTTCCCACCAATCTTTCCTATAGAATGAATTCAATTTGTCTTTAATTGTAGTTCTAATTTTTTTCTCAAATATAAATATTTGAGACATTACTTTATCTATTGTACAGGAATTAAGCACACAACGATTATAGAAGATGCAAAATATTTTGCCAAGGAATTGAGGGATTCTTGAATCATCCTAATGAATTCAATGAAATTAAAGGATTTTGAACCTCTCACGCTTTAGAATCCCATGGAAAATCTTATTCAAACGGCTGATTAATCTTATTCAAAATGGCTAATTAAGAATATTAGAAATCTCAAAGATTAAATCCATATATCAATTTTACTCGTTTTTTAAAATCTCTTAAAAAAACCTGAACTCTTTCGGCGGCAACCATATTATCCCAACCCACTCTATATTTTTCCTTTTGTTTGAATAAAGGTTTGATGTCAAAAATATTCTCTACACCTAGCGAATGCAAAGGAATTACTTATTAATTCTAAATGTCCTGTACCCATTTCAATTTTAGTAAATAATTTGTTGAATATTTCTTTGAAATCACCATCATAAAACCTATTTAATATAGCTTCATAATCTTTTAGAGAAATTCTGTCTATAAAGAATTCAATTTCACTTTTTGGATCTAAGGGATATTTGGGTATATCACTTTTAGGAATTATGCTATAATTTGGTTTAGGATTTAAAATGCCAATTTTATCCATTAATTGATGCAAGATTTGAACATATAATCTTGCCTGGGGTTGCCTTATTCCTAATCCAGTAAAACTTAAAAAAAACGTAAAATAAATAATAATCCTTTATTTAACCAAAGATATAGTGATAACTATTAATTTTCGAATTAAGGGTAAAATAATTCCTATAGAAAAGAAACCTATAACTCCCAAAGAGATGAAATTATTCGAGACTATACGCATTCCTATAATTAAAGTCATCCGCCAACCGGAAAAATTTCATCTCGATACCGAGTTAAATGTTAATGTAAGTTTTGTTCCCTTTAGAAGTATTGCAGATGAATTACTTCTAGATGAAAGGCTAGTCTCAGATAACAGAAAAAAAGAGAGCTTCAATAAATATAAGGAATTTAAAGGTATTACTTTTTATAATTCAGGAATAGTTGGTGATGTTATTAAGGAAGAGTATAGCGATTTTATAATATGTTATATTGCTATTCGCCCAACATATCCGGTTCTAATATTTAGGACATTCCTTCATGAACTTGTTCATGTAAAATTTAGAGAAAAATTTGAAGAATGGCAAACTCCCCTCGATGATGACCATTATTATGTAGACTATACAGGATATATAAAATATAGTGTTAAAATAATCATAGGGGAATATCGAGCACATTATTTATCCAATTTCATTATTTTAACTGAGTTTATGATTGAGAATAAAGACCAAAATATACCTATTATCAAAGAAGACGCTTTAAATGTACTGTTAGATTATATTGAGAAAATTCCCAATGAAATGGAATTACTCGCAAGATTAGATATTGAAGATGTAATAGATTATATTAGAGAAGTCTTGATCAAAATAGTAAATTTTATTGGTGTATGGAATGCATTTCATAAAACCAAAATTAAGTCAGAAGAATTTCCAAAAGTATGGGAACTTTTTTTAAAAAGTCTAATGAATACTCCAATAAAACAGGTCGCAAATGATTACTTTAATCTATTTAATGATGTAAAAGAAGAAATCGAAAATATAGATGAAAAAGTTTGTGTGTCCGCATTTACAAAAATATTCAATAAATTAAGAAAGAAAAAAAATATATCTGAGCTGTAGAACAGTAAAGATATTATATGAAATCAAATATATTATATGAAATCAGAGATACAAGGGATTATGAAATGGGTATAGATAAAATCCTTTCTAAAATCATTAATTTAATAAAAAAAATAACAGGTACAACAAATATAGAATTTCAATATTATACAACAAAGATGAAATTTAAAAAATTATCGGGAAAATCTCTAAAATTTATTATTCCTGCTATAGTATCAATTATGTCGTTTGTTATTAAGTTAATATTTTAATCAATTTCAATAATTAATTTAAAGTTGTTTAATTATTTAATCAGGTATATTAAGAAATAGAAGTTGATTTTATATTTTAGAGAAAAATTTGAAAATTTAGACTTAATTTTAGATTTAGATCAAAAAAAAGTTCTTTTTATATATTCTCTTTATTCTAGTGAAGAAAAATTAGAGTTTCTTCAGTATACTGGAATACTGGCTATTTGTTACTATTTAATGAAAAATGGTATCTTTCCAAATTATAAAGAACTAGTATTAATATATGATTATAAAGATTCTAGACGTTATTTATGGGAAGATAATATTTAAAAAAACATTTGGCAAACATCCATAACATAAGTATAAATTGGCATAAATGTCCTCATTGCGACTATAAGGCTAAGCAAAAACCGAGCATAACAAGACACTTGGCAAATATCCATAGCATAGGTATAAATTGGCATAAATGTCCTCATTGTGACTATAAAGCTAAACAAGAATCGAACTTAACACAACATTTAGCTAATATCCATAACATAGTTATAAATTGGCATAAATGTCCTCATTGTGACTATAAAGCTAAACAAAAATCGAACTTAACACAACATTTAGCTAATATCCATACCATAGGTATAAATTGGCATAAATGTCCTCATTGTGACTATAAGGCTAAGCGAAAATCTCATTTAACTATCCATTTAACTCGGAGTCATGATTCAAGTACTAAAATTAAAAATGATTGAAATTAGAGCTAAAATGTTTCTCGTGAAAGCGCCATTTTACGAAATTTCATCTATACTTCAATTGTGATTATGAGAAGATTATTATGATTCAATATCATCTAAGGTAGATTTGGATATTTTAAATATAATGGATGTTTTCCTCTGCTTGTCCTAACAAATACAAGCCCAATTAACTTTTTTGGATGAAACTCTTGAATTATCTCAAAAATCCTACCAATTGTGTAGCCTGTATGTATTAAATCATCAATAATTATTCCAATATCATTATTAATAACTTGACTTATTTTTGGATTATATGAATCTTTTAATTTATATTTAATTTTAACATAATTTTCTTTATCCTCAATTCTATTTATTTGGTTGTCAGTTTCTATAATTTCTAACGGATTTACCATTATTAAATTATTATCTAAAATTAGATTTTGAGCAATTCTCAAAAGAAGCTGATTTGATGTAGGAACCCATGATCCCCATTTTATATTAATTTTTTTTTTAATATTTTTAAATAGGGTGTTTAAAATAAGAAATAATTCTTGGTAATATTTTTGTCCCTCTGCTATTCTCATTTTAATAATTCGTTTAGTAAATTTATTCAATGGATTGCCGGTATAATCTGTTTGGTAATATCCTACAAACTGAATTAAATAGTTTAATTCTAATCTTTCTAATCCTTGATGATGGGCACATTCTTCATCATTTTTTAAAGGATATCCACATATTTTACAACCCTTTTGAATAGGTCCACTAATTGTATAATAGACTTCCCATTTCTCGTTAATTTTTTTTGATAAGACGTATCCCTGAGAGGGAGTCATTTCAATTTTTAAATTTCTAAAAATCATTTGCATAAATTTTAATTTATGGAGTTCGATAGAATAATTAAAAGCCTATTAACAGATTCTTTTGAATGGTTTCCGTAGATCAATAGATTCCCAGAAGAATCTAATCTTGCGGTCAGATCTTTCATTCGATTACCTTCTGAATCAGCGATATTCCATCTTATTCTAAATGTTATAACTTTAATCTGTTCTGAATCTTGAATTAATTGGTTAAAATAACCAATATTCTGTACATCATTAGTGCTTAAATTCAATTCTTTAATTAAATCGCCCTCTAAATATACTTTATATAAAATTAGTCTATGTAATTTTATACCATAACCTTCTTCAAGACATTGGCTTTTTAAGTTATTCCAAGTTTTTATTAATTTCTTGGGTTTGAAATCTTTTGGTAATATGTCAATATTGCTATTAAGATATTTTTCTATTAAATATCGTATTTCTCCTTGACCTCTTGCAATATATAACAAAATATCTTTTTGAATTAAATTAATATCCTCTGGCACCCACACCTTAGTTTCTCCTGGCAATTGCATATTGTATTGATATCTAAGAGTATACGCGTTATCTGCTAAATTTTCATTTACAAGAATGTTGGGAGTTTTTATGTTTTTCTTTAATCTATCAATCTTCTGATTAACAGACTCTAGATCTCCTCGTACAGACTTAACATCATCCAACCACATAGAAGAAAATAAGCTTTTTAAATCAAATTTTTGTTTAATTCCATAAATTTTGTAAGATGGCATATTTTTCACTCCTACTTATTGTATTGTTAATAAATATTCATAAAAATCATTATTAATAGAAACGAGACTAACAGGATTATAGTCTAGTCGAACATTTGGTTCCCGTGTCGCATCATAATTATAATTGAATATATTCTGTCTTAAATAATTAAAGTTTGGATGGTTCATAGCTGTTTGATGGCCAATTATTATTAACTTTTTTTGAGCTCTTGAAAGACCTACTAAAATTCGATGCCTATTTTGCATGAATCGAGATCTTACATCCGGTTCTGCAAATGTTAATGAATAAAATACAATTTGTGCTTCCTGACCTTGAAATGCATCGACTGTATTAGCATTTAATCCAGTTGCTCTCCTTAGTCTTCTAGCTTGAGGCTTATAAGGAGTTACTATCTTCACATTATCATTATTAATTTCTAAGGTTGGAAAGGCTCTTTGAAGTAATATAGACAAACTACTTACAATTTCAACTTCCCTAATGTTTATTCGAGAGCTTCTTACTCTTGTATCCAAACTTATATCACCCAAGTTCGAAGTATCTATGACTACAACTGTTTTTTGTGGATTGAAAATACTATCTAAAAGATCTGAATATGAATCACTTTCAAAATTTTGATAATCTGGTAATAAATAAGAAGGAGCAGTAACATTCTCACTATCTCTTATCATCACTATTCTTCTAGCAAATCTAGATGATATATCTCTAATTGCAGGATGCATACGATATTGAATATTTAAAGTTATTTGTCTATTTTCAGGAATCCTAGAGTTTTCATATTCAGGAAGTCCTCTTAAGTAATCTATACAGCTATGAGTTAAAGGTTCCAATGATGAAATGGGGGATAATTGACAATCATCACCAATTAATCCAAAGGATCTTATTGAAGGATTTTGTGATATTGGAAGATACATTTCTGCAGGAGTCAATTGACTGGCTTCATCAAAAAGAACTGTCTGCGATCTTATAGGATTTGGTAATCTAAGTAAATCATTACATGCATATATAGTCCCTACAAATACTATTCCATTATCTAACTGTTCTTGATGGACTCTAGGATCTTCATTACTAAATGGTCTGGGTCTGATAATATGGTTCCTAACAGATTCTGAAATATCTTCTTCATTGACGGTTTGAGCAATAACTCTACGAAAATATATTTCCCATCCACGAATTCCAATGATGTTTAAAATCTCAAGAATTTTTTCAAAAATTCGATCTGCTCCATAGTTAGATGAAGTACATAAAAATACTCTTGGCGAACTTGCTAGATATTGAGGATTACAGACGTATAAAAGTGCACCATATGCAATAACAGTAGTTTTTCCTGTTCCTGGCGGACCAATAATAATACAACTTGAGAACTGTTGACGAGTTGGAGGATCAATTACATAAAATCGATCTGAACCTATAAAACTATCTAAAGTTGTGCTTTGAGTTCTCCTTATTCTTGTAGGAAAAACACTTGCTCTCCAAATTCTCCTAATTGCCTGTTTTTGACTATCATTTAAAGCATTCTCTAAATCACTAGACTCATTCAACTTCTCTTGTATATAATCATTGATTCTATTAGTTATAATTTCCCACGACATTTCTTACACCTTAAATGAATCGTACACGATTTCCAAAAATTCCTTCCCCTGCCCTTCTATCATTATTAGTTAATCTTTCTTCTAATACTCGTAACTCATATTGTTCAATAGTTTCACTTTCATTTTGGGTTGTCATAAAATTGGAAGCACGCCATATTGCTGATTGTTGTCTCCTTAAATTTCTTATATACTCCTCAACAGGGAATTCACCAATAATAATTGGTAAAAGTTCATCTTGAGAAAAATATTCAAATATATCATTCAGATTTTGTCTTTTATTTGGATTTTCTGAAAAGTCAGTAATAATCGTTCCAATATCCTCATCAATTAATCTAACTTCAAGATCTAGAAGAAACATAAAAGGACTCCAAAAAGTAATATATAACTTCTGCTCTCTGGGTATATCATCTTCAAAAATATGATTTTGAAAAAATAAAATATTATCTCTTCTCTCAACCTCTCCAACCCAGATTCCAATATGATTTTTTAATTCTAAAAGATTATTCAAGAATAAAAATAAATAATAAAATCCGCTAGAATTGAGTGTGATTTCGTCTCTAATATATTTTTGAAATGATAGTACATTTTCCACTACAACCGCTGGAGGGATTTGCACATAATCTCTCATGCTACATCCAAGGTTCCATCGTAAGCCACAAAATTGTCCTCGTAATTCAGCTACCAAGCAATCAAAATCAGTATTTAATATTAGGTTGGGTCTTCTTCCATGTAATAATTTCAGCATTAGTAGTGTTTGTGCGGTTCTAAGAGGTAAATTTACTCCAAATTCGACTAGATAATTTTCTGTATAAGTTTGATCCAAAGTTTCTAATCTTAAATTAAACCTTGTAAAGTCATGAGGAGAAGGAATTTCTTCTCTTAAAACCGATTGAAAAATATTATTATTGGCAAAGGATAAATTAAACTCCTGTAAAAATTCAGGAGCTAATGTTGAAAGAGCAAGTCGCTTTAACCACAAATTATGTAAATTAGGAATAATAAACATTTGATTTTCATAATTTGTGAAATTTTCATGCTCAGGTTCGAGTCTAATAAAGTCTCGTGAATAGAATAAATAAGAGACAATTTCATTCCTATCAAAATTAATTTCATTAATTTTTGAATAGCCTGGAAAAGGGTCAATCCATCGAAATCTGTATGGATTTGGATTTCGTTCGGTTCTTCTTAGGGCTATTTCATATGGCATTCCATCATCAGAGGGTGGTAAAGTTATGTGTGGATTAAATAGTTGAAGATTAAAGAAGATATTACCTATAGAATCTCTGTATCTATTAAGGGTGCCTTCATCTTGTAACCTTTGAAATAACCTTAAAATATAAGGTATAGCATCTCCATTCTCATGATCCAAAAACAGATTAAAAAGGTTCCTCCATTGAATAGATTCTAATGGTTGGTTTATTAGACGCCAAGCTTCATTATTCCAAACAATATATTTTAATACATCAATAACAGTTGAATCGAATGCTTTTTTATATCGATAATAATTTCTAAAAACATTTTGATCATCCACATCCTGATCAAACGCTCTAAAAATTACATGAGGTTGAGGTCTTCTTCCTTTTATATTTTTTAAGAAAAGGAATTTTGGACAGAAGGGTTGACTTAAGTCTTTAAGAGCAATTATTGGATCAAAGGGAGGAACCCGAGGATTCCATAGGTTATATCTTAAATCTGATTCATTTGGATAATTAATTGAACGAGTTCGATCTCTATAGTTAATTCTTTCATCTATCATTTTTAATACCTAATTTTAATAAATCAACCAAGGTTCGATTTTTATTTCAAATCCTTCAGTTTTATCATAAATATCATTATAAATTTCATTAATGCTTAATTTGCTTACTGGCTCACTATTGTTATCTATTTCTCGTAGGATATTAGCCAATGATTCGAAAATCCTTAAATTTATTAATGGTAAATTTTCTACTGTGATGTAAATAATTTCATTTGAAGATTTAAGTAATTTATTTAAATTCCCCCAGAAACAAAACCCAAGAAAAAGAACTTTGATTTCAAGAAGATCGAGTTTATAAAAAAAATCATTTAAAGCCATTTCAATTTTTTCTAGATCTCCTCTAAATAAGTTATCTGTAACAATATTATTTTCTAAGTTTGCATTAATGAGATCTTCGATTTTATTTATTTTTATACAATAGTTCAATTTATTCCATTTCAGAAAAAAAAGATAACCTTCATTTAAATTATCTTTTAACTTTTTTTTATATATAATTTCAGAGATTATAGAAAAGAGTTCAAATAAACGATGGATGTATAAATTATCTAAACTTCCATTAGTCAATCTAACTTTATGCTTCGTTTCCTCTTCTGCTGCTACTATTTCTTCTATAGTTATTATATGTTCAATTACTTGTCGAAATATGGAAGGATTCACTCTTTCTAATACATATAATAATTCTTTTAATCTTATCTTAAGTTGTTTTACAGGACCGTTTAATATTTGTTCCTCCAATGAATAATTTTGAAAATTTTGAGGAAGTAAATTATTGATATGTTGACTAATGTCTATAACTGTTGCTTTTTTCAACCTTTTAATTTTTTGGTCAATGATTTTAAATTGATGACTAATTTAAGATCCACCCTTAATTATTATCTATTATACATGATTATTTAGCCCTACCAGAAATATAAAATTGTTCCTATATTTGAATTAAAATATTTGAATTTATTTGTCTATCTAACTTAAAGATTTTTCCTATTAATATATATCCTATATTTAAAGAAGAAAATAGCGGTTTTTTTTAATAATAAAAGCGTCAATCATTCATTTTAACACTATTTCTTTAAAAGATGGTATAGGATTTACAGAATATACGACTATTAAACAATTTAAATTGTATTATTTATTTAAAAAGTGATTATCAATAGTTTTAATAAACTCATAAAACTCATAAAATCCTCTATCTGTCAATAATTCTTCAATATTAGTTACTTCTCTATTGAAATCTTGTATGCCATATTTTTCATTGACAAGCTTAACTATCTCTATAATATCATTTACATTCTTTTGGAAAAGCCAAGAACTGACACGTCCTTTTAATAACTTCTCAATTACATTAAGGACACTTTTAGGATTAAGCTCTATGTATTTTTTTAAAATATCAAATATAAAATTTGTAGAATTCCCTAAATTTCCTTTTGTTAATTCTAACACCTGATTTAATAAATCTATATATTTTTGCTGGACTTCCATTTTCTGAAATAAATTTCCATACCAATGAATTTCTTCATAAATTTCATCAACTGTAAGATTTTGCTTTTGCTTTAAATATTCTATTACATATTCCCAAAGATATAAGATCCGTTTAAGTACTTGTTCTTTCTCACTAATATCTTTATTTTCAATGTAAATTTTATTAGTAAACCACATCATTTTTGAACGCATTTTTGATGAAGCATTATTTAGAAATGAATAGATTAATGAGTTTTCACTTAAATCTTCGAGTTCAAAAACATATGCAAGAACCATATGAGATGATAGTCCCTCAAGTGATTTGTACGAGAAAACTATATTTTCGACAAGCATTTCAATAGCTCTTATATATTCATTCCGTAAATGAGAGTATATTTTTGAATTCAATTGATTATAAGAAATATAGCTTTCCCATGCAATTAGCCATAAATCTTGGTTTTCTTTTAGAAAAATAATTGGTATTTTAGAAACAGCCCACTGCTCGTCTAAATAGAAAATATTATATAAATTATATGAGATAATTGACCAAATTATTCTAGCAGAATTATGTTTAGGATCAAGTATTTCATCTAATTTTTCCCTTACTTCAGGAACCATTCGATGTTGTGGGGGTAAGTTTGAAACACTCGCATGGTGAAGTGCATATGCAATTATGAGTAATAATACAGAACCCGTATAAGTATTAATCGAAAAATGCATATAATCCCTGTAATGGGAATCTTGTGCCTTTGATCTAGGTTCATCTATAGATAAAAATAATAAAATGACCCCCCAAATATCATTTAATAAAGTTTCTTTTAGCTTAATAGTTCTTAATGCCAAACATTCTCGAAAATAAGAAATAAGGACACGCCAAAGACTGAAATTATTCAATAATTTCTCATCACCCATATATCGTCTTGAGATCTGAATCATAATCTGGGTACATTCCTCGATATTAAATTCATCTGACTTTTTTATTGCACGAGTAAAACCCTCTATAATATGCTTAATATAATAAAAAGTAATTTCCGAGTATTTTAACAGTAAACCAATATACTTGGAAGGATTCTCAAAAATCATATCCCTCAGTAAATATCCTAAACTTGCATTTTCTGGATGCTCAACGATATAATCAATTAGTTCTTCAACTTCTAAATTTTTGATTTCTTCTGTATTTAATTCTTTTTTAAGTCGAAGTTTTACTTTCTCGACTTCTGGAGTGATCTTATCGTATATCTCTTTTATTTCTGGAGGTAAGACATTTACTATTGGCTTTGCTTTTTTTTTCACCCAATTTATTCTAAATCTTTCTTTATATTTTTCAAATTCATCTTGATTTTCAAAAAGATCAAGTGTAATTCCAAGTTTTGAATAATTAGGACCTCTTTTTATCCAATCTAAAATTTTTTCTTGAGCTTTGAGAGAAATTCGAGTGAAATTTTGGTTTAACAATTCAGAATATTCATTCCAATAATTGTCATTCTCAAATATTTCAAAGTTAATCAGATATGATTCAACTTCATTTGTGAATATATCAGAATAAGTCTTTAATAAATACAGTTGGATTCTAATGAAAATAACCCATTTATACCTTGAAATAATTAAAAACTTTGATTTGAGAGTATCTATATCTTTTGCTGCTATTTGCTTTAAATATCCTATTATTTCATTCACTAATTGGTTTCTAATATCTTCACTAGACTTAACTTCGATAGAAGGTTTCCATATCTCAGAATAGTCCTTATAATTATCATTAATACTAAATTCATTTTCAAAATATTTTGACAAACTATCGATTAAAATTTCTAAGTAATTACTCGAGTTCGTTGTTAAATCGATGGTTATTAGTTTTTCTCTAATATCATTATATTCTGAAAATATAAAATAAAATTTATCAAGGAGGGTATCATATTCATTTCTAATTTCTGGTTCATTTACAGAAAAAATTATAGATAAAAACTCAAAAGCTTTATCATTTTCCCCTTCATCTAAAATTTTTTTTATCAATTCCATAATTTTTGCTAATATTGGTATAGAAATGAAATATGACATCCATTTCTTTATGATTGGAATACTCTTCTGAGATACTTCCACAGGCATATTATAAAGACACTCCATTAGTGGCCAGTATATCTTATAATTTTTAGAATCTGATAATGATTGAATAATGGAAAAGACATCTTTTGGTCTTACACTAGAGATTTTTATTAAATAATTCACTTGAGGCCATATTGAAACCATCAGAGAGCCCTCGACTGCCTCAGTTCTGGGTTCTGTAAAAAAAGAATTTTTAAGAAGTATATTAAACCAATTTGGAGATGAAAGTCTGGTAAAAAAATATTGAGAATGAGATGGTTTACTTAATAATTGAAATAAAAGTTCAATATCCTTATGATTAGGTGTTTCCTTTTCAAGTAACTTATCTAGTTCTCTCAAGATTTCAATATTTGATTTTAAAATCTCTGAAATAATTATTTGAAATTCTCGAAATTTTTCTTCAAATTCTTCTTTATTAGTTCTTTTTAAGCCGCTTGAAATGTTAGAAAAGAAACTACATAAATTTGATAATTCATCGAAAAGTCTGTTCTTAAGTTCCTCTGATTTTTTGGGCAAAATCTCTACATTTTTGAAAAAGTCTTCTTTTAGTTTCTTTAGAAAATTACAAATAAATGAAATCGAAAGAGATGATTGAGAAAATCTCACTGAGAGGCTCGTATTACGAAATGTTGAAATCGCACCAATAAAGTGATTTGCAATATCTTCATCCAACTCCAAAAGCGTAAGAAACAAAGTTTTTTCTTCATTTGACATCTTATCAGTTGGAATTTCAAGTTCTTTTAGATTTCTCTCATAGTATAATTTTAATTCTCTTTTTACCTCTTGAAAGGATCCATATCTATCAGCAGGGTCTTGTCTTATCATCTGGTCTATAATAATATCAAAAAGAACACCATAATTTGGATTTTTATCACTTATACTTTGTCCCGTACCTCTTGGTATTTCACCAGTTAATAATTCATAAATAACATATCCTAAAGAAAATATATCAAACCTTTTATCAGGATTTTTCTCGGGTGCATAGTATTTTCGGTTCTTTGGTATCTTTTTTGGATCAGTTTCAACTCCTTCTACTTGAAATTCTTCACGGAGATGTGCAATTCCGAAATCAGCAACAATGGCACGGTTATTTTCTCCCATTATTAAAATATTCTCTGGTTTTATATCTCGGTGATAATTAACTTCCTCATCATCTTCATGTTTTTTTCCTTTATCATGAATATATATTAATCCCTCAATTATTTCAAAAAGAATCCGTCTAAATTCATCAGAATTATTTTTCAAATCTATTTCTTCTGAAAATTTTCTTAAATCACATTTTGCCTTAGGCATTACATAAAATGGAAGGAACTCATAGGTTTCATAGCTAATCTCTCCCTGGTTAATAGCTTTAAGAACATTGGGGTGATCTGAATTTATTGAAAAATCAATTTCATTTTTAAATCTCGCTAAATTTTCAGCATATGGTTCTTTTATTCGTGCAAATATTTTTAAAGCTAATTTTTTTCCCTTTGAATCCTCACATCTGTAAACCTTTCCTCCGCCACCTCTCCCAAGTTTATCCCCTGTAACTTTATAAATCTCTCCATGCTTACCTTCAAATTCTATAAGTTTCAATTTTTCTAATTCAAATTTGATCTCACTTTCCTTTCTTCTTTGTGCCATAATAATAGTTACACCTACACATCTTTCTAATTTTGTATTTAAAAAATTAAGTCTTTTTCTTTATATATCTTCTCAATAAATTTTTTTATCATAAACTTTGCTGCTTATTTTTCTCGATGTTATTTTCCTACAACTTCAGATATGAGATTTTGAAGTAGGTTTAAGTCTTTTTTTAGTTTATCCTTATTATTATTAATTTTTTTTGCTAAGGCAACTACTTTTTGATGTGTTGGATTTGAATGATTATACCTAGGAATTTTCATTTCTGAGATTAATTTTGTTGTAGTAGATGTCTGCAACTTTTTAGTTTGAATGAAATCTCTAACCTCTGAATAATTCATTATACTCGCAACGAAATATGCTTTATTTTCATCATTAAAAGGAATATACATGTTTTTATTATTTGTCATTGGTAATTTCTCCCCAAGATATTGATCATTAATCTTTTGTACGACTACACAACCAAATTCTCCCATTTCAGACCAAAAAATTCGATAAGGATAAAAAAGCCTTTTTTCTACATTATAAATAGCATAAAATGGTCCTTTAGATCGAAAATATTTTTTATAACCTGAACGTGTTATTAAAACTTCTTTAAACTTTAATAAATAGTTATACGTTTTAGGATACTCAACTTTCATTCTAGATAATGGTATTGCCTTTCTTGTAGCAGGATCATTTGTAATTATAATATATATGTTATCTGTATGATTTAATTCCCATATACCAACGTCTCTACCTCTTATTAGAGGGTAAACAAGATCTGGTTCAATCTTAGCCCTAACAAGTTGTACCTTTTTTTTACCTATTGTATTTAAGTTTTCAATTAAAATCTTGCCATCAGGATAAGTCTGTAAGATTTTTACATAATAAACACCATTCATCCATGTGGTCACACCTGCTTTCCCTAAATATGGAGAAGAACCAGAGTATTTTTTCACTAACTCAGGAAATTTTTTATTTGCTGCAGAAAATATTGCCCATGGTGAGCCAGTTTTTTTGGATGATGGCATTGCTAAAAATTTTTCAAGCTTTACTTTACTTTTTACATCTTTATATAACAATGAATTATCAGTAAGGTTCACCTTTTCTTTTTTACTCCAAATATTATAATTTATAGGATATTCTGTTTTTTCACCTTTTTTACAATAAATAATTGCTGCTTTATTAGTAGCATGAAATGCTTTTAATTTATTAATATCATCAACTTTCCAAACATTGAAAAACTCTTTAGCAGAAATTCTAAATTTTCTAAAACCCTCACCTGTTTTAACAGACTGGAAAACTGTTTGTGTAATTAAAAAAATAAGTTCTCCTCCTTCTTTAAGATAAAAATCTATACATCGGTGTACAAATAACATTGCTATATCTTTTTTACCTCCACCAAGCTGAGCTTCAGTCCCACTTTTTAATGAAAATAAATAATATTTCTTCCATAAATTTTGCGTATTTTTTCTATAACCTTTAGGGAGATTTTCCCAAGCAATCCAAGGAGGATTTCCTATTATATAATCAAATTTGCCAATTGTAAAAGGTGCAAAAATATTTACCAATAAACGTGTCCAAATTCGATTTTTTCCCTCTTTTTCTAACTCTAAAAATTTTTGATATAAATTTCTTAAATATTGTAATTGATCTTCAGGAAAATATTTCTTTAATCGATCTCTAAATTCGTTAAAATTACATTCAAGTTTAATACATTCTTCAAGAATTTGAAAAAATATTAATCTATGATTACTCTCAATAAAGACATTAGGAATATCAAAATTCCCAACTGTAGTAGACATAATATATGTGTCCCCTACAAGCGTCCTCTGTTTGGTCGAGGCAATAGAGTCAGATAAATAAATTGGGATAAAAATGGAACCTTTTGAAAAAGATATTAACTCCTTAATCGCCAATAGATAATTTGTTCTAGCTGTTATAGTGGCAATTGGATTCAGATCAATACCTTTAAAAGATTTCGTTATTCTGTCTAATAATTCTGATTCTTCAATAGTTGAGCTGAATTTATTAATATATTTATGTATTGATTGAATAAGAAAGGTTCCAGAACCACATGTAGGATCCAATATTCGTGTATCTTTGTTAATATTTATATTATTTATAATATATTCAGCAATCCAATTTGGAGTATAAAACTCTCCTAAATCATGTCTTATCTCACGAGGAATCAAATCCTCATATAATTCTTTTAGAACATCTTCTATATTTCCTTCATAAACAGAACTGCTAGCAGGTTCATATTTATTTAATCGCTCTAATGCATTTATAATAGATTCTTCTAATGTTAATGTCCATTCTTCAGTAAACCACCAAAAAAAATCACCTTCTAAAAAGTTATTTATTCCTAGATTTTCAAAGATACCTCCTTCAATCATATTATCAAAATTTCGCTTTAATTCATCTTTACTACAATTTAATAAATATTCTAAGTACCCTTCAAATGCCGCTACAGTTCGAAGTGAAACTATTTCAGATGCTAAAAGAGTTAAAATTAGTGAAAAATATGTTTGAAGGCAAAATATGCATTCAGCCGTTTCATTTTTTGTTAAACCGAATTTCTTTGCAAAATTAATTAATTTTATTTTTGGATTTTTAAAATCATAACCACAGGATTCATTATAAAATTTTTTCCACTCATTAAAAAGTATTTCAGTATGTATAACTTTTCTATTTTTTAAACACTTTATTAATTCTTTCATCATTTTTTTACAAATATCTGATGTAATCCCTAAAAATCTAGTTAATGATTTAGATGTTAATGGTTCTCGATAGAGTCCCCTAAAAAATTCAAGTAATTGGGGCATTGATCTTAAGTTAATTTCATACATCCGAGATATTATCCAATTATCTCTCCATCTAATATAAATAATATTTTTACCATCTAAAGCTATTCCAAATAAAGATTCTTTCTTTACTTTAATTTCTTTAGCAAGCTTATTTATATAATCTTTTACTTGACTTATTGCATGATTACGTACTGATATTCCATCCATTGCTTTTGGTGATTCATATTCAACTATAAGAAATCCATATAGTGCATCAATTCTTCCTCTAAAAACACTTTTTTCATATTTAGGTTCAATTGTTATACCATATTTTTCAAAGAATTGCTTTAATGCACTTTCAATTGCAATTTTCAAATCTTCTTCATTATCAGATTTGCTTGTTGCCTTTTGGAATGATTCATATATTTGTTTTAGATCATTTACGTTATAACTCATTTTTTTGATAATTGTATACTGTGATTTTGGTCTATCATTATTAATAATTATTATTAAACTTAAATTTATAATGTATGTTAATCGGATATTTAAACTCTAATCTTATTAAGTAAATAATTTATTTTTGATTTTTTCTGTTCCTTCTCACACAATTTATTAATATATATTTTCAAATTTTCAAAAGTTTCACAGAACTTAGTTTGGTAGGAGAATAGAGATATCCAAGTACCATTCAGTTTTACCATCTTCAAAGACAATAAAAGAACCATTGATTTCATAATCAATTTCAAAATTTTCTTGCAATTCTATAAAGTTTTGAAAGTAAAACATGGAAAATCTCTGTGATTGAAGGCATTTGATTACATTATCAATTATTTGAACTACTTGCTCTTGCCATATGAACGGAATATGGGTTAATGCATACGTGAGAATCTGAATTTTAGGGAAATCTAAGATATCTTTGGTAGCTTCTTCTATAATTTCAAGTAATAACGTGGATAACTTTATATTATCGAAAAGTATTACAATTGAGACGTATGATTTAATACCCGAAGCTCCTTCAAATACATGATTTGGATTTTATTCCGGTAATGTTTCGATTAGTGGGAGTGATAATATTACCAGTTATAAAATAAGAGTATGGGTTGATTGGCCTAAAAATCCACCAAGAGACCCGAAAGGAATTCAATATACATTTGGGGATTCTGATGGAGATAACCTTACAGACTTATTTGAGATTGATCATGGTCTCAATCCACTCACAAATGATACAGATTCTGATGGGTTGGATGATTATTATGAGTAACTTCCTTGTAAGAACACAAAGCAGAAATAGATGTTACCCGCCAAAGCGGGCATTTGTTAGTTCCCAAATGTGAACCCTTTCAGTACCAATATCACTTAATTTCATACTGATAGAATACTGCAATCTGATATTTAAGTGTAGCGGAAATATATTTTCAAGTCTATTCACTTAGTATATTATCTAATACTTCAGGATTCCAAATATAATCACAGATTTTCTGATATAATACCTGTCTAGTATCTAAATCAATCTTCTTAAATTTCTCATGTGCTTCAAAAGGTAAACCACTTTCTTTTAAAAATTTTAAAAAAGATGGATTTTTATCATAACAATTTTTATTTAGTGATTTTGCGAGTATATTTTGACCAAAATATTCTACAACCTTTTTAAATAAGAGTTAAAAGAATAATAATAATCCTATTAAATATGACCAAAAAAATTAAAAAAGCAAAGGAAAATCTTTCAAATCTTCCCTCAAAAGACGGGAACTATAATCTTTTTAATAGAAAAGGAGAGATGGTCTATACTGGACAAGGAAACATAAAAGATAGAATCTCTACCCATTCCAATGAGCCAGATAAACCATTCACATCATTTACATATAATCTAGAACCTTCTGCTAGAAAACGAAAACAGACCGAGGAACAGAGAATAAAACGTTATAAGCCACCTCTGAATAAACAAAAAAAATGATTTTAATGAATCTATAAAGATAAAATAAAAATTCTATATTATTAATATTTAAAAAAAGTGAAATTATTGGCTAAGAAACGAATTGGAAAAGCCAAAAAAGTAAAAAATTAATGGTGGGTTTAATGATAACGAAATAAGTCATCGCAATATATATGTTTTTCAAACTTTTCTATATTAAATGATGGTGGTACATCTTTAAGGAACTTCATAAGTTCTTCTCTTTTCTCTAATATTAATCTAATAATACCATTCTTTTCGCTTTTTGTACGGTCTATGGTCGACCAGCTCAACGCTTTGCATATATTATTAGCAACATCCATGACAAGTTCATACTCAACAGCATCTTCTATATTAGAATGTTCGGTATTATATTTGGTCTTATATTTTTTTATTTCTTCGGGCATTATAAATAGAGTTAACAAAACGAGCTTTATAAATATTTTTGCCCCTAAATAAAAAAATAATAAAAAAATTAGGATTTAAGATATCGAATTATCAATTCTAGTTTATCGGTAGGAAGAGCAGATTCTTTTTTAAGTAAATATAAGACAAGAATTAAAGGATAAAATTTGATATTCTAAAGTTAAGTTTTCAATTTCTTTAAAATTTTTTATATAAATTCTTTTATTTCTTTTATTTTCTGATTTTTTATTTATAAATACTCAACATTAGTTTATTCAATTAAAATTAAAAAAATTGGTGATAATAGTAAAACCCGAATTTTATCATGCTGTTATAAAAATAACTCAAGTTCCCAATGTGAATAATAAAAGTGAAGATAACATATCGTGGTTATGTGACCCTTTTATCGACGGTTATGTATATGGTACCAAATTTACAATAGACAATGAATATTTTTCATGGAAATTCTTTATAAAAGAAAACTCCAAAGGAGAAGCTCTCAAGAGTGGGTATAAATTTTTGGATTATTTAAAAGAAATATATCCAGGATTATCAGGAAATGTGAAAGTAAAACCAATATACTCCAAAAAATTAAATGAAAAGAAAATCTTTTTCGAGGTTGTACTCCCAACACCCCCATTCAATAAAAAGGTAAGTCTTTTTAAAAAAATCCTTAATCTTTTTACCTTTAATAACAGACACTCAATTAAAATATATGTTTTATGGCAAAAAGATGACTCTATCTTAGGAGGGGGTATTGAAGAGACAGAATTAGAAAAGGAATATAAGCTTGATGAAAATTATAAAATAAAAATTTTTGTTTCTATAATGCCAAATTTCGATGAAAATTTAGATAATGAAGAACAAATGCAAAAACTGAAAGGACACATAGAATATTTAACAACAGATATCCGCAATACCAATGGTGTGAAAGCTTTCATTAAACAGGCATCAAATGAGACATGGGAAAACATATTAAATGGAAGACCTTTCTGGAAGAACATTTTAGGTAAGGTAACAGGAAGGTATTATAGAGGTATTCAGGATCAAATTTCAGAAGATAAAATGCCTGGATTTGTGAATCCAGAAATTGTGGATTTTGAAATTCCTGAACATATACTAATTGATAAAGCAATTCATGTAAGAAATGAAAATATAAGTTTTACTCAAAGACCTAATAAAAATGATATATCTCTTGGGTATTATATAAGTCGTGGAGTAATAACGAAAAGAATTGCTACCCTCCCAGTTAATGATCTCGCTCGTCATGCTCATATAGGAGGTAAAACAGGAGTTGGAAAAACCAGTTTTATAAATTCATTACAGTGTGAGATATCTAAAAAAAATCCTAAATGTGGAGTTTTGATCATGGGTCTGAGGAAAAGTAAAGAAGATATTCCCTATAATTTGGATATAACATTAAGATATGGAGATCCAGATTTTAGAGTTCCCTATTTTTTTAAAGGAGAAAATCTCGAGGTTACATTTGAACAAACAGCAGCCTTAATAGTATCCTCAATGGGATTAAAACAACCAGTTGACCATGCCATGTACAATGTAATGCTTGAATATTTTAAAGAAAATAAAGATGTTCCACCGTCATTGAAGTCTTTGTTTGGAAAACTTCTTAATTGGTTTAAAGCCCATCCCTATCATAAAAAATACCAGACCAATATCATAAATGCAATTAATAATCGTATCCTTAGATGGGTAAAATCTCCAATCTTAGATAAGATAACAAGATTACCTTCTATCAAACCGTATTGGTTTATTGAATGGATGAATGGTAAAAACGTTTTCATTGATATATCTGAATCTATTTGTAATAAATTTATGAAAAAACTATTAATCAATTTAATATTTCAGATGATACGAATTTTTTTTCCAGAAATTAAAACTAATGTATTAAGGAACTTAGTTATTTTAGATGAAGTGGGAGTTATCTTAAAAAGACCCTCTACTAATATAGCTCGTGATGATGATTTTGTATCACAATATTTTCTAGAAGAAGTATTTTGTAATTTCTTAGAATCGTTTAGAAGTAGAGGAATTGGTCTTATAACTACTGCTCAACTACCCTCTCAACTATTCGAATCGATATATACCCTTCCAAATATTCATATTTTATTTACATTAGGACATAGTTGTACTAAATTATTTACGAATGACAGAGAAGAACAAGATTCCCTAATGCTTTTAGGAAAAAGAAAGGCGATAGTAAAAGATGGGATTAATAGCCGAAATTTTGCAATTTATACCATAGATTTTGATTATGAGAAAGTACCATCCCAGTCTATAAAGAATCCCGAGAAGTTATGCCCTTTATGTTATAATTACATAGAGTCTTATGAAAATTTTTGTAGTGCCTGTGGGATTCCCTTAAATTCAGATTCTAAGTTAAGCATTGATAATCTAGATGAAGATTCTACTAAACTTAAAGAGAAAAATTGATTAATGAGCGATTTTATCAATATAATTTTAGAGGAGATTATCTATTAGTGAATCTGGTGAGGAATACAATGAAGGAGAAACGGAAAATGAATCAGATGGTGATGGTGAGGAGGAATTTGATCCAGATGAAGATCATGATTGGAGTGATAATTTTGATCCAGATGAAGATCATGATTGGAGTGATAATTTTGATCCCAATGAAGAATATGACTGGGGTGAAGAAAATGATAATGATCAAGACACAACATCTGATAGTAATGATGATGGGGAAACCACATCTGATAATAATGAGGATAAGAATGATGAGGAGGATATAAACGATACTTATCACCCAAATCAAGGGAGGAGCGGAACTGTAACAGTTATGCTACCTCCTGAAACTGAATCAGTAGAAGAAAATACTAATGAATCTGTTGATAGTCCTGAAGAAGAATCCGAACAAGAAGAAATCCCAGATGCAGAGAATGATTGGGAGCTTGCTGGCGACGAAATACCAGGGATCCCGATTCCAGATGACTGGGTTGAAGAAGTAAATGAACCTGATCAAGAACCTGATCAATGGCCTGATGGAGATTGGGTGGATCCTGAAGATCTAGCTGGTGAGGAAATATCAGAGATTCCAATTCCTGATGATTGGGTTGAAGACGTAAGTGAACCTGATCAAGAACCTGATCAATGGCCTGATGGAGACTGGGCAGATCCTGAAGATCTAGCTAGTGAGGAAATATCGGAGATTCCAATTCCTGATGATTGGGTTGAGGTTGTAGAGGAACCAGATCAAGAACCTGAAAATATTCCTG
>JAHLWP010000025.1 GCA_019057865.1 Promethearchaeota archaeon
CTATTAATACTTAATAAAAAATAATTAATTATATTTGTTATCAATAAATAGAAGAATCTATTTAATGCTCGAAGTAGAAATAAAAGTTAAAATTTTGGATCCTAACCTAATAAGAAAAAAATTTGAAGAAAATAATGGTGTCTATAAAGCATCATTACTTCATGAGGATACTTACTTTAATTTGCCTAAAGGGTTAAGAGATTTTAAGAAAACTGATGAAGCGCTAAGAATTAGGAAATCTATTGAATTCAGTAAAATCAATAGGGAAAAGGCTCAAAAAGCAACATATTTCATTACTTACAAAGGGAAAAAAATTGATTCTACTACAAAATCTCGAGAAGAAATTGAAGTAAGAATTGAAGATCTTGATAAATTGAAAGACTTATTAAAAGTATTAGGATTTCAAGAGATCTTTACAGTAAAAAAAGAAAGAGAATTATATGATTTCAAAATCAAAAATTATCATATTAAGGCTTTAATTGATTACTTACCAATTTTGAAACAGCATTTTATAGAAGTTGAGATTATTTCTGATTCAATAGAAAATTTAGAGGCTTATCGTGAAACTCTTTTCGATTTATTAAGTTTGTTTGGAATTAAAAAAGAAGAATCCATAAGGAAATCATATTTAGAACTGATTGCTGATAAGTTTAAAGGGCATTTATAGAATTAATTGAGTATATTAAACATAATATACTCAATAAGGAAATGGAAAAGGTATAAGCTTGAGAAATAATCTTATTTGACTAGTAATCTGTCAATTCTTGCTATTTTCTTATCTAAATCATTCTTGACTTTATGAATGTCATAATTTTCATATATTCTTTTTATTAGACTTCTTTGGATAGAATTGGAATTTTTAGATACATCTTGAATAAAATTCAAGAATTCATAATAACTTGTATCTATTTTCACTTTAGCTTCCATGGCATCTCACTTATATTTTAATCCTATTCAATTTATCACTAATTATAAAAAAAACATAAGAGAATAAAAATAAAATGGAGCCCAATTTTTATAGACAAGAAATTTTAAGAAAAAGGTCCTCCTAGCTTATCTAATCCTTTTTCAGGAATTGAATTATTTTTTTAGTAAATCTTTGTAATTATTATCCATGATTTGGCCAATATATCGCCGTCCTTTAATGATCCACATAATTTTGTGGCCTTCACGTGCTTTCTTAGCCCATTCGGACTTTTTTCTGCGATTTTGTTCTATAAATCGATATCCAAACAAGTCTACATATTTAATCCCGCTTGAAAACTTTTTGATAGGATACTCAATATCATCTATTTCTACATTCTTTTTTTCTTCAAATATAGCATCGAAAATTTTCAAACCAATTTCTTTTAAATCTTCCATAATTAAAAACCAAACTAGATGGTTATAACATCTTGTGCTATAATATCCTCTTTCTTTTTATCCTTTGCTCCAGAAATTCTAATATCTTGAAGGTTGACAGTTGTTTCGGGAAAATTATCTCCACAGTTCAACCTACCAAATGTTTTTTTCTTCTCATTTGAAAATAACTTGAAATTAAATTCCATCAAGTCTTTAGCTTCTTGATTTTTAAACTGCATCATCCATGAAACTTCATCTAAATTGAACAAAAGTTCATCTAATAAAGTTACTTTTTTCAATTCTGTAGTAAAATATGTGTCTTTTACCTGAATAGGAATTGGTCTTCCCCATTCCTGTAACTCATCAATTAACATTAGAAAAAATGCTAAAGGCTGCTCATCAAAAATATAGTCTTTAAGATTAGCTTTAAAATTATGTAATGCTATCGCTCTTGCGGCTTTAACATAGCCATCATATTCATCATTAGATTTAATTTCATCGGGAGTTCCAAGTCCTTTTAGGAGGGAAAGTGCAGAAATAACTCCGTGATCTAATTCTATAGAGTCTTTAAATTCATATTCTGGATGTCCATTTGGTTGTCTTAAAAAAGTCTGCAAATCATGAGTAAATAAAGTTTTATGATAATATCCTGCTCCTTTCCTTATTAAAGCACGCGCTTCTTTTGAAAGTCCTTCTTCAATTATCTTTAAATATTCTTCTTGTTGACCCTTCCAAGCTAAATTAATTTCAAAAGGAATAAATTCTAAATCTAAAGTTGGATAACATTTTAATAATTGATTTACAAGAGAATAATTAATTGCGGTTGTCATTTTTCCTAATGGATACCCAATATCATGAAGCAGTCCAACAACCCACCAAAATTTATCTTTAAATAGCTTCTTGTCAAGTTCTATTAATTCAGAAATTAATCCTTCTAGTGAGCCTTGCCCAAAATCTTGTTCTAAAATAAAATCACCTAAGACCGCTACACGAAGAGCATGCTCTGTATGATCTCGATAATATTTTTTTACGCTTGTACTGTAAAGAAAGGCCTCAAGATCTGGTAAGGCACGTATGAGATATAAAAGCCCTTCAGTTTCAATTCCTCGTTCTTTAGATACGTCGTAAAGTGCGGATGATAGATCTTTTCGCTTACCAGTTAAAAAGTCTAAGTCAAAACCAAAATCTAAGCCCTCAATACCTTTAATAGATTTTTTAATTTTTTTTTCAATTGGTTTTTGAGCCCCACTAATCATTTTCATAGTAAAATTTGAAAGCTTTTTTCCTAAAAATCCTAAATTTGCTAATTCTTCCTGTGCTGCAGCTAATTCCTTATCTGCACCTTTTAATGATTCAAAGATTTCTTCTTTTTTGACTTCTCCTAGCATTTCTGAAGGAACATTTTCTAAGGATTTTTCTACCCCTTTCATTAGGTTACTAAACCATTGACTAAAACTATTACTTTGAGAGGAGATTCGATTTAATATCCAATCATCATTTATTCGGAAATCTGGCAACTTACCTCAATTTATAGAATTTTTTAAAAATTAATAAATGACATTAGCATTTAATTCTTTTGAATTTATAAATTTAGTTTTAATTAAGATAAACTTAAAACTTTAATTAGATAATACTCTCTTTCACTACTTCATGATGACATACAGTAATGGGATAATTTTTTTGAGAAATTAACTTAATATTTTTTAAGACTTCTACAAAAGAAGCTAGTATTACTATATTACTTTCATTTCCTTTAATTTCCACATTTTCTTCTATATTACAATTATCTGAAATAATAGATCTTGCAATCTTCACATTTTTTGAAATATATGTTTCATTGTAAATTAAAGCTTCTTCGATTTCCGAGTTTTCATCAATATACACATTATCTCCTATTATTACATTGGGACCAATTTTACAATTATTTCTAATTACAACATTTTCTCCTATAGTACATGGAGGAATTATTTCTACTTTGCCTTTAACTTTAATGGACTCATCAATTAAATTCTTTCTTTTCTCTTTTAAATCTTTCAGAAGATCATTCATCAAAAGAAGGTTTCCTTCTAATAATTCAGAAGAGTTACCAATATCTTTCCAAATTCCAATAATAGGATAATGGTAAAGCTTTTCTTTGTCTACAACTACAGGAAATACTTCTCTTTCAATTGAAACCTTTTTATTAGGTTCAATATAGGTAAAGATTTCAGGTTCTAAAATATATACACCTGCATTAATAGGCATAGGAACATATCCCCCCCCGGAAGGTGTGTACTCATCCTTTTCAAGGAATTTAATTATTCTATTAGAATCCTTATCAGTAATCAAAACGCCATATCTTGAAGGATCTTCGACAATCTTACTGGCAATTGTTCCTATTCCATTAAATTTTTCATGTGATTTTAACATTTCGCTAAAATCATAATTTAATATGACATCACCATTTAACATAAAAAAATTATCATCTTTAAGGAAATCCTCTGCCAGTTTTATTGCTCCTGCTGTTCCCATTGGATGCTTTTCATCTGTATAATGAATTTTTATATCCCATTTCTTGCCATCATGAAAATAACCTTTTAGGGCATCAGCCATTACGCTTACTGCTAAAACAACTTCTCTAACACCTGCAGATTTTAATAAAAGCATTTGACGTTCTATCACTGGTTTATTGACAACTGGAATTAGAGATTTAGGAATAGTACAAGTCAAAGGTCTTAATCGTGTTCCCCATCCACCTGATATGATAACTGCCTTTACCATTTTTGAGAATTCCTTGTATATTAAATGTAATAAACTTAGATTATTTTATAAAAGAATTAAAATTAAAATTAAAATTTAATCTATTATCTCTTTTTTCCATCTATTCTAATAGTATTTAATAAAAATAAGATTTATCTTTTACTACTCTTCTGATATATGTAAAAAGCCATGTTATGAATTTTTAATAAAAAGAAAAAATTCATAAAAGTCTAGTTTACTTTTTTTTAAATAGTGGATCTGCTTCTTGCAATGTACGCCTTTGAATTTTTCCCATAATATTTTTCGGGATTTCATCAATGAATTCTATAATAGCAGGACATTTCCACTTGGTCATATTCTTTTCAGTCCAAGCAATTAATTGATCCTCAGTAATTTTACCTTTATATTCAGGTTTTAATGCAACCCACGCTTTTGTTATTTCACCAACTTTTCCTGCAGGATCTGGAAGACCTGCGACTGCTGCTTCTGATACTGCTTCATTACTCATTAACATCGTTTCAACTTCAGCTGGAAAGACGGAATGACCAGCCACTTTAATTAATTGCTTTTTTCTGTCCCTAAGAGCCACTGTTCCATCTTCATTCATAAAACCTATATCACCAGTAAGGAGCCATGTTCTACCATCCCATGTTTTTAAGGTTTCGTTTGTTTCTTCAGGCTGATTTAGATAAACTTTCATAACTTGAGGTCCACAGACACATAGTTCACCTGTATTATCTTCTCCATATTTTGAACCTGACAATCCATCTGCTATTGGACCTTTCTCAAAATCATTTACATCAAAAATTCCCCAATCAGTACCTGGAAAAGGCATTCCAATCGTGCCAATTGGGCTCTCGCCAAATAAATTCCCAGCACTAACTACTGGAGATGCTTCTGAAAGACCATATCCTTCAACGATTCTTCCACCTGTATTTTTTTGAAATGACTGTTGTACTGGCGCATGTAAAGGTCCAGCACCTGAAATGCAAAGCCTTAACCTTCCCATCAAATTCGGGAATTTATCAAGTTCTGGGAAATCAGCAATTCTTTTAAATAAAATTTCTGCTCCCGCATAAAATAATCCCTTTGGAGCAGGAATATGAGTAATTTCCTTTAAAAATTTATCAGTTGGAGGTGGTATTGGGAATAGCATCATCCAACCTCCCAAACCAATAGCTACATTCATAACAGCCGTCATAGCAAATGAATGGAACAATGGTATTGCTCCAATATCTCCAACACCTGGATCTTCACCACCTACCCACAAAACAGCTTGCATTGCATTTGAAACCAAGTTAAAATGTGTTAAAACAGTAGCTTTAGGAACTCCAGTTGTTCCACCTGTCATTATATATGTTGATGTATGTTCAGTTGGATCAATGTCTACCTTTGGAAGATCAGGTTTAGTTTTGAGTAGATCTAAGAACTTATTTGCACCAGGAAAATCAACTTTTCCTTTTGGTATCTTTCCCTTCATTTTTCCTAGACCTTTTTTCCAGCCAGCTATATCAGATGCTAGATCAGCTACATTAGTATATATAACCTTTTCAACATTTGTTTTATTAATTATTGGACGGACTAATTCACCATATAATGCATCTAATGTGATTAAAACTTTTGCATTAGTCAATTTAAGATGGTGTAATACCTCTAATGGTTTATAGGTTATATTTATTCCAGTGGCAATAGCACCAATTTTTACGGTTGCATAAAAACTGATTACATATTGAAAACTATTTGGCAAAAAGAGTGCTACTACATCTCCTTTCTTTATTCCTAAATTATGAAGAGCAGTTCCTAAGGAATCTATTGCCTTACCCGCCTCTTCATATGTCATCCATGATTCTAAAAACCACATCATATGTTCATTAGCATACTTCTTTCTTTGTCTTTGAAAAAAATCTCCTAATGATATTTTTTCAAAATTGTAATTCTTTGGAGTGTCTTTAGGCCACCACTTCTTAAACCAAGCTTTATCTTCATTTACTTGCCATTCTGCCATTTTTTTCCACTTACCTATTTTTTCTTAATTTTTTTACTTAGAGTACAAATATTAGTTATTAAATCGGAATATAAAAAGTAATTTCTTTAAATTTAAAAATTTTATAAAAAACCAACTATATGGTTATTTTCTCTGCAAATAGATAAACCCACGCTAAGAAAATAGAGGTAATGAAAAATCATATAGGTTTAATTTCAAATTATCGAAAATAATCCCCTGAAAAAATTATTCATTTTTATAATAACAAAAATTATAAGATAAAATTAATTCGATTTACTCAGAATTAAATTAAATAACGGAGAATGAAAGATTTGATTTGTATTCATGGTTTAGATGAGATGAACTGTCCTACTTGCCGAATTATTAGATCTACATTACCAAAAAATTTTCTTGATACGAATAATAATCCTTTTTTAAAAATTGAAAATCCCTTATTTAGAAAAAATTATCATGATGATCAGGAAGTTTTAAAAGAGTTACTCCCTAAAAAAGTTAATAGTAATTCAAATCCGATTAATTTAATTTCAAGACCAAATTTGATTAATGAAATCCCTAACTTTAAAAATAAAATGCTTTCAGAGCGTCTAAATGAATTGGATTTAACCAAATTTGATAAGTTTGGGATTAGTAAAAAGACACCACTCGAAAGCCCAGAGTGGAAATTTGAAAAAGATTAATTATTTTCTTATACTTTACTTATTAATTTTAGATGTTACATATCAATTTATAGTTATAAAACTTTAAATCATAAATATAATTTATAGCTTATTTAATGAATAATATTTAAAGAGGTGGAACAATTGGAAGCACAAATGGAAATAGAATGGTTTGGGCAAGCAGCATTCAAGATAAAAATGTTTAGTGGAAGAATTATTTATCTAGATCCTTATGACATTCCTAAAGGAGCTGAAAAAGCAGATATTATAGTAACATCACACACTCATGGAGATCATTTCGACTCAAGTAGCATTAAAAAGTTAATGAGAGAAGATACAGTTTTATTAGGTCCTGCTAGTATTGCTAGTAGTTTGAAACAATTCAATGGTCAACCATTAAGAATTGGGGATTCTTTTGATTATAAAGATTTATCTATCGAATTATTTCCAGCTTATACAATAAAAAAGAATACACATCCTAAAAGCAATGAATGGGCGGGTACAATAATTGAATCTGGGGGTAAAAGTGTCTATCATGCTGGAGATACAGGAAGAATACCAGAAATGAAAGATCTAGCAAAAAGGAACATAACAGTAGCATTACTACCATGTGGGGGAATTTACACTATGGATTTTGAAGAAGCTATTGAAGTAGCATTAGATATTAAACCAGAAATTGTTGTTCCCATGCACCATTGGGGAAAAGATTTAAATGAGTTTAAGGAACTTCTCGAAAAGAAAGATCCCACTATTAAGGTAGAAATATTAGAAAATAGATCATTAAAAATTTAGAGGTGTACTATTTGGAAATATTTTGGTTAAAACATGCTGCTTTTAAAATTAAAACAGAAAGTGGTACAATTATTTATTTAGATCCTTTTAAAGTTCCCAAGGGTGAAGAAAAAGCAGATATTATTATCAGTAGTCATGATCACGGAGATCATTTTGATGAGGAATCAATAAATAATATTTTAAAAGATTCAACATTAGTTTTAGGTCCGATAAGTATTTCAGAAGTATTAGATAAATATAAGGGAAAGGGATTGAAATTATATGAACCTTTCAAAGTCGATGATATTCAAATTGAGTTTATTCCTGCATATAATATAAAAAGAAAAAGAGAGTCTGGGGAACCATTTCATCCAAAAGAAAGGAATTGGGTAGGAACAATATTGGAGATTGAAGGAAAGAAGATTTATCATGCAGGAGATACTGAAAGAATTCCAGAAATGAAAGAGTTAGCTTCGAGAAATATTGATGTTGCTATGTTACCTTGTGGAGGAATGTACACGATGGATTTTGAAGAATCCACAGATGTTGCAGTAGATATTAAGGCTAAAATTGTAATCCCAATGCATAATTGGGATAAAAAGATGCAAGAATATAAAAATATTTTAGCAAAGAAGGATTCTCAAATTAAAGTAGAGACTTTAAAGAATAAGTCATTAAAACTATAAAGATTTAATCAACTTTTTTAACATTTTCTTATAATTTTTATTATTGGTTTTTTTAGTTCTTAACTAAATCTAATATTTCCTTCAAATTTGAAATCTTTTTATAAATAAATTTATTCAAATCTTGAGTGTTCATCATTTTAAAAGTATTTTTTGCATCATAATCATTTCCAATTATTTTCTTCTTAGAAATACTACGTTGAATTAAAATCGGTTTAATTCCCGCTTTAGTTGCACCAATTATATCTTCCTTACTATCTCCAATATAAATAACATCTTGGGATTCTAAATTCATTTTTTTTAGGGTAATAAAAAAGATGGATGGATCTGGCTTTTTAAATCCTACTTCTCCTGAAATAGTGATCTCATCGAAATACTCAATTAAATTGTATTTATTTAAAATCGAGTAAATATAAGGGGGATGGTCAAAATTAGTAATTAAGGCTATTTTTTTAGACTTTTTAAGTTCACTCAATAAAGGAATTGCATCTAAATCAATTCTTACATAATTATGCCAAGCATCAACACAAGCATGAGCAGTTTCCTTTATCTCTGATTCTTTAAGCTTTAAACCTAAATTATCGGAAAAGTATTTAATACGATTTTCATAAACTGTTAAATTTTTATGCAATACAGAAGGTTCTGGTTTTGTGAAAAAATTATTACACATTCTCGCAAAAATTTTTTTAGATGAATCTAATCCATAATCTTTCAAAGATTTATAAAATGTTAAAAACCAGTTTTTCCATGCTTTTTTACTGTTTTTACTAGTTAACAGTGTTCCGTAAAGATCAAAAAGAATTCCTTTTATCAGCATTGTGGTATTTATTACTAAAAATTAATATTTTTTAGAGTTATTTGATTTTATAATCTTTCTTTAAACATAAGAATTTAAAATAAGAATTTTAAGAATAATATATATCATTAAAATAAATACAATTTTTCAAATTAAAATTAAAGAAAATTTGGGAGAATAATGGAAATTACTGAATCTCATAAAGAAAATACGTTATTGGGTTATATTTCAATGGAAATAGCTGTAGATTCAAATATCCCAACATATAGTGGAGGTTTAGGAGTTTTATCTGGAGATACAGTACGATCAGCAGCGGATTTAGAACTTCCCATGGTTGGAATATGTTTATGTTACAGTTCAGGTTACTTTTATCAATTTTTTAATGAATATGGAGAACAAAAAGAAAGAGAAATTGAATGGAATTTCTTTTATGAGTTCGAGAAGTTACCAGAGCCAATTATTATAAAAATAGAGAATAAAGATGTAATGGTTTCAGCATGGCAATATAATGTTATAGGTCAATCTGGTCATATATTACCTATTTACTTATTAACAACTGATGTTAAGGGAAATGAAGAATGGATGAAAAAAATGACTGGATCTCTGTATGATTCCACTTCAAGATGGAATAGAATTGTGCAAGAAATGATATTAGGTATAGGGGGTGTTAAACTTTTAAAATCTTTGGGATATAACAATATTCAAACATACCATCTTAATGAAGGTCATGGCTCTTTTGCTATAGTTGAATTATTCAACATGTTAAATGGTGATATTGAAAAAGTAAAGAATAAAGTGGTTTTTACAATGCATACTCCTGTTCCTGCAGGGCATGATAGATTTGATCAAAGTCTAGTTGATAAAGTATTCGGAAGTAGAATGCCTGCAGAAATTAGGACATGTGCGGATGATAATGGCCAGTTTAATATGACTTTTTTAGCTATGGCTCTATCTCGATATAGGAATGGAGTTGCTAAAAAACATGGTGAAATCTCAAGGAAAATGTTCCCACAATATGAGGTTGACCATATAACCAATGGGATTCATTTGCCTTTTTGGGTTTCTAAGCCTTTTCGAAAAATATTTAGCAGAAAATGGCCAAATTGGAGGGCAAATCCTCAAGTTCTTGAAAATGCAATCGAGCTAGATGATTTAGACATTTTTGATGCTCATATTGTGAACAAATTTAATCTAATTAGTTATCAAAAGGGGCATAGTTGGAATTTGCTTGATGAAGAATTAATAACAGTAGGTTTTGCTAGACGTTTTGCTACATATAAAAGAGCAGTTATTATCTTTCATGATGTTGATAGATTAGGTAAAATTTGTAAAAATAATGTACAATTTATTTTTGCTGGGAAAGCTCATCCAAAAGATCAAATGGGAAAAGATTATATAAAAGAGATCCATGAAACAGGTGAATATTTATATGATAATTATGGAGTAAAAGTTGTGATGATGGAGAATTATAATATGGATCTTGCACATATGCTAGTAAGTGGATGTGATCTTTGGCTTAATACACCAAATAGATACCGTGAAGCTAGCGGTACAAGCGGAATGAAAGCAGCTTTAAATGGAGTACCAAACTTTTCTGTTCTTGATGGTTGGTGGCTTGAAGGTTATAAAATGAATTCTTATGCAGGATGGGCAATTGGACCAGATGATTCTGATCCTAAAGCTATGGAAAATAATTGGGACGTCGACGCTAATTATATATATCAAACTCTTGAGAATGAGATTATTCCAACATATATGAATCATGATGAATGGATATTTAGGCAAAAAAATGCAATCTCTTTAGCTGCTTATTTCAATACTCATCGGATGGTCGAAGAATACGCTGAAAAAGCATATAAGTTAAAAAGACAAAGGCCATGGAAGTTTGTTAGTTAAATCTTCTCATTTATTTTTTTAATTTTCTATTTAAAGAATTTAACAATTATATAATTTAAAAGGACGAATTTTAATATATTCATCAAATTTTTTCTGATTGAAATAGTCATCCATAACTTGTTTTATAACAAGTTCCATTGTATCAAGCCCTAAAATTAATCCTTTTAAATCTTTTGCTAAAAGTAACATATAAGTTGATGTTGTCTCAAGAAAAAAACAATTAGAGTTGATTTCTACATTAGAATTGTTCTTAATAATTTGGTTAGTTTCTTTTATAACTTCATTCGTAGTAAAAATTACAATTAGATATTTTTGTGAGAATTCATCTTTTAAATATGAATCTCTTATACCAGAAGCGATAAGCGGAATATTTGTATAAGACTTAAATAAATATTGAAGCCTAGTTAGTTCTTTTCTAAATAAATTTTTGTTGTGAAAAAAAACAAACTCCTTATTTAATTTTAAAGGTTCTCCTTCAATGTATGTTATTTCTTTAGGTTCCTTTTCAAATTCAAATTCTTTAATATAATCAGACATTTTATAATTTAAATTCAGTAGATTTATTTAATTATACTAAATTTTGTTTTATAAAAAATTTCTTGATTATAATTTGTAAATAATTATTTAGATATAAAAGCACGAAAATGAAATTAGGATCACTTCATTTAGAAAATAGGTATATTTTAGCTCCTATGCAAAATGTAACTACCAGTCCTTATAGAAGATTTTGCAGAAAATTTCAAAAAATTGGATTAGTTAGTGTTCCGATGTTATATACTAAGCGAATTGAAAAGAATCCGGAAACTATCGTTGATGATTTATGTAAGATTGAAGAGGAGAGACCAATTAGTGTTCAATTAATTAGTTCTGATCCTAGATCTCTTAAGAAATCTATAGATTATCTTGAAAGCTATAAATTTGATGTGTTAGATATAAATGCCGGTTGTCCTTCCAAAAGAGCAATTAAAGCAAAAGAAGGAGGATATTTATTAAAAGATTTAGAAAGACTTGAGAATTTGGTAAAAATTGCAGTAAAAAACTCTTCCAAACCTGTCTCTCTTAAGATTAGAATAGGTTTTGAGAATTCGAATAATATCAAAGAATTAGCTGAAATAGCAAACAATTCTGGGATCGATTTTTTAACAGTCCATGCTAGAACCGTTAAGAGTTTTTTTGAACGCAATCCCTTAAAATTAGACATCGTAAAAAAATTAAAGGAAAACTTAACTATTCCTTTAGTAGGGAATGGGGATATTGCTAGTCCCATCGAGGCTAAGCATTTTATTGATTATACTAATGTTGATGCGTTAATGATTGGAAGAGAATCTATGGGAAATCCTCAAATTTTTGATCAAATACATGAATACTTTACTAAAGGAAAAGAAATTCTCTTTAGAAATGATAAAGAAAAAATGTTACAAAACATCGAAATTTATAAGAAATGCTTGGATGAATTTCTGAATGGAATTATACTACCTCGCGATATTAATGAGTATAAATTCATGGAACTTAAAAGGAATTCTATATGGCTTGCAAAAAGTATAAAAAATTCTGCGATTATAAGAAGACAGATAAGTAATACTAAGAATCTTGAGCAACTTGAACTGGTATTAAATAATATGTAAATAATTTAAGAATTAAATCAGTTTTTATATTTATTTAAGAGTTCCTCAGGTGTAAATACACCATCTTCAGTAATTATTCCTGTAACCAATCTAAAAGGAGTAATATCAAATGCATAATTTAAGCATTCAACTCCGTCAGGTACAATTTGAACCTTTCCTAAAACTTTACTTACCTCACTGCTATCTCTTTGCTCAATTGTAACATCATCAATAGTCTCTTGAAGTGAAAGTGTGGAAGTAGGAGCTGCTACATAAAATGGTATATCATTATCATTTGCTGCTAATGCAACTAAATATGTTCCAATCTTATTAAAAACCGCGTCAGAAGTCACTCTGTCCGTTCCTACTATAACTTTATTAATTTTTCCTAACCGCATTAATAATCCTGAAGAAGTATCTGAAATAACCTTAACGGGTATCTTATCGTATTGGAGTTCGTAAGCAGTTAATCTTGCTCCTTGTAATCGAGGTCTTGTTTCATCAGCGATCACGCTAATTCTTTTTCCCTCCTCAATTGCAGCTCTAACAGGAGCTAAAGCTGTTCCATATTGAACAGTTGCTAGAGAACCAGCATTACAATGAGTTAATACAGTATCTCCATTTTTTAATAAAGTAGCTCCATTTTTTCCAATTGCTTTATTAACATTAATATCTTCTTGGGCCATAAGTTGAGCTTCCTCTATTACAAGTTCAGATAAATTTGATGGATTGTCTGGATATTCGCTTATTATTTTCCAAATTCTATCTATTGCCCAAAATAAATTTGAAGCTGTTGGTCTAGTATTTCTTATAACATCCGCAGCATCCCCCATTTTTTCAATAAACTTTTCTTTTGGCAATATTTTATATTCAATAGTCGCAAGGGCTAATCCCATAGCTGCAGCGATACCTATAGCTGGTGCTCCTCTTATATTCATAATTTTAATAGCAGTTGCGACATCTCTATAATTATCCAACTCAAGGAATTTAAGTTCATGGGGTAACTGAGTTTGATCAATCATCTTAACCTTGTTATTAACCCACTCAATCGAAGGAATCATAAATATTTAAAATATTTATTTTATCTTTTATTTTTCCTTTATAGTCGATCAAATTAATTTGGTTTTTGGTGGTTAATTTAAGTCAAAAGATTTTAGAAAGAGGTAGTTTAAGAGTAATTATTGAAGAACATGAAAATTTCACATCGGAAAGAATAGAAATTAAAAATGGAGTCAACTGGATTCCTTTTATTGGTAGTAATGATGGTTTCAGCACTCTAAATTACTGGTCAGGTAGCAAAATTCATTCAAAGCAATACTCTTACCTAAAAGGGACAAAAAAGAAATTATATTTCCAGTTAAATGATAATGATTTTTCACTAAATTTGGATTATTGTCTTGAGGAAGATAATATCATCCATATTAGATATATAATATTGAATACTCGGACGTTAACTTTATCGAAATTACTTGTTAATTATGCTATTTTTTTAGGAAAAGACCCTGATTATACTTGGGTTCCTCATATGTGCCCCGGAGAAGATTATGTTATTGGAGACCATGTTTATCGTTCTCCTGTTGTAATTTATAGAAAGGGAAAATATACGTTTGCTTTCATTCCTGATTTAAAAACTCTTGGAAAAAATCGTCCTTTTCAAACTTTTATTGATTTTAATTTGAAACCAAGAGATTTTAAGGGGATTCCTCAGTTATCATATGGATTTGGAAATTATAACCCAGTTAATCATACTCTATTCAAACATGACCCATATAATGAATGGAAAGTTGAGGAAAATACGGATTTAACATTTAGATATTATTTATTATTTTTCTTTGAGAAAACAGAATCCGAAATTCTGAAATTTATAAATAATTTTCTTTGGGAAAAATTTGGCAGAAAGCTATTATATGAAAATCTACATCCTCAAGTTCTTCCATATGAAAGAAATGTTGATGAAGGTTTTAAAGCCATTTTTGAAAGGCATAAATACTGGGGAAATTTCATCATTAACAATAAGAAATGTGGAGGAATTTGGCAGAGAACATGGGCAGGTAGGAAAAAAAAACCTATTGAGTTCATAAAACCAGAAATGTTAGAGGATTACAGAAAAAAAAATACAGCTGAAACCGCTAGCTCAAACTCAAAAGTTCATGAAACGTTAAATGATCTTATTTTCGACCCCGAAAAAGTAAAAAAATTTGATAAGCACACTCGACGAATTGCTTTTGTCCCCAGAACAGCAGAAATTTGGAATAATGCTTGGTTTCTAAATATTAGAACAGCATATAGTTTCAGATATTTTGGAGAGTTATGGAAAAATGATAATCTTATTGATAAAGCAAAAAGAATATTAAATACAGTATTATCCTTGCCTCGAGTAAATGGTGTATTTCCAAGTGTAATTTTTCCAGCTTCTGTTGGTTCGAAAATTAAATCTACCATTAATGGTTTAAAAGGTTACCTTTATAGTGATGATTATCACGTAGTAGATTCATGTTTAACAATGTATTGGGCACTAAAATTTAGAAAAGACTTTAATGAACAGAATCTAAACATTTTGAGGAAGAGTAAAGAATTAATAGAATTAATAGAAAAGCTTCAATTAGAAAATGGAGCTATTCCAGCATATATTAATTTCGATTTTGATAAGAATGAACCAATTATTAAAGAAGAATTAAATAGTTCTGCAAGTTCTGGAGCCCCAATGATGTTCTTATTAGAATATTATAAAAATAATGAAGATGAAAGAATCCTTCATATTTGTGAGAAAATTGCTCAATATATAATTAAAAAGGTAATTCCAGAAGACAAATGGCATGATTTTGAACCATTTTTCAGCTGTACTCAATTACCCCTCGATACTTACGATACTTATACAAAGAGTCACGTAATGAATACATTATGCATTTATTGGTGTGCTGAGGGATTTAAAGAATTATATAAGATTACTAAGAAAAATTATTATTTAGAAGCTGGAGAACGTGTAATAGCAGTATTATCACTATTTCAACAAATATGGAACATACCTTATCTCAATATTAACACTTTTGGAGGGTTTGGGTCTCAAAATGCTGATGCTGAACTAAATGACGCTCGACAAGGTTTATTTGTTCGCACTTATATGGAATATTATTTATTAACTGGTAAGGAAGAATATATGGAGAGAGGGATAGCAGCTCTAAGAGCATCCTGGGTATTACAATTACTTAAAGAATATGAAGAACAATGCCCCGGTAATATAAAAGGAATAGATACTATTGAAAGTGTAGATAAGGGTTGTATGTATGAAAACTATGGTCACACCGGAAGTGATTTTAGAGTTCCTGGTCAAATTACCTTTGATTGGGGAGTAGGAACTGGATCAATGGCTACAGCATACGTAAAGAAACACTTTGGTGATTTATTTATAGACTTTAAAGAAAAATTAATTTTTGGAATTGATGGTTTACTTGTAAAGAACTTTGAGTTTAATGAAAAATTTGTTAGTATTATATTTGAACAAATATCTGGTAAGACTAATATCTTAATAAAAGCAAGAGAAGCACCTATCATTCCAGTTGAAATAATAATAAATGGAAATTCAATTGGAAAACATAGGAAGGATGATCTAGAAAAAGGAATTATAAAATATTAGAGATAAATTTATCTTCCCATTTTCGATTGTGTGTATTAGTTTCGATGATTTAATGCAATATTTTGTTTTAAATGCTTAAAGATAGAATTAATGGATTTTTAAAACTTATCAGAATTGGAATTTCGCTATTTGGGTGCATAGGATTATTTGTTTCTGGGATTCTCGCAGAAGATTTAACAGGTTTTCAAATTGAATATCTGATAGCCTTTTTTATAATATTTATTTCCGCCGCAGGCGCTTTTGCTATCAATGATTATTATGATTTTGAGATTGATAAAAAAAACAAAAGAGATGATCGTCCCCTAGTTTTAGGATTATTATCTAGGAGGACTGCTTTGACTACTGCGATTATTTCTTTTTTAATCGTCATTTTGCTAGCATTATTTTTAAATTTAATTGCAATGAGTTTAGTATTAATTAGTTTACCTATTTTCTATTTGTATAGTATTGGATTAAAAAAGAAGATTTTATTTAAGAACCTCCTTATTGCTTATTCCTATGTAGCAACTTTATTTTTAGGTTCTCTTGTTACGGATGCAATTTTAGAACCTTTGATTATTTATTTCGCAATAATGGGATTTATTGTCGGTTTTGGCTCAGAAATTATGTTTGATATAGCTGATGTTCAAGGTGATAAAGATTTAGGGATTAAAACTATCCCATGTGAATTTGGATTGAAAAAAGCGGCAAGAGTGACAGTATTGCTCTATAGTATAATTATCATTCTCGATCCACTTCCTTTTTTTGTTTTAATTGATTCTCGTCTTTATTTAAACTTTTTGTTTCTATTCCTAATCCTTCTACCAGTAATTTCATATATTTTTTTATCAAGATCATTGTTAAAAGATCAATCGAAAGAAAATGTCTTAAAATTAAGGATAATTATCTTTTTAATAATGCAATTTGGAACGATATCATATTTACTTGGTGTTTTAATTAAATTTTAAAAGTCATAAAATATAATTCCCAATTCAGTCAGTACTAAACGAATAATTAAATTACCCATAATCTCTTGTTCCCGTAGAACTGATATACCTGCATTTTTGATGGATTGGGTTATTGATAGGATTCGTATTGGATATGTGGATGTACCTAATCCGTTTTATCCTTCCCAAATTGCAAGAGTTTCTCTAAAACCTGAAGATGTGAAATGATGGGTTTGGTGAATTGTTATAAAACTGTTATAAATCATAGGAGTGTTATTGTTTAAAATGAAAGAATTAATATATCTTGATAAGAAATACTTCAAATAGATTGATAACAAATTAAAAATTTTAAAAACTTTAAGCATATCAATTATATAGAACATTGGAACTTTAATTAGACTCTGCAGTAGTATAAAATGAAACAAAGTATTAGTTTTAGTCGTAGAAGTGATGGTGTTGCTTTTTACATGAACCGTCTCGAGAAAGGTATTGAAGAAGAAATTATAGAAGTTCGCAATCCTTTCAACAATAAAATCAGTCGTGTTTCTCTTAAACCGCGAGATGTTGCGGGCTTTGTGCTATGGTCAAAAAATTTTAAAAATTTTTTGAAGAAATGGGATATTTTTGAGAAGTATAGAGCTAAAAACACAATTATTTCGAAAATTAAAATCCCTGTTTATTTTCATTTCACTCGGAATTCTATTATAAGAATCCTTGAACCACTATCGCCTACTCTTGAAGAAAGCTTTTCTCAACTGGAAGAATTGGTTGAACTTACATCTCCAGCTCACATTATGTGGCGTTTTGATCCAATTCTTTTTTGGATGGAAGAAGGTAACTTAGTTGACAATCTTGGTGATTTTAATGAAATAGCATCGCATTTTTCGGATGCTGGAGTGCAGAGATGTACTATTTCTTTTGCTACCTATTATGTGAAAGTAGAACGACGTATGCGAAACTATTCATTTAATTATTATAAACCAACTATTAAAGAAATGATTAAAACCACTCATCAACTCGTGATAAAAGCAAGAAAGTATAACATTAGGATTTTTGCTTGTTGTAATCCTGATTTATTAAAAATAACAGAAATATCTCAAGCTCACTGTATTGATGGTAATTATCTTAATAAACTATGGAACACTAAAGTTTCTCTTGCTAAAGATACAGGACAGCGAGAATCTTGCGGTTGTACTAAAAGCCGAGATATTGGAGGTTATGATAAAAATTGGAAATGCCATCATGGATGTCTTTATTGTTATGCTAATCCCAACAATGAAATTTATGAAAAATCTTTTTTAAAGTAATTATATTTATTTGATTAGTAGAGCTCACGCTGACACATGTCACTGTGTTGACGTTAATAAAATCGAGCAAATAATAGGAGAAAAAATTCCAAAAATAAAAGATACAGGGCAAAGAAAAGAGTGTGGATGTTTTAAATCTAAAGATATAGGGGGATATTCAGGTATTTTTCGATGTAAGCATAATTGTGCGTATTGTTATGCATCTCCAGCAAAAAGATAACAATTTTAAAGCTAAAGCTTTTGAAATTTAAAGGAGAATTATTTAATATAATGCATAAATTATCTTCTATTAGTAGAAATAATATAAGGTAATTTATTTTTCAAAATTACATCAATTATTTTATCAATAGATAGAGAGGATATCTAAATGAAGGTTTGTAAATTTTATATAGTAGATGTGTTTGCGGAAAGAAAATATGAAGGAAATCAGCTTGCTGTTTTTATATGTCAAGAACCATTAACTGATTCTGAAATGCAACGAATTGCGAAAGAAATGAACTATTCGGAAACAACTTTTATCACTTCATTTGAAAATTATACAGTTAGGATTTTTACTCCAGAGACAGAATTACCATTTGCAGGACATCCAACATTAGGAACTGCTTTTGTTATTCAACAAGAATTTATTAAAGGTAAAGTAAAAACAATTCCTTTAAATCTTAAAATAGGGCAAATCCCTGTATTGTTTAAATACAAAGGTGATTATGTTTCAGAAATATGGATGGAACAAAAAGAGCCAACATTTCACGGATTTTTTGCCCCAGATTTAATAGCAGAAGTATTAAGCCTAAAAGAAGATGATATAGATAAAAGATTTAGGATTCAGGAAGTTTCTACAGGTGTTCCTACTATTATTACTCCGCTGAAGTCCTTAAATACATTAAAAAGAGCTAAAATTAACACGGATAAATATTATGATTTAATCGAAAATACTAAAGCTAAATCAATTCTGATTTTTTGTCCAGAAACATATGATAAAAATAATGATTTGAATGTTAGATTTTTTGCAGATTTTTATGGTGTACCTGAAGATCCAGCTACTGGCTCTGGAAATGGATGCCTAGCAGCATATTTAGTTAAACAAGACTATTTTAATAAGAGAAACATAGATATACGTGTTGAACAAGGATATGAGATAGGAAGACCAAGTCTATTGCTTCTGAGGGCAGAAGAAAAAGAAGGTAAGTATTATGTTTCGGTTGGAGGTAAAGCAATAATCGTTGCAAAAGGAGAATTGGTTTAAATAGAAGTGTTTATTTTTTAATTTGATTTCCATTTTCTAATTATTGTATATGATATATCTTTTCCTAAGCCCTCTTTAGTATCTGATTTATTAATATACTCTTTAGATGACTTGACATTATTGGAAAAACTCCAAAATATAATTCTATATTAAAGATTTTATCGTATGAAGAATTTTAATAATTAAATTATGCGTATTGAATTGTAAGAAGTAGAAATTACTAAATCTTTTTTCAAAATATTTAATTTTTAACTTTTCTTTAATTCTCTTAATTGATTTTTATTTATTATTCTATAAATGATATGAATTACAAAATAAAATTTGGGATATGTGCTTTTATTGTTATTCTAATTCAGTCAACAATAAAATTAATTGGTGTTATATTAACAGGTAGTCTTAGTTTTTTATCTGAAACAGTAGATACATTTATAGATATAATCTTTGTTTCTTTAACGATTTATTCAATCCATTTAAGCCTAAAGCCCCCTGATTATCAACATATGTATGGTCATGCCAAAATTGATTCAGTAGGAGCAATGGTACAAGGGATTATTCTTATTAATATTTACATCTTCATCATTATTAGAGCAATCCAAGTAATTTTAGAAGATTCTTCTAGGATTGGTAACCCTGATATAGGATTTCAATTATTAATATTATCATTTACTATCAATCTTTTTTTCTCACGATTTTTAATATGGCAGGGGAAAAAAAGAAATAGTTTATCTCTCAAAATTCAAGGTCTAAATTTATTCCAAGATTCACTAAGAGCTATACTAGTATTAATTAATTTCATTTTTGCTCTTCTTTTTGAAATTGAATACTTAGATCCTTATTTTAGTGTTGCTATATCAATTTTTATAATTTATGGAGCAGTTAAGTTATTAATTGAAGGGATTGGAAATTTAATTGATGTAAATCCTATAAGTGCTTTCATTTTAGAAGAAATGAAACAAAATATTTTCCACTTAGATCACGTAAATGGAGTTGAAGAACTAAAAGTGAGAGCGAGCGGGAATTTTTTATTTTTAGAAGTTCATTTATCTGTAGAGGATCATATTTCAATAATCCATGCTAATGAAATTACTAAAGCAATTCGTACTATGACCAAAAAATATATTCCCATTTATAACGTAGAAACTTTAGTTGAAATGAATCCACTTAGCGGAGAAAAGTCTATAGGGGAAAAAATTATTAATATAATTCATTCAATGAAAAGTGAATTCCCTAAAATTCTTAACTTTAGGGAAGTAAATGTTTTTAGAGTTGAAGATAAAACCTTTTTATCTTTATCAATTGTTCTCGATGAAAGTTTATCTTTAGAAGAAACTCATGAAATATGTAATAATTTTGAAAGAGAATTGAAGATGCAATCACCATTAATTTCAAGGATCATTACTCATATAGAATCAGGACCAGCTATTAAATTATTATCACCAGAACAACTAATATGTGAAAGCATTGATCCTCAAAAAATGCAAGAAATTCAGAAGTTAATTGAAAAAGTACTTCGAGATGAACCTCAAGTTAAAGGTTATCATGGTTTAGAATGTTGGACAGCAATGGATTTATGGATGTTAGAACTTCATATTTTTTTTGATGGATCTCTGAATATATCAGTTGTTCATGATCTAATAACTAAATTAGAACATAAAGTAAGGAAAAAACTTAAAATTGAAAACTTACATGAAATTATTTTTCATTCAGAACCGATAAAAGGAAGAACTGAGGGTATTATTTTCTAAAAATGCGATTACTCTTGAAAATTCTTGAAAAAATGAATATTTAAATCTGAACTTAAAAGGAAAATTTATACTTCTCTAGTCCAAGTTCTTTTTGAATGATTTTAATATCCTCTTGAACGCTTTTATTTACTGGAATTCCAACTTTCTTTATTTCTTTTTCGGTATAATATTCTTTCTCTCCAGCTGTATAAATGCGTTTTGCTCCAGGAACTATTTTTGAATTTCTAAGCTCTCGCATAATAGTTCCTGTTATTTCTTGGAATCTATCTAATGGTATAAAATTATTAACATTAATCGCTAAAAAGAAGTGACCCACTTTTAACTTCTTTTGACCATTTTCAATAACTCCTGCAGTATCTTTAAGATAGATCCCGTCTTGTAATGCAGATGATAAAAGTTCAGCGAATGTTGCATATCCATAGCCTTTATGCCCAGATGTAGCTTCTCCTTTTCCACCAAGAGGTAATAACGCTGCTGAACGGTCAACAAGATTATGTAATACATCACTGGGATTAATCTCAGAGTGCCCATTTTTTGTAATAATAACACCATTCGGGAGGGATTTATGCATTCTATTATAGACTTCTACTTTACCTCTCTGAATAATAGATGTTGCGCAATCGATTAAGAATGGGAATTTTTCATCAGTAGGAGCTCCATAAGTTAATGGGTTAGTTCCCAACATTGGCTCTACTCCAAACGTTGGAGGAACAGAGGGTCTGGTATTAGTGGTAGTGAATCCAATCATGCCTTCTTTTATGGCCATCATAGAATAATATCCTGCTATACCAAAATGGGTAGAATTTTTCACTGCCACAGCACCTAATCCATATTTTTTAGCTTTTTCTATAGCAAGTTTCATTGCTTTATAACCTATAACATGTCCCATACCACATCCTCCATCAATCACAGCAGTAGCAGCATTATCATTAATGACCTTTATTTCGGTTTTAGGATTATAAATCCCTTCCTTGATCCTGTCACAATACATTTTAAGTCTTTGAACTCCATGGGAATTTATCCCTTTTAAATCAGCAGCAATAAGAACATCAGCAATTATTTCTGCATCCTCTTCTGGAACTTCAAGTTTGATGAAAACTTCTCTTATAAAACTTTTCAAAAGGCTATCATCCACATAAATTGTGTCTTCCATTGAAGGTTGTATTGCTTCTCCTTTTGTTTCTTCCATGTTTATCGCATTTTTTAAGTGATCTTTGTGATAGGAAGTATTTATATAACTAAATATTTATATAAAATCCTATTTAAGATAAGGTGAAAGTTCGTGATTTCTTATAGATTTTATTAATTTTTTTAAACTTTTTTAATATTAAGAGTTTCTATTAAGAAATCGGAAAGAACTAAGAGTAAATAAGAGAAAATTAAAGAATTAATTAAAATCAAACTTGTATTTATCTAAGCCTAATTCTTTTTGCATAATTTTAATATCTTCTTGTAGGCTTTCATTAAGAGGGATGCCTGATTTTCTTCTCTCATTTTCAGCATTATACTCTTTTTCTCCAGCAGTATAAATTCGCTCCGCACCTGGTTCTTTCTTTGAACTTCTTAAATCCCTCATGATATTTCCAGCAGTTTTTGTAAAAGAATTTAAACCTAAAAAACTATTAATATTGATAGCCAAAAAGAAATGACCTACTTTTAAACGGTTTTGATCATTTTCAACAATTCCTAAAGTATCTCTTAGATAGATTCCTTCTTGCAAGGCAGCTGATAAGAGTTCTACTACTGTCGCATATCCATACCCTTTATAACCAGCAGTTTTTTCTCCTTTACCGCCTAATGGTAATAATGCTGCTTTTCTTTCAAGCATCTCTTCTAATACTTTTCCAGCATCAGTCATAATTTCTCCCCTATCGTTGATCACAGTATTTTCTGGGAGTGGTTTATCAATTCGATTGTTAAGCTCTACTTTTCCTCTTTGAATAATGGATGTTGCACAATCAAGAAGAAATGGAAATTCTTCATCAGTTGGAGCTCCAATAGTTAGTGGATTAGTTCCTAACATAGGTTCTACACCAAATGTTGGTGGGATAGATGGTCTGGCATTGGTAACAGCTAATCCAATCATCCCCTCCTTGATAGCCATTAGTGAATAATAACCAGCAATACCAAAATGTGTGGAATTCCTTACAGCTACAGCACCTAGACCATATTTTTTAGCCTTGTCAATTGCAGCATGCATTGCCCTATATGCAATGACGTGCCCCATTCCACAATTTCCATCCCATAGCGCGGTTGTAGGGCCGTCTTTTATGATATCTATTTTTGTTTTTACCTCATAAATCCCTTCTCTAATTCTATCATAATACATTTTACATCTTTGAATTCCATGAGAATCTATCCCTCTTAAATCTGAAGTTATTAACACATCTGCAATAATCTTAGCATCTTCTTCTGGCACTCCAAGGCCAATAAAACCATCTTTCATGAAATTTTCTAGAATTTTAGCATCAATATACACAATCTCATTTGACATCTTAAAAATTTCCTCTTTTATACTCAATAAAGTGCTTATAAATTTAAGAATTTATACTCAATATTAAATTATCTTTATTGAATAATCGCATTTAAATCATATTAATAAATTGAAGAGACTCTTAAAATTTCACATGTGATATCTCTATATTTATATCCTTAATAAATCGATTAATTTTGATCTTATTTAGTATTAAATTTGAAAATTCTTAATTAATTAAGATCCGTATTGAAAGAGGAATGAAAAGTAAAGAAAAGCTGAAATGCCCTGTTTGTAATCTTAAATTTATCCCTAGGACATTTTATCCTGAAGAAACAATTTTTTCGGCTCCAGATGGCAAGAAATTATCTGGTTTTGATGGTTATATAAGCTCTAGGGGCGCTAAACCACCTGAAGTAGTTCTGAGTTCCTGGGTTACCTATTGTCCTCACTGTAACTACATTTTGAAGTTTGCTAAAGAACTTGTAAAAAAAGAGAAAATTCAAAATTCAAATGTAGCTAATAAAGATGTTAAAGAAAAATATAATAGTTATTATTTTGGATTTCCCTTTGAAGATTATTCTCAATATCTATCAAAAATAACAACAGAAATAACAAATAAAATAGAGTCGTCTCTTAATGGCTTAAATATATCTGTTTGGGAGAGTATGTATGAAATAGAGGATAAGTTTAAATTATTAGTTCGGTTTATAGCGAATTTAGAAAATTTCTGTGATGCTATGCTAGATGCAAATAATAACCAAGATATGCCAACCAAGATTAAAGAACTCAAGTTGTCTACAGATGTGGAAAAAAGTTTATTAGAGTTAAACGATATTAGAAATAAAACTGTTAGAGGAGACTACGAATTATCCTTAGAGGACGAGCAAAAGATCAATGCTTCTATTGTTAATTTTATATTATATTTGATTAAAAGGCAAATCGAACCTCAATTAAATGGAAAAAAATTAAAAAATAAATATTACTATGTTGATTTAAGAGATTTTAATTCAGAAATTAAACATTTTCTAACTGGTTATCTGAATGGAATTTTTCATAATAATAAATCCGCTAATACTCAAATACAGTTATTTATTGATACTCTTTTAGAAAATGGAAAGAAATAATCCTCTCCTAAATCTATTTTAATCTTCTTTTATTCAATCTGACTAATCTTTAGTGACATCACCATATTATTTGTTTTTTTGAATCCATTTATCATATTCTAAGAATATGATATTAAATGATTTAAACGCTAAAGTTGAGGGTAGATTTTTTAAGGAAGTGACAATCGAGGATGACGGAGATCAAATAACATATGTATTTCCTGATACAAAAGAATTTATATCAATCATTAAAAGAAAAATGCTTAAGGAAGAATTGAGATCAAGCCTAGAAACTTAAACTAAGGAAGATGTAATATACAAGAAAAAATTTATATCTGATAAATAACTAAGAAATTTGGAACATTAGGCCAGTTCTGTAATCCTATACTGGATGAACCGTAAAATGGTCTATAGCGGAAATTGCCCGATTTAAGGTTTTATAAGCATTGTTATCCATCGTTATGTTCTCGTCGAAGCATCGGCCATATAGGTGGGTGCTTGGGCAGTATCTTTTGTAGAAAAGATATATGTCCGTAATGTCGAACCCGATCAGGCCCGGGAGGGAGCAGTCGTAAGACGAGGTGTTCACGCTTTATGGTGTGGGTGTGGAGAGGCATAACACCTGGTTATAACAATAGGATTGAGATCAAGATTCGGGTTTTTAAAATTTACAATTTATGAATTTTAACCCCTATGATCTTCTTTTTCTTCTAAAGTTAATAAATATGAACAAGTTCCATTATTAGATTTAAGATTACATTCTAGAATTTTACCGGTATATTTAAAACTTGGATCAATTTCATTTAAAAAACCGGATGTATAGGGTTTACACAAACTTTCTTGCATTAGATCAGCTCGATCAGGATAATGCTTCCCACCAATTGGACAAAATTTTTTCTTATATTTCAGTATAACCTTATAGGTGTTATCATTTATTTTTTGTATATTCGGAGCAGTATTTAGAACTTTGTAACTCTGCATTAAACTTTTTTCTATCCCTACTATTCCTCGGCCTTTGTATAATTTGCCTAATTTTGCTCCTAAACTAGAAGATATGGTTTTAGGTAAATTAGGACCCCCCACATCAATCATTTCAATTATGTAAGATTGAAAAAATTTTAAGGCGTCTTTAGTCATTTTATCCCCAATTTAAACTTAATGATTAAATCTCTACTTATGACTATTTAATTGTTTTTGTTTTTAGCTTATTAAATTAAGTAATAACAAAAATTAAATGAAAAGTGTATAGAATGTAAGGAATTTTCAAATCTCTTATATTGAAAGCAGAAAAAGAGGTTAATTGATGTTATGCTTTTTTTCTACATTTAAAATGTAATGACATACTCTATGGTTGGAGGAAAGAATACAGCTTTTAATTTCTGAGCTAAAATTCATTTTTGGAAATATTTCATTTAAAAATCCTTTAGTAAAAGGTATACAAATGTTATCTTGAAATAGGGAAACATTTGAAGGATTATAAGAACCTCCTATTGGACAAAACTTTTTTGAATGTTTAATGATTATCTCATATGAATTATCATTAATCTTAGTTATTTTTGGTTTTGCTTTTAGTGCAATATAAGCTTGCTTTAAAGCACTTTCTATATTAATAGTCCAACCTCTTGCTTTATATAATTTACCTAATTTTGCACCTGATTTAGAAGAAATCGCTTTTGGTAAATTAGGACCCCCCACATCAATCATTTCTTTTATATATGCTTGAAAGAACTTTAATGCATCTTTCATTTATAATATCACCTACTTAAAATAACTTAAATCCAACTCTTAAAAAATTGAGCATCTATAACCCTAAAATATACAACAAAAAAGTTATTTATATATTTATCCTTTTTTGTCAATTAAACCCTTAAATTTACATATAGGTCTGACTCTAAAAATTCAATAAAATATAATATTTTCATTTAATATTTAAAGTAAATCTTAGTAATCTATCCTTATCTTCTTCAGCATAATCAATTCCTATTCGCTTGTTTAAAATAATTTCTTTATCTTTAACTTCTTCTCCTTCAGTGAGATACAACTTTGCATCTATCTTACATGAATCACTTCCATTAAAGATTTCTTTAGTAATATTCATAGCCATACAAAGTTTCACTGGTCCATCACATAAATTCTTAAAATTTTTCCCTATCTTTACGTTTCTATTTTCTTTCATCAATTCAATACCATTTATTGGATATAGTTGTCTTATGAGTACTGCACACGGTACATCCTTAGGTTCTGTAATCACATTCAAACAATAGTACATTCCATAGACAAAGTAAACATATAAAGTTCCAGGTTCCTCATACATAACTTTTGTCCTCTCTGTCATTTTGGAATCATAAGAATGACATGCTTTATCGTTAATTCCTAGATAAGCCTCAACTTCGATCACTTTTCCAACCATAACACCTTCTCTTAATTTTCTTACTAAATATTTTCCTAATAATTCTTTTGCTACAAGTTTTGTATCTCTGTTGAAAAATTTCCTAGTTAATCGTTTATTAACTTTCAAATTCTCATATCTTTTTTATTGAAAATTCATTTATTAATCAAAAAAAATAATTATTTTAATTACTAATTTACCAAATTCTTAAAATTTAGGGGATAAAATTATAAAAGCACCAGAGAGAGTATTGAAAGCCATTAATCATGAGGAACCAGATAGAGTTCCTGCTTTTGAAAGTGCATTTACGAATTATACGATTATGAGACATTATGGCGTTGATCCTACTAAAGGTCGTGGTTATTATATAACTTATGATTTTTTCCGCAGAGCTCAAATAGATCTGGTTCTAAGTTATGTAAGTGTTTTTCCTAGAAAGTCTATGAAAGGCGGATATATCGATGAATATGGAAGATTCATGAAAACTGAATATTATAAAGATGGAACGATGATATTAGCATATCATGGTGGATCTTTTGAGTCATTTGATGACTATGAAAGTTGGGAAAAGCCAAATCCATATTCTGAAGTGAGATTAAAACAATTTTTACTAGGGAGAGATGTTCAAAAGAAACTTAAAGATGAAGTATTTTCTATTCCTGCAACAGGAAGTATTTTTGAAAATAACTGGGAAGGCTTCGGAATAGAAACATTTTCAAGAATATTAACTAATCCAAAGCAAACTAAAAAAATCTTTGATGATTATGGAACATTTACTCTCGAGCTTGTAAAATTACTAGCTGAAAATGATGCTAAAGTTATATTATTATGGGATGATTATGGTTTTAAAAGTGGTCTTTTCATGCCTCCTAGAAATTATAAGAAATATGTGTTCCCTTGGTTAAAAAGAATATGTGATGCTGCTCATAAACGTGATTGTAAAATATTATTACATTCTGACGGAGATTTATCTGAAATTTTTAAGGATATAATTAACTGTGGTGTTGATGCCATTAATCCTATAGAACCTACTACGGCGAATCCTGAGTATGATATCTTCAAATTGAATAAAAAATTTGGTGACAAAATAACTTTTTCTGGAAATTTAAATCCTGTAATGTTAGCACTGGGGAAGATATCTGAAATTGAGGAATACGCAAAGAGATTAATTCGGGAATTAGCACCCGGAGGAGGATACATTTTTGGGTCTGGTCATAGTATTCATCCAGCAGTAACGCTAGATCGATTTGAAGCAATGCAAAATATAAGAAGAAAATATGGAAATTATCCGATATATATTCCTGATTAAAATTTTCTAAGCTTAAAATGTAAAATAATTAATAAATTCCCATAGATTCTGTTAGTGCTTTAGCTATACTTAGATTTCTTATGGCTAAATCCTTAGGATAGAACGGCCACTCGCATCCTGCTGCGTACATGTACATCCCACCTGGCTTTCCTGCTTCAATAGTATTTGTTATTTCATTATATACGCTCAAAATTGAATATATTTCACTCCCTAAAATTTGAGTGTTTGTATTTCCTCTTATACAGTTATTTTTTCCTATTTTTTCTTTAGCGATTTTCAAATCGATTTGATAATCCAAATCTAGAATTGTTGCTTTTGTCTTCGAAACTAGCTTTAGCATATCTCTCCCTTCTTTGTCGATTACTGAATTATCCCCGCAGATATGATATAAGACAGGCACATCCTTTTGAATATAATTAAACAATTCCTTTGTTGCTTCTAAACAACATTTTTCATACCTCATAGGGCCTATTTGAGAAATTGCAGAATCTCCTGCTCCAATTATGTTTGCTCCCGCTTCAATCTGTAATTTAGCAAATTCTTTTTGGATTGGAAGAATTCTTTCGATAAGTGCTTTTATTCTTTTTTCCCAATCAGAATGCTTACACAATTTAAGTACATTTACTAAACCAAATAGACAACATATTTCTGCAAATGGAGCCTCAATCCAACCAACAATGCATTGCTTACCTCCTACTTTCGCTGAGAGTAATTTTACAGCCTCAACTCTATTTTGAATTCTTATATTTACTAATAACTCTGGTGTTTCAATAGATTCGAATTCTTCAATTTTTAAATGAGTTTTGGCAACAGGTGTATGGCTTTTCCAATCAATCTCAACACCCCATGCATTTGCTTCACGATAAGCATCTGTAGATACATTAACATGATCTATTCCAAAGAATTCTGAACACCTTATCATTGAATTTACTAATATCTCTGGATTCTGACAATATTCGTGATTATAATCTACATTTGATAAGAAAGCAGCAAGATGCATAATAAATGGATTAAAAGGGATCTTCTCTGGTATTCCCTTAATTGCTGATAAAGTTAATTCTAATGAGTTCATTTTCCTATCAGTTTCTAATTTTAATTTTACTCAATAATCTCGAAATTCATTTGCAGCATCAAACATGGCAACAATATTTTGTGGAGGAACCTCTGCTGTTATATTATGAATATTTGCCGCAATATAACCTCCTCCGGATTTAAAACAATCAATATTTCTCTTAACTTCTTCCCGAATTTGTTTAGGAGTGCCAAATGGAAGTGTTTGTTGCGTATTACATAAGCCTCCCCAAAATGTAATTATTTCACCAAACCTTCTTTTTAAACTACAAGGTTCCATGTCATAAGCGGAGATTTGAACAGGATTATAAATATCATACCTAATTTCTGCCCAATGAGGTATAAATAGGGGAACAGATCCACAACAATGGTAATTGATCTTAACATCTGCTAGTTCATGTATTTTTTCAGAAAGTCTTTTTTCAATTGGTTTTATAACTTTCTCATATATTTTTAAATTCATAATCGGTCCTGCTTGTTCACCCAAATCTCCATTAATACACACAACATCTATATATTCACCGACTTCATTTAAAAAAGTTATATTAAAATCTGTCCAGTATTTTAAAAGACATTCCATTGCGGTGATAATCAATTCTGGTTTTGTTAGTAAATATCTTAATGCTCTTGTAAAACCAAAAAGAAACGTTGTATATTCGTAAATACATCCTGTAGGTGGAGTAGATAATGCAAAATCGGTGGTTTCACGCAACTTTCTCGCATAATCCCTTAATCCCTTGAATGGACTTTTATCTTTTCCGTTAGGCCAATCATAATTTTCAATTTCTTGAATGGTTTTAAAATCAGCTAATGGATGTATGACTGGATCATAATATAAAATTTCATCTAAATCCTTCTTTGCGTCATTTCCCCAAAAACAACCAAATTGATCATATAATCCTACGTATTTTCCTTCATATTGTGGTTGGACATCATTTACATTTATCATCCCACCTAAGGGACGAACATATCTAATATCAATATTAAACCTTTCTAATAATTCTTCACATGGTAATGCTATTTGTTGTACAAAATCACAATACTGAATATTATTATCCTGAATTTCCAGAAAATCTAACAACTTTTTATATGCTTTTATATGAATTCCCGATTGATGCCCTCCTAAATCAATCGGTACTTTATCTGGTTCTTTATGATTTAAGGTAGTATTTACTCTTTCTCTTGAATTCATTAGTAAATATTTATATCATTTATTATAAATAATTTTTTTTTATCTAGATTTAAAAAAATATAAAAAAGGAGGAAAAAGTTTAGATAAATGGCTTCTCAAATAACGACACCTAAACCAATATTCCTCATCAGAACTCCAATAGAGAAAATTAGTTTTTAAAACTCCGCTTCAAGTTGCTTAATCTCTGCAAAGAAAAGGTCCGCGATTACAATCCATTTTCTTTTTGTATCAAGATCGCTTAAAGATTTATTTGTAGACTCTTTTCCTTTTTTAAGATACTCAACTGCTAACTCATAATTTCCTAATTCTTTATAACAAATCCCTAATTTAATGTAAGTCTGATAAACATACCAATTTTTACTGCCTATCTCTATTGTTTTTAGGAATTCTTCAATAGCATGCGCATGTTCATTAAAGAACATTAGAATTTCACCATAGGTATCGTGATATGTAGCATTATCAGGCACGCGTTCTATAAGATTTTGAATAACGTTTAAAGATTCTTCCTTTTTATTCAGATATTGTAACCAGCAGGCTTTATAATTTAGAAGATCATTATCTTCTGGATATTTTTCAATCATTTTTTCAATAATCTCTAAACCTGCTTCAGTGTTTCTCATTTCTTTAAGAATATATGCCCTTTTCATTTGGATGTTCTTTTCTTCTTGATGAAAATCTTTTAGCATTTTATCCAATAAAGTTAATACCTCTCTGTATCGATTTAAATTAATAAGGATTTTGTTTTTTGAATAATATAGATCAATGTCTTTGGGGTTCAATTTAATGGCTTTATCAATCTCCTTAAGAGCCTCATCATAGTTGGCTCCTTTTTGCTCACTAAAGTCTACATGTTGAATCTTAAAATTATATGCCTGGATTTCTTGCCAAATTAATCCTTCCAATTTGTCATATGTATCTATTAATTTTTTCTCTTTTTCAATTTTATATGCTAAGTATTGAATATAATCGGGTAAAAATTTCTTTAAAGCATATCTTAAACCATCGAAAAATAAATTTTCACAGATCTCATCTAAAATGGCCTCAACTGTAAATTCCAATGTTAATGGAGGAGTTTCGTTTGGGTATTCTTCATATAAATTATGTAAATATGTGAATTTAGCAATATGTTCCTCAACAATAGCATTAAGCATTCTTTCTAATTTCTCATTTGCTTGAAAGAAATAATTTTTATCTTTCTCTACTTCTAATTTAAAAAACTTTACAGGATAAATATCTTCCTCAACAATGCGGAGGATGGTGAAATTAAGTTTAATAAGACTAATATCATATTTCTTAGAAAAATCTTCTGGAGAAATATGATGAGGAAACTCATTCGGATGATTTATTGAGAGAAAAAGTAAAACTTTGTTAAAATCTTCTTCCACGTCTAAAGTAGATTTAATCTTTTCATTTTCATAAGGTAATTTTAAAACATTATTGAGATATCGGAACTTAATATTATTATCCTTTATTTTAAATTTCTCGAAGAAATTTTTAGTCTTTTTAGTTATCTCCCTAATCCGTTTACTTTCTGCCTCTAAAATTGACTGTCTATCTAAATCATACTCTCTTAACATATCAGAATATGCTGATTTACCTAGTTGAGTAATTCTATATTCTTTATTTTCCTTTTCTACAAATCCATCATCAATTAATAAATTCATATTTTTTGATAATGAAGATTGATTAATAGAAAGAGGTTCTTCAATAAAATTTGCCCATTTACAATAAGTATTATTATAAACCATCCAAAGAATCCAATGGTCATAGTTCCTCTTGTTTGTGATTGCTTTAGGAGGATAACTTAATTTTCTTCGTGCAAACTTCGCTTGAGATAATTCATAAAATCTATCTTTGCCTTTAGGAGTAATCTGGTATTTATTATAAGTACTTTTATTGACATAACCTTCTTCAATAAGAGTTTTCAAATAATTATATAATGTTGATTTTGAAAATACTGTATCAGATTCAGAATTTTCAATTGCGAAAAAGTCTGAACTTGTACATAATTCGTTGTTGTTTAACATCCAAAGAATTACTAATTTAAAATTAGGTTTACTCAACTTGGAAGGAGGTTCCAAAAGTTCATTCGGGGGATAATTGATTGTATTTTCCAAGATAATCTTCCAGTATTTTTCATAATAATTAGAGGTTCTCAATTAAAAATAGTATAAAAATCTATAAAAATGTTTCTATCCAAAAACTTCTCCGAGACTCCAATTGGAGTTTTTGGAGAAAAACTATATATTAAACTCTGATCTAATAAATATTAATAAATAAACGTAAAAATAAAAAAACACTGATACAAATTATACTGTTCTTGTAAAAACTATTTGTCAACTATATAGAAAGGTAATTCAAGAAGAGAATAGAGGGCGTAGTTAAAGGAGAGCTCAGTTGTTCATATTCAGAATAACAATTTGAGCTCTCCACATTAAAATTACGAATTAGATAAATTTATGTTTATAATTATGTAAAAAATTTGAAATAAAAAAGAGGTGGTTAAATCTGACAGAAGTTAAGAAAGTAATATCATATGAATTAAAAGAACTCTTATCTGAAATTAAGGAAGAGGAAATTAAGAGAGAATCGATAAATCAGCTTAGTTAAATCTATACAACTCCAGATGATTTGGATTTAATAGATAAGAAAAGAGAACTGAAAAGATGGAAAAAGTCTCTTGATTATTATTATTTACATCCCGAGAAATTTAGATTTAGTTTTAAGGATCTATAAGTAAATAAACTAACAATTTTTTTTATAAAAATAAAAAAGGGGTGAAAAAAATGCAACAAATTATTAGTAAAAAACACAATCCAATTAATCCATCTATAATATGCGGTATTTGTCGAGCCGAAGTTAAGAATAAGGCATCAATCTACCATTCAGGAGTATATACTAGAGTTATCTGCGAAAAATGTTTCAAAAAATTTTCTTCAAATGATATTGAGTTGATGGTAAACCTTTTCACTGCTTTTGGTGGATATTTTGGTAAACATAAGAAACCTGAGTATATACTATATATAATCCTAAAGGAATTAAAAGAAAAATCTAAGTATAGAGAAAACTCTTTTGGTGCTGCAGAAATCAAGTTGCAGCTACTTCATAAAGCTTTATTATATGGTATTTCTCCCGAAAAATTCTTTCAAGGACTAAAAACAATTATTTAATAATATTAAAGGAGGTGGTTAATCTGATAGAGAGTAAGAAACTAGTAATCCCGGACTTAAAAGAAAATAAAAAGGCAATTTTAGACAATTTATCAGATTTCAGGTTTAATAATAATGCAAAAGAAAATTCAAAGAAAGCTATTATTAAAATATCAACATATTCTTATGGAAGTAATGGCAAGATTTGGCATTATTTGTCTAAATTGACTAAAAAGGAATAATTATCTGTTTTTTATATCTTTTTCATTTTTTATTTTTTATTTTATTGATTTCTAATGCAATAAACTAAAATTTTATATAAAGAAAAATTCAATCTTACATTAAGCAAGTTTTGTTTAATAGTACATATATCAACAATTTCAGTAAATGAATGAAACAGCAGAAAAGTTTCGATTTAAGATTACAGTTATAGGAGATGGACAAGTAGGGAAAACGTCCTTAATACAAAAGTTCACAAAAGGTTCTTTTCAGGAGGATTATATCAAGACTATAGGAGCCCAATTCTCTGTATATGACAAGGTGATAAAGGAAGATAAAATTAGATTATTATTCTGGGATATAGCCGGTCAGGACAGTTTCAATTTTTTGCGTCCTTCTTTTTTTAAAAATAGTGTAGCTGCTATTATTGTATATAGTTTAGAAGAAAATGAACTTGGTGAAGACAGTTTTGCTCATATTCCTGATTGGTATTCAGACATTAATCAATTTTGCGGAGATCTTCCAGTAGTTATGTTCGCTAACAAAGTTGATTTAATTGATGAGAATAGTATAGATCATTCTGAAATCCAAGAAATTGTGGACAAGCAAAATTTTATTGGATATTATATAACCTCTGCAAAAACTGGTCAAGGAGTCATAAACGCATTTAACGCAATCATTGATGTATTATATAACAAATATAAATAATTATCTTCAACTCAATAAGGATCAGATTAAAAAGGCTTTTAAGCAAATATAACTTCTTTTTTTAATTGAAATTTATGCTTAAATCAAAATCAAAAGAATTAAAGCAAGCAGAAGAACTCAAAAATGCAGGTAAGTTTGAAGAAGCTCTTCAAATCGTGACTAATTTAGAAAAAGAAGAAGGTTTTACTGAAGAAGATTTACTCTCTTTACACATTCTTAAAAGTTCTTTATTATTAGCTCTTGGACAATTAAAGGATGCACAAAACCTTGCAGAAAGAGTTTTAGAGCAGAGTAAAAAATCAAAAAGTTATGATAAATCAATTGATGCTTTAAATCTCATCGCTTGGGTTTATTGGCGACTTGGCAAATTAGAAGAAGCTCTTGACGAGATTGGTAAAGCTGAAGAAATAATCAGTGCCCAATTTCCAGAACCTATCGCAGAAATTCAGAAAAAACATGCTTCTTTGTTTTTAATAAAAGGGGGTATATTTTTTGCGAGGGGAAATTTAGAGCTTATTAAAAAATGCTTGGAAGAAGGTTTAGAACTTGTTAAACTAATAAATGATAAAAAATTAATAATGCAATTTACACTTAATACGGGTACTTACTATGGAATAAAAGGCAATATAGACCTTGCAATCAAATATCATAGCCAGGCATTAGCTGTTGCTAAAGAAATAAATGATAAACAGAACATTATTATAGCTCTCAATAATTTAGGGTGGGTATATAGAATGCAAGGTAAATTAGATGATGCTTTTGAAAGTATAAATCAGAGTTATGCTCTTTGTAAGGAGATAAATAGTCCTAAAATCCATATAATCCTCGATTCACTTTTTCATGTAGCCCTTGATAAAGGTGATCTTAAGTTAGCACAAAAATATTTAGATCAGATGAAGGAGCTTAAAGATCAAGAAGAGTATGAGATTATTAAATTGGACTATTTAATAAATAAAGCTTTATTATTGAAAGCAAATCCTCGTGCTAGTAATCTTTCTGAGGCTGAAAAGATATTGAGAAAAGCAGTAGAGGAGGATGTTGTTTTATACGAAGCTCATATTGATGCTTTGCTCAATCTCTGTGATTTACTCTTAATGGATCTCCGTAATACAAATGATCTTGAGATATTAAAAGAAATACAACCCTACTTTTCTCGTCTGTTGGATATTGCTGAAAAAAACAATTCATATCCCTTAATTGCTGAAACAAAACTTTTACAAGCCAGACTTGCATTACTTACTTTTAATATTAAAAATGCTAGACAATTATTATCCGAAGCTCAACATATAGCCGAAAAATACGGACTTAATCGATTATCTATGAAAATTTCAAATGAACATGACGAACTATTAAAACAAATGGATTTGTGGGAGAAATTAAAAAAATCAGATTCACCAATAGGTGAAAGATTGAAGTTAACCCAAATAGAAGACGAAATGAAAAGAATGATACAAAAACGCACAGTAGACGTTCCAAAATTATCCGAAGAGGAACCCTTATTACTTTTAGTTATGTCCAAAGGAGGAGTACCGGCATTTTCTCACACTTTTTCTAAAGATTGGGACTTTTCAGATGATCTCCTCAGTGGTTTTTTAACTTCATTCGATTCAATTAGTAAAGAAGTTTTTTCTGAAGGTTTGGATCGTGCTAAATTTGGTCACCATACTATTCTTATAAACCCTGTTGAGAATTTCCTAGTTTGTTATTTATTTAAAGGGCAATCATATTTCGCAAAACTAAAGCTGAGGTATTTTACAGATCATATGGGAAGTGATTCTTCTATATGGGAAATTTTTAACAAGTTCTTAAAAAATTTTCAAACTGTTCAGCTGAAAGAAAATCCAGATCTCAAAGAACTAATTATGGAGAGCTTTCTTACAACAGATCATTTGTTATTAAAAGAATAAAACTTATTTTAAAGATTAAATTTGAACGAATGAGAGACTTATGACTAGTGAAGAAAAACTTAGATGGAAAAAGTGTGATGAATGTGGGTTCTTACAGCATAAGTCTCATTTGAGATGTTTAAATTGTAAGAATGATAAATTTACATTAATGGAAGCATCAGGAGAATGCACATTAATTACATTTACAATTTTAAATGCTCCTCCGGCAGAATTTCGAGATAAGCCATCTTATGCACTTGGAGTTGTAGAATTTGAAAATGGAATAAAGGGACTTGGACAAATCACAACTCAAGATAATTTAAAAACTGGAATGAGATTAAAACCTGTATATCAAAAGATTTGTGAAAATCTAGATGGAAAAGAAATTAATGCTTTTGTATTTGAACCAATCTAATTGTACTGTATACAAAAGTTTATAAACGTATACTTATTTTTAGATCATTAGATGACTATAATAATTTGCGATTCTTCATTATTGATATTATTATCTAAATTAGAAATGTTGGATTTATTGATTGAAGCATTTGATGATGTAATAATACCTCAAGCGATTTATTCTGAGTCTGTTACACTAGGGAAAATATTAAAAAAAATGGATGCATTTTTAATTGAAAAACAAGTAAAGGATAAAATAATAAATTTAAAACAAATTAAAGATATTGCAGAAAAAGAAGACCTTATTAAAAATTTTAATATTCATGATGGTGAAGCAGAAGCAATTGTTTTATATATAGAAGAAAAAGCTGATTTATTAGGAACAGATGATTATAAAACATTAAAAGTATGCAAAATCCTAGAAATCAAATATTTCACTACTCCAATGTTTATCATTCGATGCTTTTTTAATAAAAAGCTTTCAAAAGATTCAACTTTGTTAAAATTTGAAAACCTAAAAGAAATTGGATGGTATAAAGAAAACATTATAATAGATTTTATGAATAAAATAGAAAAAGAAGAGGTTTAAAAAATGGGTAAAGTTTTGTCTGTAAGAATTAATAAAAGTTTAGAAGAAACTATTAAAAGATATTCAGAAGAAAAAAAAAAAGAACAATCAGATATAATTAGAGATTTAATTAATAATGGAAGTATATATTTAGCGATAAAAGGTTATGCTAAAGGAAAATATTCGATAGGGAGGGCAGCATATCTAGCAAATCTTCCATTATCAGAGTTTATGGATTTAATAATGGATTTGGGAATTAAATCAAAAATAAGTAAAGAAGATTTACTTGAAGGATATGAAAATCTAAAAAAAATTTTCTAATTTCTCTCCCTTTATTTAGAATGGTTTTTTTATCCAAGAGAAGGTTATATTCATAAAATGTTGGCTATCTTCTCAACCTCACCTAAAGTCCTGACAAAGAAAATTAATTTTCTTATGTATAGGAGATCTTTCATAATAAATTTAGTAAAATGTAATTGTTCTTATCATATACCTATTTGATAATTAAATAATTATAGAAGACTATAATATTAATCAATTAAAAATAATACTTTAACTAATAAAGGAATGATAAATGCATAATATATAAATTATTTTTAAGATATAGGATTCATTTTAAGGTTGGTGAAAATTATGTTTTCAAAAGATGAGCTTAAAAAAATTAAAACTGAGAGAGAAGAATGGCAAAAACACATATTAAATAAATTCATTACGAAAGGAGAAATTAAGGATAAATTTGAAACACCCTCAGGAATTCCAATAAAACATATCTATGGTCCAGAAGATATTGCAGATATGAATTTTATAGATGATATTGGCTTTCCCGGAAGTGTTCCATTTACTAGAGGAGTTTATCCTAACATGTATCGAGGAAGGATTTGGACAATGAGACAGTATGGAGGATTTGCTGATGCTATAAAGACAAATGAAAGATTCAAATATTTAATATCTCAAGGTCAAAAAGGACTTTCAATAGCCTTTGATTTACCTACTCAAATGGGATATAACTCTGATAATCAGATCTGTCTAGGAGAAGTGGGACGAATAGGAGTTACAGTTAATTCATTAAAAGATTTTGAAAAAGTTTTTGAAGGAATACCTTTAGATAAAGTATCAACAAGTATGACTATAAACGCACCAACAGCAGTACTCTTAGCGATGTATATTGCTATTGGAGAAAATTTAGGAATTAACCCTGAACTATTAATTGGTACAGTTCAAAATGATATTTTAAAGGAATATGTGGCAAGAGGGACATATATTTTTCCTCCTAAACCCTCTCTAAGGCTCACTGCAGATGTAATTGAGTATTGTTCCAAATATCTTCCTAGGTTTAATACGATTAGTATTAGTGGTTATCATATGCGTGAAGCAGGATGTAATGCTGTTCAAGAAATTGCTTTTACTATTGCGGATGGTATTGCTTATGTTGAAGAAGTCCATAAAAGAGGAATAGATATAGATGAGTTTGCTCCAAGATTATCTTTCTTTTTTACAACTCATAATAATTTTTTTGAAGAAATTGCAAAATTAAGGGCAGCGAGAAGATTATGGGCTAAAATAATGAAAGAACGATTTAATGCTAATAATCCAAATTCATTACGATTAAGATTTCATACACAAACTGCAGGAGTTACATTAACAGCTCAACAACCTCAAGTTAATATAATAAGAGTAGCAATTCAGGCATTAGCAGCAATTCTTGGAGGTACACAATCTCTTCATACGTGTGGTGCAGATGAGGCTTTAGCAATCCCTACAGAAGATTCAGTAAGATTATCTTTAAGAACCCAACAAGTATTTGCCTATGAATCCGGTGTAACTGACGTTGTTGATCCCTTAGGAGGTTCCTATTACATTGAATATTTAACTAATCAATTAGAAGAAAAAGCCATGGAATATATCGAACGAATTGATAATATGGGTGGTATGCCTATCGCAATTGAAAAAGCGTTCATTCAACAAGAAATTCAAAATAACGCTTATTCGGAGCAAAAGAAGGTTGAAGAGGGCCAACGTAAAGTAATAGGAGTCAATACATTTTGTACTGATGAAGAATGTAAAATTGAGACATTTAAACATGATAAAGAATTTGAAAAGAAAATAGTCGATTCTTTAGATGAATTAAGAAAGACTAGAAATGAAGGCTTAGTTCAAGAAAAATTAGCAGAATTGAAGAATATGGCTCATTCTAGTGAAAATATTATGCCAATCATGATTGAAACCGTTAAGACCTATGCAACAATACAAGAAATCTGCGATGTTTTAAGAGAAGTATTTGGAGAATATCAAAGCCCTCAGATTTTTTAAAAAGAAGTTTATTGCTGCAAATTTCTTTTATATTTAGCAATTTTGGATAATAACGGAATTACTTCAAGGGGATTTGCAAAAACTGGTACTTTTCTTTCAATTAATTTCTTTGAAACTCTTGCTCTCTCATCTGGGCAATTAACATGTTGAATTATTGGAATTAACGGCTTTTTATGTTTATGTCCTAAACTCATACTTTCAATCATTTCGTTTTCAAAAGCAAGATCAGTCTTTAAACGAAAATGCCGTGAAAAATAAAAGCTTGGTAAATCCATTATTAGGCCATCTATCTTTATATCTGATAAAGCAAGATCAATAATTTCATACACGGTTTTACTAAAAAAGAATTGTGCTGCCAGATCTAATGGATTATTAGAACTAGTTCCAGGTAAAAAGAACTTTTCTCTTAATTGTGATTGAGTATCTGGACTAAATGAAGGGACATTCATTCCTTCTTTTTCAATCAAATCAACCAAAATAACACCATACCCTCCACTAATGCTAAATACTGCTACGTTATTCATTTCAAAAATTCCATAACAATCGAATAATCGAGCTGTAAATAATAATTGCTCTAGAGTATCTACTTCAATCAAATTATATTGTTTAAAAAGTGCTTCCCATATACGATTATCCCCCGAAATTGAAGCAGTATGCGTTTCTGCTGCTATCGAACCTGTTTTAGTTTGACCCCCCTTTAAAATTACTATAAGCTTCTTGTTTTGTGCTAGTACTTTTTGAAGATCATTACTTCTACCTTCTTTTATTCCTTCTACATAACATAAAATAATATCTGTCTCAGGATCATTACTTAGAAAATATAATAAATCCACAAAGTCCAAATCCGCACCATTTCCAAAGGAGAATACCTTTGAAAAATGGAGCCCTATTTCCCAAGCAGAATAAATTGCAATATTACATACTCCACCAGATTGTGCGATAAATCCAATATTGCCAGCTATAATTGGAAATCTTGGGCGCCAAGCAAGTCCTATTTTTGGATAAAATAATCCCATTCCATTTGGTCCTAAAATCCTTACTTTATCCTGAGCTCTTTTTATTAACTCCTTTTCTAATTTAAAACCTTCTTCTGTTCCAGCATCAGAAAATTCAGAAGTAAAAACAGTAACTAACTTTACTCCTTTTTCAACGCAATCATCGATAACATTTAGAATTTGAGATGGAGGGACAGCGATAAATGCAAAATCAACCTCATTTGGAATATCTTCTAATGATGGAAAAATATTTTCTTGCGGAAAACCAGGAATTTCTTTTATTGTAGGATGTACTGCGTAAATATTCCCATTAAAACTTTCAGCATGGTTTCTTAAAAAAAAGTAGTCTCTCTTTTTCGAAGGACCAATTACAGCTATGGATTTAATATTGTTTAGAAATGCTATATCCTTAATGTTTAAAGTGTTCGCATCTTGCTTAGTCATTAAGTGTTTAAATAATACAAATAATTAAATTTTTAAGATTTGATGCTCTTTTTCAAATCTTCTTTACTTGGAAAATTAATGAATTCCCCTTTTTTTGGATTTAATGATAAATCTTAATGGGTTTTTCTCCCATTTTTCTTTCTCCTATTTCTGATATGACAAAAGGGAAAATTTTAAATAGCAAGGTATCAATTATAAAAATCACTGAAATTGTCTAAAATTTAATTGATTGTAATCTACATTCAAAAATTTTAAGATATTTTCGATGTGTTCAAAATTTATACATTTTGTGTGAAAGAAAAAATAATTTTGAACAAAAAAAATTTAAAAAAAAAAATGAGTTGATAAAAAAATGAAAAAAAAACAACTAACCGCATTACTAGTAGTCTTCTTATTTATAAATATTGCGAGTGTATCACTGATTTCAACTACCACAGCAAGCACTCCTAAAGGACTTTTAGATACTGAACCATTAGTATTTGACAATACTCCTGACAGATTTGATTATGATATAAATTTTGAGGGATTAACTACAAGTTCACTAAAAACAGCAAGTGATGTAGGTGATATTAAGACTTTTTTATCACTTGATGATTATTTTGGTTATTATTTCTTTACTGACTTTAAATTAAGAGCTCAAAGTGATAATACAGAGATTTGGGTACAACTCGATAGGTTGTGGGACGATACAATTCCTGGGAAGGAAAATTGGAATGATCCAACTTACCAAGATGAGGATGGTTTTTATTATTATCCAGAAATAACCGATGCTCAAGTTGCATATTTGTTGGATGAATTTGACAATAATATTTATCCAAAAGATACACAATATTTTGGAACTCCAGACTATCATAACGGAAGTGCTTCATTATTAGTAGATTGGGAATATTTCCCAGAAGGGTACTATGAAGATCCAGCTGGAAGGGATATTATCTTAGTTTCAAATGTTAGAGATGCTAATTACTACACTGACTTTAGATTCTATATCGCTGGCTTCTTTTCCTCTTCACTTGAGGCATATATAGACAGAAATATCATATCTATTGACAGTCATCAATGGTATAGAAGGGTAGGACCTGAAGGACAGGTATGGCATTCTGAAGTGCTTGATATAGACTATCCACCTGTCGATCGTCCACATCTTTATGAAGCCACAATTGCTCATGAATATCAACACCTACTTCATTCAGATTACGTTCCTGGAGATCTACTTATTATGAATGAAGGGTTCTCTACATTTGCAGAATATCTCTGTGGTTATGGAGTACCTGTAGGAGATGTAAACTATTTCTTAGCCACCCCAGATAATTCTCTTACTGAATGGGGTGACCAGCAAGGTAATGATAACATATTAGCCGATTATGGTCAAGCATTTCTGTGGACAGCCTATCTTAGCGACCACTTTGGTGGACCTGACTTCCTAAGCTATTATATGGATGTAGGGATAGCAGGATTTGAAGGAATTCAAAATGCCCTTGATTATTTTGGAGCTGGTTTAACATTCGATGAGGTCTTTCATGATTGGCGAATTGCTAATTTAATCCATTCAGATTGGCCAGGAAATGGAAAATATAACTATGAAACCTTTGATTTAGGCAGTGAAGAATTTAGAGATATTCGTGTATATGATCTTGAGGATAATGAAGATTATGTTCCAGGGGATAAATGGCCTAAAGATTTAACTGGTTATGGCTTTGGCTATACTGTATGTGATGATGGCTTTGAATTATTAGATACATATTTAGTAAGCTCATACGGTTCAGATTACATTCGATTTGATAATCCAAGAGGCGGCTTTTTCTCAGGTTTTGAGTTCAATGGAGATGATTGTATAACAGTTCCAACTTGGATAAAGGAAGATAGGGATGATGATGGAGATTTAGAATGGTATTCTACTCCTGCTGGATCTGAAGCAGATATTCAAATGTTTATAGAAGTTGATCTAACAGGAGCTACTGACGCTACATTGACTTTTGACACATATTATGATATAGAAATTGATGCTATAACTGGACAAGGTTGGGATTATGCATTTATTCAAGCATCGACTGATGATGGTGCAACCTGGACATCTCTTACAAATGAATATACGTCCGATGTTCATCATCCAGATGCCTATCCTGATATAATTGCCAACTTACCAGGATTAACAGGTTGGAGTGAGGATTGGATTACCATGAGTTTTGATTTGACTCCTTATGCTGGTGGAAGTGTATGGATCGGATTCCGATACATGACAGATTGGGGTACTGAAGAACCAGGTATTTGGGTTGATAATATTTATGTAGATGGTGCTTTAATTGAGGATGCTGATACAACTGATGCAGTATCTTTCCCAATACCTCCCTTAATCGAAGATTTCATGGTTACCTTAATTCGAGTAGTTACATGGATGAAAAGAACCTATTACACCTTAATCTATGATATGACTCTTGATGAGAATAATGATGGTACTGCATGGTTATTCCCATATGCTATTGGTCGTGCAGATATGATCGCTATAATTACTCCTCTAAATGGACCTGCTGATTACAGTTTTTCTCTACACAAACATGCTTGGAAATGGTAAATCTGTTATTAAGGAAGACTAAAAAACAAAAATTCTTTTTTTTTTATTATTTTAATTCTGTATTAACACCTTTGTAATAAGAATTTATTAAAGTTAATAATAAGAATTCTAATGATATACTCTTATAAGGATTAAAATAAAACAAATCTAATTTCTCTGAATAATTAAAATAAAATCATAAATATTATAATTAGTAATTAAAAGAATTAATAATGCGGATGGCATTTGTAAATGCTCGAAAAAGAAAAAGAAATAAAGAAAAGATCTGATCAAATGATAAAATTGTTTAATACATTCAAGGGAAAATAAATAAAAGATTTCCCAGTTCCTCCATTTTCAAAGTGGTTAAATGGAAGGATAATTAGAGCTCAATATGGTTTAATTGAATTAGAATTCGAAGTTAGACCGGAGATGGCAAATCCCACAGGATTATTACATGGAGGGATGCAATGTGCTTTAATGGATGATACAATAGGAATGACTACTGCGACTTTAGGGTATGAAGGATTTCCTATAAGTATAGATTTTCATGTGGATTATTTAGGAAAAGTAAAAGTAGGTGAAAAAGTGAGAGTTATTGGTAAAATTATTAGAGAGGTGCGAAATATAATCCACGCTATTTGTGAAATATTAGATATAGAGGGCAATTTGATCTCAACAGGTAATTCAAATTTATTAAAAACTCATTTTATTCCTGATTATATTAAGAAAGCAGATGAAATATCTAAAAAATAATGATCTTGGTTTGAGAAAATTATGGAAAACTGGAAAGGTAAGTTAAGATTCGATCCATTGCCAGTACTTTTATCAACTGAAAATAAGGCAATTCAATATTTTGCTAGAAAAGATCTATTAGGAGAGAAAGTTGAATCTGTTAAAATTTTATGGGAGCTACCAGAAGTAGAAAAAATACTCAAGAAACAACAGGAGGATGGATCTTGGAAATATCCGGGAGGTAAAGTTGATATACGTTCACAAGAAAATTATAATCAGCTTGAAACATATCGACAATTAGCTAATCTTATTGAAAAATATGGGTTTACTAAAGAACATCCAATTATAAATAAAGCTATTGAATTTATCTTTTCATTTCAAACAGATGAAGGCGATATTAGAGGAATTTATGGAACTCAATATTCTCCAAATTACACTGCTGCAATGCTGGAAATTTTAATAAAAGCAGGATATGAAGATGATTCTCGTGTAGAAAAAGGCTTCAAATGGCTTTTATCGGTTCGACAAGATGATGGAGGTTGGGCGGTACCAATTAGAACAAATAATGCTAAATGGGCTGAAGTTTCTAATAGTGAAATAATTTTACAACCAATAAGAGAAAAGCCATTTTCTCATTTAATTACTGGTGTTGTATTAAGAGCGTTTGCAGCTCTTCCGAAGTATCAAAAAATAAAGGAAGCAAGGTCAGCAGGAGAATTTTTAGCTTCAAGAATCTTTAAACCTGATAAATATCCTGATAGACGCACTGTGGAATATTGGGAAAGAGTTTCATTTCCATTTTGGTTTACAGATATTTTGTCTGCACTTGATATTCTTTATTTTTTAAGATTTACAATTAATCATCCTCAAGTTGAAAAAGCACTTAAGTGGCTAGTAAATAGACAATTAGATAATGGTTTATGGGATTTAAACCTATTAAAAGCAAAAGATAAGGATCTACCGCTATGGATAGCTTTAGTAATTTGTCGAATTTTAAAAAATTTCTATTATTGTGTGTAAAAATTTGTGCAAAATCATTAATAAAAATTTAATTTTATGATAAAAAAAATAAAAATAGGTGAATTACCAAGTTGATGAATAATGATATTCAACTAATGTTGGAGGATTTAAGAAATGATAATACTTCAGGAGCTAACGAATTAATAGATAAAGCTCTTGAAATAGTAAGAATACAATTAGAGTCGGTTGAAGAAACAAGTGAAAAAATTAAAGCAGAAATATTTAACTTAGTAAAAAAAATTATGAATTCACGACCAAGCATGGCTCCCCTTATCAATACAATAGGATTCTTAATTCATGATTTAGAAAAGTTAAATAAGAAAATTTTAGAAGAAAGAATAGATCAATTTTATGTTGATAGAGCAGAAAGAGGAAAAGCTCTTGCCCAAGCTTTTCGCACCTTTCTGACAATTAAAAAAAAGACTGCTCCTAAAATCATGTTAATATCCTATAGTTCAACTATTCTTAATCAATTAATTGAAAATAAAGACTATAATTTTGAAATATACATTTTAGAATCAAGACCTCTCCTTGAAGGAATCAGAGTTGCTGAAACCTTGTCATCTTATTTTAAAACAAATCTCATAATAGATGCAGCAATGGGTAAATTTATTGACGAGATCGATTTAATATTAATTGGTGTTGACAGTGTTTTAAAAGATGGTTCAATATTAAATAAAATTGGTACATTTCCATTAGCAGTCTTAGCTAATGAAAAAAATATTGATTTTTATGCTGTAGGGGATTGTTTTAAATATAATTTAAAGAGCCATTATGGCAAGGAAGTTATTATTGAAGAGAAACCGACTAAGGAATTATACTCTGAGGAAAGTCAAAAAGAATTATTAAAAATCCATAATTATTATTTTGACATAACTCCTACTAAATACATAACTGGGATTATTTCTGATTTAGGAATTTTAAAAATGGAAGAATTTTTAAAACTTGCTAAGGAAAATCTTCCAATTGGATGGTATGAGGATTTTTTATGAAAGATTTGTTAAAATATTTTTCAATTTTCTTCTATTTTCTCAGCCATATGAGGAGTTAAAAACCTAATTGCTATAAAATAAAGAGGAATTACTGATAATTCTACGAAAATAGATATAATAAATGGTGCTCTAGGTCCTATATGATCCCATACTAATCCTCCTAAAATGGGGCCTATTAACGCTCCAAATAAACTCATCCACTGAGTTAATCCAAAAATTTTACCTCGGTGACTTTTTGAAACACGGCTAACAAAATTTTGTAAAATTAACATTCCTGCCCAAGCAAATGTCGCATCAAAAGTTAAAATAACGCCAAATTCCCATCCTGAGGTTGTATTGACAATTAACCAAGTAACCAATGATCCAAAACTACTTGCAATAGCAATTCCTAACATTGGATTTATTTTATCAGAAATCTTACCTAATTTAGGTGCTAGAAGCATAGCTATAATTTGACTCGGGAAATATATCAACATAACCATAGTAGCATTATTCACCCCTATCTCATCTATTAAATACACTTGAAAGAATGGGGGAGCTAATGACTGATTTACATTGCTAGTCATAAATGCAATGGTTAAAAAAATAAATCCTATTAAAAAACCAAAAGCTATATTATTACCTGTTTGAGAGTTAGAAGAAGAAACATCAATAGTTTGGGATTCTATAAAAAATTCTGCTGAAGGGGGATATATATTAGTAATATAATGGTCATATGTAAGTTCCTCATTTACATGACGATTAAAAATAATTCCTGCGTATACATTAGAAATGGTAAATAAGATTAAAGGGCTATAAACCAAAAACCTATTATTTGGGACAAAAAAATTAGCAATGCTAAATATTATAAAGCTAAGGATGGATCCAAAAAAATTGCCCCAGCCCATCATTCCCCCTCGTTTACCAAAAGCATACGATCGATTTGTTTTATGGGATTTTTCGGATATTAATGCATCTAAAGGAGTCCAAAAGAATCCAACGAAAAATCCTTGAACAAACAGACCAATTGCAAATATCATTAAAGAGGAAAACATGATTCCTAAATACATTAAAAGATAACAAGTTCCACGACCAAAACTTCCAATTAGAACCAGCAACTTCTTAGAGAATCGATCAGTTAAATATCCAACGATTGGTGCACTAATTAACGCACCAAAGATTTGACTGGCATACATAAAACCTAATTGTGTACCTGAAGCTCCTAAGAGTTGCGCTGTTACATAAGGAATCAGAAAAGAAAAAAAGAAAAAGCCCATACTATTCCAAAAAATAATTCGAATCATAGGCACGAAATCTGGCGTTATCTTATAAGAAGTAGAATTTGAAGCTAATTTTTTTTTGGATAAATTCATCTTAGTAGAGGAGAATATATCATTATGAGCCTTGCTTAATTATTATTAAGAAAAATATTCTAAGTCCTATAAACTTTGATTTTGTTGAAATTATCAATAATGGAATAGTTTTTAAAGATAAATATATAGATAATATAAAAAGGCATTTAAAATTTGATAAATCAAATGGCTGTCAATGGAGATAATGCATATCGAATAACCGAACGTCTCGCTTTTCCTCGGCTAATAGGTTCAGAGGGAGAAAAAAAAGCAAATGAAGTTGTTTTAGATGAGTTTCGAAAAGCTGGCTATGAATCAATTCATCGTGAAAAATTTAAAACTTCTTTTTATAATTGGATAGCAATCCGATTATTATTTTTACCAATTGGACTCTTTTTAGTTCTTTTAGCCATCTCTTTTTATATAAATCCGTGGATTACTTTAATTTTATTTATTATAAATGTTTTCGTAGCATCCAGAGTTCTTGGTATGGCAACTACTTCAGAAATAAAGCTTATGAGGAATGAAGAGAAAAATTATGAAACTGAAAATATTTATGTTAAATTAAAAAATGGTGATTCTAAAGGCACAATTGTTTTTATGGCTCATTGGGATTCAAAATCTCAATTATTTTCTTCGTCAATGAGGATTATTATTATAATTATTGCTGCGTTAGGAGCGATTATCATTCTATTATTATATTTAATTTTAAGTATAATTCAAATTTTTTTACCTTACCAAATACCAATATTAAATCATATTTTGTTAGGTATTAGTATTACTGTTTCAATTATAGGAATCCTTAACTTTTTTAATAAAACTGGCAATGATTCTCCTGGAGCTTATGATAACGCAGCAGGTGTAGGAGTTGTCATTGAACTCGCCAGATATTTTAAAAATAATTCACTGAATAATTTAGATTTTATCTTTTTAAGCACTAGTTCTGAAGAGTTGAATTTAGGGGGAGTAAAGAGTTTCTTGCACCATCATAAGGATAAATATGATAAAGAATCAACATATTTTATTAATTTTGATTTAATAGGAGGTACAGATTTTATAAGAATAATAACCTCATTTGGAATACCACGAAAAGTCTCTTCAAAAAAATTAAATGAATTATTTCTTAATAGTGCCAAAGAATTAAATATTAAAGCTAAGGATATTTATTTGCCTACAGGCGCTTGGTCTGATTATATGCCTGTTGTTCAAGAAGGGTTTGAAGCATGTTGGATAGCTTCTCAGCCTGGTTTAAAATTAGTGCATACTAAAAAAGATGATATGAGCATAGTTTCTAAAGATAGCATAAAAAATACTCTAAATCTATGTGTAGAAGTCGTTAAGAAGTTAAATAATGAATTTTCTTAATAGTTTTTTTTTTTTAATTTTCTATATTAATTTTTATAGTGTAACCCTTGAATTCTTTATAAAAACAATATAAAAAACTTAAATTCTATCCTAAGATTTATTTAATAACAATTGAGTTTTTAATTAATTTAAAGAGATTTTCTAAAAATGTTAACTCCAGAACAGATTAAAGAAGAATTAAAAGAACATGTGATCAATCTCAGGTTTCATGCACGCGGAGGACAGGGAGGTGTAACGGCCTCTAATCTATGTGTTGAAGCTTTTTATGGATATGGTGTTTGTCAACCTTTATTTGGAGCCGAAAGAATGGGATCTCCAACTGAAAGTTATGTACGTTTAAGTGCAAATAATGATTTAGTAAGAAGCAATGAGCAAGTTTATGCTCCACATGCAGTCGCAATATTAGATCCATCTCTTCTTGGTGAAATAGATGTTACCGCTGGATTGGCTCCCGGTGGATGGCTTATAGTAAATACAGTCATGGATCAAAAGACAATTCAAGATATTGTTGGTCGAAAAGATATAAATATCGCAACCATTGATGCATTAAATATTGCAATGGAAATTTTTGGCAGAAATATAACTAATACAATAATTTTAGGAGCGTTTATTCGTGTGGCTCCAATTTTCTCTATGGATGCTTTAGCTGATGCGATAATGCGTCGTTTTAAAGGTGAAATCGCTGGTAAAAATGTAGCAGCTATAAAAAAAGCTTATGAAGAAACTTGTATATATGAGACTCCAAATGCTCCTGCAATTGATTTTACTAAAGATACAAAAGTTCCTTGGCAACAAGTTTTTCCAGGATTACCGGGGTATAAAGAACTAGATAAAGCTGGTGTATGGTATTGTGATGAAGATGTAATAGAGATAGGTAGTAAGCAAGTAATTACAGGCTCATGGGGTGAATGGGATATGATTTGGGATGAAGAAAAATGCACTGATTGCGCTCAATGTTGGTATATCTGTCCTGATTTTGCTATTATCAGAGAAAAAGGTGAGGATGGTTTATGGCATATGAAAGGCATTGACCAATCTCATTGTAAGTCGTGTCAAAATTGTTTAGAAATCTGTCCTGTTGAAGCTATTAGTAAAAGATTAAAACAAGGACCGGCAGCGTGTGCCGCTCCGGAATAGGTGAGGTGAAAAGAATGTCAATAGAACCAATGAGAATATTTTTTAAGGAAATAAAAGAACCTATAGAAACCACGATGATTGGAAATTATGCAGTTGCAGGGGGAGTTACTCAAACTGATCCAGATGTTATATGTGCTTTTCCAATCACCCCCCAGACCCAATCAGTTGAGGGTTTATCCGATGTTGTTCATCACGGAAGATTAAAAGCTGCATTTGTAAATGTAGAATCAGAATTAGCTGCGATGAGTTTTTCAACCGCTGCTTGTGCAGCAGGAGCAAGAGCTTTTACAGCTACAGCAAGTCAAGGTTATTTATTGATGACAGAAGCTCTTCCTATGGCTGTAGGGTGGAGATTACCTTTAACGATGATGCTTTCTGCTCGGGCTTTTAATTCACCGAATTTATCTATTTGGAATTCTTGGGAATATACTCAAACGAATTCTGAACTTGGTTGGAATATAATTGTATCTGAAAATGTTCAAGAGACCTATGATGCTGCAATCCTTTCTGTAATGATCTCAGAAGATTCATTATTTCCAACTATATTTGTACATGATGGCTTTATAATATCTCATTCAGTACAGAATCTAACACTAATTCCAGATGAAAGAGTCAGAAGAATGACGCCTAAAAAGCCAAGACATACAATTGATCCTTCAAAACCCGGTACCTGGGGTGGTATTGTTACTCCTTCTTATTTTATGGAAGGGAGAGCACAGTTGGAAGATGCAAAACAACTAGTCTTAGGTCAAATGGTTGATGTCTTCAAAAAGTTCAAAGCAGAAACGGGAAGAGATTATAATCTGATTGAAACTTTTAATTTAGATAACTCATCAAAAACTGCTTTTTGTACAATGGGCTCTGTATGTGGTAATATTATTAGTTGGATGACAAAAAACAAGGATATTGGTTTAATTAAAATAAGAGCATTTCGACCATTTCCATATGAGGAATTACGAAAAATTGTAGAAGAACATAATATAGAAAAGTTAATTCTTTTAGAAAAAAGCGACTCGTTAAATGGGATGTTACCACCATTTTCAATGTCTGTTACCTCTGCACTATATCCACTAGGTACATTGTTTAGAAGTTTCATAGTTGGTTTGGGTGGACGTGATGTTACGAGAGATGAGTTTGGTGTAGCGAAAAAGAAAATGGAAGCTGTTACAGACATGAAGGGACAACTATATCAATATCTAGGGGTTAGAGAAACTAAAGAAAAAATATATGGGGTGGATTAATAAAATGTCAAAACCAGAGAGGAATATAATTAATTTTGAGGATATTTTGGCCAGAAATGAGAAATCTAATGTTCTATTCTTCAACTATGATAACGAAGCTTTTATGAATACTGGAATTCAAGAAAGTGGAGGTACACCACCCTACGCTTCCACTACGACTGGTCCTGCAGGAGAAAAAATACCCGGCAAAATAGGTGTTAAGCAAGATTTAGTAACCCCATTTGCTTTCTATGGTACAATAAAACTTTTCTTAGCTACTGTAAATCCAGCATATCCTAATGATTTTATGGGAAAAATAGCAGATGCTCTTAAATCAAATGGATCAGCTTTCATTCAAGCTTATTCAGATTGTATGAGGGGATGGAGACATGGTGCTTCTGATGCTTTAAAAATCTCAAAACTGGCAACTGATTGTGGATATTGGCCGCTTTATACAGTGAGAGTAGAAGATGGTGTCCCTATATTTACTTATTATCGAGGATTAGATATTGATAAAGAGAAATTTGTAGAGTATCTTAAATCGATGGGCAAATTTAGACATCTTTTTAAACCTAAATTTATGGAAAAAGAGATTGATGAGATTATCTATTTAACAGAACAACGGAATAAAAAATTAAAAGGTCTTATTGAGAAGTTTGGAGCAGAGAAGCCTGTTGATGTTTATAGATTAAATAGGAAGAAATTACAGCCTCAAACTCATCTACAACCTGGTCATGGTTTATGTCCTGGTTGTGGTGCTGGAATGGTATTAAATCAAATGGCAACAGCTGCGACTGCGGTTGCTAATACTAACATAATTTATGTGAATAACACTAGTTGTTCAGAGGTCTCAACTTCAAAAGATAACGTGACCTCATGGAATGTTCCTTGGGTTCACCACTTATTTGAATCTGGTGCTACTGTTGCTGAAGCTATCTCAACTGCGAAAAAGATTATGAAAGCTAAAGGATTATATAATCATGAAATTCCTTGGGTTATTCATATCGCAGGTGATGGATCGACATATGATATTGGTTTTCAATTTCTTAAAGCCGCACTAATAAGAACAAGTAGTTTTGTGGAAATGAATGAATATTTAAGAGATCAGAAATAAATACTAATTTCTTCAAATCTTATTTTAAGTTTTTTTTTTAATTTGGATTTCCAGTTTATTATTTGAAGATAATAATATCAAAAAGAAATACGTATCTAGGATTCAAATTCATCAATTTCTTTTAGAATCTTTGAAAACATCGTAGTAGATATTTTAAATGTAGTGTTTTCTATGAGGAATTGGAGAAAATATTTGCATTCTTTTTTCATTATTAGCCTTTGATGTAATGCTTTAAGAATAATGCCTAATGTACCAGTGATCTTAAGTTCAAGTGTTCGTGCTATCTCTCGAGCTGTCAAATCATCAATGATAATGATTTTTTCTTCGGCTTTTTCTTGCATCTCTTTCCCAAGAGCGATAATCGACGCCTCTCCGGAGTGTATTTGTAAATCTTCCAGTCTTTTTATGAGTTGTTTGTAACTAGGGTTTTTAACAGTTAACCAATCAGAGAAGCATTCTTCTAAAATCAGAAATTCAGGGACCTTTTCATCTCCTAATACTTCCTTCTTTACTATTGTCGTGGTATAGCACCGTGAAAAAAGTTTAGGAAGTAATGTAATTGCTCCTATTTTCCCCAAATAGATTATTGGAGAGGCATTTATTATGGCAATCATGATGTAATTTAACCCAAGGCAAATTCGAGATCTTCCTTAAGAGCTTGTTCATCATATCCTGAAGGATAACGGTTCTTCAGTTCATGTAGCATTTTTCTTAGCGAGACTCCAGCTATTTCTGCTGCTTTCCATGCACTAATATTTTTTTCACTAACTTCCTTGCAAAGAATTTCTAACATCTCCTCAGAAAGCGACTTCTCCAATAATTGACGAATATACGTGGATTTGTCCATTACTTTTAATTTCTTAAGTAAAAAACTCAGTTTTCGTTCTAAATCATCGTCAATTCTTACTGAAAGAATTTTCATTATACCTATGTATACTAGAACATTCCTTGTATATATACTTTTTCAATTACCTACAACGAAAATCAATTATTTTTAAGTATTATCTTTTTATAAAAGAATGATATTAAAAATCAAGAATTGTTTGATAATTTGAAATATAATGGATCAACTTACGATATAGGATTTCAATTTCTCAAAGCAGCATTAATTAGAACAAACACGATGGTTGATATGAATATTTATTAAAAAAACCAGAAATAATTTTTTCTAAATTATTTATTTCTTTTATTCTTATCTTCTTTTATGCCAGTAAATATTGAAATAAAGTATCCTGTTTATACAGTTATTATTGATAATCCTAAAGTAAAAAATGCAGTGGATGGTCCTACAGCAAAGGAACTAGCAGCTTCATTTCGAGATTTTGAGCAAGATGAAAACGCTGAAGTAGCTGTTTTATGGTGGTTCATGGAACATTTTGTTCAGGAGCTAATTTAAAAGCGATTACTGAGGGCTATGGAAATAGAATCGAGAAAGATGGTGATGGTCCAATGGGACCTACAAGGATGAGATTATCAAAACCAGTAATTGCCGCAATAGCCGGATATGCTGTTGCTGGTGGTCTTGAATTAGCATTATGGTGTGATTTACGCGTTGTTGAGAAGAGTGCTATATTTGGTGTATTTAATCGCAGATTTGGTGTTCCTTTAATTGATGGTGGAACAGTACGTTTACCTAGACTTATTGGATTAAGCAGAGCTATGGATATAATTCTTACAGGATGCCCAATAACAGCCAAAGAGGCATATTCATGGGGTCTCGCCAATCGTATTGTTGAGAATGGACAATCACGACAAGAAGCAGAAAAGTTAGCAAGAGAAATAGCTGCTTTTCCAAAAGCATGTATGAGAAATGATCGTTTATCTACTTATGAACAGTTTGGTTTAAGTATAGAAGATGCTATAGTTAAAGAATTTGAATATGGATTAAAAACTATAGAGAGCGGTGAATATTTAAAAGGAAGTATTGCTTTCAAAGAAGGTAAAGGAAAACATGGTTCTTTTAATGATTAGGAAATTAATTTAAGTTTTTACAACTTAATTAAATCGTTGTGATATAATGATATTATTTGAAGAATTTAGAGTAAAAACTCCAGAAAGAGAAATTCTTTTAGATATTACAGGTGAGATTCGTAGGATTATAAGGGACTCAACTGTTGAAGAAGGAGTTTGTAGAGTATTTGTCCCTCATACTACAGCGGGGATAACTATTAATGAAAATGCAGATCCTTCAGTAATTAAAGATATCAGTAATTATTTGGGAAAGCTAGTCCCGAATGGTGGAGGATTTGGTTACTCTTTTAGACATAGAGAGGGGAATTCTGATGCCCATATTAAGTGTTCCCTAACTGGACATTCAATTGAATTATTAATCCATAAGAAAAGATTAATGCTTGGAACCTGGCAAGGTATAATGTTTGCTGAATATGATGGCCCTCGTAATAGAAGAGTTTTCGTTCAGATTCAAGGAGAATAAGTTAAAATCTATTAATTGGAAAAAAATAAGTTTTTTTATTCTCATTTCTTTTTCCATTTAATTAGTATTAGAAATGGTTGGGATAAATGGAAATTAGAATATCTTCTTTAAATCATCTAGCAAAAATACAAAAGGATATTAAAAGAAAGCGAATTTCTAGTTATGATAAGTCTGGGGCAAATATGGACTTCATCACTATAAATCCAATGGAAAAACAAGAGCTATGCAATATTAAAGGAGCAGGAATTATAAAGCATATCTGGATGACTCTAGCATCACGAGATCCATTTTATCTTAGAAAAGTTATTATACGTATTTGGTGGGATAATGAAGAACATCCCTCAGTTGAATGTCCAATTGGCGATTTTTTTGGTGTAGGACATGCTAAATCAGTAAACTTTTGGAGTTTGCCACTTGCTATGGGACCTGATGATGGTAAAGGCTTTAATTGCTGGTTTCCAATGCCTTTTGCTAAAAACGCTAAAATTGAGGTTGAAAATGAAACAAATGAAAAACTTGTGAATTTTTATTATATTGATTATGAGGAATATAAAGAATTAGATCCTTCTTTAGGCAGATTTCACGTTTATTGGAATCGTCAAAATCCATGTAAGGGTAAAGACTATAAAATACAAAAATTTCAAGAAACATTTTTTAAAAAGAATCCCACCCATGAAAATGATTTTGTTTTATTAGAAGCAGAAGGTGAAGGACATTATGTTGGATGCCATTTAGATATCCATAATTTGTATGAAACAGAAAAGCATAATTGGCCAGGAGAAGGAGATGATTACATTGAAATTGATGAAGGTGAAATAATATTATATGGTACGGGTACTGAAGATTATTTTTGTACAGCATGGTGTCCTACCCAATATTATTGTTCCCCTTATTTTGGGGTTCCTTTACCAGGTGGGAAAAACTGGAGTGGAAAAATTTCTTATTACAGATATCATATTGAAGATCCTATATATTTTCATAAAAACATCAAAATTAAGATAGAACATGGTCATGCAAATCAACGTTCAGATGATTGGTCCTCTACTGCTTATTGGTATCAGACAGAACCTCATAAACCATTTAAGTCAATATTACCAGTTAATGAAAGATTACCTAGAGAAGAACCTAAAGAAAAACAATAGAAATTAAATTTTATGGAAATAATACCGATCAAATGTTAAATCCACTTTTTTTGCTTGCTCATCGATGAAAAATTGAACTTTTATTTCTTGGTCTGGATAAAGGACTGGAACGTAAAATTTCAATTCCTCAAGGTTTTCAAGAGCAAGTGGCAAGTTTATTGGCTTAGGTTCAATTGGATCTTCAAGTTTCAAGAACAACATTCCGTTATTAAGAGATACTTCTATTGTTTGAATTTCTTTATAGGTTTTATATTTTCCCGTTAGTGATTTTAATTTTTTATAAACATTGAAAAATGGAGCAGCTTCATCAATATTTTTATCTAAGAGAATTCCAAGATATTTACGAGCAATCGCACCAATAACTACTGATGCATCACAATTTGCTCCTATAATAACTCCCACCTTCTGATCTGGAACAATTACTAAAGAAGCCGTTGAAGTTGCCACATTTCCGCCATGGCATATTAATCGATGTCCAATAAAATCTTTTTCTATTATCCAGCCATAACCGTACCAAGCATCTCCTGCGCCATATGGTGATTTTATATAAGGCTTCCACATTTCTTCTACTGAAGATTTTTGAACAATTTCTGAATCATTAAACCTTCCTTCATTAATCAACATAATAATGTAATTTTGCATTTCTTTAACTGAACTTAATAAACCTCCAGGAGCATAGACAAATTTATCGAATGGATGCATACTGGCTTTAAAAGGTTTTTTTTCTTCAGAAGGAATATATCCAGTTAAAACATCGTTATCTTTATTAAACTCTTCTCTCAAATAGATAGACCTGTTCATTTTAAGAGGTTTTAGTATATAATTTTTGATATATTCATCAAAATTCATATCTGTTAGTTTTTCAACTATTAAACCTGCACATGTAAACATATCATTATTATAGAAGAAATTTTTGTCTGGTTTATCAAAAATTTCTTTAGTTGCACCATTCAAGTGAAGAATAAAATCATCCCAGCTACTTATAGGAATAATAACATCAATTGAACCTAGTTGCCGTGCTATTGCTGTAATATTTCCATCCAATTCAGGAATTCCTGAAGAATGAGATAGCATATGACAAATTTTTATTGGATTTTCAAGATCTCCTAGTTTAAAATTTAAATATTTATTTACAGGGTCTTGGAGATTGATTTTTCCTTGCTCCATTAGTTGCATTATTGCCATTGCTGTAAATGATTTTGAGATAGATCCAATTCCAAATAATGTGTCTTCTGTGAATGGAAGATTCTTTTCTAAATTTCTCGCTCCAAACCCTTTAGCATAAAAAGGTTTTCCATCTTTAACGATTCCGATTGCAAGACCGGGGATTTTAAATTCTCTCATTAATTCTGTTATTTCTAGTTCAAATAATTCAATTTGATTTTCACTCACATATCTCACCTTTTAAAAAGATACTAAGATGATATTAAGTTAAGAACCTTTTTAATTTTTGATTTCAATAGAAAAAAATTATATTATTGTTAAGATTATTCTTAAAAATGAATCCAAATAATTCATTAAAAATAACTAGTATAGAACTTTTTAAGCTTAATATTCCTTTTAAATTTCCATTTAAGATTTCTTTAGGTATAAGTTATGAAGCAAATAATATTTTAGTGCGAATTAATACTGATAAAGATATTTATGGGTTAGGTGAAGCATGTTCTTCATCCCGAATTACGGGTGATACCCAATCAACTTCTTTTGAAGCCGGAAAACATATTGCAAAAGCAATTAAAGGTAAAGATCCGTTAGCAATAGAAGCTCGTATGAGAGACATTAATCAAGCTATTAAAAGAAACACACAAATAAAGTCAGCTTACAATTTAGCTCTTTATGATATTATAGGTAAATATACAGAACTCCCGCTATATAAGGTATTAGGTGGTGAAAAACGGGATATTTTCACTGATTATTCTATAGGTATCCAAGAGAATTTAGAAGTAGCAATTAAAAAGGTTAAAGAAGTAATGGATATGGGATTTTCAACGATAAAGTTAAAAGTTGGGTTAGATAAAGATTTGGATATTGGACTTATCAAAAGAATTAGAGAAGAAATAAGCAAAACAATTTCAATCCGAATCGATGCAAACCAAGGCTGGGATTTTTCAACAGCAGTACAAGTTTTAAAGGCAATGGAGCCATATAATCTAGAATATGCTGAGCAACCATTACCATTCTGGGACTATGAAAATATGGCTCGCCTAAGAAAAACGGGTTTAGCTCCAATTTGTGCTGATGAATCTGTTTTTGATCACCACGATGCATTCAAGCTAGCTTCTATGGGAGCGTGCGATTACCTGAATATAAAGCTAGGAAAGTCGGGAGGTATCTCCACCGCACTGAAGATAAATGCAATTGCTCTAAGTTGTGGAATAAAATGTATGATAGGATGTTTTGGGGAATCTCGCTTAGGTTTAACTGCCGGAGCTCATTTGGTATCGGCTTGTCCAAATATTGTATTTGTAGATTTAGATGCTGCTCTTATGCTTGCGGAAGATCCTGTTATTGGAGGAATACGATATGATGTAAAAAGTAATGGAAAGATAATTATACCAGATACTCCTGGTCATGGCGCTGATATTAAAGAAGATATTCTTGAAGAGCTAGAGAGTTTTATAATCTAAAGAGCTCTAATTAATCTTGTGAAGAAATATAGTATTCAACCCTATCTAACCATTCATTAACTAAAGAATCAAATAATATGTCTTGCTCAATTTGTAATATATGCCCTGCTTTATCCAATACAACAAATGTAGCTCTTGGATAATTTTCAATTATTTTCCACGCATCCTGATAACCCACAACAGAATCTTGGCGCCCTAAAAGACTCTTATTTACGATCTTCTACTCTAATTTCCATGACGATATTACCCCATCCACCACATTGCAATCCTACATCGGAGCAGCCAACTCTATTAAATTCCATCTCGTTAGGATTAGCTCCTGCGTATGAAAGGGCAGTGGATGCATAAATTAATTTTTCAACGGCACTCAAAGCGGAAATGCAGATTCTTTTTGGGCAGAGTTTTGTAAGTAGATTACCTATCCCATCAAAATAAAACTTATCACCCACTTTATGCTGACTATTGCATCCATGTGATTTCACAACTTCAATAACAATCGTTTTTTTCATTAAGTCAGGTGCTTTGGTAAGAATTTCAATATTTCTTGGGTTTTCTAAAAATGTCTTCATTTCTTCATCTGAATAACCTAAATGTTCTTGAATAAAACTTTTTAATTCTTCATTCATCATTATTTTTTCATCTCTTTAGATATTCTATTATTATCATTTTCAATAATATTAATTTTATTAGTATAAAAAATTTATATTAAACATATATCCAAAAAATATAGGCACTATCCATCTTTGTAAAAATTTTTAAAAAAATACAAGAAAAATTGGTTAAAAAAATGATAAAAGAAGAATCAGCAATACCAGAAATTTGGACTCATAAATTAACTAAAATTTATGGTAGAGGAGAACAAAGTGTAAAAGCCGTGAATAAGA
>JAHLWP010000026.1 GCA_019057865.1 Promethearchaeota archaeon
GAGTGCGTTTGACTAAAAGTTTATTTTTCACCATGACCTAAAAGGTATTATACCCAATTATTCTTGTTTTTTTAAATTATAGCATAATTGATTTTATAAAGTAAGACCGGCAAATTCACTTTGATAAGGAGTCCAAAAAGTAATCTCCTCATCAGTAGTTGGGCAACTATGAGTTTTATTACAGATTCCAAAGGAAGGATGAAATAGAATTGCATTGTTTTTTCGAAAGGTGCCTATTAAGCTCTGGCCAAATTGAGAAGTAAGAAAACCTCCAAATCTTAAAACAGTATCAAATTTAACGTGAGAATGGCGGTCTGGATTAACAGGAATAAATCCATACGGATTTAGTAATAAAGCTTCACCCACAGTAGGGTCTACTAAAATATTCAAGGTTGTATAGGTATCATTAAAATAAAGCCATGTTCCCATATCTATAAGAGTATATCCCTTATTTGCATCAAATACATCTTCGTAAGTTAATAGTAGTGTTGTAGCCATCCCTGCACCAGTTTCAGCATACTTATCCGGTTCTGCATACCAATAACTCTCAGGTGAGATGCCAATAAGAGTCCATAAGGAAAGTTCCTTAGAATGAGTTCCAGAACCATCTCCCCTAGAATAAAATGTAACATTACCTGCATCTATAGCATTTTTTAACTTAGTCATTACAACTGTAATATTCTCACCAGACTGCAAATTCGCAGGATTAGATGAGTGGCCTACTATAATAAAATCGTTATACATGATGCATGCACGATGAATTCCATATGGTATTTGACCATCAGTGTCATTAACAAATTGATCTTCTCTTGATCTTGAATGAACAAGAATAACATCAGCATCACCATTTTTACCGTATTCAATAGCTTGTCCAGTTCCAACCGATAAAACTCTAACTCTTATACCTGTAAGGTGAGTAAATTTCGGAAGTAAGTAATCTAATAAACCTGAATCATATGTAGAGGTTGTTGTTGCCAAGGTAATTCGATTGGGATTTTGGGCATTTAATATATCAATTACTAAATATGTTCCAACTGAACCACCAGCTACAATTATAAGTGCTAATAGAATAGCGGTTTTATGCTCACGTAAGACTTCTTTGAATGGTTTTTTTGATGACATTTTTTTTTAAATTTTGTTTAGATTTAGAGCGATTGGTATCGACTGGTATTGTGAAACATATCGATGCTTTTTAAAATTTTCAATCCTTAATAAAGTCTTACTTACAAAAATGAGGATTTAAAAATATGAGGTTTAGGACATATCGTAAGTCTAGAAAAAAAAAAAAAATTAGTTTTAAAATAAATTAAATTATTCCTTCTCTTTCCTACGTTTCTTAATGAAATACACTATAATACAGCAATTAATTGCGATTATAAGAACTGTGTTATATCCAGGTATTGCTTGTTCACCATTCCCATCACTAATTGGTTCCTTTAAATTATATTTGACCACAAGTGTGTCATTAGTACCGAATTCATCACTACTCCCTGCGAGATAAATATTTTCTTCGGAAGAATCTAATGCTATTGAATGGCATCCCTCTTGATGAGCTACTCTCCTTGTATAATTCCATAGGTATTGACCCGAATTATCATATTTTACAAGAGTAATATCCCCAAAAATTACGAATTGGAACGGGCCTCCAATCATGTCTATAGTCCCCCCTATATAAATATCATCTGAAGAATCTATTTCTAGTCCCCAACAAATATCATTACCACTTCCGCCCCATGTTTGATTCCATTGATGTTGACCATCCGAGTTGAATTTTATTAAAACTGCATCGATATTTCCCCAATTTCCTACGTTCCCCGTCAGGAATATGTTTTCTGAGGAATCTAAGGCAACATTCCAACTTATGTCAAAATTACCTACATCTCGGGTACGGTGCCATTCCTTAGTGCCGAAACTATCGTACTTTATTAAACAAATATCTGAATTTCCTCCATAATAGTCTGTAGTACCAGCAAGATATATGTTATTTGATGAATCTAACGCAATTCTAATAGATACATCCATACCAGCGCCACCCCAAGTGCGACTCCATTCGATAGACCCCGAACTATTACATTTTATTAGTAGTATATCTTCATTCTCACCAATCGCGTCATACCCCGTTAAATAAATATTATCCGAAGAATCTATTGCTATTCCACCACCGTGACTGTAGTCTCCAATTACATATTGCCGATACCAATCCAATACACCTTCACTATTATATTTTAAAAGAATTATTGACAATACAAATAGCGGATCGAACGACGTTCCCACTACGTAGATATTATTCAGGGAATCAAAAGCTATTCCAGAACCAATAGTATCACCTGTAACTGCCCATGTACGATTCCATTGTAAATCTCCTGAACTATTATATTTGAGTAAAAAAAGAGACTCCCCCCATCCTACAGTTAGTACAAAATTAGAAGCACCTGTAACATAAATATTGTTTGATGAATCTACTTTTATATCAAGTGCTGTGTCTTGCTGATACCCATCCCATGTACGATTCCACTCACATCCGGCATTATTGCTAATAGATAAATTAGAATTAACACTTTTCTCTCCATTCTCTTTTGAAATATAGGTTGTAGTATTAATTTGACTTATTAATAAGCCAAAAAATAGCGTAAATGCTATCAATATTATAGAAAACTTTTTTATTTTCATTATTTTCGCCATTTATTTTAATTAATTTTTAAATTAAATCATTAACAAATATGTCGCCCCAATATATAAATTTATTAGATCTTAATTTCAACAAAAATTAAAGGCAAAACAGAAAACCCTTAATAAAGAAATGAAAGATTTCTCTGAGTTTTTCACATAAGTATCTATTAAAAGATATTGTAAAATTATATTTAACTAATTTAACTAATTCCAATCCATGATCTAAAAACATGAGTCTTGAAAATATATTATAAGGTAAAATATAATCTTTTAACTTTGTATCACATAATTTTACGAAGGTGTATCCTATTAATCTTACAGAAGTAGTAGCAGAATTCAAAAGGAGAGAGTTAAATGGGCTTCCCCAGAAAGAAAAAAGACGAAATAAGGAAGGATTAGACGCTTTTTGCGAATATATCGATTATAATCCCCTCATCATACAATTCTCAACTTGGTTAACCATGCGATGTGAGATTTAAGACATAGTAACAATTCCCGAATTCTCATCGAGATTAATTATTCCTTTTACAGCTAGCTGTTTTATAGTTCTAGTTGCCATTATTGGAGGTACATCTAAGATTTTTTTGAGATCATCAAGTTTGCAAGAGCCTTGTTGCATAATTGTTGCGATAATATCAACTTCAGGAATTTCTTCATCAGAATTTTCAATCAAGAATGAAGTAAAGAAACTACTTCTTTTGATTTCTTTTAATTTTTTATCTAATTCGTTCATTTTTTCTTCAGAAAAGCTAGCTTTTAATTCCGCTTCTCGATTTTCATTATCAATCTTTTTTTGGTCTAGTTTCATCTTTTCATTTTCTTTCATTGAAACTTTTTCATTTACAGAGTTTAACTTTGATTTAAGGTTATCCAATTCAAACTGTGGTGTTTTTTTGTCATTAACAGCTTTCTCAAGTGTTGTTTTTAATTCTGTTATCTTAGATATTAGATCATCTTTTTTAGCTCGTGGAATTTCAATTTTTTTATCTAATTCCTCAGCTTTAGTTCTTAATTCCATTAATTCTAGATTTTGTTGACGAAGGAGTTCATCTAGTTTTTCAATTTCGATTTGTTCTGCTTTTACATTTTTCCAAATTTCACTTAGACTCTGAAGAATATCCTTACTATTACTTTCAATAGCTTGATAGAAAGTATCAAAAACAGTTTCGAATTGTTCAACTAATCCCAGAATTTCTTTAATATTTGAACTCACTAAAAATCAACCTCCTCTAATAATTTTACTGTACCCGCTCCCTCATTGTATTCAATTGGTCCATTCTCCTTTACCATCTTTCTTAGTATATTTTTAGCTTGATCTTCTCTCATATCAATAGCAACGATAATATTTCTCAGATCTAACGTACTACCTTGCTGTAAGGCTCTAATAAATTGATATTGTGCAGAGCTAATATACCCTTTGCTTATTAATCTTTTCATAGCATTAACTCTATTTTCATAAGATTGCACAAATTTTTGCTTTTTAAAGAACGTATTTTCAAGCTCAGTTTCAATTATATTCAATCTCTCATCGAACTTGTTGAGTTCTTTTGTTAAAATATCAATATTATTTTCTAATTCCTTAAGACGTTGATTACGATTTTCTAATTCCTCATTTTTGACTCTAATCTCTTCTTTTGTTGCATTTAATTCATTTTGAGCAGTTTGAATTCGGTCCAATAATTCTTGACGTTCTTTTGTTAGTTCATCTACATTTTCTTCTAATCTTAATGTATTATGCTGTGTCTGGGAAATCTTAGCTTTCAAAGTGTTAATCTCATCGTTATTTGACTCAATTTTTTGCTGATTTTCTGTTTTAACTTGTTCTAATTGTTCAATTTGTTCTAGTAATTTATTTAAATGATCTTTCAATTTAGGGGTAGATTCTGTATTTATTCTGCTCAAGTCATCAATATCATTAACAATTTTTTTGATCTGATTTTTTGAATCAAATAGATAACTCATGGTAACACTCCTCTTATATTATTAAAAGGGTAAAACAGATTATATAAATATTATAGGCTACTTATTTTTAAACTTGTATATTTGTAATTTATAATTGTATTATAACTCTTTTTTAATTTCTTCAATGAAAGTAGCCTTTTTAATCGGGCTTAATCTAATTGACCTTCTTTTCATAACAATATTCAAATTATCAATTAAGCTCTCTGTGAAGTAATTAAAATCAAAATTGAAAGAGGTGAGGGAATAGTATTTTTTTAGAAATATGTTGATTAACTCGATCTTATGTTTAGGGTCTGTCATTTCAAAAATTCCAGGATTAGTGTCTAATAACGCTGTACAAATCCAGGCTAAATCATCAATAGGATTTCCTTCATAAGAATCTTCAAAATCAAATCCATATAACGTATCTGTGGTAAAATCAACAATGAAATCCTTTAATCTCGTGTCACCTTTATTTAAAACAATTACTTCGGTTGCTTTTTTTTTTATCTTTTTAGTTTTAATATGAAGCTGAGCAAACCAGTTTGCTAATAATTCTACGCTGTTTATTATCTTATCTCTTGTATCTGGATCTAAATCCTCGAGTTTCATTGTATCAGTCAAGTTATCATTTATTAAATCACACAGATTAGTTCCATTTAATTTTTCAAGTATTAGGTAAGATTTTTTGAATAGTAAGAGCTTTGGAACATTTATATCTTGGTTTTCTAATTTTTTATAAGTTATAATCTCATTTTCCGCATTTTTTGTTTGGAATTTTTTTAGGATTAATTCTTTTGGAAAATTTCTTGGTTTTCTAATAAATGTTAATTCATATACCAAATTTCTTTTACTTGGCAATTGTATTAATGAAAACGTATTTAAGTCTCCAGAAAAACCTGAAATCTCATCCTTAAAATTTTTAGCAAACTTTTTTTTGATTTTTTCAATATCCATTTTCAAAAAGTATACTTTTTTAATTTATCCTCAAAAACCAAAATATTTCTAGATTATTTATATTAATTTTTAAAGATAAACTCTTTTAAAATTTAGATTTATAAAGAAAAAACAGGATCTAAATAATTAAGTTCTTTAAACGTTTCTTTTCTTTTACGCCAACTACTACACATTCCACAAGGTTGATCACCATCATAATAACAGTTCCATGTCAATTCAAATGGCACGTTTAATTTTTTAGCTAATATTAATACTTCACTTTTATTCATTTTTACTAAAGGATGCAAAAATATTATGATTGATTTATCATTATGATGTTTTCCTTTATTTATAAGCTTCTCGAGTGAACTAAAAGTAGGTAGTTTTAAAAATGGGATTTAAAGAAATTTCTAACTCACCAAAAGCAAAATTTAGTGCATGTCATTTTTTAAAAGAACCGTTTGAATGTTCAAGACTCCATGGACATAATTATTATGTTTCTGTTGAAATAAATGATAAATTAGGTAATTAAATTTTGTTATAGATTTCATTGAGTTTCAAAAAAAGTTAATTTCAATAGTCAAACCATTAGATCATTATCTATTAATTCCTACAGAATCAGATTATTTAAAGATCAATGAAGAAGAAGAAGAATCTGTAGAAATTATTACTCAAAATAAGAGATATGTTATTCCCCGTACTGATATTTGTTTTCTTCCTTCAAAAGCTACCACTAGCAAACTTCTTGCAAAACACATCCATGATAAATTAAAAGAAATATATGGAAATAAAAAAATTTCAGTAAAGGTAGGAGAAAGCAAAAGTACTATGGCAGTGTTTGAGGATTAGATTGTTTTCTTCTTTTTGAAAACATTCTTACGATTTGTAAATCTTCAGTCCCTTTCTATTAATTATGAATAATCTCCTTGAATTTCATAGAAATGCAACTTATAGAACAAATTCAATTATAGAAAAAAAAATTACCTTCATATACTTTTAAATAGAAAATGATAAATTATTGATAATTTATTTAAAACAATAGAAGGAGTAATAAGAATGAACAGGAAAAGAAGTGATAGGAGAAGTGTTGACTATAATAAGACGAGTTGTTCATCTGGTCAGAGAAGAGTATGTCATAATATGAATGATTCTGAGAGAATTTTTGATCCTTTTAATTTGCATAATCAATCCTCTACAAAATTAGTGGATGAGAGGGAATCATACGAAAGTATAGCAAAATTGGCTATTGATAAAGGGTTTAGAACTTTTTCGCCATCTGCTAGAATGATATATAAAAGAGATATTGAGAAATTTTTGGAATTTTATAAAGAGAATTACGATAATGAATTTGCGAGAGATTTTAAGTGCATTACGAATATAGAATAATATAATCAGAAGAAGAATTTTGGGAAATAATTCGTTCAATTGATGGTATTGCTTTTATTCTTTATAGAATTATCAATAAAAAGAAACAACATGCTCGGATTGGTTATACTAGTGATATAATCCAACGGTTAGTGGTTTATCTTCAAAATTCATTCAGTAAAATAATGAAAGGAATAACTCACCTTCATTTAGACATTAGAGCTTTGGGAGAGAGGAATAAATTTACCGAAGAGTTTGAGTACCATATTCTTTGCGTTACTAGCCGTGAAAAACAAATTCTAACTCTTGAAAGGTTATTTACACTTTATGAAAATAAATATGATAATAATGTTGGATATGACTTGTCTGTTAATAATTATTATAATAAAATAGTCGGAGATCTTTTCAGTTATATTAATGGTGAGTTTAGGAATAATTTACACCCTAATTGGAAGGAGGTACCACCAAACGAGCTAGAAAATGCTGTAAAAGAATTCACTTCATGGGATGAATTATTAAGTAAATTTCCTAATGTCAATAGTAAAAGTACTATCATGAGTAAAGCTGTGTCATATGGTTTTTTTCTTAAAGGCACAGGAAGTATTCGAGACACTATAGCATATTTTATAAAACCTTACTTGGAGGAGGCTGTTAAAAAAGATTTAAATGAAAATGAAATTATTGATTTTTTAATAAGTAGAGGGTTTACCTTTCTTGAAAAGTTGAGTAATCATTCCGAAGCTAGACGTAAATGGTTATACCGTATTCTTAATTTTATCTGGAAAAGCGAAATGCATAAGATAGGTTATGAGACTGCCACATTAACAAGAGTGAGATGGTTAGTTATAGCTAAGGAAGCATTAAAAATAGCGAGAAATCCGAAATATAGTCATTTAGGAAATGCTCAAGCTGAATTAATAAGGCAAGGAGTGGTTTTAAAAATTCCAAATCTGCCTAGCTTTGAGGGAGAATTACGTCATATATTTAAAAAAATCAAATGGAGTTATAAACAAGAACAAAACAAAATTTTGGAAACCATACTTGCAAATTATTTAAGACAAAATGACCCTGAATTAAGCGTACTAGATATAGCAGAATTGTTTGGTCTTGACAGGGTTAAAGGTAAGAACATTATTATGAAAATGATATATAGAATTTTTAAAGGATATGTCCAAGATCAAGAGCATATTGGGAAAATAAGACAATTTTTAAGGACACACCTTTGTTTTTAGTTTTAAAGTAACTCTCTTTTTACAATTTGATTAAAAATATTAAAAAAATATCAAATTCAAGTAAAAGTTACTGGAATTAAATTTCTACAGGTTCGCTTTTTGACTTTGAGACAATACAAAATATTAAATGTACAATTGAAAAGAATATGAAAATAAACTCTCTAGTTTTTTCATCTGAATTATTTTGAACATGTTCAGCTAAATAATTAAATGTTTTATAAATTATTAAAAATACAAATAAAAACCTTCAATTGTTCCATTCTAATGTTGAGTCAGAATAATTATAAAATAGGTATATTTTATGGGATTGGCCCAGATACAGAAATGCTCGCGCAAAAATTTGCGGGCAATCTCATAAATAATGAAGAATTCTGTAAAGCTTGCGAAGATTTAGAACAAAATGTAAAATGCGATAAATGTCGGGAACATTTAAAGAGTTTTGCGAGCTCGATTTACTTTTACGAGAAAATTGGTGAAGGTATTCCCGATTTTGTTGAAGACTCAAAGGAATATCTACCTAAAAATTTGCCCCCTGTCGATTTTTTAATGGTCGTAGGTATCCATCAAGATTTACTTTTGGACCTTCCAAATTATATCAAGGATAAAGGCATTAAAGCAGTTATAGTTCCAATAGAAGATCCCAAATGGGTACCTTCAGGATTGCAATCAATGATCTTAGAAGAATTTGAGAAATTTGGTATACAAGCAGCTTTTCCTAAACCTTTTTGTTCACTAAGTAAAGAACAAGACGAATACAATAAAATTGGTTTTCATTTAACTAAAGAACATAATTTCGTTTATGAATTCATTGATTATTTTAAAGTAGGAGTACCTATTGTCTCTTTCTTATTAAGTAAAGATGGAGAATCAATTGAAGACACCTGTGTGTTGCAAACAGCCCCCTGTGGAAGCTCCTATTATGTTTGTCAACAATTAAAAGCTAAATATTTTAAAAATGGAAAAAGTGGAGACCTTTCATTAAATGAAAGAATAAGTAAAGCACATCATGCTTATCCCTGCAATGCTTCAATGGACCAAGATTCTATATTAAAGGACTCTATTTTGCATGTGGGAGGATATCTTATAAGAAATGCCATCAGAAGAGAATTAAACCTTAAAGAAGAAGAAGGACAAAAATTGGTTTATGTTATGAAATAATAAACTTGATTTAACATTACAAAAGTCTTAAATTGAATTGAATTGAAGCTTATTCCTCTTTCGTTTTATAAATAATAAAAGAAACCCATTAAATATATTAACAGAGTTCATATATTGATTTATGCGTTTATAATCCATAAATGTTAATTTATAAAAAGATAAAATCTAATTATCAATTAGGTGAGTATCATTAGTAATATTAGTTGTTCACATTCTTACTGCCAAGCTGATGAGGAAGAATTAGAGGAAGAATCTTTTTTTGAAGAACATTTTTGGTTATTCTTAATTCCTGCTGCTATTTTGCTTGGGATCTCTATATTTTTAGAATTTTCTTTTGAATTAGTGCTAATTTCTCAATTACTCGCAATTATATCAATTTGTCTTTCTAGTTCAGGGGTAGTAAAGGAAGCAGTTGAAGATATTAAAAAAAAAAAAATTACAGCAAACATTTTAATGTTGATTGCTGCCATTGCATCCTTTTTCATATTTCATGGCCAAGAAGGAGCAACAGCGCTATTATTATATGCAATAGCGGAAAGGTTGGAAGAGATTACAACAGATAAGTCAAGGAATGCGATTAAAGAACTACTTGAACTAGCACCTGATGAGGCATTATTAAAAACCAATAATGGATACAAGAATATTCCATCAAAAGAAGTTAGAATTGGAGATACTATTGGTATAAAACCTGGAATGAAAGTACCTCTTGATGGAAATATTATAAAGGGGAGTTCATATTTTGATGAGAGTGCTATAACAGGTGAATCTGTTCCTGTCTTTAAAAAAGAGGGTGATGAAATTTTTGCAGCGAGTCTAAATTCAGACTCTTTTGTTGATATTAATGTTATTAGAGAAAGTTCTAATACTATTGTAGCACAAATAGCAGAAAGCATAAAAGTAGCACAACAAAATAAAAGTAAACATGAGAAGTTTATTGAAAGGTTTGCTAAATATTATACTCCAATCATTATTTTGTCATCAATTCTCGTTATGAGCATTCCTCCTCTATTTGGATTAAGTTTTTACGATTGGTTCTATCGTGGGTTAGTTCTTTTAGTAGTCTCTTGTCCATGTGCTTTAACATTATCAACACCATTAGCAAATATTGCTTCTTTAACTAAGATGGCAAGAGAGGGAATTCTTGTTAAAGGTAACAGATTTATTGAAAAGATTGAAGATATCGAAGTATTTGCCTTTGATAAAACTGGTACTCTTACTGAAGGTAATCTAAAAATATTTGATGTTTATGCTTATAATGGTGCCAACAGATCAGATATAATTAGTATTGCAGCCAGTTTAGAATCTCTTTCAGAACACCCTATTGGTAAAACTATTGTCAAACAAGCAAAAGAAATGAAATTAACTTTTCAATCCGTAGATAATTTTGAAGTGAAAAAAGGGAAGGGTATAAAAGGGAAGATTAATGGAGAATTATTCTATGTAGGGAGCCATAAATTTATTGAAGAATTGGATTATGAACTGCCTATTGATGATATTAAAGAAATTGAACATTCAGGTACCATCCCAATTTTATTAGGAAATAAGAAAAATTTACTAGGAATTATAACAATTAGAGATGTTTTAAGAGTTTCGGCTCCCATTCTTATAGATGGTTTAAAAAGAAGGGGTTATGAAACAGCCTTAATATCTGGTGATAACAAAAACGTATGTAATTCAATTGGAGAATGTTTAGATATAGATTATACATATGGAGAGCAATTACCAGATCAAAAACTACAAGAAATCCAAAATTTAAAGGAAAAATATAAAGGTGTAGCCATGGTTGGGGATGGAATTAATGACGCTCCTGCTTTAGCTCTTTCAGATTTAGGAATTGCTATTGGAGCCTCTGCAACAGATATCACATTGGAAACAGCAGATATAATTATAATTAATGATGATCTAAAAAAAATTCTTACATACATAGACTTATCCAAGAAGACTAATAAAAAAATTAAACAAAATATCTGGACTTCAATAATAGTAAAAGTGTCTTTCGCAGTATTAACTGTTATTGGATTAATGACCCTTTGGTTAGCGGTGGGAATTTCAGACATGGGACTATCTCTGGCGATTCTATTAAACAGTTTAGTAATTTTAAAATATAAATTTTTATATAAAGAAGTTTCGACAGAAAATTTGGAAAGTGAAGCAAGATCGATTATTTGTAAGAATTGTGAGACGAAAGACATTATTCCACAGCACCATGGTAGAGACATGGTTAAGAAAGGAGATAAGTTAGTTTGCTGGAAAAATATTTTAAGTAGTGAAGAACTGGAATCCTGCGAAGAAGAATTACCACTTCATTGTCCTTACTGTCACAATAAATTAGAATTAAAATAATATAATAGAATTATAGAGTTTTGTTTTTCATTTTATGTTTGATTAGAAATTAAGATTATAAATTATTCACCAATTAATTCTTTAAATTCTTTTGAGTCTCTAATATTATCAAATCTATCATCTAATAATGCCCTCTCAATATACTTTTTATCAAGCTCTATTACTTTCGTTAATAATTCCAAAGCTTTTACTTGATTATTTCTTAGCGATTCAAGACAAGCAATATTAAATAATAACTCAACATTCGTAGGATCGCATTTTAATGCTTTATTAAGATATTTTTCAGCTTTTTCAAGATTTTTTAAGATCATATACAAATTCCCAAGATTATTCTGCACCTCAACAAGATTGTCTGAATAGGTTTTGAAGTCCTCTTTTGCAAAAATTTTAAAGATTTTTAATGCTCCAAGGTACATTGTCTCTGCATCCTCAAATTTTTGTAATCTAACGTAAACATTTCCAAGGCAATTGTTTATAATGGCAACATTATGATAATATATTTCTGGATTTTGTTCTGCTAATTGTTTAGAGATTTTTAACGCCTTATTGTACATTGGCTCTGCCTTTTCAAATTTATTTAAGTTAGCATATAGATCTCCGAGGTCTATTAATGTAAGGGTTAGACTGGGTAAAACTTGACCCGGATTTTTTTCAGCTAATTTTCTTTTAATTTTTAATGCTTCAAGGTGCATCTGTTCCGCCTTTTCAAATTCCGTTAATTCGCTATATATGATTCCAAGATTACTCTGAGTTGTAGCAACGTCATTTAAATACATATCATAACACACTTTAGCTAAAGCTTTATAACTATCTATAGAATCAATGGTTCCATCTTTTATATCCTCAAATAAACTTAAATCAACACCAACATTTCCAAAATAATTTGAAATTGCGGTTTCATTAGGAAAATATAGATCATAATATTGATTTACTAACTTGCTGTAAGTTTTTAGGACATCAAGGTATGACTTATCCTGATCTTTTGATTCATCTTCATCAATATACATGTCTACAAGATCACTTTGAGTTAAGTCAAGATCGGGAGTATAAACATCATAATATTGTTTCTCTAACTCTTTATAAACCTTTAAAGCATCAAGATATATCTTTTCCGCCTCTTCAAACCGTTTTAAATCTATATACAGAGTCCCAAGGTTTTTCTGAGTTGCAGCAACATATGGTAAATATATTCTATAATATTGTTTCGCCAATTTCTTATAAGTATTTAAAGCATCTCTGTATATTCTCTCCGCATTCTCAGTCATTCCTATAACAGAAAACATATCTCCAAGCACTATAAGAATTGGTGCCTTATATTTATCTCCAAGTATAATTAATTCTCCCGCGACATCAATTAATCTTTTATATTTATAATCAAATTGTTCTATTAAATTCACGATTGCGAAAAATTCATTAACCAAATCCTCCGTTGGATTTAATTTTACCTTATGAAAAAGAAGCTCAATATCATCATTAAGGTTTTCTCCATATTTTTTTCTCTTTCTTTCATAATAACTTATAGCTTTTTCATGACATTTTTCATCTGTCATGATTTCTAAAACTCCTTGAATTTGTTGAAATGAGAATTCGTATATCTCTTTTTTGCCTTTTTTTATTTTTATTATTCCTACATCCAATAATTCATCGAAAGCTTTCTCTATATTCGGCAATTTATAGCTGGTTTCAATGCATTTTCTATCAATGTTGGTATCTACTTCTGTGTTTAGCACAATCAAATTTTTAAGCAATTCTAAAGCTTCTGGATTTGAATAAAGAATTTGTTCAATAACCTGCTTATAAAAATTCTCTACTTGTGTTTTACGAAAAGTCTTCAATTTGTCAAAGTTTATTCTTTGATAATTTTTTTCAATTAACTTTTTCAAGCCAGAATGCTCCTTAGGGAGTTTCTTAATTAATTCCCTTACCTTATTTGGCAAATTCAACTTAAATTCACTTCTTCTTCTAATTATTAATGTTGAATTTCACACATTAATATTTAAATTTACTTGATCAAGAAAAATTAGAATTTAAATATGTCTTTATTGTTCATATTATAAAGATACACTTGAGTACTAAATAGTAAATTAATTTATAGTTTTGAAATTTATTTTATTATATCACAGTATTTTAGGTATTAAAATATTTTGCGGGAATTGCCAAGTTTGGTCAAAGGCGCTGGACTCAGAATCCAGTCTCGAAGGAGTTCGGGAGTTCGAATCTCCCTTCCCGCATCACTTGTTATTTTAACTAAAAATCTAATTAAAACTTGCGTAATAATAAAGAAATTTATTTTAATAATCTAAATAATATTAAATTATTATAACTAAATAGTAATGTAATAAATTAATCAATCATTTAATACTATTATGTCGGATAAACAACCACCATCAGAAGAAAATGAAGAAGAAAAAGAAAGAAAGGAACCAAAAGAGGAACTCCCAGAGGAAATAAGAAAACCAATGGTAATTTTTCAATTTAATGACCAATTAGGGGAATTTGAAGAACTAGAAATTGAACCAGATATTGAATTAGTTGAATTGTTAGATCCTGATTTTGTATTGCTATTTGTTGATCCAAAGCATTTCCGTGTATGGATTTGGCATGGGAGTAATACTACAACGAGAATGAAATTTATTGCTGCAAAAATTGCTCATACAATTAGAGATAGATATGGTATTGGATTTATAATAACTGCTGTAGATGAGGGTAATGAAACTCTAGGCTTCAAAGTAATAATGGGATTAGAAAAAGAAATTGATTATGCAGAAGCGCAAACGGGACCTGCCTACGAAGGAACTGAGGAAGATCTTGAACTGCTTAAATCTTTATCACGAGAGAAAATTTTGCTATTGTTAGAAAAAGCAGGTGTACCTGAAGGATATGAAAGAAAAATGGTAATAGTTAAAAATAAAGTTTTTGGATACAGGGAATATGATAGGAATTATCTAGGATCTGTTATTAAAGAAAAGCAGCTTTTTCCATTAAGAGAAGAAGTCGCTGATGGTCCATATTTGGCAGATAATTATATCCCAAGAATGCTATTCTCTTACAATAACGTTGTTTTAACAGAACTTTTACAAAAAGTAGATGATGACCAGAATAGCTAAATCATTAATCTTTTCAACCATAACTTTTTCTTGAAATAAGATTATAACAGAAATTATAAAATTCAAAGGCTTTTATCTAAATTAGTGCAAATAATTAATACTACATATCTAAATATATACTCTATATAGAAATAATTATAAGGATTACATAAAAAACTAGAAATTATTGTCCACTTTTTTATTCTCTTGAGTATTTCTCGATTATATAGTTCTGTAAGGACCAAGCATATTTTTCAAGGTTGAGAATTAAAATTTTTTGCTGGACTTCACGCAAATAAGAAACGTCTAATTTTTTAAATTGGGATTTTAATTCATCTATAGTCTCAAAGATTTTTACAATAATCTGCCAATCATTACGCCATTCTATATCTTGAGATCCTAATTGTTCCATCTTTATACAATTTTAAATTTAATTTAACACAATATAATGTGTTTTCTGAGATAGTTCATAGAAACTTATATTTATAAACTTTTAGATACAAAAGAATTAATGATTAGTAAAAAAAAGGAAATTTGAAATTTTAAAACAATTATAAATATATAATTGATATTACTTTGTAGATATTACAACAGTCTCAGATGCATTTTGCATAATCCTTAATCTTTTTTCAGGTTCACCTGAATTCTTAATAATTCCAATTATAAAATCTATTATTAGAAAACCACCACCTTTCAAAAGATTATTAAGAGCATATTTTCCTGTTGTTGTTGGTCCAAAAGTTTTTTCATCCACAGTTCTTAGGTTTAATGCTAATTTTCCTAAGGTCTGACCATCGTTGTAAGTCTCCATGAGCCAGAAGTATAAAAAACCAATTAACCAGTCGAAAGGAAAGGTATACCACCATTCTCCAATTCTAAAAGGATGATATACGTAGTATGGTAGGAAAATTAAAAATGAAATCACCCAGCTTATTATACTAATGATTATCCCATCAATAATAATAGCTCCAAATCTAGGCCAAAAATCTCCGTATACTACATCTGAAGGTACAATTTTTTCAGCAGTTTGAACAGGTTGTTTTTGAGGAACTTCAGTCTTAACAGCAGGAGTAACTTCTGAAACTTCTTTCCTAGATTTTAAATCTGCTCCACATGTATCACAAAATTGAGAATCTGTTTCTAATTTATTCCCACATTTAGGACAATATTTTAGCGACACTTTATATTCACCATTTTTTTTCAAAAGAATTACATACTTGTAAATTTTTAATATGCAGTTTATATAAGTCTTTTGGAGTCTATTTTTAATATATTTCTCTTATAAAAAATAAATAATATAAAAAATATTAAATTTGAGAAAGAATTAAAGAGAATCAAAATTAGAGAGAACTATTTAAATTTTATAGATAATTCTGGTAATATTTTTCAATAAGTCTACTAGTTTCGTTAAAATCTGAAATATTAATTAATTTATTTAAGTCTTGGATTTCAGTTAATTCATCATGATATTTGATTTTAAATTCTTTCGTAAAATCATTTATAACATTCTCTAATATGGCATTTTTGCGATTTGTAGCAACAACAACCGCAAATCCTAAATCATCATAATTAACTACTATATCTGTATTTATAGTTTGAAGCACATCGATCTGGCTAGATTTCTCTGTAAACTCGGAGAGTATATGATTTAATCCAATAAGTATATTTCCCCATATTTTTGAATCAGCTTCGCTATCTGAATTCATAAAATTATAAGAGTATAATAAAACGCCTGACTTATGATATATGTTTACAAAAAATATCTTATTAGTAACAACCATAAACGTTTTGGGTGCTTTAATTATAATAAAACAACCAAAATTGAAACCAATCCATGCAAAAAATATAAACAAGCTTCTAAAAACTGTTAATTCAAAAAAGATATAAAGGATTGACATTAAAATAGGAATATACAGGAAGATTGCTGAAATATTTAGAAAAAGGCTTATCCTTTTGTTTCTTGCTCTATTAAATATTATAATATTAATATAACAATAATATATCATCATGCTGATTTGAAAGATGATAAAATGCAATCCAAATAGAAAACCAAATGAATATTCAACTATATTATTATTAATTTCTATAACAATTGAATCTGGTGAAAGGATATTCCCGATAAGTAACCCAAAAATGATTGTGAAAATCAAATAGGGAAAAATTGGGATCTTCTTGTAATCTTTTATAAAACTATAAAATAGGGAAAGTTGAATTAGAATGATTAAGTAAGATATTATAGAGATCTTCCAAAGTAATAGGTTAATTAGCTCAGAAATATAGAAAATAACAGATAGTAAAAATAGAGTTGAATGTATTACTCCAAAATTAACAATTGTTAATAGAATTAATATTTCCATTAACTTTGTGCCATATTTATCGTAATTCCGGATAAGATAATAAATGGTAAAAGTACTCATAAATAACGAGAAAACGTATCCAATCATTATAAAAAATAATAAAATTAAATTCATAATTATGGAAAATCGCCTGATATTATACCTAATATATTATTCAATTTGAGATTTCAATTAAGTTCTAAATACAATCCAAATTTCTCTTTAAATGAAGAAACAATATTCATTTATAAGATTTTTTCTTTAAAATTAAAATTAGTTCTTAATTATATAAGGAGCGAATATCTCATTTATAATAAGTTTTGTATCCTTGAACTCAGAAATATCTATTAATTGCCTAAAATCTTTTATTTTCATTAATGATTCCTTAAAGATTTCATTGAATTTTAACATAAATTGTTGTACTGATTTTTCAATTATATAATTTTTATGTTTTGCCACCATTAGAAGTGCATAACCAAATTCACTATCATATTCGAGAATAATATCTTTCTCCTTCATTTTAACCACGCTTAGTTTATCTTTCTTATCAATAATGTTATTTAGAATATGACTAATCCCAATTAGAATACTCCCTTTTAGAACAGATTCTTCTGTCTCTTTATCGGCTTCAAAATCAAAAGAATACAAAAGAATTCCTGATCTATGAAAAATGATAAAATCATAAATCTTATTAGTAATTACTACAAATAAATCAGGTTTTTTAATAATCATAAAAAGCAAATAAGAAGAAAAAATAAGATAAACTGATAGAAATAAGACCCTTATCAATACATATTGAATAATTAAATACATAGCATAAAGACCATTATTAATACAGAATAATATAGAGAGACGATTAAAAAATTGTGCTAATTTCTTATCACTAATATTAGGATAACCCTTTATTTCAATATAAACAGTTAACATACTTACTAAGATAATGAAAATAATAAAAATAACAAAAAATGCAATATTATGAAATATATAATTAGAATAAAATTCAGATTCTTTAATTTCAAAAACCTTTTCTAAGTATAATAAACTAATTATTATTCCTCCTAATAACGAATAAAGAAAACCTATAAAAATTCTGGTCCTTTTCTTCAGTAAAATATAACTGTGAATTGTACTCATCATACTCAGCTTAAAAATCATTAATATAATAGAGAGATTCCATAAATAAAGAGCTACATTCTCATTAAAAACAAGTTCAGTTGATAAATTGAATGAAATGATATAACTAATATCAATGAAATAGTATGCAAAAGTCATTATAGAAAAAATAAAATGGTTAAAATATATCCCTCTGTGCAAAATAACATAAAGAATTACAGGAATAGAAATGGAAATTGAAATTATAATATAAGTTATACTTACAATCATTGGTTTATATTAAAATATAATTAATGAACTCCTAAGATAATAAAGATTCATATAATATAATAATATATAAATGTTGGTTTGATTATAAATTCAAATCCTATAAATTTTTATTAATTATTTGATCTCTGTTAACTTTTTTTTTTTCTAATATAGCCTTTTAACCACCCTATTCTTCTTGTTTTTATTGAATCAAATTGAGGGACATAAGGTTTTATATCTAATACAGGTGTTTTATCTAGGATGTCAATATAATTCACTTGTATGATATTTCCTTTTATTCTCAATATTTCCAATATCGATAATCCAATTGGATTGGGGCGAAAAGGAGTTCGAATAGAAAAAATTCCTTTTATCTCATCTTTTAAAAATGGTTTTAATTGAAGCGGAACAGGTAATTTTACCATATCAAAATAATATAAACAAAAAATGTGCGAAAATCCTTCTAAATCTTTTAATGCAGGCTTAAATTTTGGAAATATTTCAATGTTTCCTTTAATATCTGACATCAATGATTGGATTGGAATGCCTTTAAAAGTTTTAAAAGGAGAGTGAATTATTCCTATTGGCTCAAAACAAATTTTTTCTGGAAATTTACGTTCTTTAAAATTATAAATTTCTCTTTTTGTTATTTCCATATATTTATTAATGTTCTTTTGTAAAAATTTTTATTTATTAAAAAGCAAATAAAAACAGTGAAATTAATCTTCAACAATGTTAGAATAATTGATGCTTAACTTTATAGACTACTTAAAGAAGGATAATATAATAGAGACACTTATTTCACAAGAGATAAATAAACAATCCCATAAAGATTTTCTTAAAAAAATAATAGATAATATAGAAAAGTCTCAAAATTTAATTCAAAGTTCTTCGGAATCAATTAATTATAAATCTAATATTCTTAATCTTGATTTATTTGGAAATATTTATGAAAGGATATTAAATCATAAAGAAAGGAAGGCTTTGGGTGAATTTTATACTTCGTTCTCAATTGTGGATTATATTCTAAATAAAATAGGTTATGATTATAAGGATGACATTGAGCGTAAGAAACTAATTGATATAAGTTGCGGTTCAGGAAGTTTTCTAATTCAGGCTATTCGAAGATTAATAGATCGTTATAAAATAATTTACAATAAAAAAGAAATTGCTGAATTTTCTCTGAAAGAAGCTAAATCAATAATTCAAGGAGTGAAAGATAATATTTACGGAATAGATATCAATCCTATTGCATGTGTTTTATGCCAACTTAATATTCAATCCGTTTTATTTGATATTTTTAAAATTATAAGAAAGTATGAAGATAATTTTCAATTTCCTAAATTTAATATAAACAATACAAATACTTTAAGTTGCAATGAAAGAGAATCATTCAACTTTGTTGTAGGAAATCCCCCTTATTTATTTATTAGAGACATTCCAATAGAACAGAGAAGATTAATTGAATCGAGTGATTTTGATACAAAAGATGGTCAATATGATTATTATCAAATTTTTATTGAGCTTGGCATTAAATTTTTGAAAGATCAGGGATTCCTTGGGTATATCGTTCCAGATTCACTTCTGGCTTTATCAAATCGATCTTCAATTAGGAAATTTATTTATAATTCTACTAAGATTAAAGAGGTTTACCATACTGGTCCAAAATTTGATGACGTTATTGTCTCAAATATTATTTTAATTCTGGAAAAAGAAAGATTAAAGGAAAATAGAGAAAGAAATATAATCCAAATTCATTATGGATTTCTAAAAAAACATCAAATTACTCAAAAATTAATTGAAAAATGGGATTATAAATTTTTGATAAATTTAAATTCTATGGATATTGTCATCCTAGACCATTTAAATAATAATTTTCCAAAGTTGAGCGATTTAATAAACAGTGAAAATTTTACTATTCTTTTAAGCAGAGGTATTGAATTAGGAAAAGCAGGTAAGGTAATTTTTTGTACTAAATGTCAAAAGTATTTACCATTACCAAAAAAAGAATTAAAATGTAATGTATGTAATAGTTCTTTAAATGAAGATTTAATAGAAACTATAATTTATGAAAATTTTACAAGAGGAAAAGAGAGAAACTTAAAACCTTTCATTTATTCAATAAATCGATACAAAATTAAAGATTTGAAATATATTGACATTGAGAAACAAGGTATAAACTACAAGAACTTAAAAATTTACGAAAACCGAATTATTATAAGGCAATTAAGTGAACATAATCTTATTTCTGCTACTTATGATAAAAATTTTTCACTTACTTCCCAATCTTTTTACAATTTGAAAATATTGAATTCAAATGCTGCTGAATTTAATCATTTGTATGTTTTAGGGATTATTAACTCCACACTTCTCTCATATTATTTTATAAAATCTTTTGGTTCATACAAAAAACTATTTCCAAGAATATTAATCGAAAAAATTAAAGATTTCCCAATCAAAATTCCTAAGACAAATGAAGAAAGAAATTTAGCAAGAATAATAGGAGAAAAAGTATCTCTTTTACTTAATTCAACTGAAATGAATAATAATTTAAATCTTAATATTCAAAAAAAAATTGATCTCCTAGTATTTGAGTTATATCAAATTCCAACAGTAAATCAAGAGTATATTTTCGATTTTATGAATAATTTGAATTAAATTTATATTTTTTGTTTCTTAGCGTAATAGTTTGTTAATATTTTATCCCATTTTTCTGCTAATTCGTTTAATTTTGTTTTTCTAAATAATTTAACTGCTCGGTCTAATATCTTCGCTATATTTTCTTCATATTCTAAGATATCTTGTTTTTCATCTTTTAAATAGACAAATCCTTTCATGTATAAAAAATGGACAAAAATCAAATAAAAAATATTATAGTATGGAGATGTAGTCTAAATCATCTTTTAGTAATATCTAAATAGATATTTTTATATTATCTAACAATATTATATTCTTAATTGTATAATCAACAAGTATGAAAACTGATGAAAAAATGGAAAAGCTACCCGATGAAACTCTTCTAAAACCAATATTAGTAAATTACATGAATGAGATTGATGGGGTACTAGCGGTAGCGATATGTGATAGAAATGGATTTATTATTTCTTCAGAATTTAAAGAACAAGCGGCTGATGAATCAGTAATTGGTGTTATTTCGGCAATTCTTGACAGCTATATTGACAGAATTAAAAGCGAATTTGGATCTTTTGGAAATTTTTTTAATATTACGACTACTGGTGATAAAAAATTCGCATTTGCTAGTATGGGTCCACATTCAATTCTAACCACAGTTGCAGACCCGTCAACTTCCGATGTTGAATTAAAAGTTTATTCTGAACATGTAACAAGTAAAATTGAACTAATTTTAGAAGGTAATGAAGATGTGTCTCCACAAATTCCTGAGATAATAAAGGCATTGTCTAAAACTCGAGTTGGACAACTTTCAAAATTGGAGGGAGAGTTTTCAAATAAATTAATATTAACTGGAGATTATGCAGTTGGTAAAACATCTCTTATTAGACGATTTGTTGAGAATAAATTTGAACAGGATTATATCTCTACTATTGGTGTACAAATTTCAAAAAAGATCGTTAATATAAGTGAGCAAACAAAAATGAATTTCATCATTTGGGACATCGGTGGACAGGTTAAACAAATGGCACCGTATCGAAAAAAATTTTATAGTGGTACTAACGCTGCATTTATTGTTGTAGATCGAACTCGCCCAGATAATTTAAAAAGTGTTGATTTTTGGTTTAATGATATCAAAAAACAAATTCCTAAAGATATCCCAATTGTAATAGTTGGCAATAAATCCGATTTAGTTGATGGAATAGTTATTAGTGAAGATGACATAAGAACTATTGCAAAAGAATTTGGTTTCCATTACATTCTTACCTCTGCCAAAACTGGAGTTGGTGTTAATGACGCTTTCTTATATGTTGCTTATAGAGTTATAGAAACTCTATAAATTGTAAGAAACAAACTTTTTATTTACTCTATTTCTTTTAAATAATAGATAATTTTAATATTGAAATTAATTAATGGAGGTAGTACCAAGATTCTTAAAGTGTTTTTTAATCAAATATATGCGACTTGAAATGCAGCTGGCTACATAATGGGTTTCTCAATTAAAGAAATTACATATAAACAAAAATATCTAATATATTTAACAGAACAAGAATATTCAGGACCTTGGTTTAGCTTTAAATTAAAAGGAAAAAAAGTAGGTACTATTCCTGTTGTTTTAAAAAACGTTGAACCAACTCCTGTTTATAATATGGTTAATACCCGTATGGGTTCTGTTATCCATAGAGTTACCCTTGATTTCAATATCACAGAATACCTGAAAAAACTTATGAAAGAAGGAAAATTAAAGGCTCATTTATTAAATAAAAAAGAATTCGTTCGCTTGTATATAGATATCTTTAACCGTCCAAAAGTACCTTATATTAATACATATTTTACGCTAAAAAATATTTCAGACTACAATTTAAACGATTTTTCAATGTATTTTGTATTTGACTTCGATATTAATGGACTAGAAGGATTTGATAACGATTTTTCAGGATATGATAAAGAAAGTGATATCATTTATCAATATGACAAAACAGGGTTGCATGGGGGCTTTTCTCCCATTTCTAAATCAACAAATTTCGAATCATGCTTAACAAAGGACTTCAAAATAAATAATGAAAAATTGAATCTTTCAAATAAATTGTATGAAGGTTCTGGAGAGATTTTATCAGCTTTACAGATTAAATTCATGACATTAGAACCTAATCATTCATTTCAAACCGCTCTGGTAATTTCGGGTGGAGAAGGTAAAACTGAGTTAATAGAAAACATACAAACCGGAAAAATTAATGCTATTAAATATTTAGGGCAAGTAAATAGATCAGTTAAATCAGAGCAACGGAATTTACAAGAGGAGGCATTTATAAAATTGAATATACAAGAAGGTAAAGAATGTGAATAAATAAAATCCAATATGATGATTCAAATAAAAAATCCTTTGATGGGAAGTTATTTGATGAATGCTATGCTCGAGTATGGATTATAATTCAAGTTGATATAGTAGTCTTTAGATTTTTAAATAAAATTGATAATTGAAATTCTTTTGAAATAATTTTTTCAAAAAATATAAAATGAATTGGTTTAGAAATTTCAGAATCTGTTAAAAAAGTTCTGATGAGATCAATAATTACCTTATCATTTGAAAAGTCTGAATTAATAACAATAACATAGTTCCTAAAATTACTCCATCCTTCTTTCTCATTAAAATAATTAAGAATCGAATTTTCTTCAAATTTCGATTTAAATTCTCTTAAAACAAATTCTTTATTGAGTTTCTCCCTGTCTAATAATAGATAATCCAAAATGATTACTTCATTTTCACGATTTTCTAAAATGATAATTCCTTTTTGTTTCTGTTTTTCAAAAGAAATTTTAATATCTTCGACTTTACCTTTTTTAAAAATCTTATAAATTAAAAATTGATAATCTTTAAAATAGCCAATCTTAGTTTCTCTTATTTTGTTTCTAATAGTTTCTTTAAAGTCTTCATTTAATTCATAACCAATTCCTTTTCTAAATAGAGATTTTGCGACTTTTAATGTTGTACCTGAACCAACAAATGGATCCAAGACTTTATCTCCTATGAAAGAAAACATTCGTATTATTCTATAAGGTAGTTCTTCAGGAAACATTGCGATGTGTTCTTTCTGGATCATTCCTGGAAATCTCCAATGCCCAACATACCATTTTTTCCACTCATTTAAAGAGATTTTAGATAATTCTTTAATTTTAAGATCAATTTTCCTTCCTTTTCCCGCGTGTTTTTTAAAAATAAGTATATGTTCATAATCAAAAGTCAATAAACCATTCCTAGGATAATAGATTGAACCCATTAAAGAACAACCACCAGTAGTATTAGTTGTACTGATTTTTTGCCATATAATATCCCCTAAAAAATCAAATCCTATACTTAAACAATCAGTTACAATTTTACTAGATATTGATAGAATATGATATCTTCCAAATTTAGAGGTTCTTAGATATTGATCTCCAATATTAATTATCATTCTACATGTAGGTTCAAGAACACGATAACATTCACTCCAAACTTGTTTCAATCGTTGAAAATATTCTTCGAAAGAATCATAATATCCAATTTGTTCTTCAGAACCATAATCTTTAATTTTTCCATAAGGAGGAGAAGTTATTATTAGTTGAATCGAATTATCTTTGAGTTCATCCATTTTTTCAGATGATTTATAATAGACTATTGGTTCATTAATTTCAAACAAAGGGTCACACATTAAATTGATATTAAAGTAAAATTATATTTCAAAATTTAAGATTCAAATTCTTATACATCAATATTTTATTAAAATTTATATAAATAACTATCAAAGATTAGATATATTATGGGTAAAAGTGCTAAAGTAAATAAGATAATCTTAATTATTCTTGATGATGTTAGAGCAGAACATTTATTTAATTTGATGAGGGAAGGAAAGCTTCCAAATATAACTCAAATTGCTGAACATGGCATAATATGTGAAAGTTGTATTACTTCCTTTCCAAGTGTCACCCTACCTTGTTATGCTGATATCATAACTGGTTGCAATTCTGGCTATTATCCTAAAGAGGGAAGTGGAGTTCCTAGTTATCATTGGCTTAATCGTGCAGATCCTCCTTCAGAAAAAAAGAAACCACCTTTTATTCGTAATTATAGCGAACGACGTGATTTATTTAAAATCAACAAGGATATTGGTTCAAATGTTAAGACTATTTTTGAGCAAGCGGGTGATGGAAATTTTTTAAGCGCTACTAGTTTTCTATATAGAGGTTCTACATTCACTACTTCAAAGGAATTTAAAGCGGAATTAATATTAAAAAGAATTGAAGATATTTATAATAATCCTGGAGAGATTTTTGCCGATAAGGAAATCCCAAAAATAAGTGTAGGATATATACCACATACTGACCATTTAATGCATGAAAGGGGATTTGATCATCCTGACTATATAAATCTTGTCCTTGATTGTGATAAATATATTGGGTCGTTGATTAAAACACTTAAAGATACTGAAACTTATAAGGATACAGCTATATGTATTACATCCGATCATGGTAATTATAAAGCTCAAAAAGTCTATGATCTTGAACCTTTCTTCCAAGAAAAAGGTTTGAGACCTTACGATCCTAAAATAGGGGCAGGAGATTTTGATGCTAACTTAGGCGGTGTTGGATTCTTTAACTTTAAGGGAGATACGTGGCAATACCATCCTACAATTAATCAAATGAAAAATTTTAAGCCAAGTGGAACTGGAAGCTCTTCATTGGATTTATTTAAAACATTATCGGAAATTCCTGGTGTGAAACTAATGTATTATGGGGATGACAATAATTCACCTGAAAAAGGGATCATCTATCTTGAGCGTAGAGATGATAAATCTGGCAAATTATTAAAAGGTAGAATTGAATATTATGGAATAGGTAAAAACCAAAAAACAAGATATTCATTTGAAAGTGAAGATCTATTTAGTTATGTGAAATATGAAGAATCAGCTGCTCTTCTCGATAATAAATTCCATACTATTGATGAGTGGGTTGGTGCAACTTCTCAAATTGATTTTATAAATATTATAGACCAGCTGCCACGTCATTTTAAAAATCCTCGATCATGTGATATAATAATATCTACGGTTGGAGAATATTGCTTTAATTATGAACATGGAAAAACTAAAGGTTCTTCTCTGTATTCTCATGATATTGCTCTAAAAAAATCAATGACGGTCCCTTTAATTATTGGAGGGTCCCCAAGGATTCCTAAAATAGAACTAAATTATTGTAAAACTACTGACATTGTTCCCACACTTCTAGAATTATTAGGATCTAAATCAGATCAAAGCGTTGTCGGTAAATCCGTATTAGATTATGAAAAAATATGAGAAGAATGAATGATTTATGAAAGCAACTAACATAATTATAGTCCCACACACACATTGGGATCGGGAATGGTACCTAACTTTTCAAGAGTTTCGTGCTAAACTTGTAATAATGATGGATAAATTGATAAACATATTGCGAACTGATCCAAACTATACTAATTTCACTCTGGATGGGCAGACAATTCCTATAGAAGATTATTTAGAAGTCAAGCCTGAAAGGAAAGAGGAACTAAAACAATATGTAAGGGATAAAAGACTCTCTATAGGCCCCATATATGTATTGCCTGATGAATTTTTAATTAGTGGTGAATCGTTGATACGGAATTTAATAATCGGTCATCAAATAGCCGAAAAATTTGGGAGGGTAATGAATGCGGCCTATATTCCTGATCCATTTGGGCATATCGCACAATTGCCCCAAATTATTAGCAGTTTCGAGATTCCCTCAATTATATTTGAAAGAGGTTTTGGTAATGAATTTGAAGAGAATGATCTAAATATGGAATTTATTTGGGAATCTCCAGGAAAAGCAGCTTCAGTTTTAGCCATTCATTTAATTAGAGGATATGGTTCTTTAGTATATTTAAATACTTCATTAGAAGATGGAAAGTATAAAAAAGCACTGGAAAAGATAAAGAGGGTAGCGCTTGATATAGAACGATATACTGCAACACCAATCGTATTACTTAATAATGGTTCAGATCATCGAGAGGCATACTCCGAAATTCCTGAAATAGTTAAACAATGGAATGAGTTAAATCCTGATGTATTGTTAGAGCAAAATGACTTTGAGTACTACATTGATAAAGTTCTTTCTGTAAAGCCAAAATTAAGATCCTTTCAAGGTGAACTCAGAGGTAGTAAATACTCACCTATTCTATCTGGAGTATTGTCTGCTAGAATGTGGATAAAACAAAGAAATACAAAAATAGAATATTTATTTGAAAAATATGCTGAGCCAATTTCAGCCGTTACTTTGGTTCTTGATAAATATCGAAAATTTGCTTACCCATATACTTATATTCGCAGCGGGTTAAAATGGTTAATTAAAAATCATCCTCATGATTCAATCTGTGGATGTAGTATTGACCAAGTTCACAATGAAATGGAAACACGATTTGATTGGGCTGAGCAAATAGGAATTGAAGTATTTAATCTCTCATTTATGTATCTTTCTAACTTAATTAATTTTAAACTTCAAGAAAGTAATAGAATTGCTTTAATAATCTTTAATCCCTTACCATGGAAACGCAAAGATATTGTAATCTTCAATGGAATTTCAAAAGCAAACAATCTACAAAAAAAATTTCCTAAAGATTTTAAGTTAATAGATTCAGACAATAATGAAATTGAATATCAAGGTTATTTTCTTCCAGGAGAACCTAGATTTTCTAGAGAAAATGATATAAATTATCAATTCTCATTTTTAGCGGATGTTCCTGCATGTGGTTATAAAGTGTATTATGTAATTCTCGAAGAAGCAGCTAAAAAAATTAGTATTAATGAAACTGATTTTATTCTGGGTGAAAATTCAATTGAGAATGAATTTTATAAGGTTGACGTAAAAAATAATGGGCAAATCAATATCTTTAATAAAAAAAGAATGATACAGTTCGAAAATGTATGCCAATTTGAGGATGTAGCTGACTGGGGAGATGAATATGATTTTTCAGGACCGACACGTAAACAAGTAGATAAAAAATATACAACCAAGGATGCTGAAATTTTAGAATTAATGCCTTTCTTAAATGGTCCTTCTCAAAAATCAATAAAAATCAAAATGATCATGAAATTACCAGTGTCATTATCACCAGATCGTTCACAAAGAGAAAATGATCTTATTGAAAATGTCATTAATCTTTATATTTCATTATATAAAGGGATTAATCGCATAGATTTTAAAATAGATTTGGAAAATAAGAGTAAAGATCACCGGATTAGAGTACTGTTCCCCTCAAACATTATATCAGATAAAGTATTCTGTGATGGTCATTTTTTTATCGTCTCTAGAAATGTTATTTTACCAAATGGTAAGCATTGGGCACAGAAACCTTCAAAAACAAACCACCAAAAGGATTTTATAGCATTAAATGATGATTCAAAATGTTTTGCTATTCTAAATCGAGGATTACCAGAGTATGAAGCAATAAAGAATGACGATGGCACAATTACGATAGCCTTAACTCTTTTACGGAGTATTGGTTGGCTTTCAAGACCCAATTTAGATTCTAGAAGAAGTGATGCTGGACCAAGTCTTAAAACTCCTGGTGCCCAATGTATAGGGAACTATACTTTTGAATTATCATTAGTTATAGAAGATTATCAGAAACATTGGATTGATTCAAAGGTCCATATTAAGGGAAAAGAATTTAATTGTCCTTTAAAACCTTTATTCCCTTTAATGTTCAAATCCACTCTAAGGAGCACAGATTTATTAATGTTATCACGAATGGGTTTATTATCTGCTTTAAATAAATTACCAGATAAAAAAGGGGATTCTTACTTACCAAGTGAATTAAGTTTTCTTGAAATAGATAATAAGAATATCATTCTAAGCGCCTTAAAAAAATCAGAAAACGGAGATTATTTAATTATTCGAGTTTTTAATATCTCTCCCTTCTTACAAAAGGTAAAATTAAGTTTTTTTAAGGAACTTTCGATAAACAATGCTGAAATTGTAAATTTCTTAGAAGTAAAACCAAAAAATGAAATCAAGGCAGAAATTGATAAATTTTACCAAAATGAACTTATAATTACAATGGAACCGCATGTTATTGCTACAATTAAGCTTGAGTTTAATTCCTTAAGGTGATTAAAAGATATATGGAAACAAAAATTATTGGATTCAATTAAAGACTTCAAGCATCCTGCGTGGGGTTTTGCTCATTTTACTCATGTTTATGAATTATCATTAGAATTAGCAAAAGCTAAAGAGACAAACCAATTTAAATTAATTGACAAAATTAATAATATAAAAATATAGAAAAAAAAAAAGAATTAGTTAAAGAAATCCATATGGAAAAAAGCTAACCGAGATCCATGCATAGAAAATGCATAAGAAGATAGTAGACCCTAAAATATTACGTCCTGACCATAAATAAACCCAATTTACTGCGAATTGTTGAATAATTAAAAATGCAACCCAAACTGATAGATACAATGTAGGCACAGGTAAACTAGCTAAGCGGAGCCAACTTATAAGTAAAATTATGCCTAAAAGAAAGGTTTCCATGAAAATTCCGATACCTACCATAGTAAAATACTCTTTAAATTTATTTTTAGTAGTTAATTTCCCTTGAACATTCCTAAAATAGAATTCTTTAGTTAATATAAAAGGAAAGAGTACAAGTGTTATCCCTAATATTGTTCCATACTCCCTTATTGATGGTAAAGTATTTTGGACTGACCAATGCCAGACTGCTGCTATAGAATATATTAATATTAAAGCTGAGAGAATCCCATATATGATTGAATTTCTAGAATTTGTTGAGCTCATCTCCTTAATTTTTAAAGAAAAGTCCTTAATGGAATGGTTTTCTTCTCGTCGCATTATAAGAAAATAATATATAATGATCGTTCCAATTGCAGCTCCAATAATTAAAGGCAATGTTCCGTCAAATCCCGATAGGGGTATAATACCTGAGAAAAATTCTCCAGGTAAAAATAGCATAAATCCGATTTCGACTAGAACGACAAGAATGGAATAATACGCTATAAGTTTATATATTGAAATATCTCCTGCTCCTTTCAATATTTCTTTTTCTGGATATACAGTTTTACGTTTAAAAAGATAATTGCTAAGATATACTATGACTATAAAGCTGAGGGTTACTACTCCAAATAAAGAGATATAAGAAAAAATTTGGATGTATGTTGAGGTTATCACAATATCATTTGCTCTTGCTCCGTTAAAAGCTTGTTCGAACTATTGCACTGTTTCATAGATAATATTGGCGTCTTTTACTTCAAACATGTGTTCAGAAAAAGGGCTTATAAAACCCATAGTATTATTTCCCCCGATAAAATCTCCATCAAGTAATTCACCGATTGCCACATTACTCCGACCTTTATAAAACCTCAATGCATTAAGAAGATTCTCTCTTGTTGCTCCCTGTTCAAACAGTCCAATTGCCAGTAAAAGATTAGAAACATTTAAAATATCTTCACGCTCATCGGGCACAGCTCCGATTGCCACTGTTGCATTAACTCTACTTGGATATGTCCTCGAAAAAGCTAATACAGCTCCACCACCCATTGAATGTCCAACAAGCCCGATTTCGGTAACATAAGAGACATTATATTCAAGATAATCAACTGCTGCTTTAACATCATTAATTAATTCGCTACGTAAGAGAAAACCATCAGAAGCACCATGCCCTCGAAAATCAAGGTTAATTACAGTAAATCCACGCTTTACAAGCTCTATACTTAAGGGTTGCATATGTTGAACGTTACCGCAGTAGCCATGGCCCACAACTATGCCCCCATGATTCTTCTCCCCCTTTGGAGTGTATTTTAAAGCATTAAGTCTAGTTCCATCCTCAGAAGTAAGCGTTAATGGTTCAGTTTTGTAAGGATTTTCTAAATCAGGAATATATATGAAAATTATAAGTGGTATAACGCCAATAAGTATTATTATGATACTTACTAACAGTCCTAATTTTTTTTTGTCTGATTTTAAATTTTTTAGTATTGACATGATGTTTTTCAATTTAGATTTTTAATTGATTTTAATTTTCGTCGTTGTTATATTTAACACTAATTATTCTACCAAAATCAAAAATAGGACCTCTCAAAATCAATGGCAATTAAGAAACTTTATAATAGTTAAGAATATTGAATATCTGAATTTACTTTTATTTAAAAAAAACCATTACAGTATAATATAGATGGAAAATGAATTCTTATAATTAAGTAAGTGATTTTTAATGAAATTTACCGAATACACAAAAGGGTACATAACTAAGATTAATGATGTAATAAAATCAATTTATGATAAAAAATTAAATAATATATCAAATCAATTTTTAAGAGAATATTATTCTGAATTGAAGGACTACTTTTTATCAGGAGGTAAGAGAATACGTCCGTTACTCTGCATTGCTACATATAACGCTTTTACTACTAATGCTGATGAAAAGATTATATTTCCAAGTGTTGGAATAGAATTTCTTCATAATGCGTCATTAATACATGATGATATTATTGATAAGGATAATTTTAGAAGGGGAAAACCCGCATTTCATTTCAGATTTCGAAATTATCATCAAAAATACGATTTAAAAAAAATGAATGCATTAGATTTTGGAAATTCTATTGGGATAATTGGGGGTGATTCCGCCTTTTTCTTGGGACTGGAAGTTTATTTATTCAACGAATTTGAGCGAGATATAAACCTAAGAGCAATCCAATATTATGAGCAAGCATTTATCGAAGTAGCTAATGGAGTGTTGATTGAAACAGATATGGTAAACCAAAAAAATCTTACAATATCAGATTATATTAATATGATTTCACTTAAGACGGGAGCATTAATAGAAAAATCACTCCTAATAGGTGCTAATTATGCCAAAGTTGATGAAAAATATTTATCACATCTTTCTACATACGGGATCAATTTGGGAATTATATTTCAGATAATAGATGATATTTTAGGGACATTTGGAGATGAAAAAATTACAGGAAAACCTACAGATGGAGATATTAGAGAAGGAAAATGGACGTGTTTATTGATAGAAGCATACAATAAATTAGATAGTAATGAAAAAGCTCGACTAAATGAATTAATCGAAAATCCAAATATTACTGATAATAATGTTCAAGAAGTAAAAGAATTGTTTCTTAAAGCTGATGTTATTAATTATAGTAAAAAATTGGCAGATTCTTATTATAAAAAGGCTCAAATAGCACTTGATAAACTAAAACTTGTTATTCATAAGTCAGAATTAGAATTTTATGAAAACTTATTAAATTTTGTCGTAGAAAGAAAATTCTAAAAAAAAAATCTATTTTTTAATATTAGTTTACTGAATAATCGAATAGCCTGGGATAATTTGAATGTCTGGGTTAAAAATTCCCTTATATATGATTTTTGATATTAGACCAGTAAAATTTATTCCAACTAAGGATGGTGGAATGGATATCTTAGCTTTTAATTGGAATACAGGAGAATTTAAAAAGGATCTTAGTTATTTAAGTAAACTTTTTAGACATTCACCGGATGCTTATGAAGTAACTGAAAAAGAATTTTTTAAGCATGTTAATAAATTAATTGAAAAAATAAATCAGAGAAAAATAAAAAGAATTAGAAAAGGTTAATATCTTTATAATCAACATAATTTAAATTCTTTTTAGCAACTCCAAATTCACGAAGTTGTTTATTTAAATTCAAAATAGCTTCTTTAATTGTTTCCTTTATCTTAGCACCTAAACACACTATTTTTCCTGTTGAGAAAATAAGAAAAACTATTTTTGGATCTTGCATTCTATAAATTAAACCTGGAAAAACTTCAGGTTCATACATAACATTCTCCATTTTGATAGTCATCATATTTAAATCTACATTTATGTTGAGTTCGCCAGTTGCTACTATATTTTGAATAGTTATTTTTGGATTTTTTATTTTAAATCCAAATTTTTGCATGTTTTCAATTGTCTGTTGAATAACTATATCTGCTTCTGTTATTTTTTTAAGACCAGTAATAACCATTCTACCGGAAGAAAATATTAATAATGTGGCATGTGGTTTTTCAATTCTCATTATAAGCCCGGGAAAGCGATCTGGATAATATTCTACATTAGAAAAATTTTGAATAATTCGATTTAGGTCAATTTTTCCGTCAATTTCATTGATCACAGTACCAACAATATTTACAATTTTATATGAGAGATCATGATTATCAGTGTTTTTTTCTACTAATTTTTCAATTACAACTTTATTTTCAAAATTGTCTTCACTAATTATTTTTCCCCTTCAGATTTTATATTAAACGAATATAAAATTAATTAAAAAGGATTTAATAGTTAAAATTATATTATTGATTTTTAACATCTTATGATCTAAATGAAACATCCCAATTTAACTTTTTATCATATTATACGTTTATCACTTTTTTATTGTTATTTATTAGAATTTTAAGAAAATAGATAAGATCTAAAAATAATTAAAGAATTACACACAACTAAAATAATATAACCTTAAACACCAATGGTGATGAATTTTAGTGTTAATTGCAATTACTGGTGCTACTGGCGTCCAAATAGCCATTAAATTACTAGAAAGCCTGAATAAAAAAAGGATTATGACTGAACTGATAATTTCAAAAATAGCTAAGGAAATAATTAATATTGAAACAGATATCAATATCTCTGATATTCGAAAATTAGCTGATAAAAACTATGATGTTGAAGATCTAACAGCACCTCCTGCGAGTGGGTCGTATAGGATTGATACAATGGTTATTGTCCCATGTTCGATGAAAACATTGGCTGCTATTGCTAACGGTTATGCAGATAACCTAATAACTAGAGCCGCGGATGTGATGATAAAAGAAAAAAGAAAACTTATCCTTGTAGTGAGGGAAAGTCCTCTAAGTGCAATTCATCTTGAGAACATGCTTAAATTAGCAAAACTTGGAGTTGTAATAGCACCACCAGTTCCTTCCTATTACATCAAACCTAAAAGTGTGGATGATTTAATTGAATATACCGTTGGAAGATTATTAGACCAGATAGGTATAGAAAGCGATATAAAAAGATGGGGTAATGAGTAACTTATCTAAACCAATTCCAGAAGAAATTGCTCTCCAAATCTGTGAAGAAGTAAGAGAACATAATAAGAAAAAAAAACTCAGCTTTGCAAAATTTTTGATGCTAAATACTAAGAAGCATAATTCTGTAAACCTATTGATTTATCCACTGAGAAAGTTTTCCAGTAATTACTCTTTTATTTTTATTCCCCTTTAATGCATTAATGTTTTTTAGATTTAAGAGCCAAAGACAGGATTTTAATTCATTTTTAAGAGTCCTTATTTCTTTTATTGTATTAGATATAGATCCTTGTTGCTGATCAATTAGTGAAGATTTTAAAAATTTAAAAGCAAATCCTCCGATATCAGCACCTAATACAATACTTTTTGCAATATCCTTACCTGTTCTTAACCCTCCTGTAGCAATTATTAGTTTTTTTGATATATTTCTGACATTTAGAATACTAACAGGTGTAGGGATACCCCATTCTCTAAAAACGTCCGCTAATTTTCGACTATATCTATTGATGTTATCTTTATTTCGATAGGATTCAATAGCTGCAAAACTGGTGCCTCCTGCACCTCCAACATCAAATCCATTAAAACCAAGATCATCTAGTGATTTAGCAAGTTCCTTATTGAACCCTGATCCCACCTCTTTTGCTAGTATTGGAACATTAGTAGATTCACGAATTTTTTTAAAATTTTTCTTAAATAGTTTAAAAGATATATCTCCTTTATCCTGAACTAATTCATGTAAAGCATTAAAATGGATCGCCATAGCATCTGCTTTTATCATATCAATACATTTTGTGAAATCCTCTAGTTTAAAATTTGGACTTCCAACTTGCCCAATGCCAATATTTCCTATAATAGGGATATTGGGAGCGACTTTTCTTACAATTTGAAATGATTCTTGATTCTCAGGATTAATTAGTCCAGCACGTTGACTTCCAACGCTCATGATTATATTTTCTTTTTCAGCTGAAGTTGCGAGGATCTCATTCAAATCTTTTGATAAAGGATGACCTCCCGTTATTGCGGCGATACAGATTGGGGCAGATACAAATTTATTAAAAAAATTCACAGATAGGTCAATCTCATTAAGATCAATTTCAGGTAATGAATGATGAATTAACTCAATATATTTAAAATAATTTTTGAAATGTTGAACATTATATTTGATAGGTATTTTGAGATGTTCTATCTTTCTATTACTAATATTTTGATTTTCATCATGTTTTGAAGGTTTAATTTCTGTGCATTTGATCTTTTGACCTTTTAAGGCTTTAAGTATATTTCCATTTTCTAATCCATTAATAATTTGCACAGGAATATTATATTTACATATCTCTTTTATAGCGTTTATTTTTCCTCTAATACCTCCAGTAACATCAATTTTTTGACCTAGTGCTGCTAATTTTAAGCTGTCTAATTCGTTGGAATTGCATTCTGTAACCAATATACTTTTCTCATCATTATCTAGAATATATAATCCATCAGTTTCCCCCGTAAATATGACTTTTGAGACGCTGTACTTATTTAAATTTTCACATAACTCAAAAATTATCGTATCTCCAGATATAATTGAAAATGAACCTTTTTTATCAAGAATAATGTCACCATACAAAATAGGTAATATATTAAGATCTAAGGCAGTTTCAATAATATCAATAGAGTATGTTGAAATAATCTGAGAATCTTTGATAAAAATACTTGAAGCTTGAATTGATAACGCGGGATATTTTTGTTCTAAAAACAAATTAATTATACGGGAATTAAATTTATTCATTGATTGGTGAGTCTCAGTAAGTCCAAGAATTTGATTTAAGATAGATGAATCAATTCCCGTAGAAATATTATACTTTTTAGCAAGAGGATGACCAAATGATCCTCCTCCATGAATCAATATAATTTTTTTATTAGCATCAATTATTTGCTGAATTACACTTCTTACAACATCTTCTCTAATAGAAAAAGGTTTATTTTTATCAGTTAATAAACTTCCACCTAATTTTAAGAGAATTATTTCATTACTACTCTTCAATTTTATATTCCACTCATCCAATCATTGTTCTCCAGGCATCATATCCTTCTTTTTCAATAGCCTTTGCTATTTTTTCTTGAATTTCTTCGTTTTCAGCTAAAGCAATAACTAAGCCACCTCGTCCAGTTCCAGTCATTTTAGCTCCTATTGCCCCGTTTTTAAGTGCCAAATTAACTAACTTATCATTTATCCCTCCAGAAACCGTGATCTCTTGTAGTAATTTGTGATTTTGATTCATTAAATTACCAATAACTAGAATATCTCCGTCAAGTAAGGCTTTTTTTGCTTCCTCTGCTAAATTTTTATATTTACTAAATATTTTATCAAACTTTTTTGGATTTTCTTCTTTTAATCGTCTAACATCAGCAACTACTTCTGTTGTTGAAGCTGTTATTCCCGAATTTGCAATTACTAATAACATCTTTTTTGGTGATTGAAGAAGATCCATCGTATTTTTCTCACCACTTAAATTTTTAACAAACCAAATTAATCCACCATAAGTCGAAGCAGTATTATCGATACCAGAAGGTGTTCCATGATAAGCTTTCTCTCCTTCATACGCCGCTTCATTAATCTTTTCATCATCTAAATCTAGCTTAAAACTATCATTCAAAGCACGAGCAAGTGATGTACATTGAGCAGCTGAAGCACCTACCCCGCTTGCAGCAATTAAATCTCCGGAAAAGGTTATTTCAAGCTTCTGACTTTCTATATCCACCTTTAGGTGTTCAATTATATTTGTAATTGATTGTAATGCCTCGTTATATTTCTTTTTTTTATAGCCAGGAGTAGCAGGTCTCTGATCGTCGACTGTCCAACCTTTACCAAGAACGACTTTAACATTGGCGATTGTATAGGATCCCAAGGCCGATGCGATTGCTGGTAATCCATACACCACAAAATGTTCTCCGAATAATATTGTCTTTCCATATCCCTTACCAGATCCCATTTATTTCACCTCTACGATCCCTTCAGAACCATTAACAATTACATTTTGTCCAGTATGAATATTATTAATATCAATTTTATCTACACAAGGAATTTCACTAATTATACATCCTACTGCTACGATTGTGTCAATTTGCTTGTTTACAATTGCTACTGGAGCAGTATTGTTTTTCTTCATTCTATACATTGTGTATGATCCAACTGTTGAACCTTTACCAGTTGGAAATACTAGAACTTTTCCCGTTATTGATTGACCTTCAAGTTCATGTCCAACCTCAACAACTTTGCCAGTATCAGGATCAACACCCCCATAAAACGAAATAGCATCTTTAGTTACAATCGCCTCTGCTTCAGCAGTTCCTTTATATATTTTTCTACCTTCTAATTTCATTTTGTCGCCTCTTCGACACATTTTTCAATTGATCCAATTTTTACTTTAAATTTATTCTTTGCACGACCATAATAACATGCCTTTGCAGAATCCACCATTATTCCCTTGAAGCGTTCTTTAATTGGGGCTACAACACAGCAAGTATCCGCTGCAAACTTTGCTCCAGCTTCTTCAATAATTTTAGAATAACCAGCCTCATCAGCGATTTTTTTTGTAGGTCGAGCAGTTGTTATCCAAAATTCCTTTTTTACTGTTTTTCCTTTTAATAAACTTGTTATTTTCGCAATTTCGTGAATTGAAGCGTGAGGACAACCAATACTTACAAAATCTATTTCAAGATCTTCATCAGTTAGTTCAGCACGAGTTATATCTAAGTCATCTTGATTAATTTCAAATACAATTTTACTTGGTTTAGGGTATTTATTATATTCTGGAGTTATTTCTTCCATGTGGAATAATGCTGTTCCACCATAAGTAGCAACGGAAGCACAAAATGACTTGAGTTCTTCAACAGTAGCGGAAGGAATTCCCGTGATATAAGGTATTTTTTTTCCTAATTTAACTAATTTATCTCCAATTATTTTTCCCAATACGCCAAATTCGTCAGTACCTTTAACCGGAGCATTTATCTTAAATAGGATTTGACCATGACGATTTTCATCCAAATGATAACCGTATTTAGGAGTTTTTCCAGTTAAAGCCGCTGCTAATGCGCTTGGTCCTCCTTCACGATTAGTCCGGGCTCCAATAACTGAGTTAGAATAACAAACAGCACTGCTTTCAGCCCAAGCAATATGTTGTCCATAATGAGGTGCATTTCCAATTAAATATGGTGTACAAGAACATGTTGTAATTATACCCATTTTAGCAAAAGCATCTATTGCACGATTCTGATTTTTAGCAAACTCTTCATCGATTCCTAATACTTGCCAATTTTCGCGATCCATTCCTGCGGGATTTAAAGTAGTTAATACTCTAACCTTTCCATCTTCTGCCATTTCACTTAGAAAATCCAGTCCCGCTTCACCAAGATTATCGTAAGAAACCCCTGCTATCTGAACACCATGAACCTCAACCATATATTCAGCATCAAATATTTCACCTAATGTGGTTAAGATTTCCATAGATTTCATGGCGGCTTTTCCAAATTTGCCATCTAGCATATCTTGCTCTTCTTGAGTTAATTTCATTTTCATCAACTTCAAACATTAAAAATATTTGTTAATATCCACTTTTGGAAATTCTGCTATATCAAAACTCTTCCCTTTGGCTACTAGTGGTTTAGTCAAATCAAAACCTATTTTTGTCGTCATTTTTGTACCAAGCTCAGCACTTGGATCTAAACTACTTCCAGGTTCTTTATCTTTAATGACCATTCTAACATCTCCTTGAAAGCGAGTTGCCATTGCCCATTCTACCGAAAGAGGATCATAAATATTTATGTCTTTATCTACAATAAATACATGTTTACAACTTGTATGGCCTGTAAAAGCACCTTCTATTGCCATTTTGCCATCTTCTTCGGATTTTTTATCAATTTGGACAATTGCATGTAACCAAGAACATCCACCAGGATTAACATTCACATCTAAGCACTTAACACCTGCCTTATTTACCTCATTAAAAATGGTAGGTTCACGAGGCATTCCCATTAATATTTTATGTTCAAGTGCCCCTGGTAATAAGGCTTGCCAAATTGCATCCTTTCTATGCGTAATTTTCTTAACTTCAAAAACAGGTTCTTCTCTAACTATGTCATATGTCTCAGTAAGATCAACAAAAGGACCTTCAGAATGTTTTTCTTCCAAGTAAACACGTCCTTCTAAGACAAATTCAGCTTCTGCCGGAATTAAAAGATCAACTGAATTCGCTTTTACAATATTGATAGGTTCTAATGCATTAGCAATATATAATTCATCAACTCCAATGTCTACAGAGGTGGCCCCTGCAATCAGAATGTTGGGAGTATTACCAATACAAAAGGCAACCTCTAATTCACCATTTTTTTCTAGAAATGTATGAAAATGTCGACCTCTTACTATTCGAGTGGAAAGTTTATCTTTAGAAAACTGCATTGCTCTATGAAAATCCATATTTTGTCCATAATCAGGGTCTCTTGTTATAACGACTGCAGAGCTAATGTAATTTCCTCCGTCTTTTTCGCAATGGAACAAAATTGGTAATTTATCTAAATCTACACTTGATTCGATTACTTCTTGACAAGGAGCTTTTGATATAACCTCTGGTTCTGAGTATTCTGATATTGCTTTAGAAAGCATTGGTATGAGATCAGCAGGAGAAACACCAAAATATGACGCAATTACATTCTTAGTACAGATCATATTGCCAACTACCCGAAATTCAGATTCTTTAACATTATTGAACATTACTGGAGTTGGTTCCATCTCTTTTAGAATTCCAGAAATCTCCAATTTCTTTGAAACTTCAACATCTACTTTTCGTAGACGTCCATCTTCATCAAGTTTTTTTAAATATTCTCTAAAGCCCATAAAATTCATCTTTTAAACTTTTTTATCATAATAAAATTATCAACATCAGTGATTTCTCTTAGAAGAGTTATAGAAACACATTTTATAAATCTAAAGGTTTTCACCATCTTCTATTTTTTTTAAAATTTCTTTAGCATAATCTACTCTAATTTTTTTATCTTCTACTAATTTTCTGGCAACTTTTTCAATTAAATCGTCCGGGATGCCAGCAATTTTAGCAATATTCCGAGAATGTAGAGCCATATGACCTTCTTGAATACCTTCAGAAGCTAAGGCCCTTAAAGCAGCAACATTCTGGGCAAGTCCTAAAGCAGCTGCGATTTGTGAAAGTTCTTCAGCGCTCCTCACATTTAAGATTTTTAAAGCTATTCGAGCCATTGGATGGATTTTCGTCATACCACCAATAATTCCTAGAGCTAAAGGTATTTCTATTTCTCCAACTAAATTTCCTACTGAATCGACTTTGAATTTTGTTAATGGAGAATATCTTCCTTTTAAAGAAGCATAAGCATGAGCCCCTGCCTCAACTGCTCGTGTATCATTCCCAGTTGCTAAACTTAATGCGACGATACCATTCATTATACCTTTATTATGCGTAGTTGCTCTATAAGGATCTGCTAGAGCAAATTCATATGCATTTAAAATCCCTTCAACAATTTCTTTTCCACCTAGCAGTTCTTTATCAAAAGTGGCTCTACTTCTAGCTAAGCGATGAATAGCTAAATTGGATACAATTCGGAGATAAATCTTTCCTCCACAGACTTCTTCTATATAAGGACTAATAGCTTCAGCCATAGTATTTACTACATTTGCTCCCATTGCATCTAGAACATTTACTAATAAATGGAGAATAATCATCTTCCCCTTATTAGTATTAATTTCTCTTATCTCTATATCCTGAGCTCCCCCACCTAACTTATTTAATACTGGATCCTGCTCATTAGCTATCTTTAATAGGATTTTTTTATTCTTTTCTAGAGTTTTTTTAGCTATTTCAATATCATTTAATTTTGTTAATTGAATCTGAGAAATCATAATTGATTTTACTTCTTCTGAGTGAAATCCACCATGTTTTCGGGCCATCTTCGCTGCATTTGAGGCAGCTGCAACCACAGAAGGTTCTTCTATAACCATAGGGATAATATAATCTCTATCATTTATTTTAAAATTAAAAGCAAGACCAAATGGTAATTGATAACTTCCTATCACATTTTCAATTAAAGTATCAATCTGAGCAGGAGTGAAATAGCCTAAATCCTTTAATATTTTTACTTCCTCTGGATCTAGATTAACTAAATTAGATAATAATTTTATACGCTCATCCATTGATAACTTGTAAAACCCAGAAATATCTGAACGAAATTCCTTCATTACCATTTCACCAATTTAAAAACTAATAAATTTTACTAAATCTTTTCGCAATCTTTTTGCAAAGGGAGATTTATGCTTATCGATGTAATAATTAACCAATATAGGAATTTGAGTCAATATATGTGGTGAACAGGAATAGGTATGTAAATGGGAATCCAGTTTAATAATCCTTTTGCGTTTATGTTTTCTTCATTTTCATTTTCGACTCTTCTTACTTCATATTCCAAGGAATTACCTTTGTTAACATGACCAGCCACTCTTACATAGCCTTTATTTAAATAACTAAGATCATTAAATTCATTATGAGCAACTGGTTCAGATGCCAATACAGCAAATAGAGGGAAAAATCTTTTATGAAATCCTGAGTGACCTTTAGGACAGCGGTCTAATCCCTCAATATTTGGAATAATACATCCCTCATCACAAAAGTGAAGTGTAAAACCTCTATTTTTGTTTTGTTTGTGTTCAGTAATCCTTCCTAGTAAGATTATTGGTTTAACGTCACCATTTTTTATTAATTCATATTCTAAAACGCTTTTCTTTTTCTTTAAGTGAATATAGTCATTTATTTTTGGTCCCTTTTGAACAATTTCTTTAAACCGATCCTGGACTTTTAAAAGACCAGAAATACATGTAGCTCCTGAACCATACGAACCAAAATAAATTATATCATTTACGTGAGCATGATTTTCGAGAAGGAAAACGATCTGAGCCCAAACACTAGCATTGTACATGTTTCCAAAATGCAAAGGAACTCGTAATTGAGGTAATACTTTCGCTTTTACATTGGTGTTCAACCAATTTGAAAATCTTTCTAAAGCTGTTGAAGAAAATCCACTTTCATTAAGTTTTAAATAAATATATTCTGGAAGGACGGTAACATCATGTAAGAATGAATCAATTTTTTTCAGAATTGATGACCTAAATTTATGTCGTTCAAAACTTGGTAAATCACTAATATGTTTTATCCAACGTTTCAATATAATTTGTTGCATACATTTTAATGGTAACTTAGAATATGGAGCGTGAAACGAGTAAAAATCAGCATGAAAATCCCCAATATTGCTAATTAGATCATCGTAAGCCTTTAATTGAAAGTCAAGATATGTATCTTGAGAATATCTACCAAAAGCTCTCGCATTTTTGTCATTCGCAGGTCTAAAAAAGTCATTTACATTTCCAGAGACTTTTCCGAATTTCTCACTAAATGTAGCGATTCGTGGATTTTTCGATATTACAAGTCCAATTGCTCCTGAACCCTGTGTTGGCTCACCTGGAGAACCTAATTGATATGATGAGATATCTGCACTTATAATAAGAGCTTTGCTTATAATTTCTTTTTCAATAAGGGCAATTGCATTAAGAATTGCTAGTGTACCACCAGCGCAAGCGTTATAAATATCTTGAGTTAACGCGTTGGAGGAAATCTCTAACATTTCAGCGAAGATATTTGAGATACTCTTCGCTGCATATACTTCGGTCTCCGTTCCTACGAATAATGCGTCAATACTCTTAGGAGGAATTTTTCCCCTCTGTAAAGCATTATACCCTGCTTTTAATCCAAGAGAGATAATATCTTCATCCACTTCAGGGATTCGTATTTCTTTAGATAGAAGCCCTTTACTATATTTAGCAGGATCTACTTTTCTTTTCAGTGCTAGTTCTGCTAATTTCAAATAAGATCTTGGAGCTGCGAAAGAAGCACTATCAATCCCTATGTTTCCAAATAAATGATCATCACTTATCATTACCGTAATTGCCCGTTTTTATGTATAATGCTTTGAAATTCTAAATAAAATCAAAATTTATTATAATGAATTTTTATTTAAACGTTTGTTTTATTAAAATTTTTAAAGAACCTACCGTTAAATACCTTTTCTTTTTTTTCTCAGACTCTTAAGAATATCAACAGTTCATATTATTATATATAGTGAATCCAAAATCTTTACAAAAATGCTTGATCAAAATCATAGAATTGATGATTATCAGATATGATTAGTATATCATAAAATTATATATTGATTATTCATATTCTTATTTGTAGTAATTTGCAAATTTAGGTAAAAATTTTGGAAGAATTAAAAAATGTAGATAGGGATAAATTACCTAAACATATTGGCTTAATTCTCGATGGGAATCGCCGTTGGGCAAGAAAAAATAACATGGCTACTCATTTAGGCCATCTAGTAGGATATAGAACTTTAAGAGAGAGATTATTTGATTTTTTTGATGCCGGGATTCGATATCTAACAATATATGTCCTCTCACTTGAAAATGCTAGAAAGAGGAGCCCTGAAGAATTAAAGTACATCTATAAGATTATGTTAAAAGCTGTCGATACTGTTATAAAAGAATCAATAATAAGAGAAGAGAAAATAAAAATAAATGTTATTGGAAGATTATCTGTATTACCTAACGGTGTTCAGGAAAAAATTAAAAAGTTAAATGAATTTACTAAGGACCATGACCATGCATTTTTGAATGTATGTATTATGTATGACGGACAAGAAGAAATCGTAGATGCTGTAAAAAAGATTATTAAGGATAATGTTAATGAAGATGATATTGATCGAGAATTAATTAAAAACTATCTCTATACTAATAATTTTCCAGAATTAGATTATATAATCAGAACTGGGATGAAAGACGGTGCTAGAATTTCAGGATTTTTATTGTGGGATGCGTCCTATGCGGAATTTAAATTTCGATCTGATTATTGGCCGGATTATAGTAGAGAAATGCTTATTGAAGATCTAAAAGACTATATTAAAAGAGTTAGGCGAAAGGGGGAATAAAATCTTTTTATTATCTAATAAGGATATTGAGTTCTTGTTTTAAACTACTTTTTTGAAATTACTCAAGCTCACTGAAATGTCATGGTAATAATACTTAAACCTAAAAAAGTATGCGATATTTTCGATTAACATAGTAAAAAAGAATAAAAAAATAAATCGTTAAATATGTCAAATGCTAGTAGCGTTATTTCTTTGAATATTACACAGTTTCCTCAAAATCTTATAATTCCCAATGTGGCCAATGTTGTATCAATCCAAGTAATAAACAATTCAAGCAAAAATGAAAATTATCAGTTTAGTTTTGAGGGAGAAAATTTAAACATTAGTGTTAAACCAGACGAATTTAATGAACAAGTTGAATTTGGACCTGGAGAAACTAAAAATATAGAATTGAGATTAACTCCTACTGCTGATGGTTTTGGAAAATTAACTATTAATGCTAATTGGTTAAAAATCGTTCAATACACGGTTAAAGTACAAAAAGTAAGAGATGTTGCATCTACAAGTAAAATAAAACAGATTTTAGGAAAAAAAGAATATAATCTCTCCAAAACTATTGAGAAATTGAATCCGAATGAATTTTTTATTTCTATGGATAAAAATGAGTTAAAACAATTAGAAAAACAATATAGCTCAATAAAAAGAAGTCCAGAACGTTCTAATCAAGAAATTGAAAGTATGATTCAGCAATTAGCAAAAGGATATCTAGCAAATAATAATCCCCAGAAAGCATTGGAGTTCGCTTTGGAAATTCCAGACGATACTGAAAAAATGAACTTCTATTATAACATAATTAGAGCATATGCATCGATTAATTTTGACTATACTTTTCAAATGGTCCAAGGTATAAGTGATATAAATCTTAAGCAAACATTACTCCATTATCTAGCATTTGATCGAATAGATACTGATATTTCACAAGCCACCAGTATTTCTAATTTTGTTGGCGATGAGTTATTAAAAGCTAAATTGCTTTTCTTTATCTCTAAAAAACTCTATGAAACAAACAAAAAATTAGAAATTGTTAATAATTTAAACCAAATTATCTCCATACTTGCGAAATCTATAGTACTTAATTCTAATAATAAAAAAATAAAGAATAAATCTTATGAGTTTCTTAAGGATGCGATTTGGGTTTTGGCAGAAATTAATAGTCCTCAAACAGCAGATACTATTATTGAAGCAATACCATCACAAGAACTTAAAGAAAAAGTTGCTATGGATTTATTTAATGTAATTTATGAGATGGTGGATGAGATTAGAACTAAAGTAGAATCTACGCTCATTTCTTCTCAATATTTTATATTAAATACTTATGCATCAACAGTTAACGAAAATTTGAAAAATTTCTCTCTTATTGGTGGAAATGTAAGTAATAATATTTTAGCAAAGGACTTCAATTTTAATGTCGCATTACTTTCTCTATTTAGCTTTGATTTTAGTATCTTTCCGATTTTAGATAGAGTGTATAATGACTTAAGATATAGCTTAAATAAATCAATTGCATATTACATCCTCCCTTCAAAAGAGAATTACAACGAAAGTGAATTAGGAGTCTTAAATTATACTTTAAAACTGTTTTTTGACAATTTAGCAAGGAGCTCGAGTCAAGTATTTGTATATAATTTAGACTTTATTCCCTATTTAGGAAAACCAACTATAATTATATCATCTGAACAAGATATATTTGATTATATCAATTCTAAAATAAAAAAACTTGGAGATTTTGTTAATCTGATAATAGATGATTCATTATTTAAGGGAGGTAAGATTGTTGAAAACTTAAATCAGATTTTACCTCCTAATAAATGCAGAGTTATTAATTTAGTTTTATCTTATGAATTCATTAATGATTATAATACATTTAAAGCCTTTATTCAATCACTAATTTAGCTAATAATTTATTGAACAAAAGTATTTATTGAAATTCTATTATATATATTGTAAAAATTTAATCGTAAATTGTCAAAATAGAAGTAAGTACAAAACAAAAGGGCACCCCTCTATGGCAAAAGATAAGAAAAAGAAGAAACAGAAAAAAGCTAAGAAAAGTAAAGGCGGAGGAGATATATTTGCACAGACAAAGGCTCAAAAAGGTAAAGCCAGAGCTGGAGCATGGTATACGCTCGGGAATTCTATTGATAGATCTCATGATCAATTGTTTTTAGGTACAGATTATAGAGAAGTGTATATTAATGAACGACCATGGCCAGAAATGCTTGCTGATGTAGAATACTGGACCCCCTTACCTTTCACACACGGAATAGAAATGGAATTAATCATAGCTGATGACAATGGAAATTACCCCCCTGGAGATGAAATGGTTTTTCGGATGAAAGAAATTGTTAAAGATTCCATTAAAATAATGGATCAAATTCTATATGAAGGAAGATCTGATTTCCTCCCCGTTCCAGATTACATTAGGCAAAAAGTCTTAGCTAGACCTTGGGGGCGTGATGACATTGAAAAGGGGTATGCTATGGATATTCGATATCAATTACCTAATGACGCTTACGTGGATATTGATACGTTTGCTAGAGATGGAAATGTCACTGCAATTACATATATATTAGAATTGGTTACACCGCCTGCAGAATTTGTAGAGGAGCTGGCATATTGGGCTTCGACCTTATTTCTGTTAGCTAAAGCGACTCTACCAAAAGATCTTCATATTATCGCTTCTGCTATAAATCCTGCAACTCGTGAATATATGCGAGGAGTATCTCAAGCAGATCATAGCCACATCGGTACTTTTGAATCAGAATTAGAAAAAGTTCAAGCTTATTGTATGATTAGAAATTTTATACCTCATATCATTGCTCTCACATGTAATTCACCTATATTAAATAATAAACCGACCGATGTAGTTAAGATTATAAATAACAGAATAACTGCGCCTAATTGTGTAAGGTCATTAAGATTAAAATATAACACCACAATGTTAAGTGGGAATGATCCACAACATTATATTCCATATTTAACTGATCTTAGTGAGAATTCTATAAATTATTTTCTGCAGACTGTCCAGAAAGCAAGTCTTGAAGATGGACGCTTCCAAGACGTGTTTCCCGCCACAGATTTCGGAACTATAGAGGTTAGAATTAGTGATGCACAAATCTCAATCTGTCGTAGAATTGGTGTAGCACTTTTAATACAAGCTATGTGTTATAAAGCAAGAAAACTTCTAAAAAAAGGAGTGTGGGTGCCCGATGCAGGGAGTGCAACAATAGCATACAATAGAAAAGCAGCCATAGAAAGAGGGTTAATAGCTCTATTTCGACCTCAAAATCTTACACGAGAACATCTTGCTAAATATGATCGTGAGTTTGCAGAGCAATATTTAGGTCCTGCAAATCAACCTATAAGATATATGATGCAAGCTGTTCAGAGAATGTTTTTCTACTTAAAAGACGAGCTAAAAGAGCTTGGTTTTCTCTATTCTCCTTTTCTGAAACCATTGCTGCAATCTGTTTTTGGAAGTGTAAGTTATGCTGAGCCTCCAATTACGGAAGCAGAGTATCAACTTTCGTTGTATGATTATAAGTTAAAAAATGGTGAAAATCCGAATATCTTATATGATTTAATCTATTTTACTATTCAATATTGTCAAGATCCTTTAAATAATCCGCTCACGGGGGTTTTGACTCTTCCAAAAGAAATGCGAGATTAAAATAAATAAAAAAGTATTTTGAGTTAAAACAATGCTTACAGCAACGATAGAGCAAGATGGGAAAAAAAGAGTAGAGCAAATATTTGTAGTTGACGCCCATTCACACTTAGGTCAGGATGTAGATGGCGCCACAAACATGAACCCTTCTTCTCCAGGTGGTACCTTTGATTTCTGGGGCAATGTTCAAGGAAGAATTAAAGCAGATTGGGAAAAAACTGGAGAGCAATCATTTACTACAACTATAAATGGAAAATTTACAAAATTATCTTGGTCTTTTACCCCATATCCATTTACTGATAATTTATATAGTGCCCTACAAAAGATAGGAAAAAGACATTCTGATTTAAAAGAAAAATCTAAATTTTATGCTTTTATAGATCAGGGCGTAGTTTTTCCTTTCCAAGATGTCTTCAGAGGAAAACATCCTGAAGCGTTATATCGAGCAAGTAATATAAATGTTTCACGTTTTACAACCCGTTTTCCTTTCTCAATGAAATTAGTTGGATATGGTCGCTGTGATCCAATGGAAGGACAAAAAGCGGTTAATGAAGTGAAATATGTAAGAGAAGTTTTAGGACTTCGAGGTTTAAAATTACATCCCCGCTCAGAAGGATATATTGATAAAATAACTTCTGAAAAAGTAATTAATGTTCTTGTTGAAGCGGCATCATACTCTATGCCAGTTATCTTTGATACTAGAGGAAGAGGTTCAATTTTAGAAATAGGAAAATTAATAAGGTCTGCAAGAAATGTAATTCAATCTAATTATCCTGATTTATTACCTCATTTTAAAGTAATTATTGCTCATTTTGCTCAAGGGAATATTGATGATTATGAGGTGTATAATACCATAGTTCAGCCAAATACGTATGGAGATCTCTCAATGTTGCATGGTGCAGGTGCTGGCAACTTTTTTGAAAGTTTTCGAAGATGGTTTCAATCAAATCGTAAAGAAAGAGTAAATAATCGAACATGGTCAGAATATCTCCTTTTTGCTTCTGATTTTCCTTATTTTGGAGATGTGCATGCTGAAAAACTTATGATATACGTTATTAATAAACAATTCTTTGACACTGGTGGAACTCTTCAAGATGTTAGAAATATTCTTGGCTTAAACCAGTTAAGAGTTTTACCTGAATATAACCTCCCTCAACTTTCAAAGGATAGTAAATCCTTACCAAGCTTAATGGTCTCTAATCCCTTATTTAAACAAAATAATATGAGTACATATGATATATCAATTAGAGCTCTGGCAAAATTAATTGTTGAGAACAAGATTGATATTAAAAATTTCTGTTTGCAATTTAAAGATTCATGGGATACCTTAAGTGAGGATATTTTAATGACTACAATATCTAATAGTAAAAAACAAGAAATGAATCTATTATTCATGAATTTAGTGAGAGATAAAATCTCTTTATTTGCTCCTTTACAGCCTAAGATAGCTTGGAAAAAATTTGGTTACAAATATTTTAATCCCGAAGATCGTGCATTCTTTGCATCAGTATTTAAACAAAATTATTTATCCATGGATCTTAATAAAACATCAGAAATGTTGGCGCAGATTTATACATAAAATCTCTTCTTATTTAAACTTAAATTTCATTAAATTTTTATTATACGTTAGTAATTTCATTCTTTAATATTACTTATCATATGTCAGAAAAGATCTCAACTATGATAAAAAGATAAAACAATTAAAATTGATTAACATATTATTAATCAATAGATAAATGAGCAAGAAACTTAATAATTAAAAACCATCAGGGATAAAATATTGAAAGGAATTGTGATTTTAAATCTAGATAAAAAATCAGAACCGACCATAAATGCTCAATATCCACAAAATATTAGTGACGAATTAGGTGTTACAGATTCAATGCTGGCAACTGTCTTCGATGAACATAAAAGTGTAAGGACAGGTCCTAATTATCTTGAAATGCAAATAAAACGGGATCTTAGTGTAGCAAGTTTCTTTACTGGTCATTCCTCAAAACACTTTATAGGGAAAGGAGATCATGTTATTACCGTCTTTCTTTCTGACGAGGATATACTCCCTAGAAATTTTGAAGGCCAAGTTAGAAGAATTGCTTTTGAATTGCTGCCTAAAAGAAAGGAAAAAGACTTCAAAAATCTATTTGCAAAATGCTATGAATTATTAAATAAAGGAGAATTAGATGCATATTGGCAGGAACGACAGGAACTGGAGCAGGAGATAGTTGGAAAAAAAGAAAGAATAGATGATCTTGCTCAAAAAGTCTCTATGTTAGTATCTGATAGATCGGAACACCTTAGAAACGTTCAAGCATTAAAAAATGAAGTATCTGAGTTATACAATAAATTAGAAAATTGGAGTTTACAAATGGCAGATCTTAATGAATATAATGCAAATTTAACAACAAAAACAAGAGAATTAACTAAATTAACAAAGAGTCAAAAACAGGAATTAGAACAAAAGGATGATCAGATCATAAAATTAAGAAAAATCTTAAGAGATAAAGATGAAATTGAGGAAGGGGCTGAAAAATTACTTGAACAAATAAAAAGAGTTAAAGTTGAAAATGAAAATCTTAAAAACGAGATGGAGAAAATGAATAAAACAAATAAAGATTTAAAATTTCAAGTTTTAAAATCAAATCGAGAGAGAGATTCCCATTTAGATACAATTACAGATCTAAAATTAGACATGAGAAATCTGAAAAAACAAATATCGTCTGAAGGAACTTCAAAAAATAAATTGAATGAACAAATTATCGATTTAAAAAAAGAAGTAAAAGTTTTGAGAAGAGAGAGAGACCATTATCTAAAATTAGTGAAAAAACATAACCTCCTTTAAATTATTAAAAAGCTTTTGTAAAAAAGTTTGATTTTCATTAGATTATGGAAAAATTTCCTATTTTCCTATTTTTCCTATGCCTTACTTGATGAATTTAAGTGAGAAAAAGTCAGTATTAATAAAAACATAATTTTTTATACTTCAAGTTTTTATTATTATAATAATTATAAGTTTAAATTGGATAATATCATATTAAATATCAAAATAGGATTGGTGTATTAAAATTTCAATTGATACCAAAAGTTTTGATAATATTCTCAGTAAGATTATAAAGAGTGAGAGCGGAATTAAAAAGGTTATTTTAGTTGATAGAACTGGATTAACCATTGCCAGAAAAAACTTATAAAAATAGAAATCCTTCTGAATTTAAAATTATTCTGAAGATAAATTAATTTTAAAATTTTCTAAATAATTGGTAATCACTTTAAAATCCTTTTCAAACTCATTTATTTCGAAAGTGTCTTTAATCCTCTTTGCCCAACAATTACTATAAGCAAAATTATACTTGATATTCTCATCAAAGTTTTTCATTAGGAGATAACAAAAAAGTTCGGCTAATACTTCATTTTTGCCATAATCTTGTCTTATGTCTCCCGCAATCCTTAAAACCTCAATGCTAACAAAATGCCCAAGTTCGTGGAACACAGTATGAGATGATTTTTCGTATAAAATTATGACTTTTGTGAGGGGATCATAACTGCCTTTCTTTTCTTGTTTTCTAAAATCTTCCTTAATCTTTAACTTTGGAAAATTGATCTTTACAAAAGCTAAAGCGATATTATAATCAATCTCGGCATTTTTCATAATAACCTTATCAATTTCTTGTCGTTCTTTTAAGTAATTCTCATATTCTGTGGTTTGGGACATATCAAAGACATTCCCAATTTTGAAGTATCTTAAAATCTCATCTTTTTCTTCCTTATTTATATCCATATCTTTTTCCTTTTAATAGAAAATAGGTACTAGAACTTTGTAGCCTTTCGATCCCTTAACAATTGTTATGTCTTGTTTTTTCCAATTAAGAAAACTGTTTAAGATCCCTACAAATTTTGTATCTTGTCGTTGTTCTGCTTGTGCCATTACCATAAACATATTTCTTAAGCTGTATTTATGCATTTGCTTATAGCTAGCGATAATCCCAATAAAATCTTTTATTTTTTTTTTTTCCAAAAATTTAGTATAAAGTTCATATAATTCTTTCTTTTGTGCTTCCTTTTGTTGCTTGTATTGCTGTTTTTGTTCGGGTGTAAATGTTCTCTTTCCTTTAACTTGATTTTTAACTATCATACTTATAAGGAATCAATTCACTAATTTAATTATTAATGGGTAAGCGATTTAATGATTTGTGAAACTCTATCTTCTTATGATTAATAAATTATCGCTCTTCTCAAATATTTTTTATCCTGAATTAATCAAAATTAAGAATTTATTGTCATTCTTACCAATAAGGGGAATAATAGATTATTTAATCATCCCTATATAATTATAATGAAGTAAATGAGATAGAAAAATCATTCAATTTTCTTCCTGTGTCCTAAATTTTCTAAAAATCTATAAAATTAACCCTAACTTTCTTAGAATCCAATCATCAATGATAAATTCTTGAAGTATCTTCAAATCTTTGGAATACACAGAATTAATGCTGTGTCGAGGGAAACAAATAAACTTCCCATTTGGCAATCTAATATTTACTGCTCTTGGCGTTCCTCTTACATAATATCCTTTTACAATCCTTTCTGGTCGATATGAATCTTGATCCTTTATTATAAAATTGGAATTCATAAATTACAAAAAACTATCTTGAAACTTAAATCACGACAGTATAAGAGTTTATTATAATCATAATTTAATTATCTCCATGCTATTAATTAAAAATATTAATTAATTAGTAATAATTAATGGGAAGAATAAGATTGGTTATAGACTTCCCTTAAAGTATCAACAAGAAAGATATAAAGAGAAGCAAAAAAACAGGTTAAAAAGGTTCATTATACTTTCTTTATGAGACGCCTACCTCTTCTCTTAAAAAACTCATTTGCCCACTTCTTATACTCAGTCATCCATTTATCATATTTCTGTTTAAATGGGGTATATATTCTTTTTCCTTCTCTATTTGCTTCCTCATCATTTAAAGTGTTATTTACCCTTCTTATTAAATAACTCCAAGAACGCAATAATAGAGATAGCTTCTCTCCAAGATAAATTTTGTGATTAATACAATATTTTTTCTTCGCCATCAGCGACGCAGGAGATGGAATATAAAACCGAGAATATTCATCAATATCGAATATACTCCCTCGTCTTAACCCTAATGTTTCCAATTTTAAAATCCTCATCTTTTTTGCAAAAGCATCGGGATTTTCCATCAGCATTTGGGGATGATTTTTTAATCTACTTTCATCTAAACCTACCTTATTTATTAAATATTCAAAATTTCTTGATAAAGTATCTGGATTCCTCCCAAGAAGTGAGGCTTGACTGGCTATTCTTTCTTTACTAATTCCCATATTTCTTAAATGAGCATGATGTTCCTGAATAGTCTCAGGATTCATTGCAAGGAGACCGGCTGCTCTACTCACTCTCTCTTTATTAATTCCAAGACTTATTAAATTATCTAAATTTCTCTGAATTGTCTTTGGACTCATAGCAAGAAGATGAGCATAAGTATTTAACCTTTCTTTGCTAATCCCTAAATCTAAAAGACGTTTGTAGTTGGATTGAATTGTCTCTGGAGTCCAACTAAGAAGATTAGCATTTTTATTTATCTTCTCTTTTTTAATTCCAAGACCTATTAAATGATAATAATTGTTTTCAATTTTCTCTGGATTTATAGTGAGAAGCCTGGCTTGACTTGCTATTTTCTCATCTTTAATTCCTAACTTTCTTAAATTATTATAATGTTCCTTAATTATCTTTGGTCTAAATCCAAGAAGTTGAAAATGGCTTAATACTCCCTCTTTATGAATCCCTATACTTATCAAATAATCAAAATTTCTTTGAATAGTCAAGGGATTTCTTGCAAGAAGAGAAGGATAGCGATATATCTTTTCTTTCCTAACTCCAAGATCTAAAAGTCGAATATAATTACGTTGAATTGTCTCTGGATTCCGACTTAGAAGATTAGTACTTTTTATGATCTTTTCCTTACTGATCCCTAAATTTAATAGAAAATTGAAATGATTCATAATGGTCTCTAATTTGTATCCAATAAGTCTAATTTGTTTTTGTATATCTTCTTTTTTAAACCCTAAATTCCTTAAATAATCATAGTCTCTCTGAACTGCCGTTAATTTATACCCAAGAACATGTGGTTGACTTGCTATTTGTTTTTTGCTAAATCCTAAACTTCTTAAATAATTATAAATAATTTTAATTCTATTCAATTTTAATCCGAGAAGCTTAACTTGAACTGCTATCCTATATGGCTTTACACCTAAATCAAGCAAATAATTAAAAATATCTCGCATGTCACCTTTATCCTGAATCTTCCTTAGAAAATAAAGACTAAACTCAGATACTCTTATGAAGTGCTCTCCTAATAATTCTTTTAATAAACTCTCAACTTCCATTTTTCTTTGTCACTATGTCTTTCTTAATTAATTATATTTAAAGAAAAAAAAATAATATCTCGAACTCTCTATCCACTCTTTATTTCATAAATATTTATGCATTTCTCGAAATGTTGCTTTAGATAATTTCATCATATCTTTTACTTTGATCATCTCCATCCGAGAAAAATTAAAGTGATTGTTCCCTGAAATCTCAATCTTCCCTACTTGAGTGTTATCTAATTTTCGTCTGTAAAGGGTATCAAACTCAAGATAATCATATTTTTTATAAATCTCATAGGCTTCTTCAGGATTAGAAAATTGTTCTGACAATAAAATATCTAAATTTGCTGCAATGCCTTGATTAGATATTTCAAACTTAATCTGTCCAGTAAACTCGGATAAAAAAGGATGGGGAATAAACTGTTTACCCTCAATAAAAGATATAAAGTATAAAGAAGTTATAACGCATTTTAAATCCGAAAAAGAAACAATAAATTCGATCTCGGATACATCGGAAAGAAGCTCATCACTCTTACAAGCTTCAAAGAGTTCCATAAAGAAATTAAAATTATCTAAAATTCTCTTCATATCATCTAAAACACAATGGAGCTTATCTTTTATGGAATAAGTTATTTTTAATCGTCTCCTCTTTTAAATTTTATCAAATGGTAAGGATAAGTGTATTTATGGGGTATTTAAATGATAATATTCAACAGAATTAGTAATTTGTGAAGAACTTCGAGTCTTATGAAATGTCTTACCGTATAATTAAAAGATTAATCTCTATAAGAAAATCACAAATAGTTTTTAGTGACTTTTATTATATATGAATTAGCACTAATAAAAACTAAGAAACAAAATAAATATTGAATTATAAATAGATGGGAATTAGTCATTATGAATATAAAACAAGCATTTTTAGGATCAGTGGCAATTGGGGGTTTTTTAGCTCTAAGTATATTATACTGGGCAATTTTCGATCATGGCGGAGTCTTATATATTACTGCTATTAGGTACAACGAATTTTGGTCAGAATTTATTTTTGTCCACATTTTCTTGGTTTCTTCAATAATATGTTTTAGTATGGAACTAATTTCTCATCTCAAGAAGAGAAAATTAAATAAATTAATATTTTTAATTAAAAATAAAGGGGAAATGCAGTATTCTTCAATAAAGAAATTTCTTACTCATTTATTAGAAGAGCTTAATAATCAAGAAGAAATCTCTATAACAAACAAATTTAATGAATTTGGTTTTGAGAATGAAAAAAAATTCGAATACTTTCTTAGAATACTACAAAAACAAGGAGATCTAATTACTAAGGAATAGAAAATAAAAAAAATTGAGATTTAATATGCTTGTGGTCTTTTTTTAGTCCTTTTTATTAAGATATATATTACTCCTACAAGAGCAACTACTACACATCCAACTATGATATAGAGAACTAGTAAGTTAAAATCAGAAGGAGTTAAACTTGCCCCTACAACTGTTATTCTTACATGGTGATCAAAAGTATATGCATCATGATTAGAGGTTACGGCAGCAGGAACAGGAGGAAACTCAGAAATGTAATCATATGGGGGGGTTGCTCCAGGCAAAAAGAACCACGCACCAATATTAGTATTGAGCCTTAGATAATCAATTCGATTAAAATAATCATATCCACCACTATGCCATGTCGGATCACAAGCAATCCACCCGATATCTTCAACATAATACTCAACCCAGGCATGACCCATGAAATTATTTAAACCACCAGATGTGAGATAAAAATTAAATACTTGTCCCTTACTTGGATTTAAATTAGGATTATTCGAAATACAAATCCCAGTCACTTTTCGAGCAGGGATGTCTTGAATTCTCAATAATGTTACCATTAAACTAGAATACTCACTGCAATCCCCACGACCGTTATTGTATGCCCATAGAGCGCCCATCTCTTGTGCAGGTAAAGTTCCATCATACGTTAAGTAACTTGACACCCAATTACAAATCTTCTCCGCTTTCTCAACGGGATTGTCGTTTAAGACATCTACAATACTATTTGATGCTGTAATTAAAGCACCATTATTTCGTTCATAATAGGTCTCTGTATTATTACAATATAAATCAAAGATTTCATCTGACATATTATAAGTTCCTATATCTGAATCACCAATATCTTGAAAGGTAATTGCATTTAGTGTGATGTTATATTTTTGAGATATCTTAATTTCCTCACCTTGAGTTAATGGTGTAGCGTTAAATTGATCATAAGTATTGTTAAATTTATCTACAACACCTTTCTGTATTACATCATATCCAGTTATAGAATTATATAATAACTTGCTCTCTTGATATGGTGCGCAATAAGGTGTAAGAGGAGCATTCGGTTGACGGTCATCGAATCTGGCGACTTTGAAATAATAGTTTTGAGCTATAATGCTTGTGTGTGTTAATGTGTAATTAACTTCAACTTGATACTTAACACTTTGAGTGACATTATATTTGGATACACCATTACTAGCAGATAAACCAATGGGTAGATTGAATTGCTATCAGATAATGAAGGGATCATTAGTATTGAGGCTACCCAAGAACAACAGATCAAATATATAAAAAGCGTATGTTTTTTTAATCTCATAATTCAACTTCAAACTTTAAATGTATTTATTAGATGTATAAAAGTTCCAGCATTTAATTTTATCCCTTGAAAAATCATCAATTATTAAAAATTAATGGGGGGTACTAATTAGAAAGATCTTCCTTTATTTAAAAAAAAGGGTAAAAAAAATTAATAATTTGGCACTTCTTGGAAGTTTAAATATACTATACTTTATTTACTTGTAAAAAGATAAAAATTAAATAAAATAGAAACATGGAATTATCGAATCAATCCGAAGAAAAGAAATCCGAATCTATTGAACATTTAAGAATGAAGTTATATATTCAGGATAATCTTCCGAACGACAATAATATAACAAAAATTGAATTGGAACGGATGATTGGCAATCGTAGAGCTGATCTTTACGGTGAGTTATCTGATGGCAAAAAATTCGTGATTGAGTTCCAACATACCAAAATAAGCCCAGAAGAACTAAAAGAACGTACCTTAGATTATAGTTGAAAGGGAATCTATGTTCTCTGGATTCTAAACGGTATTACCTATAATAAATTATCTATGAATCAAGATGGGATTCTGGTATCAATAGAGGAGGAGCAATTGCAAAAAATGTATAAAGGGCGAGTTTATTACATGAACATGACTAAAGATGGTTTAATAACACCTAATTGTCTTTCTCTTATTCCAGTATTAAATCTTATTGTCAAAAAATTGGATGTAAT
>JAHLWP010000003.1 GCA_019057865.1 Promethearchaeota archaeon
CTTTTAATTTTCTCTTTCAATTAGAGGATTTTACTTTATTTAAGAATATTATTGAGTGTTTTTCAAGAACTAATGCTATAGGATATTTTCTTTTAAGCAAAAAAGGTATTAAAATCATTAGTTCAGATAATAATTCTAAGGTTTTTTTACATTATTACCTTTCAAAGCAATCTTTTGAAAAATTTCATTGCCAGAATGAATTTTCAATGGAGATTAATTTTTGTTCACTATTTAATATTTTACAACGCACATTCTTTGGGAATAAGAGAAATTCCAGACTCACTAAGAAAATAGAACTTTCATATAAACATTCTGATATTTTAGAAATTAAGATCATTAAAGAGATTCCTAATAAAAGGTTATCAGATACCACCAATAAGCACAACCATTCATTTACACTTAAAATTGAATCCTTAATGTATGGTAAAAGATTAGTTAATTACTTACATTCTAATCATCAATTATTTAAAAAAAATATAAAGACGGTATATTATGCTCACTTCTCTTTAGATTCATATATACTTTTAGATACAATAAAAGATATAAAAGCTCTTTCTGATAAATTTTCCCTTCAAATTACTAAAGAACTGGTTAGATTTGATATAAAAGACCTTTATTATGATGAAATTACACAAGAGGATTTGCACACCCTAAATTGTAAGGAACCCCAATCAGAAGAATATCCAATTAATTTTTTGGGGAGAATTTTTCTTAAGTTTTACAAATATACAGAAGTATTGAAATTTTTCTTAAGAGCAGGTAAGAGTTTAAAATTAAAATTTCAATTTCCCCATCATTCTTATCTTAAATGTTATTTAGCTCCCATAAAGGAAGAACAAGAGGATTTTGAATATGAAGAATATAATACTACCTATTTTTATCCTGAAGGTTCAAATAAAATAACTAAAGTTCCAAAAGATCCAAAATCCAAAAATACTAATATTTCGAGACTCAAAAGAAAGGTTAGAAAACCAATTCCAAATGATCCAGAGCAATTTCTTAAGACATTTAAGGATAATCTAAAGACGAAAAAGAAATCTGCTCAGACTAATTTTACAGATTCGGGTAATACAATTAATTCAAGGGTTAGAAACCAATTTATTAAGAAAAAGATTAAAGAGAGAAAAGGTAAAATAAAGACCAAAAAGTTAAGTGATAAAGAATTTAGAAAAAGGCAAATAAATTCAATTAAAAAATTGGGTGATTAGAATAAAATGAAATATCAAATTGGAAAATTTCACGATGTAAGCATAATTGTAGATTTAGATAGTCAAGAAGAACTATATAATGTTAATCTTAATGATTTACCTCAATCTATTAAGAATGACATCCTTCAATTAAAAAAAGAACAGTCTAAGCAATCATTACTGCAATTTGTAAATATTCAACTTCAATACGAATTAAATTATACTTCTTATAAAGATCTTGTGGAATACCAAGCTTCTATTTTTAAGCATAGATCGGTTGATAATTCTAAATACCTTAGTTATTTACTTCAATCCTATACTATTCCCGATTTGAAAATTATGTGTAGAACTTTTAATATTAAAGGATATTCCAATCTAAAGAAACAAGATTTAATTCAATATATCATCGATTATCTTTCAGAGGAAGAAAAAGTGGATTTTTTAAGAGAACACGAATTAGAAATTATCGAGCAAGAGTTCAATAAAGCATTAACTATCCTTAAGACAGGCAAACCGGAAAAATATATTTCTTCTAAGGTTATCAATCAAGAACGAGGAGAAATTGAAGTGTCCTTTGAGGGTTTAAAATGGACTACCACTACTTATTTAAGCATAAACGAAGAAAATATAGGAGATCCAGAAAGAGATTGCGATTGTATTATCGGTTCAAATAACGGTTTTTGTCCTCATTTTTGGATCTGCTTTTTGCTTAGTGTTAAGAAAAGTTTCTTTTCTATTAAAGATTGGAAACTAACTATTCTTCCATCAAAATTTAAGAACATTTTAAGAGTTGATAATATTGTTTTTTTCCTTATTTAGCTGATAAAATAAATTAATAATCTTAGTCTCAGTTAAGTTTTAATTATGGAATTTTACTATTTTTTTATTAGTCTAAAAAGAATTCCATATCTCAATGGATTTTTGTCTTGTGGTTTGATTTCGCCCTGTATAACTTCTTCTATAAATTTTATGGGATTCTCTTGGACTATTTCTTTTTCTTTTATTAAATGTTATTTTGTGAATTTAAGACGGTTTAGATTATAGTATAACCAGAAGTAGTTCGAGATTAATACAATATTTCATCTTTCTTCTTTATTTTCTACCCCGCCAGGATTTACAAGTTTAATAGCATATCCTTTTGTAGCTTTAAGTATCCAGTTAACGTAAGCAGCTAATTTCTCTATTTCACCATTTTTAACATATTCCATTACAAACCAATTGTTCCCAAAAAGAGGAAAAGCCAATTTATCTATAATAGGGGTTTCTAAAAATTCTTCATGAGTATGTCGGGCTTCGAGTAAGGGCATTGCAGGTTCTGCTACAGTAGTGAATCCTAATTGGGCATATTTATATCCAGTAATCCATGTGGATGGAACAGAAAACCCAGTACCACTTCGAGTTAATTTTGTTCTTTTCATAGTTGCTTCGAAATGCTTATCTTCAGGGCGAAGTGATCGACCGGCATTAACTTTCGCACCGGCAATGTGAGAATGAAGATCAACTCCACCCGGCATAACAATCATACCGGAAGCATTAATAACTTTAGCATCACTATTAACTTTATCAACAATAACACCATCTTTAATATAGATTTCTTTCTTCTCACCATCAATGTCATTTAAAGGGTCATAAACTAAACCATTTTTTATTATTAAATTACTCATCGTAAATTTCCTTAACTATAGTTGCAGTTTCAATAAATCTAAAATTAATATTTAATTTTGAAATAGTTCTAATACTTTTAAAAATCTATTATTTTTATAAAGATTTATTATTAATTTAAAGTATATGAAGGATTTTGTTTATTCATTTTAAAACCTTATTTTAATAAAAAATTAATTATATTTTTTAGAATAAAATGTAAAGATAATATTATGGACGCAAAAGAATTATATCAAAAGCTCGATGAGGATTTCGAACTTGACCTATGTAAAGATGATTGGTCTAGAATGGATTATAATGAATATATTAGTGATAACTTTAGAAAAAGATATATGGGAGTCCTTTTAGATAATTCAATAAACATAAATACTGTTTATACTACTGTATTTCCCTCTGATCTAATTTTAGATAAGATATTGAAATCTGGTAAGAAAGACGTGCTTTTATTTACCCATCACCCAATGGTTTGGGATATTAGAAAAGCACCGCAAATTTTTACTGACATTAATCCTAAATTTCTTCCAATATTCAAAGAAAGACAAATATCTATATATACCATTCATGTACCCTTAGATAAAAATGGTAAATATTCAACAACAACAAATTTAGCTAAAGCATTAGAGATTGCTCCAGAAGGAGAGTTCTTTGAATATTTTGGTGTAAAAGTTGGTATATATGGGAAGACAGAGGTAAGTACCCCTGAAGAATTAGCGGAAAAACTCAGATCTGTTGTTGGACATAAAATAAAATTATGGAAATACGGCTCTGACGAGATAAAAGACAATAAAGTAGCATTAGTCGCAGGGGGAGGCAATGAAATTGAGATAGTTCAAGAAATAATAGATTTAGGAATTAATACATACATTACTGGTATTACACTACTAAATGAATATTCAAAACCAACACATGATTTTGAAGAAAACCATAAAATAAATCTAATAGGTGGCACACATTATTCAACAGAAAAATTTGCTTGTATTGCATTATGCGATTATTTTAAAAAAATTAAACTCCCTTGTAAATTCATAGAAGATATTCCTGTTTTAGAGGATTTAGAATAGTTATCAATTTTCTATATGATTTAGTATTGAATAAAAATATTAATAAAATATGATTTCTGCCTTAGTTTTATAAATAAATTAGTATAATATTAAATATAATTTCCAAAAAAATTAAAAAAAAATCATAAATTAAAAGAAGGTGTAAAATTATGTACGGAGGAAAAATTTTATGTATAATAGCTGGAATACTAACACTTTTAGCTACGTTTGTATTTTCTTGGATTGCAATTGATTCTGGTGGAGTTCTTTATTATACTAATGGTTTTGGAATAATAAAGAACCTTCCAACGATGTTCACTGATGCAGAAGATTTAGAAGCCATATTAGATATACCTGCCTTTGCATTTTATATTATTGCCGGTGTTTTTATCCTATTCTTAGCCTCAGGTGTTTTACAAATTTTAGGAGCTGTTCATCGCGCACCTATAATAATTGGAACACTTGTTGTACTTTGTATTACGACCTTACTCTTTTTGGGCAGTACCGATTTAATTAATAGAGAAGATTGGATAGTCAATATTTTAGGTACAGATGAACCTTTAATAGAAGGCTTTATTCCACTCAAATTATTTGATATTAATTCATTCGATCTAGGGCTGTATCTATTATATGCAGGTGGCATTATAGGACTTATCGCTTCCATTTATGGACCATCAGAGTTTTTTTAATTTTTCTCTATTTTTTTTATAATATACGTTATTATTTATTTTGAGAGATCTTCTCTAATTTTTTAAAATCTTTTTGCGTGTTAATGTTAATAAAAGAAACCAAATTATCATCAAGGGGTTTAATGGTTTGTTCTATTGATACATAATGGATTTTCCAACTTTTATCTAAAAGATTGGTTAATTTATATGTTTTTCTTTTTAAATTTTCTTCAGCTTTTAGACACGCTTCTTTTATGGGATATATCGCAAATAAAGGCTCTAAGAAGCCGTTATCCCATTTAGGAATGCAACAATCAAACTCTTTAGATTCATTTATCAATAATTTAACGACTTCCTTTTTAATTAGAGGAATGTCACATGATAAGGCAAATACCTTCCTATATCCTAGTAAATTTAATTCTTTAAATGCAGAATATAATCCTAACATAGGAGTATGAGCATTTTGATCTGAAAGAATATCTTGATCATCAATAATAAAGGCTGTTACTAATTTAAAATTAATTCTATTAATATATTTGGCAACTTGTTGTCTAGAATTTGCAATTATAAAAATATTATAATCTAATTGAGTTAATGTATCAAGTTGGTAAGATATTAAAGGTTTTTCTTTAAGCTCAAAAAGACCTTTATCACTTCCAAAACGGTTACTTTTTCCTCCAATTAATATAATTATAGCAAGATACTTTTTGTTTATACTTATTTTTTACCACTTTTTAGTAGAAATCATTAATAAACCATTAAACCAATTATTAAAAGTTATACATGATTTAAATTAATTGAAGATAATAAAATTGCCTTTCTTATCCTAATAATTATCATGCCCATTAGAAAAAAGAATTATAAAAAGAGGCATAGCCTTCGAGAAAATTGCGCAATTTTTGGGGTTACATGCGATGATATTGGATTTTCGGTATCAAAACTTTTAAATCAGGGATTGATTGCTTTACAACATAGAGGTCAAGAGTCTGCAGGGATTTCTGTATTAAAAACTGGTGGAAATATTCATACTTATAAAAAAAACGGATTAGTATCAAGGGTTCTAAATAATCAAGTATTATCTCAATATTGGGGAAATGTTGGGATAGGTCATAATAGATATGCTACTACAGGAGCTACAGGATATAAATCAACTGATTATATTCAGCCTTTTCACTTTAAAAACAATGAAATTGAATTCTCTATGGCTTTTAATGGTACGATTGCAAATTTTTCTGAAATTAAAAAAAGTATGGATGAGATGGGACGTGTTTTCATGACTGATACCGATACTGAGGTACTAGCACAATTAATTGGTTCCATTGCATTAGGAACAGAAGATTGGCCAGAAGTTTTGAAATTAGCTAGTAGATTATTAGATGGTTCATATTCATTAATTCTTATGACAGATCAAGGTGATATCTATGCAATGAGAGATCCACTTGGGTTTAAACCTCTATGCATTGGAGAATTAAAGAATTCTAGACGAAATCTATATTTTGTCGCCTCTGAGTCTTGTGCAATAGATGTTGTGGGTGGAAGATTCATAAGAGATGTTGAACCTGGTGAAATAGTACATTTAAGTCATCAAAAAGACATTCATTCCGAAATAGTTTTGAAATCAAAAAGAACCGCTCTTTGTCAATTTGAATTCGTTTATTTCGCAAGACCAGATTCTATAATTGATGGAGTTTCAGTAGCGGAAGCAAGATTAAGATTAGGAATTAATTTAGCCAAAAAAGATCCACTATTAAAAATTCCTGAAATAAGAGATAATGCGATTGTTGTTCCTGTACCAGATTCTGGAAGAGGTGTTGCCGTAGGATATGTTAAAGAATCGGGTTTGCCATATGTAGAAGGATTAATGAAGAATAGATATGTTCATAGGACCTTTATAATGCCTGGTAAAGCAAAACGCAAAATAGCTGTAAAAGAAAAATTAAACCCTATCAAAAGTGTTGTTAATGGTAAAGATGTAATTCTTTTAGATGATTCAATTGTGAGAGGAACAACAACTCAACAAATAGTTTCACTATTGAGAGATAAAGGTGGAGCTAAACGTGTCCACTTACGGATAAGTTGTCCTCCGATTATAAGTCCATGTTATATGGGGATAGATTTTCCTACAAAAGAAGAATTAATTGCTGGAAGATTCCAAAAATTATATGATAAGGATTATATCGAAGAGATTAGAAAACAAATAGGCGCTGATACTTTGATTTATCAAACAGTCGATGATTTAATAAGAGCTATTGGAAAAAGTGAATCTCAACTATGTTTAGCGTGCTTAACAGGAAATTATCCTTTAAAATCGGTTAGAAAGTTGGCAGAAATGGAAGAATCAATCGTAGCGAGTAGAAAAGAATATTGATTTAGTATTAGAATTAATATTTTTTTCCAAAAATTAATAAATTTCTCTTTTAAATATTATTCTACACCATCCCAACAATACGTACAAAGCTTTTCTTTTGGCAACCCAATTGCTTTAACTAAGTTTTCAAGTCTTTGGTATTGTAAAGTCGTTAATCCCAGCTTTTTACGGATGACATTGACCATGGCTTTATATTTATCAGAATCTGGGTCAGTATACTCCTTAGGATTATCAATATTTCTTCCAATAAGCTCTTTTATAGCCCATCTTCCTGCTAAATCTAATTCAGAGCGAGATCGAGAAAAATTTAGAAATTTACAACTATATACAAGTGGTGGACAAGCAGGCCTCATGTGTACCTCTTTAGCACCCAATTCGTATAATCTTTGAATAGTTTTTTTTAATTGTGTTCCTCTCACAATTGAATCTTCACAGAAAAGTAAACGTTTATCATTAATTAACTCTTTAATCGGGATAAGTTTCATTTTAGCAACTTGGTCCCTAATATTTTGATCTTGAGGCATAAAACTCCGAGGCCATGTTGGAGTGTATTTTACAAATGGTCTTGAGAAGGGAATTTTTGCTTCACTTGCATAACCTAAAGCGTGCCCTGTTCCAGAATCTGGTATACCTGCTACGAGATCTATTAGCATACCATCATTTTTTGCTAAATATGATCCGCATTTATAACGAACTACTTCTACATTAATACCTTCATAATTAGATGCTGGATATCCATAATATACCCATAAGAAACCACAAATTTGTAGCCTGCTCCTAGGCGCGATTTTCTGTTCGAGACCCTTCTCATTTATAAAAATCACTTCTCCTGGTCCAAGATATTTTGTTATATTATAACCAAGATTGGGGAAAGCACAAGTTTCCATAGTAACGGCATAAGATCCAGGCTTTTTTCCTATAATGATTGGTGTCCTACCAAATTTATCTCGGGCAACATAGATCCCTTCATCTGTTAATATAAGCATTGAACAAGAACCATCAATAATATTTTGAGCTTTTTGGATCCCTTGTTCAAAAGTAGTTCCTTGGCTAATTATAGTTGCTACCATTTCTGTAGGATTTATCTCCCCTCCATGCATTTCTGAGAAATGAGAGCCATTCTTTAATGCTTCTATTGCTAAATCTTCTAAATTGTTAATTTTCCCAACGGTACAAATAGCAAATACTCCTAAATGTGAGTTTATTATCAAAGGTTGATCATCATAATCACTGATTACGCCGATACCTTTATTCCCGTGCATCTTCTTAATATCTTTCTCAAATTTCGACCGAAATTGAGATGTAGTGATATCTTTAATGAACCTTTGAAAACCACCTGCATTCTTTACCGCCAAACCGCCTCTTCTGGTTCCTAAATGTGAGTGATAATCTGTCCCGTAAAAGAGATCTTCTAAACAATCAGTATTTGAATATACTCCAAAAAGACCACCCATTACACATCCACTGTATTTATAATTTGAATTAAAATTTTTAAATAAAACTATTAATCCAATATGATTTGAAAAAACTGAGAGCTTTCAAGAATAAGTTATTTATTCTTAAGATATTGTAATAATCCACCAATTAATTGTCCCGTACTTATGCCAGCATCACCTGGAGCTACTAGATTATGTTCTAAAAACGTATATTCCGCTTGATTAACTATATTTTTAATCATTTTTGAGAAAGAATAATTATAAGCTACTCCACCTGTTAATCCAATTTTTTCACACCCATTTTCTTCTGCAATTTTAATAGCAACATTAGCTAAAATTTTACCAAATTCAATTTGAAATTTTGCAGCAATATCCTCTCTTTTATTTTGAGAATTCATTATCAAATCTAATATATCTAAAACTAATTTTGATGTATCAATAATATAATTTCCATTTTGTCTATAATATTCAACATTTAATTTAATTTCCTTCGGATTTCCTCTCGAAGCTAATCCTTCAAGCCTCATTGCGGGTTCTCCTCTATAAGTTTTAATATTCGATGCTCCTAGTAGATATGATACAACATCAAAAATTCTACCAGCTGAACTTGTTAAAGGGATATTTTCTGAAGGAAAATTGGCGTTTGACATTTCAAATTGTGAAATTAAAGCATTTAATTCAGTTTCTTTATATTCTAAATCATTTCCTAAGCCTATTTTTTTGAAAATTTTTAGTGCTTCTTCGCTCCCAAGGGCTTTAATTATAATTGAAGCAGTCATTCGAGCAGGATATTTAGTACATCGATCTCCACCAATCATTGGTTGATATTCTAAAAGACCTACTCGTTGATATTTATCATAAGAACATAATAAAATTTCTCCTCCCCAAACATTACCATCATCACCATAACCAACACCATCTACACTGATTCCAACAATTTTTTCATCAATTTTTACATTATTTTCAGCCATTAAGCTTAATACGTGAGCAATGTGATGCTGAATTTGGAACAAATCGACGTTAAATTGCGAAGCGAGCTCATTCGCAAGTTTAGTAGTTATAAAAGCAGGATGTAAATCACATGTTATAAATTCAATTTCAGAATCTTTTATCTGTAATAGATTTTTCATATGAAAGAGTGAATTTCTTAAAAATTCATTTGTTTCAAGGTGAGTTACATTTCCAATATGTTGGGTGGGAAAAATCCTATTTCTCCTTAAAATAGCTCCAGTAACAGCTAATTCAGGTCCTGTTGATATAGCAGCTGGTATATCTACATCAAAAGATAAGGCTAAATATTCGGGGACATAACCTCTAGATCTTCTTATTAATTTAACTTTATTTTCGTGAATTCTTAAAACACTATCATCAGCTCGTTGAAAAATTGGTCTATTATGAAGAAGAAATACATCTGCTAGATTTTGAAGTTGCTTAAAAATCTTATCATTTTCTATACCCATCGGAATATTTGATTTATTGCCACTAGTATAAACTAATGGTTTCTCTCCAATATAATCAAATAACAAATGGTGGATTCCTGAATAGGGTAACATAACACCTACATTATTTAATCCCGGAGCAACTTGTTGACTAATACTAGAATTATTAGAAGAATTTTTTCTCTCTAATAGAACAATAGGTCGACGAAAAGAAGTTAAAAGTTCTCGTTCTTTTTCTGAGATATAAAAATTCTTTTCAATTAATCTAAAATTTGGCACCATTAATGCAAATGGTTTAAATTTCCTTTCTCCTTTTCTTTTTCTAAGTTTTAGAATAACGTCATCATCATCAGCTAAACAAACTAAATGAACACCCCCTATACCTTTAACGGCTATAATTTCTCCATTATTTATTCTATTTGATGTTCTTTTTAGTATTTCTGTTATAGAGTCTTGCTCTATTACATTACCTGATTTATTATATAGTTGATAATTTGGACCACATATAGAACAAGCATAAGTTTGAGCGTGAAATCTTCTATTATTGAAATCAGAATATTCTTGAATACAGGACTCAGGTTCAGCTTTGTCACAGAAAGGAAACTTTATCATCGTTGTACGTTCTCTGTCGTATGGTAACTCTTTTACTGTAGTAAATCTAGGTCCACATACTGCACATGCGATGAATGGATAATTATAATACTTCTTTAAATTCTTATTTCTTATATCTTTTAAACAGTTTTCACAAATAGCGATATCAGGAGGAAGAGTTAAACTTATTCCTCGTCCTTGTTCACTTTTCTTAATTTCTAAATTACTAAATGTTTTTTTGAAATCTATTTTTTTTACTTTAAAATGCTCAATATAAGATATTTTGGGTTTATTGCTTCTTACATCTACAATAAAATTTTCAATACTTTTTGATTCACCTTGTAAGGTTAATCGAACTCCTGCATTTCCGCGATTAAGAATATACCCTTTTAACCCATTATTTCGTGCTACATTAAATAAGAAAGGTCTAAATCCTACCCCTTGAACAATTCCAGTAATATTAATTTCGACAGTTCTAATATCATTCAAGTAGATATCTCAGATTTTAAAAAATAATTTGAGGTTAAAATTAATTAATCATGCTTTTAAAAAAAAATCTAATATTATATTAGGAAAATTATTAAAATGATTAGATTATATTTTATTATCTATTACTCCTAAGAATTATGATAAAAATGAACTTTAAAGTAAATAAATGGGATATTCCATATCATAAAGCCTTCTTTAAAACAAGCCATAATTCATATGAGCACTCAATTAGAGAACAATTAAACAAAGGAGTACGAGGGCTCGAATACGATATTCACGATGATAAGATTCAAGAATTAGACGATTTTGAAGTATATCATCTCCAAAATCATTACGATGTTATGCTTAATGTAGATGGAAACCCAAGCGATTATTTATTTTCAAATTGGTTAAAAATAATTAAAGAGTGGTCTAATGAACAGAATAATGAACACGCACCAATAACTCTTTTTATAGAATTAAAGGATAGCATTGTTGATTCAAACAATAAGCCAGATGAGCTTTATGGAATCAAAAAATTTAATATAGTACTTGTTGAGTCAATCTCTCTTGATAAATTATATACTTATAAAAATTTTAGAGAAAACAATTTTCAATGGCCTACAGTGAGAGAATTAAAAGGGCGAGTAATAATTGTTCTTACAAGCTATTGGGGCGGCTATTGGGCGTCAAATGAGGGTGGGTTTGAGTCCAGACTGAGATATTTAAAAAATTCATTAGAAAGTAAGGATGATATTAGCTTCGTTTCATGGATAGAAGAAGATCACGATGATAAGGTTCAATTTTTAAAAGATAATACATATTTTTGGAAATGTAGCCTTGATTATAGTTTTAAAGAACATCAAAAAATAGCTATTTCTCAGAAATTAACTAGAGTTGATTTTGATAAAATTATATTTGGAAGGCATGTAAAAACTTATTATAAAAAAAACTTTGAAGCAGGATATCGTTGTAATTTTCCAGTAACAGACTCTTGGGCTGATAAAATGTATAATAAATCATTTCCATGGTCTATTTAGGATACTCCTCTTTATAATACTTAAAATAAATATTACATGTCCCTTCCATTGAAACCATACATGGTCCTATTGGACTAATTGGAGTACATTCCTTTCTAAACAACTTACATTCATACGGATATAATTTTCCTATCATAACTAAATGACATGAACATCCTGGAGGAATATCTTGTGATTTTTCTATATCAATATCAAATTTCTTATCCGCATCATATTCAACATATTCTTCCTTGATTTTTAAACCGCCGTCAAGAATACGTCCTATACCTCTCCAAGGTGAAGAAATCGATTTGAACACATTAGAAATAATTTCTTGTGCCAATTTGTTCCCTTCTGGTTTTACAACTCGAGAGTATTCATTTAAAGTCTCATATCTTTTTTCTTTTTTTTGTTTTAAAAGCATTAAAATTGCTACCAATACATCATTCGGTTCAAAACCAGCAATTACATTAGGAACTCTATATGCATCTGAGAATAATTTAAAAGGTTTTAAACCAATTATAGTCGAAACATGACCTGGTGATATAAATCCATCAATTTTCAATTGAGATTGAGAAATTAGAAGTTCTAATGCCGCAGGAATTAATTTATGGGCACAAATTACTGAAAAATTTGAAGGTGGCTTGGATTGAATCTCATATCCGATTAAAGGTACTGTAGTTTCAAAACCAATTGCAAAAAAAATGACTTCTTTATCAGGATTTTCTTTAGCTATTTTTATAGCATCGTGAGGGCTATATACTATTCTTATATCTCCACCTTTTGCTCTTAACTCTGCTAAAGAAATGTTTGTTGCTGGAACACGAATCATGTCCCCGAATGTGGTAATTATTGTATCGTCTCTTTTTCCAAGCTCAATGGCCTTATCAATATCTGCTGCAGGACACACACAAACAGGGCACCCTGGACCAGATAACACTTCAAGTTCTTTAGGTAATAATGATCTTAAACCATACTTTGAAATCGTATGTTCGTGTGTTCCACAAACATGCATTATTTTTATGGGTGTATTCAAATCTTTTATAATCCTATTAATGGATTTAACAATCTTTTCCGTAAATATCTTACTTTTAAGCAATTCAGTTCCAGGGATTTCCATAATCAATATTTTTATTTTAATAAAATTTTTTAATTTATTAACAAATTCGAGGTATTAATTCTCCTAACGGCATATCTATAAATCGAGTACCTCCAACTATAGTTTTTAATAAAACTTGTTTATGATTTTCACTTTTAACTTCACCAATAATCTCTGCACCCTTTCCAATTTGAGTAGACTTTATTTTTTTTAATATTACATCAGCAAATTGAGAATCAACTGATAAGAGAGCTCGTCCCTCGGATGCTATATTGTATGGGTCTAAACCTAACATATCACATATTGCTTTTACCTGCTTTTTTATAGGAATTTTCTCTTCTTCAATATAGATTCCCACATTTGATTTTTTCGCCCAATTATTTAAACTTCCAGCAATTCCTCCTCTTGTAGGATCTTTCATTGCATGAATATAATTATTTTTTATTTCAAACTCTAGTATTTTATTAATTTCTAAGAGAAAGCCTAAGTCAGATTTTAAATCTGTAGAAATATTCAAGCCTTCACGACTAGCCATTAAAGCAGTGCCATGGTCTCCAATACTTCCAGTAATAATTATCTTGTCTCCAATTTTTAACCCATTATCCAATATCATTATTTGTTTGTCTTTTATTCCGATTCCTGTGGTGGCCATGATTATTTCATTTAAACTTCCATTAGGCATAACTTTTGTATCTCCAGCTATAATAGCAATATTTGCTTCTTTTGCTTTTAAATTGAACGAATGTATAATTTTTTCTAAAGTATCTAATTTAAAACCTTCTTCTATAATAATAACTGATGTAATGGCAATAGGATCAGCACCCATCATTAATAAATCGTTAACTGTGCCACATACACTTAACGAACCTAAATCTCCTCCAGGAAAAAAAATAGGATAAACTGTGTGCCCATCTGCGGTAATTACAATCTCTTGGTTATAATCTTTTAATGGAATCGTTGCACCATCATCTAATTCTTCAACACCAATACCATTAGATATTTTCTTAATAGCAATATCTTTAATGATTAAATTAATGAGTTCTTCTTGTAAAACTCCACCCGCACCATGAGCTAAACGAATTACTCTTGAGCTCTCTTTTTTCATACTCATAAATGAAAGAAAGAATCAAAAATTATAAGAATTTAGGTTTTAGCTAATAATTTTAAAAACTATTAATTATAATTTAAAAAGAAAGGAATTCTAAATAATTAAAATAAAAATGCTAATGTGCTTATTGATTTAATAAAAAATGATCTGATTCTAATACAAAATAATGCATAATAAGAATAATCTAAATTAATAAAAAATAGATTATGAATAATGATTCATATCAACCAAATAAAATAATTACTTGAAATTTAAAGAAAATTAGTAATTTTTTAATAAAGTTATGAATAAACTATTTTAACCACATTTTTAAAAATAAAAAAATTAAAAAAATAAAAAAAAAACTGAGAGAAAATGGCAGTAAAAGTAGCTTTTATGCAATGTTCAGATTGCTGGGGTTGCCACCAATCCCTCTTGAATGCTCATTTGGGATTATTACCGGTACTCCCAGCGCTTGATATTGTGTATTGGCCAGCTGTAGTCGATTTCAAGCATGACTCGTTGAAAGCAAGACCAGATGGTGATATCTTAGTTGGTTTTATGGAAGGTAGTTTAAGAACTAATGAGGATGTCGAAAATGCAAAACTGATGAGAGCAAAATGTCAACTTATTATAGCATTTGGCAGTTGTTCATGTTATGGTAATGTACATGGTTTAGCTAACCAATGGGATATACAAAAAGTAATTAATCGAAAATTTGTTGAAGCAGAAAGTATTACTAATGAATCTCCACATGAACCTAAGGAACATGTGCCAGGTTTCACAGAAAAGATTGTACTATTAGATGAGGTTATTAAGGTTGATGCTTACATCGCAGGATGCCCACCTAAACCAGAGGCAATTATCAGTTCTGTAGATTTTCTATTAGGACAAAAACCACAACCTATGAATGACTTAGCGTTCTGCAATGAATGTTCTTTGAATACTGAAGGATGTTTATTGGATAAAGGAATAATGTGTTTTGGGCCTATTACAAGTACGGGATGTACATTAAAATGCACGAATAATGAAGATCCATGTGTTGGTTGTTTTGGACCGTCAAAAACAGTAGCATCTAGAGCTGAGAAATTAATTGGAATGACAAAAAATCTTGGTGCAATAAATACAGGAGATAAGAAGAATTTATTCGAATTTTTAACCTTGTTTTTAAATATACCGTTAATGGCAGGTTTTGATCTTGCGGGGGATATTTTAAAGCAAATTAAAAAACGAGGCGCTCCAGTAAGTCCTTTAGCTAATCTTCCTCCTACAACAGGAGAAATTGCTTCAAATATTTTGGGATTTCTAAGAGATAATAGAGATTTCACAGAGATTTCTAATGTATGTGATACATGTGATAGGATTATTGGTAGTAAATCAAGAATGACGAAAGTAAAAAGAGATTATGAAGGACTTCCAAACATGGATGATTGTCTAATTGAACAAGGATATATTTGTATGGGTCCAGTTACTAAAGCTGGGTGCGGTGGTTTATGCCTTCGAGTTAATGCTCCTTGTAGTGGCTGCTATGGTCAAACTGAATGGGTTGCTGATCAAGCAAGTAGATTTGCTGATATTGTAACCAAGGGCTTTAATGTCGATATATCTAAAGAACAATTGTTAAGTCAAGTAAAGGATCATTTAGGGACTTTTCAAAAGTTTACTTTAGCATCAAATAGAGATTATAAAGGAGGCGAATAAGAAAAATGGTAAAAGAAATAGAAGTTGAACCCGTTACTCGTTTAGAGGGACATGGTGGTTTGAGGATCGTTTTAGGTGATGATGGGAAAGTTAAGGATGCTCAATTTAATATTACATCAACGAGATTTTTCGAAAAATTCTGTGAAGGGCGTTATTGTGAGCATGTACCAAGGATTACTCCGAGAATATGTGGTATTTGTCCAATTCCACATCATCTTACGCCTACAAAAGCAGTAGAAGATGCGTGGGGCGTAGAGATTCCAACTCCTGCTTTAAAATTAAGAAAACTATTGATTAACGCTAAACAATACTCTTCACATATGTTACACTTTTACGCATTAGCTGCACCTGATTTCTTAGTAGGTCCATTTGGTGACCCTGCATTGAGGAATGTTGTGTATGTTATTAATAAAATGCCCGATGTGGGTGCTATGGCACTAAAAATGATGGATTTTGGTCAAAAATTATGTGCAGAAATTGGTGGAAAGTCAGTTCATCCTGTATCTGCAATTGTAGGTGGGATGAAAAAACCTATGGATGAAGATGCAAGAGATAGATTTTTAAAAATGGTACCTGAACAAGTTGAGTTTATGAAGAAAACGGTTGATATTGCTTTAAAGGTTATAGATGATTATTGGGATGTTGTTGCTAATGTAGGCGTTGTACCAACCTATTATCTTGGTATGACAAAAAATGGAGTCCATGATATTTATGAGGGTGACATTAGAATTGTAACTCCCGATGGTAAAAAAATTGATTATGATATTCATAATTATTTAGATGTATTAGGTGAACATATACCAGAACATTCCTATGCGACACATATGTATTATAAACCAGCAGGATATCCTGAAGGAATTTATCGTGCGAATACATTGGCAATGACAAATGCAGCTGATAAAATGGCAACTCCTTTAGCTGATGAAGCTTTAAAAGCAATGAAAGCAAAAATCGGAGAAGTATCACACCACACCTTTGCCTATCATTGGGCACGGATTATTGAAGCTGTAGAAGCAATTGAACTTATTGCACAATTACTTGAAGATCCAGATATTGTGAATCCAGATTGTAAGACTTTAGATGTTGAACCGAGGGAAGGTGATGGAATTGGTGTTACTGAAGCCCCGAGAGGTTTATTGTTGTATCATATTTGGTCTGATGCTCAAGGTATTTGTAAGAAACTTAACCTTTTAGTTGCTACCAATCACAATATTGCAGGTATTGAGAAAACCTTAATGCATGTAGCTAAGCAGGTATTTGAAGATAAGGCGTTGGATGGATTAAAATTACCAGACCCATGGATTAAATAATTATAAAGAAAAATTAAAAATTAAAACGTGAACGATAAAATGAGTGAAGATGTACCAGAAGGTGTAGTAAATCTCTTAGAAATGATAGTCCGTTGTTTTGATTGCTGACTATCGTGTGCCGCACACATCACGGTTGTTGATGAAGAAGGCAATGAGATTTACTCTCGAAAATTAAACGTAGGCTTAGGATGAATATCCAATAAAAATAATAGATTGGATATAACTGCCCACGCAAGGGTTAAAGCCTACCAATATAAAATAACAAAAAGGAGAAAAAGTGAGAAAAATGAGTATAGATTTCGAATTTCGAAAATTGGTAATGGATTATCATCAGGGGTCTGATTTAATCAAATATTGTTATCAATGTAGCCGTTGTGCAGATAATTGCCCTGTTACAAAAGTCACAACTGATTTCTATGGAACTACTGGTTACAATCCAAGAGCTAATATCCTAAAGGCATTATTAGGTTATAAGGATCTGATTTTTACAGAAGATGAACTGATTATTTGGGGTTGTACTGTATGTGATACATGTGATGAGGTATGTCCACAAGACATTGAGTTAACAGAGATATTTACACTCTTAAAGAATCAATCTATTGAACAAGGGAAGGGTCCAGAATTTATATATTCCCAAGCAAAAGCGATATTTGATAGTGCTAAAGCAATCCCTTCACAATCTGCGATTGAGAGAAGAAGAGAACAAATGGGACTTCCAGCAGTCGCAGCACCAGATATAAATGAAGTTCAAACATTATTAAAAAATATTGGAGCAGCTAAAAAATTAAAATAATTCGAGGGTAAGATAAAAATGACAGAATTTAAAATGTTTGAAGGATGTACGATTGGTAATAGAATTCCTTTTATAGAAGCAGCATCTAGAAAAGTTTTTGAAAAGGTCGGGATTGAAACTTCCCAAGCACCATTTTCATGCTGCCCAGATCCTACTGGAATGAAGAGTTTTGATAACAATGCGTGGTTAACCATTGGTGCTATGAATTTATGTTTAGCTGAAGCAGAGGGAAAAGATATAATCTCATTATGTAACGGTTGCACCAATACTTTACGAGGTGTACAACATCAATTAAAACACGATTCTTTGAAAAAAGAAAAAGTTAATAAAGAATTAGCCAAAATTGGTAAAGAATTTAAAGGTACAATTGATGTAAAGCACTTTGTAGATGTATTAAAAGAGCAGCTTGATAAAATCAAAGGTTCCATTACAAAACCATTAAATGGTTTAAAAGTTGCTTGTCATCCTGGGTGTCATTACATGCGACCAGCAGAGTGGATGGAATCTGATGATCCTATGAGACCAGAGACGTTAAAAAAGCTTGTGGCAGCAAGTGGAGCGACTGTTGTGGATTATGATGAGTTAGTTTTATGTTGTGGTTCTGCTGTGACAAATGCATATGAAGAACATGGCCTAGCAAATCTTAAAAATAAATTAGATAGTATAAAAAAGGCAGGAGCAGATATCATCTGTGTAAATTGTCCAGCTTGCTTTCAACAATTTGATACAAGACAGCGTGATTTATCTAAGAAATATGAAACAGAGTACAATATACCAGTATTATACATAACAGAGCTATATGCTTTAGCTATGGGATATAGTGCTGATGAGATTGGCTTAAAATTTCATAGAACCCGCTTGAAATCCATTTTAGAAAAATATGGTTTGTAATTTCTAAATTTATTAAATTTACTTTATTTTTTTTTATTTTATTTTTCTTAGCGTAAAACTTTTTTTTAGGAATAATAGTAGATTTTTTTCGCAATTTATACAATAACTACTACTGGAAAACTATTTTCCAATTACAGAATATTTAAATGAAATCCTATTACAAATTAACACATTGTATGAGAAATATAAACTTAATGGGTTAATTAACCTCTTTATAGTATTTGTTAAATCTTTTTATTTATATTGTAAAACGTATGTAAAGTTTAAATAATACCGAATAAAATTATAAATAGTTTTTTCATTTTTTTCAATTAAAATAAGAATATAATAAAATAATGATTAGAAGATAAAAGCATGTCGTTATACAATTTAAAACGCGATCCCTCGTGGTTCTTTTCGTATATTGAGAATTATTATCATTTATTTTTGGACATAAAATTTGATAATAAAGTTGTTTCTAACGCAGTTATTAAATTTTCGATGGAATTGGGTTTACAGGGCTTTGAAGGATTGCTATTTTACATTTATAAGCCACATTCTAAAAAAATAAAGTTTGGTTTGGTTAAACATTCAATTGATCAAACGCACCATATTGAAAATTTGAACTATAATTTAAGTGAGAGTCCTACAAATTCACTAGATTTAATTATAATTCCATTTGGATACTTTAAAGATGAATATAAGTTAACTTTATCTGTCCTATCTGAGAAATCAGAAGCAGGTTTTGAAGTATATGCTTGGTCACCGTCAAGCCTTTATAAACATGTGAAATCAGTGATTAGAATCGGCAATCAATATAATGAATTAATTCCTATTGCTGATTACAAGGGATATTATTTTCAAACAGATAGTGCTTTTAAAGGAAATGAAACTGGACGTCTTTTTGATCTGATAAATTTATTGGTAGAAATAGATAATAGTAAAGATGAATTTACTAATGAGCCAATAATTGAGCCAATGGATTCAGATATAAAAGCTCTAGTTAAAAAGAGTAATGAATTCTTATTTGAACTCTGTCAAACATCTGTTCCATTAGAAATAAAAAATTTACTACGAGAATTAAAAAGATTAAAATTTAATATAGATAGTTTATCAAAAGAAGAAATATTTAATTGGCTTGATGATTTAATTACCTTCTATTCAGAAAAACCTAAATAAAACAAAATAAAGATCATTTATTCACTTTTTCTTAACTTTTTTTATAAGTAGGATAATTAGTGCTAAAACCAAGAAAATAATCGCTGCTATTAAAAATCCAAACTTAAATGTGGCACTTAGAGAAGCAGTAAATGAATTAGTAGATGAAACGGATGTTGGTGTGTCTAACATTAAGAGTAAATTGATATTCTCTATTACATCAAATAATCCTGAAATTGTGCCTAATTGGGTCATAAATATCCCAAAATTTTGCAGTTTTCCATCTAATCTTCTTGAAACTAGTAGATTGAGACTAAAAGCAATAGATACGTATCCAATAATGAATATAAAATCCCAATATATTGTTAAAATTTGTTTATTTCTTCCATTAGGTCCCCACGCAAACATGATTGCTTCAGCCCTTTCTGCAGTCCATGCAAATTCGAAATCTAGGATTCCATAATCATTCAAGGTTGCTTCAATTGGAATAAAAACTAAAAGATAAATTAGAATAACGATAACAACCCCAATAATAGTAGTTAATATCAATAATTTGTCCTTTGGAGTATTTTTTAATTTATTTAAGAACACTATAAATCCCTCTTTATAATTATATATAATTTCTAAACTGAATAATAAATTATTATTGTTTTCATTTTATATTAAGATTAAAATCTTCACTTTTTACAGTAAATCAATAATTTTATTTTGTTTTAAATATTATAATTATAATATAACTTTAAATTCATTAGAAATTAATAATGTGCCTTGCTATACCTGGAAAGATTGTAGAAATAAATGATAATTGGGCTCTAGTTGATTTTGATGGCATTAAACAAAATGTAATAATAGCATTGATCCAAAATCCAGATGTAGGAAAGTATGTTATAGTTCATGCAGGGTATGCAATTGAACAAATGGATGAGAAAGATGCTTTAGAAGCTATAGAGCAATGGAAAGAACTTGCTCAAGATCAGGATTTAAATCTTGAAGATATCTTATAGATCAAACAAATCCTTTTTTAAATCTTTTAACTTTTTGAATAAAATTTTTATTGAGTCAATTGCTTTTGAATCTGGGTTAAATTCTAATGGTGAAATGCCATTTAAATCTGCTTTACCTATATCTGAATCAAATGGAATCGATTGGTAAAGCGGGATTTCCCATTTTTGGACTCTCTTATTAATTATATCTAATTGAGATTGATCTAATACCTTATTAGCTACTAAAAAAATATTTATGATTCCTAATTTTTTTGATAATTCTATAATTTTTGAACAAAGATCTAATGATTTTTGAGATGGCTCAGAAACAACTAACATAACATCAATCCCCTTTGCAGTACCTCGTCCTAAGTGTTCTAAACCTGCTTCAAAATCGACGATAACAACTTCGTCCCTTTTAACAAACAAATTATATAATAAAGTTCTAATTAAAGCATTTTCTGGGCATAGGCACCCAGTTGCAGGTTCTTCAATAGACCCAAGAACAAGTAATTGTAATCCGTCAGGTCCATTAACTTTAAACCTATCAGGAATATCAGAAACCTCTGGATTGATGTTATATACACCTGGACCAGCTCCTGATACTGACGTTCTCTCTTGAATCATTTCTTTCATTTCTGAGATAGGCACTATTTTTTTTTTCACATCTTGGTTAATTCCAAGTGTATAACTTAAATTCATGGCGGAATCATTATCAATAGCTAAAACTTTAAAGCCATCTTTAGCAAATAATCTTGCTAGAATTCCAGCAATTAAAGTTTTACCAACTCCGCCCTTTCCTGAGACAGCAATCTTCATGATATTAGTTATTTTTTTAATGAAATTAAATGTTTAGGTTAGTTTTAATAAAATTATAGTTGTAATTATTTAAATTTAATAAGAAAATCTGGGATTTTATCATAAAATTTATAAAAAATAACAATGCCATCTGATATAAAAAGAGATGTTCAGGGGATAAAAGAAGAGCTATTAAAGGCTTTCAGAGAATATGTGAGAAAAGAAGTTAAAACTCAACTTGATGAGATCAAGAAGAAATATAAAAATGAGTTATTTCAGATGAGCTTTCTTTAATTATTTGTATTTGCCCCCTCTAGCTTATATCCTATAAGAGCAATTAACATGATTCTTTAAATCAAAAGAGCGAAGAAATATATATAACATCACACTTATATTATTTGAAAAACACATTTAAAAATACATAAATATTATAACACAATAGTTTTTATATATATATTTGGAGATGATAATAATAAAATGACAAATAAAAAAGATGTTGATATAATGAGTGGTGAATGGGTAATACTGAAAGATGACGAGATCGTTGAACAAAATAAAGATCTTGGAGTCATATTTGAACTCGCTAAAAATTATAGTGATCACGAAATAACTATCTCTAAATTGCCTTCTGCAACTTATTGTTTTTATTAAATCCTTTATTCTTATGAAGAAAATTAAATTTACTTTTCCTTATAAACCTCATCCTGCATTAAGAAAGAAAAACATCCCAAAAAATCAAATACTACAGCTTTATCCCTTTGTACCTGTTAGATTTTATCATAAAGGTAAGAAAACCAATATAATTGAAGCCTTGCTTGACTCTGGAGCTGACGCAGTTCATATCAATAGTTCTATCGCCTCTTATCTTAATCTACCTAAAGGAAAGAAAAGTAAGCTTGGTGGGGCAGGGGGTACATATATTTCTTATGAAACTAAGATTGGTTTTGTTTTAGGTCGTGGGGGCAATTTTGTTGATTTTGGTTATGTGAAATGTTTCTATCCTCAAAACCAAGATGTGCCTATTTTAATAGGAAGATGCCCCGTTTTTGAAGAATATCAAGTAATTTTTGAAGAATTTGAAGACTCTAAAAATATACATAAGAAAAAGTTTAAGCTAATACCAAAAGAAGATATTTTGAAAAATAAATAGATTATTTCCTAATTCAATTTCAGAGAGTATGAATTTAAAAAGCTCTTATTGTTAACCTTTTATGTGAGAAACGAAAAAGAATTTTGGAAGAAAAAGTTTTTTTTTGAAAATCCTATGAAAAGAGATCAAAATTCTGCTGTAAATATAATGGAAAGATTTCTTAAAAATAAAAAAGATTATGATTTCTTATTGCATAAACCCTCTTTGAATGAGGAATTCTATCTTAATAGATTGGGTTTGCGACGAAATACAGCCCTATCGTCACTTTATGTGGGAGATAATAGAGGACTCGTAGTGAATGGAAAAAAATCTATAAATCATAGAAAATTTTCCATAATTCAACAAGAAAATTAAATAATAATTCATGAGATATTAAGTTCCTTAAGGAAATAAACTCTAAAAATAATTTCTTTAAAAGGTTGAAAGATAATTAAAAGCAAATTATGTGAAAAGCATAACCTAGATTATAACTATGTATGCCCTAAATGCGTTGAACCTTTTCTAAAAAGAACTCAATTTTTGAATTTAAATGAGATAAGGGAATATCAAAAAGTAAATGCGCTAAAAGTTAATACAAACGATATTATAGATGAAATGCGTACATTAGGATTTATGAAAATTAAAAATATTAAAGATAAAGCTTATTCTGGTTTAATATTATATGATTACAAGGAGAAAGTGATAATCAAATCTTATTTTAAAACGTATAAGCCTAAAATTAGTGAATATCTTCCTTCAATTTTATTTCTAACTCAAACAGATATTTTTTTAGATTTAGTTGAAAATATTAAAGAAAAACCAGATTGCTATATTATTAATTCAAGTGGTCAAGTCCATCCATTCCTTTATGGAGCTGCCTGTGACTTAGGTTTAAGAATTAATACACCAGTTATAGGCTATACAAAAAAATTATTATTTGGAGTTTTAAAGATATATGAAGAAACATCAAACATTCATGGAATTTATTCTAATGATCTTTTAATTGGCTATGCTATTCCTAAACCTAATTCAAAAAAATTTTATTATATTTCTATTGGGAATAACATTTCCCTCCCAACAGCACTTAAAATATTCTTAGAACTTGACTTAAGTGTAATTAATAAGTTGAATACAAAATTAAGCAATTACATTTTAAATAAAACAAAATAAATGAATTTTACTGAAGATCTTATGTATTTTCCTTTCTCATACACTGCATTTTCTTGGAAATTCTCATCATTTCATTAAAAATCCTATCATTTTCTTCTGGATCATTTGTTTTCAATAATCTTTCATTAAGATCTCTTATTTCCAGCGTTAAATCAATAAATTCTTGTGGAGGTTTTAATTGATAGAAATATTTATTCTCTCCTTTATCATCTAATTCTATGTATACCCATTTTCTTTCTTCTTGAGACCAATTCCATCGATTGGGTGTGAGTTTTCTAGGCATTATTTAAAGAATTAATAAATAGGTTATTACTTAAATTTAATTTTCTTAATAATTGATTAACTCTGTTATAAATTATAATTTCTATAAGATTTTTTATAATTTTTTTATTTTCTAATATTAACAGATTAATACTTTTTAAATTAATAAAAATAGGTCCCTTAAGGTATCATTATGAAAATTCTTTTAAAGTTTTTTCAGCAAGTTCTCTAACATCAACATCGGTGTCTTTTGAGAGTTTTTCCAATAAAGTCTTTAGTTCCTCTCCCTTATCTTCGAATTTACGAATTGCTTTAATTAAATTATATCTAATTAACCAATCCTTATCATAAATTAACTTAAGGAATGCGTCATACACTTTTTTATCTTTTATTTCACTTAAAATTTCTATTACACTTATTTTAATCTCAATATTTTGATTCTTTAAATCCATGATAAGAAATTCTATTACTTTATCTTTATTTGTTTCATCTAAAAGTTTGTACATATTCATAAAGAGAGATTTTTGATATGATTTAGGAAAACTAGGAGGTACTTTTAATTGCTGGTAAGATTGAATAGATATACTCGAAGATTTTTTTTTCTTTAACTCTAATAAAGACTGATTTAATTTCTCATTTTCTTTTTGAAATTTTAATAATTCATTTTTGATCTCTTCAATTTCTTTTGTACTATCAGCTATTTCTTTTTCTTTTGCTTGTAAATAATTAATCTTAGCTTTATACTCTTCTATTTCTGATATTAATGTCTCGATTTCTTTATTTGCTAAATCTAGTTTTTCAGATTGGGCTTTTTCAATTGCTTCTTGAATTTGAGCTTTTAATACTTCAATTTGTACACGTAATAATCCATTTTCTTCCATTAATTGAAAATTTAATTTTTTAGCTTCAATTAATTCTTGATTTTCATCTACTTGATGATCATAAGTTTGCTTTTTCTCAATTTGTTCTTTTAGAGATTGAATTTGAACTTGATTTTGTTCATTTTCTTCAGTTAATTGAACAATTATTTTTTTAGCATTAATTATTTCTTCATTTATTTCAGTTTGAGAATTCGGCTCTTTATAATTTTCTAATTGGGTTGTTAGTTCCTGAATTTGCTGATTTAGAGAGTTGATATCTTTATATCTCTTTACTAAATCCTGTTTTTGAGTCGTAATAGTGTCTTTTAACTCTTTAACATTCTCGGGTGTTTTTTCTTGAAATTCTAAAAGTTTACTTTTTTGATCTTCAATTAATATTTTTTGTTCTTTTATCGTAAAATTTAACCTATTAATTTCTTCTTTTAAATCATCTATTATTTGCTTGAACTCTGTTCGAGCTTTGTTTTCTTCTTCAACAGTATCAATTAAATTCTTTATGTCTTTAGTCATAGTTTTAACATCAATTATAAATAATTAATAATAGTTTTATATCAATTTATATATAATGAGTTGAATTCTAATAACTCTTTACATATTTCAATAAATAAATTATAAATAAATATTTCTTAATTCCTCTTTTTTATATTAATTTTATATAGTTTATCCTTAAGAGATAATTCACTTTTTGGTTAAGTTTCCAAAAGTGTCTTTTTTTGAACTACTCATATAGAAATCTTTAAAAAAGATATTAAAATATAATGATGGTGATTGGGATTATGATGATGATGACGATTGGTGATTCTAATATATATAATACTTATATTTTATCAAAATAGAGTCCAAGTTAAAAAATAAAAAAATAATTTATGTTATACAATCTTTATTTCCGTAATTTTATCTCCTTGTTTAATTGAATTTACAACTGCCTGATCCTCAGAACTTTTTACTTCTCCAAAGATCGTATGTTTATTATTAAGATGTGGAGTTGGAACATGTGTAATAAAGAATTGAGAGCCATTTGTATTTGGTCCAGCATTTGCCATTGCTAAAATTCCTGGTTTATTAAATTTTCTCCCACTCTGGAACTCATCTCTAAAAGGATATGTAAGGGTTTGCCCTTTAAACGGAAAAAATGTAATTCCTTTATCTTTTGGACCACCAGAACCTTTACCCAAAGGATCACCTCCTTGAATCATGAAATCAGCAATAACTCTATGAAAAGTAACTCCATTATAAAATCTTTGTTGTGCTAGATATAAAAAACTGGCAACTGCAATGGGAGCCTCAGCATCGAATAACCTTAGGTTAATATTACCTTTATTTGTAATAATAATAATTTCAGTCATGTATTAAGGAAAGATCTAATATTTTTTAACCTTATTACTCAATGAAAAGATTAAAAATCATTGTAATAATACCCTTTTATAACACTCATAAAATTTTTAATTACTGCACATTGAAAAATGACTACGAATCATAGCACTTCTTTTTTTTTCAATCCAAAATCAATTGCAGTTATTGGTGCTAGTAGTACACCTGGAAAAGTGGGATATAATGTATTAAAAAACATAATAGAATCGGTGTATTCTGGAAAAATTTTCCCTATCAATCCAAAAGCTGGTGAGATTCTTAATTATAAGGCTTATAAAAGTGTACTAGATGTTCCAGATGAAATTGATATTGCTATTTTTGTAATTCCTGGAAAGCATGTAAATTCAATTGCAGAAGAGTGTGGTAAAAAGAATATTAAGGGCTTAGTTGTAATCTCAGCTGGTTTTAAAGAAATTGGCGGAGAAGGAATTTTACGTGAAAAAAAGCTTACTGAAATTGCTAAAAAATATAATATGAGAATTATTGGTCCAAATTGTTTAGGATTTATTGGAATCCATTACAATGGATCATTTGCAACAGAGACTCCTAAGAAAGGACATATTGCTATGATTTCCCAATCTGGGGCAATGTTAACTGGGATGATGGATTATTCTATGGAACAAGCGTTTGGTTTTTCGTGTAACATTAGCTTAGGGAATAAGGCTGATTGCTCCGAAATCGATTTCATTGAATATTTAGCAGAAGATAAGGATACTAAAGTTATTCTTTGTTACTTAGAAAGTATAGAAGATGGTGAAAAATTTTTACAAATTGTACCACAAGCAGCAAGAAAAAAGCCAATAGTGATTTTAAAAGCTGGAGTGAGTGAAGCAGGTGCTAGAGCCGCCTCCAGCCATACTGGGGCATTAGCAGGGGCTGATATAGCATATGATTTAGCATTTGAAAAATGTGGAGTAATTAGAGCAAATTCGATTGGAGACCTTTTTGATTTTGGTGAAACCTTTCTTTATCAGCCAATACCAGAAAAAAATTCCTTTGCTATTATTACAAATGCCGGTGGTCCAGGAATAGTAGCTACTGATGCTTTTGAACGTGAAGGTCTAAAATTTGCTCAATTTTCAGAAACGATATTACATAAATTAAGAGACAATTTACCTCCAGAAGCAGCAATTTTCAATCCAGTAGATATCATTGGAGATGCATCGCCAGAAAGATATCGATTTACTATCGAATCTATTTTTGGATTAAACAGCAAAGATGTTGAAGGAATATATGAAGATCACGTTACTACATATGGTGCATTAATAATTATGTCTCCACAAGCTCAAACAAGACCAATTGAAGTTGCTAAGTTAATTTATGATATCTCCTCGAATCATTTATCAACCAAGCCGATAATATGCGCTATGATAGGTGAAAAATCTATTAAAAAGGCAAGAAAATTTTTGAAACAACATCACATCCCTTGTTTTCCCTTTCCAGAAAGAGCTGCTCGCTCCTTAAAAACATTAGTAAGATATAAAGATTTTTTAGACTCAAAACCTTTGGAAAAATTAGAAATTCCTGAATTTAAAGTTAATAAAGACAGAGTTAAAGACATTTTTAATGCTGTTAGGAAAGATGGACGAACTGTACTTTTAAGCCATGAAACGAGAGAAATTTTTGAATGTTATGGGATTAAATCTCCAAAATCAAGATTAGCAAGGACTCCAAGAGAGGCCATGAAATTACAAAAAGAAATTGGGAAATCAGTTTTGAAGATTGTAAGTCCACAGATAATTCATAAAACTGATATAGGAGGTATTGTTTTTGGTGTCGAATCTGAGATTGATGCTTTCGAGGCCTTCATTCAAATTATTGATAATGCTAAAAAATTTGGGCCCCAAATAGCTAAAATTTATGGTGTTGAAGTGCAAGAGATGATTGATTTCAAAAAAGAAAAAAAAGTAATTGAACTTATTATTGGTATGTCTCGTGACCCTCAATTTGGTCCAATGTTGATGATTGGTTCTGGAGGGATTTACGCTAATTTTCTAAGAGATATTTCATTTGCGTTAGCATATAAATTTACAGAACAGGATGCAAAAAATACACTTCAAAAAACTAAAATATACAGTCTGTTACAAGGAGTTAGAGGAGAACCAGCTTCCGATATTGATTCAATTATAGAAGTATTGTCAAGATTTTCACAGCTAGTAAATGATTTTAAAGATATTGTTGAGTTAGATATTAATCCATTATTATCCTTTATTAAAGGATATAGTGCAGTAGATATTAAAATTACTATAAGCCGAGAATAATTTTTAGGAAAATATAAAAAACCTATAAAATAAAATTAAATGGTAAAGAAAAAAGATTGTAGTGATTTATGATGGTTAATACAATTTATCTATGCTCGTTAAGGGAACGAGTAGGAAAGAGTTTAATTTCAATCGGAATTATGCAAAAATTACAAAATGAAGGCAAGAAGGTTGCTTATTTCAAACCTATAGGAATTCCTAAAGGAGCTTTCACTAATAAAGCAGATCGTGATGTCGGATTTATACAAAATACTATTTTTAAGACGACGCTTCCATATGATATTTTATCCCCAGTTTCAATTCCAGATGGTTACTATGTAGATCTAATAGATACAAAACGAAAGGAAGAAAATCTTGGAATGATTAAAAAAGCTTTCGATGAGATTGCTAAAAATTTTCAATATATTATTATTGAAGGTTCCCCTAGTATTAAAAGATATATACGTGTAGGCTTAGATGACGTAACCATAGCACAGTCGATTGGAATTAATGATCTAGTTTTCATAGAAACACAATCCTCTGATAAATGTATTGATAATTTATTTTTCTCCAAGAACTATTTTGAATTTAGAAATATCAATATAAAAGGAGTTATCTTTAATAAGATTGACTATGACTATACAGCAAGAATTAAAGAATTAGAAGAAAATCATATTAAAAGATATGGAATCCCAATACTAGGAATTATAGAAAAAAGTATTGAGTTGTTTGCACCTCGGGTGATCGAAATTCAAGAAGGTATTGGTGGAGAATTAATCAATGAAGCAGTGTCTGCGAGTCTAAATAATAGGATTGAAACCACAATAATCGGCGCAATGAATGCTCAAGCTGCTCTGAAATATTTGCGACAGTTAAAAGCAGTAGCAGTTATTACAGGTGGAGATCGTACAGATTTAGCCTTAGCCGCATTAAATGAAGATGTTGCTTGTTTAATATTAACCGGGTTTATACAACCTGATATAAAGGTTATTCATACCGCGAATGAAAAAAGAATTCCAATAATACTTAGTCCATCTGATACATACACAACACTAAGAAATATGGATAGAGTAAAGCCTGGAATTCAAGAAGATGAAATAGATTTAGCTTTAAAATTAATTGAAAATGTTATTGATTGGGATTTGTTATTAAATTAGATTGTTATAGATAAAAACCGCTTTTCATTTGAATATTTTCATTCTTTTCTTTTTCCTTAAGATTAGATTAATAGTTATTTTTTTCTTCGATAATTTCCAACTTTATTAAGATAAAAGACTTAATATGATATCTTAAAAATAATTATTAAAATTTTTATCAAATAGATTCAAATTTTATTAGTGAATTTAATTTTATTTGATATATTTTTTTAATTAAATTTACATGTTCAAAATATTGAATTTCCTTGAATGAAAAATGATAATAGGAATCCCCAAAGAAATAAAGCTTGGTGAGGGAAGAGTAAGTCTCTCTCCATATAATATTGAAGAACTTATTAATATGGGTCATAGTGTATTAATCGAACGCAATGCGGGAAGAAATGTAGGATTTACTGATGATCAATATATAAATGCTGGTGCTAAAATTTCTGAGACCAAAAGAAAGATTTATACTGATTCAGATATACTTGTTAAAGTTAAAGAACCAGTTTTAGAAGAATTAAATTATTTTATTCCTGGACCAATCTTATTTTCTTTCCTGCATTTATCTGCTGTTAAAGAATTAACAGATGTTTTTATGAAGGGTAAATCAACTGCAATTGCTTTTGAATCAGTTGAATTGGATGATGGACATTTACCGATATTAATACCTATGTCTGAGATAGCAGGAAGAATGGCATTGATTAAAGGTGCTAATTTGCTTGCAATACATAATAAAGGTAAGGGAATTTTATTAGGAGGCGCTGCTGGAGTATATAGAGGGAATATTACTGTATTAGGTGGAGGTACTGCAGGTTTAAGTGCCGCATTAGCAGGATATGGTTTGGGTGCTCAAGTAACAATTATAGAAAGAAGTATAGCACGAATTAGATATTTAAAAGATATTTTGCCTAAAGGAATTAATGTTATTATGTCCAATATCAGGAATATAAGAAAAAGTGTTAAAAAAGCAGATATTTTAATAGGTACTGTTTTAATTCCAAATGCAAAAGCGCCTAGAATCGTTTCAAGAGAAATGGTCAGATCAATGAAATCTGGATCTATAATTGTAGATGTTTCAATTGACCAAGGAGGGTGCATTGAAACTAGTAGGCCTACAACTCATGAAGACCCAATTTATATCGAAGAAGAAGTTATACATTATTGTGTAACAAATATGCCGGGGGCTTATCCAAGAACAGCTACAGAGGCTTTGTCTGAAAGTTTATTTCCATATTTATTAGAATTAATTTCAGATGATGATATAGTAAAAGTACTTAAAAGAAATCCTCCACTAAAAAGAGGTGTGAATCTTTTTAAGGGTAATATTACAATTAAAGAAATAGCAGATACTTTCCATTACCCATATAAACCAATAGAAGAACTTCTATAATTCTTTTTAACCTTATGGCGAATTAACGATAAGAAAAGATATTTGAAAAAGAAAAACGCTGTAGATAGCCCTAGATTTAGCGATTATGGTAAGGAAAATGTAAGATACTCTTTCTATCAACATATAGGTTTACTAAAAACTTAATATAATTTACTTAAGGTTTTTTTAAAGTGATCAACTTTATAACAGAATAGTATTTAATAACTAAAATTTAAAAAAAAGAAGAAGATGTAATATTTATGGGACACTCCGAAGAAAAAAATGAGAGAATTTCAGTTTATGTAGATTGTATATTGGGGACTATCTCATCAAGTTTAGCATTATTCGCTATCGCTTTTACAACAATTAAATATGGCATTTCAAATCCCAAATGGTACACAGTAGGTCTTACTTTTTGGATTTGTTGGTTAATATTCTCATTGTTCCTAATAGGTTTAGGCATTTATACACATATTAAAAACAAAAATTTTGATGTAACAAAGGCAAGGAAAGACTTAAGACCACCTATAATATAAGGTCTATCATCCTAATCAATAGTAAATTTTAGGATGAAAAATCTATTTATATGATTTTATAATAACTTTTAATTAGATTATTCCAGTTAAAAGAATAATTTTGATAAGAATATAATTAAATATTTTAGTACTTTTAATTCTATGAAAATAAAGTGAATTACTATGCCGGAAAGTAGTCGCCAATTAAATGATCTTAATAAAGTGTTTATCCCATGTCGAACTGTCTTAGAAATGGAAACACTGACTTCCCTATATTTATCGACTCAAAATTATGATCAGATAAAAGAATTACCAGAGAGTCAACCATCGAGTCAAACTCTTATTCACATTTTTGGGATAGAAGTAAATGAACCTTTAATGAGTATTGTCGACTACTTTATTAATTGTGCGATTCCGAAAGTTAAACCAGTGGTAATGTACGAAAGGGACCACCATGATAGGTATAGAATGGGTAATATTGAAGCTTATACTAAAACACGTGTTTGTCTTTATCTTGCTTTACATAGATTAAAATTAAAGTTCTTAATCTTAAAGAATTTCTTGGATAGATTTAAAAAAAACGAATATGAACTTGATTTTTATCAATCTCATAATTTAAGTGCGAATCAAACCTTACTCTCTACATTGTATAAATTCTATCATGATAAAAATAAGATGAATCTAATATTAATACTTCCAAAAAAGAAAATCTCAGAAAGGGTTAGTAAGCTAATAGATACTCAAGACTCTATTACTACAGATAAAATAATAAATATGGTTGCTACTCGTTTATTTACAGATGAAAAAAATCAAATAAAATTTATTATGAGGGAAATAAAAGCATCTCTGTTTGTTTGTAAACTAATTTTTGCTACAATGGATGTTAAGAATCCATTTTTACGAGCACAAGATACAATGATTAGTCCGGAAGAAACGATGATTAGTAATGATTTTATTCCAGAGCTAATTCCCGCGATGTCAAAATGCTTCTCTGATAATAATTATGTCCAATTGGAGGAATGCATAAATGCTTTTGATTTTTTAATGAATAAAGTATTAGATGGAATCAACTATGCTTATGAAGTCGCTTCTGGAGGTATTATAAAGTTAGAATTAGACGAAACACTATATAATACAGGAAATATTTTTACGGAATTAGCATCATAATTAAAATTATATGAATAACTTTGCTTCTGAATTAACAAATGAAAAATAAAAAAATAAGGAATTAATTTTTAATAGCTTTATTTATCTGGTGCTTTTTTCCCTAACCATTTCTCATAGAATGCATCAATATCAGGTAAAAAATTAAAAATCGTTGGATAACCAGGTGGGACAGCTTCTGTGTCTAATAAAGTAAAACAACCAGGACAATAATATTCCCTTAATTCTTCCCATTCAGGATCAGACCCCATATATTTTGGATATAGTTCTCCGATTTCTTCAATTGTATCTCTAACTCTTACTCGACATTTTGTTTTCCAATTTTCTTGGTAATCTCCAAACTCATGACCACAGTCACATTTAACAATTCTCTGACCATCTTTAGAAACTATATATAGATGTTCATGAAGTGGTAATATTATTCTTTCTTTCCAAGGAACACGTTTTTGTAATATTTCAAGAATCATATTAAATCGGTTTGGATCTTTTCTTCCACTAATTATTGGTTTTAATTCTTCCCATGACAAATCTCCATCTATCATTCTTTCTAACGTTTTTTTATCATATTTTTCCATTTATTTCACCTCAATCTGAAAATCTTCAGGTAATTTCCAAAATTCTTTGAAGAATTTAGACCACATTTTTGATAAATTAAGACTCTCAGTATACATAAGTCTTACAGGATCATTCAATTTATTTTCTGTTATTTTTTTTCTCTCTTTTTCCCAAAATTCTTCAAATGTCATCGATTTTTCAATTCTTTCATTTTTAATTTCTTTTCTCCGATTTTCTGTAGCTTTTTCGTCAATAATCCATTCTCTTTCTTTATCATTGAATTTAGCGACCACACCATATACATTATTTACTATATTTTCAGTATAAAAACCATCATCGAGATCCTGCTTAATTTGCTCAATTTTTCGTTCTAGCGGATCCCCATATCCAGGACCACCACTCATAAAGTAATAGATAAGATCGTAATTCTCTAAGGTGATAGGATAGATACTGCAGTAAGGCTTTCTGGTTATATCAGCTCTCAATAATCTTTCAAATTCACCATTACTAGGATCTGGATCTCCAAGTGGATAATCTTCTCTATTCCGAATTATTTCTTCTAAATTTGTGTTTTTTGCATAAAGACGATAACCTGTTGCATTGGGATAGCCTCCATGCATTCCACCAGCTCCATGAAAAACCATACCTTCTCTAGCTCCGAAGAAGTCCACTTCTTTTGAATAAGCAACCAATGCTACTCCTTCATAATTTGCTCCTCCCCGAAATTTACCATGTCCTGATAAATTAGGCTTTATTCTCCTTGATAAGTAAGGTACACCTCCTTGAAATAATTCCCATGTTTCCACATCACCAAGATCTGATTCGGGATTCCACATTGCATAACCCCAATTTAATCCATCTCTCACGGCGCTTGCTCCTAAACCTTGACCACTAATTTCGAATGTTGATAATGACCAGCGTTGTCCTATAAGGGGACCATCAGAATAAACACCTCCACCTTGAATTGCATCTCCTGTAAAAGAATATCCTGAAACAACTTCTTCTCTATATCCTCGAGAAAATAAACCATATGATAAGCATTTCATCATTCCTGTGTAAGCAGGTATTAAATTTCCCCAAGGAGCTTGGTAAGAAAGATAAATATCACCTGGGTTACACCATGATCCCAAAGGATAATTTTTTTCTACCGCAAAATATGCACCATCATTTACCTTATCTGCGTAAATTAAGATTTGTGTTAACAGAACCCATTGTCCCCCTTCCATTGCACCCTTTTCTGCATTCATACAATTTGGACCAGGTCCGCTTGCTCCCTCAAATGAAAGGGACATTTTTCCATCTTCTTTAATAATAATCTCTAATGGTTGATTAGAAATTTTATCTAATCTAGCCCTTGGTTGCCATGCCTCGTTTTTTTGTGGCATGTCCATGAAAGCTGCTGCTCTGTATCTTCCTGGTATTAAGCGTTCTTTTATTCTTTCTAGGAAAACTCTTCTCCCTTCTTCTATTGCTTCTCTTATGAAACGTTTATAGTAGTCGATTCCCTCTTTCTTTATAAATTCTAAGACAGCATCTCTAATCATTAAGTCCCCTGCTAATCTACACTTTTCATCTAACTCCCAATACATTGGAGTTCTCACGGATCTTTTAGCACTTATCAAATGATCTTTCCAAATCCTGTCATTTGAACCAATCTTTCTACAAGTATAATAAACTCCATCATCAAAACGTTGCATCGCAGGAACTAAATCATGACCAGGAGTTATTCCTCCAGTATCAATCTGATGAGTTACCCCCCCAGCCCAACCTACTAATTCTTCGTTCCAAAATATTGGTATTAATGTTTGAACATCTGTTGTATGAACATTTCCGCAAGCTGGGTCGTTATTAAGAAAAATATCTCCAATATTTATTCCTGGATCATCTTCATAATCTTGTCTTATCATAAATTTCACTGCTTCACTCATGGTATGAACATGAACTAATATACCTGTTGATACAACAATAGAGTCTCCTTCAGGAGTATACAAAGCAAAACATAATTCTCCAATTTCTTTAACAATTGGCGAAGCTGCTACATGTAACGCAGTTTCTCTGGCTGATACTAGTGCACCTCTCAGGGAAGCATAATTACGTTCAAATCTAAAAGGATCTTCTTCTTTTAGTGTAAGTTTAGTTATCCCATAATAGTATCCTGTTTCTTTAAAAAGTTTTTCACTTTCTTCCAAGATTACGTTTAATGTTTTTCCATCCCAACCTAATGGTTTTTTAGACATTTTACTTCACCTCCATATGAAAAATTCTATGTTTATCGAGTTTTACTTGAAACCCTGGAGGAACTATAAGAGTTGTCGCTGGAGCTTCGATAATAGCAGGACCACCAATGATGTTACCAGCATCAAGTTGTCCCATTTCCCAGATTAAAGCTTCATGCCATTTCTTCGCCCAATACATATCTCTTATACCCTTTGAGGACTTATCTTCAGGTTTTTCTCTACTCAGTTCATGTTCTGGTAATTTAGGTTTTGGTACTGGTACTATTCCAGTTCCTATTGCTTTAGTTATATGGTATCCAAGTTCAGGACTCTTTGTACCCCTACGGAAAATCTCTTCAAAAAGTTCGTCATAATTTAGCATGATTTCTCCTAATTCTTTTGAATCATACCTTTGTAAATCGGGTGAATAATCTAGAGTTAGCTCAGCTACTGGAGATTGAACCTCTAAGTCATCAAACATGCCAAAATATTGTATTCGTAAAGATGGTTTAAAAATCATTTCATTGGGATCTCTCCCTTCAGCTTCAAATTCTTTAATAATGTTATTCTTTAATTCTGTCCAAGTGGAATTGAGTATTGAAGATACAAATGCTATCATACTTCCATCGGGTGGAATAACTAGATCAACAGATTTTTCATGTCTATAGGAGTGATCCGCACAAGCACAACCGAAAGCAGAAAAAGCAGGTGCCCATTCTGGTATAAGAATATCTTGGAAATTTAACTCCCTTGAATATCCAGCAACATGTAAAGGTCCTCCACCTCCAAATGATATTAATGTATAATTCTCAGGTCTATAACCTAATCCTTGGATCATACCATTAAGATGATTTTTCATATTGATTTCAATTAGATCTAAAGCACCTCTAGCTGTATCATAAGGATCAGCATTTAATGGTTCAGCAAGCTGTTCTTTAATAAATTTATATGCTCTATCCTTATTTAATAGAATTTTTCCTCCAAGAAAATATTCTGGATTAAGATAACCTAATATTAGACTGCAATCTGTCATTGTAATTGTTTCCACTCCTGATTGTTCATTACAAACTCCTATTTTATAACCAGCACTTTCAGGACCAAATTCCATTCTACCTGAAATATCGTTATATCTAACATACATACCAGTCCCAGCTCCTATAGAATCTAAAGCAAGCATGGGAATGTTTAAAATAAACCTTCCAATTGAACTTTCCCATTTTGTTGGTACATATCTTTCCATAACTAATCCAACATCGAATGAAGTCCCTCCTACATCAGAAGAAACTAAATTTTTTATTCCATATCTTTCAGCGATAAATTTTGTCCCTATGAAACCACCAATTGGTCCTGATACCATAGTAGGTATTAGTGTTTTATGATACGGAGATATTGTTCCACCATATGTAGTTAAAATTCTAAGAGGAGCAGGAATCCCCTTTTTTTTTAATCTTTCAGCAATGCCTATTAATTGTTTCCTTGAAGGCTCAGCTGCATATTGTTCAATAATGAGAGCATTTAATCTTGGTGTTTCTCCCCTTACAGGATTGTGTTCACTTGATAAAATAATAGGAATTTCTTTATTTTTTTCTTTCATTACTTGTTCTGCTATCATTTTAACCTGCAATTCATGGCTATTATTCATGTATGAACAAAGAAGGCATACACAAATGCTCTCAACATTCATATCAAGTAATTCTTCTACAACCTTTCTAGCATCTTGTTTATAGAATGGGATTAACTCATCTCCCCAAAAATTAATTCTGCCACGAACACCTTTTATTTGTTTTCTGGGTACTAATGGTTTTGGGTGTTCATGTTCTCTTGCATGTAAACGACCTCCATAATCAAGCCAAATCCAGCATTGCAAAGCTCGACCAAGTCTATGTAAATCTTCAAATCCTGCGTTTACAATTACTCCTATATTGCTGTTGCCTTGCCGTTCTAAAAGCCTATTTACCATAGCAGTACCAGAATAAACTAATGCCTCTATTGAATGACCTGATTCTTCTATTTTTGTATTCCATTGCTCTAAAGCATCACTAATAGAGTTTAAAATCCCCTCAGATTCATTTTCAGGAGTTGTTTGTGCTTTTCCTACTACAAAAAATCCTTGTTCATCTATTATAAAAGCATCTGACATTGTACCTCCAGTATCGAAGGCCATAGCGATAAGACTTTTTGTTTTTGACATAATTTTAACCTTCTTTTATATTTTTATTTAAGATGTGTTAATAAATCTATTTTCTTTAAGAATTAATAAAACTTTTTACAATGAATATTGATTTTTTTCATTATTTTCAAGAGGTTTTTTAGAAATTTGGAACATTACTTTCTACATCTATTATAAAATCAAATTTGGAATTTAATTGATACAATTTAAATTTTAAGGAAAAATCTTTAATGTATGATAAATCAATTTTATGAAAAATTAGCGAAAATTGTAGTTGAATACTCACTTGAAATTCAAGAAGGGCATAGGGTTCTTATCAAGGGTCCAGAGGTTGCAAGGGAATTATTCCAAGCATTATATGCTGAACTTATCAAAATTGGAGCTTACCCAATGCTTATAGTTGATCTGGAAGGAATAGATGAAATATTTTATAAGTATGCATCTAAAAAGCAATTGGAGTATGTAGATAATACTTTTAAACAGGCACTTAAAGAATTTGATCGAATGATACAAATAAAAGCAGATTATAATACACATAAATTTTCCATGGTTGATCCTAAAATATTAGCAACACATAGAGGTTCTCCGGCACAAAAAGAATTATATTTAATATCGCAAGAAAGAGAAGCTAAAGGAGAATTTAACTGGAATATATCTCCCTTTCCTTGCCAAGCGTTAGCACAAGAAGCAAATATGGATATATTCACTTATACAGATTTTGTCAGAAAAGCATTGTATTTAGATAAAGATGACCCTGTTGGAGAATGGAAAAAATTAAAAGAAGAACAAGAACACTTAGTTAATATTTTAAATCAAACAAAAAAAATAGAGGTAATTGGAGAAGATACAGATCTAAAATTTTCAGTAGAAGGAAGGAATTGGGTTAATTGTTGGGGTGATCACAATTTACCTGATGGTGAAGTATTTACTGGTCCAGTCGAGGATTCAGTTAATGGGCATATTAGATTTACTTACCCAGGAATATATATAGGAAGAGATATTGAAAATATATTTTTAGAATTTAAAGAAGGAAAAGTAGTAAATGCAACAGCAGATAAAGGAGAAGATTTGCTAAAGGAAATATTAAAGATTAAAAATGCCGATAAAATAGGAGAATTTGCAATTGGAAATAATTATGGTATTACACAATTCACTAAAAATATGTTATTTGATGAAAAAATTGGAGGTACTCTACACTGTGCCCTTGGATTAGGATTTGAGGATTCTGGATCAAAAAATGTATCTGCTATTCATTGGGATATTTTGAAAGATATGAAATTGCCAGGCTCAAAAGTTATTGCTGATGGAAAAGTCGTTTATGAAGAAGGACAATGGAAAATTTAAAGTTGGAATTTGATTAATATTGAATAATAATTAGTTAAAACTATAAAAAGTATATGCCAAGGAAAACTTTTATATACACTTTTGTCTTATTATTTTAATGCAGAAAAAATATCATTTCCTTTAAAAAGGGGTGATATATAGACAATCGAGTATACAATGTACTGAAAAAGTTCATAATCACATTATCTACAGAGTAAGTACATAAAATACACGCAACTGGAAAAAATCCGTTTTTCCCTAAAAAAAAATTCTATTATCACCCCACCTTTTATTTATTTTATCTCTTAAAATATCCATTAATAGTTTTTACATGCTCATATCTAAATTCTTAATTTTAATTGAGCTAAAGTAAATCAATACTAAAAAGGAATAAATAAAATTAAATACAAATATATTTTATTATCTATCAAATCTAAAAATTTAAGGAAATCTAACATAAAAGTATAAAATAAAAAATAAAGGTGAATATTATGGCAGAGGCTAAAGATTATATTTGGTTATTCCCATTTATAGGTGCCATCCTTACTGCAATTAGTCTTTTCACTCCTGCTGCATTTAGATCGTTCCCAATGGGAGGTTCAGCATTTGTTTGGATGAATGGTTTTGCTGTATTAACTGGTGGACCGTCTGGCCCCGAAACTGACTTTTTTGATATAGCTGGATATTATATTCCTGGAATTATTGCTACAATTTTATTAACAGTATGTACAATTATATTGTTTGTATCATCCCTTACTCATAGACAAAAAGAAACTCCTGGTTCATGGATTCCTTTAGGTATCCTTCTTATTGGAGGGGCAATTTATTTTATAGTAGGTGTAGAGATAGGTGTTGCAATTTATTGGTTTAACGAAATGAGTGTTTACCCATACCCATATACCCCCGAATGGATTAGTTTTTGGAACGATTATAATTATAATCCTGGTTTCGCAGTTATTGCCCCTTTTATTGGGGGTGGATTGGCGCTTTTAGGAGCAATTTTAGGTAAAACGATTGGTAGACAAGAAGGTATTGGTAAACCAAAAGCTGTTCCTCATGTAGAGAAACCAGTTCCTGTGGCAGAAACTCCTCCTCCTACTCCAACTCCCGCTACTGAAGAAGTTAAGATTGCTCGCTTTTGTCCCGAATGTGGTACAAAAATTGATAAAGCAGATGCCACGTTTTGTACTGTCTGTGGCCACAAATTTTAATCTTCATATTTCTTTTTATTTTATTTAGTTTCAAATCATTTATTTTTCTATTTTTAGTAGTTAAATATCTTAGTTAGAAATGATTTTATTGTTTTTTCCAAAAATTATGTATAAAGAAAGTAAATTCTGTTCTAGCTGCGGTTTTGAATTAATTAACTAAAAGATAGAAGAATATAATTTATTTAATAATCTTTTTTTCATCTTCTTATTATTTCCTTATAAGTTTAAAATATGACACGAATATATCTTAATCAAATTTCTACTTGTGCTAGTTAATCTAATTAATTTAAATCATTTTGTAAATCTTAATTATTTAAGTGACTCAAATAGGAAATAATGATCGTTTTTAGTGATCCTTATTATCAATTTTTGATAGTTACCCAAATCCATCATCTTTTTTTGATTAATAACCATTATAATGATCATATTTCGCGATCATTATAACTAATACTTGACAATTATTAAAATCCTACATTTTCTCCTTTATGATTTTCAGCAATATATGACTCATAATGTACATATTCCGTCGATTCCCACAGATAGTCCGTCGAAAAATGATCATAAAAATGATCATATTTAAATATGCATGTTAACTATCATTAATTGAGGTAATACAAAAAATGGAAAATATGAATTTTGTAGTAAAACTGCAGACCAAAGCGGACGAAAATTTCGAAAATATAAAGGAATCCATTAAGGGATTATACCAAATCCTAAAAATATCATGTGATGATGATACTTTTTGTAAAATTGGGTTGGATAATCTTGAGGCTCTATATAGAAACTTACTAGAGCTATTGCTTAATGATTATGGCGCAAGACAGCTAATGAAAAAGCTGAAAAATTCTGATGAAGAATTTTTGACTATCGAACTTGAAGAATAATTAAATAAATTTTCTCCTTTTATCCTTTTTTAAACTAAGTCCAAATAAATTATTTAAGTATTTTACCTGTTTCTAAATACCACAGAAATAAATCTAATTCAGCTAAATTTAAGTTTAATTCTTTTGCTATTCTTTTTAATAGATTTTCAATATCAAGATATATTTTTTTAGTTAATACTTTTGGTTTTTCAATTAATTCGTATTGGACTAAGAGATCTAAAATATGGAAATCTACAATTGCTAGATTTTTATAGCCTATATTTCTAAGAAAATGACTTCCTTCTTTATATCCAATTCCTTTTATATTTTTAACGAGCCATTCTCTTAGTTCAATCTCATCATTATTTAATCTAATTATCTTATTTAGGTTCTTCATTTTCTTTCTGGCTTCTACAATAAATCTGGAGCGCACATTTGGAAATCTATACCCTAAATCTTTAAATCTCTCTGTTAATTGGGTTGAGAAAGATTTAAGAATTCTTTATTAATTTTTTCATGAATTTCAATGCATTTTTCAGCTCCACAATTCGCAGTCATTATACAGAAACATAATTCTTTAAAAATATCATTAATAGAACCATGTTTGATATCACTGAATTCATTTATACGCGTTTTTATTAATGTTTCTAATTCACTCTTTTTTAATTGTTCTACAGTTTCCAGTAAGGTTTCCATTTTTTCTTAGTAATTAACCATACTATAAAATTCAAATTATTTAATCATATAAGTTAATTAAGTCGTTTTTTATTGTTTCTCTTCCTAATTATCGTATATATATGATATCTACGTATCATAATAGAAAATAAAATAGGCAAGAAATTTAATAACTAAAAAATAGAAAATTTTTACACACAAATATTAATTTAGTTAAATGATATATTAAATCCGCGAAAAAAGAAAAATGTGCGGAATGATATAACATAAAAGAATAAAAAAATATCAATTTAAAAATAATTTCTAAGTTTAAATAATTAGCTAAGAACGTGTAAGTAGACAAAGATGAGTTTAATTAATAACGACATAGATTTCGAGTTAAACTATTATACAAAAATAATTAACTACATTCAAAAAGGAAATTTTGAATATAGAAAAGCAGAAATTTGGAGAAGTAAGGCTCTGATTGAATTAATGGAATTTTTTAAACGTACAAGGAATAGAACTTTAGTCACAAATGCACTTCTTTTGTTGATATCCTTGTTTGAAGATATTCCGCCTGACACTTATAATAATCTTGGTGAAGACGCTAATCACATATCTAAAGAAGAAAGAAAGATTTTAATTGAGGATTTAAAAAATGAATTTTTACCAAACTAATTTATTAATTAAGCTCCAATGTTTAAATTAGCTACTTTTATTTAAATAACAAAAAGATAATAATTAAAAATCCAATAAGGGTTTCAAAATTGTAAAAGCTTCTGCTTTTTACTTTCGCAATTATTTAAATTTGTATACTTTTTTTCTTATTACATAAAAATATATTTTATTTAATTAATGGGGATTTTTTTGTCTAAATCATACTATAAACGTAAGTTTAATAATAAGATCATTTCAGTAATTTTCATTATATCCATATTTATTATCACTATAAGCGCATATTCTAATCATTTTAGTAATTCCGAGAGAAATAAAACATTTATTGACTATAAAGATGATTTAAAAAGTTCTAATCCATATACATTTCAAGGAAGTGAACCAGCTTTGAATATAACTGATGAGGGTAATTTATATAAGTTAAATCAAGAAATTTCACTATCTAATGAAGAAGAATTAAATTTATCTTACTACTTAGATGATGAGCATGATTGGAAAATCTTAGAAATTCAAAATGAAATCACTAATATAGAAGATACAAGAAATTGGGTTAATAATAGTGTAATCCAGCCTGTAACAATATATAGAGAATATCAATCATTTCAAAGTGCTCATTATCCTTATGCTAATAATCGTGGTCGACTTATTATTGATAGTACAGTCTATGAAGAGGGTGCTTTTTACATGAGGGTACATTTTAGTAATATTTCATTTGACGTTCAACCTTTAGTTGAAGACACTGATTATATTTACCTTTATAATTATAGCGCTTATGAATTCTTTGTTGAAACTGGTTTTAGGGAAAATCTTTATTCTCCATGGATCTCTGGAGATACAATATATGTTACTTATAGTTCTGATAATATTAACAACAATGACTATGGATACTATATTGATTATTATGAATTTGTAAATGCATCTTCAAATATATACCCAAATGAATATTCATGGGGTTTCAAGTATAAGCAAAATTATAATTGGGGTGCTAACAATTATGGATTTGGAGAAATGGGGAATAATACCGCAATGTTCATTGGATATTATGGTGATTATATAGATCCAGAGACATTTGATTATGATATCGGAACATTTTCAGAAGCATATCAGGAGTTAACGATACCTAGAGGGCAAGTTATAGATGCCTATCTTAAATTTGATTATTATCTTGAGTTTGGATTAGCGACAAACGATAATTTTATGTATGCTTCAATAAACAATCAAAAGGTTTTTTCTAGAGGAATGCTTGATATTGAAAACTTAGGAAAACATAAGTGGCATCATACTGGTAATATTCCTATGAATTTATGGGTAAATTCCTCAGAAATTTTCGAAACAACTTATGTAAAAGATCAACAGTTAAATATATCCTTAGGTATTAAAAGTGGAGGTGCTTGGCAATATAGCGGTTCTGAAGATTGCAATATTAATGTTATTTGGTTTGATAATATTTCTTTAGTGGTAACTTCAATTGCTAATTCAAGTCAAGATGGTATAAATTTGACTATAAATTCGATAAATTTATCTGAGGGAGAAGAATGGGGTAAATCTTATTTAAACTTAACAGATGGATGGGATACAAACCCCGTCATTTTAACAGTTAATACAACTTCACTATCATTAGAATTTGAACTAGATTCAATTTTATATGGATCACATAATTCTAAAACTAAAATTAATCAACAAAATGAAGAGGGTATTTCATATAAAGTATTAAATAATAACACAATATATTGGGAGTTTTACCATAATTTCTATATGCCAGCAGAATATTCTGATTTCGAATTTACTGTTATAAAACCTAATAATTGGAAAATTATTTCTGTTTTAGATCCAACATTTATCCCAATTCCTTTTGAAGGTGGTAATCTAGGAGAAGATTATATCAAAATTAATAGTACTTATGCATTATTTCCCGGTTGGTGGAGATTTAAAGCAAGTTCCCCAAACTATATTAGTGAAAATAACACAGATATATCAAAAGATGGTCAATGGGGATTTAATGAATTTCATTCTGGAGATTCTATAAGAGTTAAGACTCAGGTAAATTCTACTAATGAAATACCTTTAAATTTAGATACAACTGTAGTAAATTTGACCATTTACTATCCTAACAGTAGTATTTGGTATCAAGAATCTAAAATACCATTATCAAATGGAACAATAATTTTTTCAGATATATTACTTACTTCCCTAAATTCAGTAGGAGGTGTTTATAATTATACCTTATTTTGGAGTAATGGGACAGCAATAGGAGGATTGCTTTCAAATTTCATTGTAATTCATGATAGTTATTTAACGATCTTAAAGCCTGATGATGCAAAATTAGATAACCAGACAGGGGGTACTGTTGGTGATATTATTCCATTGAGAATTTATTTACGAGATGCTGAAAATGATATTTATATCTCAGATGCTTTAATTTCTTATAATTGGACAACAGGTACAGTATTTTTAGTAGAGGCATCATTAGGAATTTATGAAGGTGTTCTTGATACAGCAGATTTAGGTGGATTCGGATTATATAATATAATCATAAGTACAAGTAAGGTTGGTTTTATCAATAGTAACTTAACTTTAAGAATAAACCTTGGAGAAGATACAAATTTACAGAGATTAGAGTCTGATTCAAAAATAGTTATACATACAAATAGTACTATTAGATTCTTTTATTATTCAGAATTTGATGAGGAAGGAATCCTTGGAGCACAAGTTTTAGTAAATATAAGTAATCCAGCCTATTATACAGTTCAGGAAGAATCTGATGGTTATTATTCAATTGAATTTAGTACAGAATTTATTGATAACATAGGTGTTTATCGATTGGTATTCGAATTTTCAGTAATTGGATATGAACCACAGACTCATATATTTCAGTTTGAAATTATAAATCCTCCTGTAACACGAGAAAAGCCAAATTATATGTTATTGGGGATTTTGTTTGCTTCTATTGGAATAGGAGCGATATTTGCTGCTCTTAGTTTAAGATCTTATGTAATATTACCAAGAAAAAGAAGGAAGGAATCCGAACTCTTAGCAGAAACCCAAAGATTTAAAGATATCAGAAATATTCAGGCGATAGTGATAATTCACAAATTAAGCGGGATTCCAATCTTTTCAAAAAGTTATTCTATTTTAGAGAAACATAAAAAAGAACTTTTTTCGGGATTTATTCAAGCAATAACTACAATTGGAGAAGAATTTGTTGAGCGAGAATCTGCAAAACCTAAAATGAAAGAATCAGCTAAAGGTTATGGTAGCGAAAGAATTATGGAATTAGATTTCAAATACTTCTATTGCCTTATTGCTGATTTAGAAGAAGTAAGAGCAGTGTTAGTACTTAATGAAAAATCATCTGAACGATTAAAAAGTCAACTTAGACACCTTTTATTAGCCTTAAATTTGAATTTATCAGAACAATTACAAAGCTGGGATGGGTCATTAGATCAATTTGAGGTAATCTTGCCATCAATATTAAATGAATATTTTGAACTTTATTATAAAGAATCATTTCAATTGAATATTAGAGATAATGAATTCCTAAAGATAACAAAAGATAAAAGCTTAAATAAAATGGAAATTAGGGTTTTAAACGTTATCAATTCTGTTGCCAAAAGTAAGGAGAACATTATTAATTTAGAGATGATAATTAATCTAGCTCATGAAGAAAATAAAGATATAATTATAAAAGCCATAGAATCATTAATAGCACAAAAAATAATTGTTCCATTTAATTAATAGAATTTCATCAAAATTATAATATACTTATTTTTTTTATTTATTTTATGAACAATATGAAAGAATTCAGATTTAGATGTACTAGATGCGGTAATTGTTGTAGCGATAAAAATACAATAGTTAATTTGACTTGTTTTGATATTTTAAGAATCAGAAATGGTTTAAATTTAAGCATTGAAGAAATTCTTGAAGTTATTGGGTTTTATATTTTTGATAAAGAAACAATAAATGAAGAACATAAAATGGTGGTTTCTCCAATAGAAACAGAAAGAGGATTAGCATTTATTGGACTTCTTAAGAAAGATTCAGGTTTTTGTTATTTTTATAATGATTCAGAAAAGAAATGTTTTATATATGATTTAAGACCAATATTTTGTAGAACTTTTCCTTTTTCATTCAATCTTATTTTTAGTAAGTCTAATAAAACAAGTGCTAAAATTAAAATGTTTTATACCGAAAAAGGGAAACAGTATTGTCCTGGTATTGGAGTTGATGCCCCTCTTATTAATGAAGATAAATGGATAGAATTAGGAAAACAAACAATAGAAGAATTGAATAATAATGAAATTTTAATAGAAAAATGGAATAAAGCTGTTAAACTTGGTCAAGTTACTCCCACAGTTAAATCTTTTCTTTTAACCATTTTTAATATAAAAAAGACTAATCAAGATTAGAGATATTAATAGTTAGAGCTATTTTTAGGAAAGTAGTGATCCATATTGAGAGCTTGCTAATAATGCCCAAAATAACATCCTTAATTCAACTTTATACCCTAGTTTATCATTTCGCCAGTTAAAGTCTTTATTAATCTCTTCTAGGCTAAAAAAATTTGTTGAATTAGTTATGAAATTTAGTAATCGACTACAAAATTCTGATTCTTGTTCTTTTAACTCAAGTAGATCATATATCAATAATACTTTAGCCGAATCAGTAATAATATCATTGATCGATCCATTGGATTTTATTAACTTTTTTAGCTCATTATTATAACGAGATTTAAATGGTTGAAGGTTTATTTTCTTATCAATCAATTTTATCAATGCAAGTTGATGATAAATATCAAGAGAAGGTTTATATTCTTCTAGATTGTGCAAATTGAGGTTTAAAATAGGGTTTAGAAGATCTCTCTTATTCATTATGATAGTTCCACTTTTTTCCAATAATCTCAAACTAAATAAAGTATAGAAATTCAAACTTAATTTCTCTGGAGTAAAATTCTTTAATTCTGCTTCAAGGAACATTTCAATAGCAAGAAGATCTATAATATCGGCGTTATTTAGGAGATTTAATTCTGAAAATATAATAAGACCGAAAAAAATATTTACAGGGTCAGGTTTAGCTTCTCTTGAAGAGCTAAACATCTTTCCATTTATATACTTCTTTATAATTTCTAAAATTTCAATAAAAGTAAAAGGAAACTCTATATTTAACATTTTTAATATAGAAACATAATAAAAGAGATTTTCTAAGTCAAGAAAGTCAGGATTTACGACTCTAGAATTTAAAAAATTCATAATTTCTATTTTAATTTTATTGATAATCTCTGGATGAATAGAGGGGAAATTCCCAAAATAATCAAGATATGTTGATTTTGGTTCCTTATCGTAATTAATGGATCTCAAATCTATTACTTGGTCATTCGGTGTGATTTCAGTAATATTTGCTTTAAGTGAGGTTTCTTCTTTGATTATCTCTTTTTTTGGGGTTTTTAGAGTCTCAATACTATCTCTTTTAGCAATTTGAAGCTGTTTTAAAATATCACTCTCTTGCTTTTGTTCTTTAGATTTTTCAACTGATCCAACCTCCCCTACTTCTTCAATTATTAGATGTAAATTAATATAATCAATAAAATCATAGATTTTACTTGTTTGAAGTACTTCCTTAATATGTGGTGTAGTAATATTATTTTTTTTAAAATTATTTAGTTTCTGAATGAAATTCTGGGGTATTATGTTAAAAAGGTTTAAATTTTCAATTTGTTTCTTGTCAAAATCAATAATATATTTGACTAAAATTTCAAACAAGATTTTATTTACATAAATAGTTAAATTCTTTTCAAAAAAAGTGTTATAATCAGGAAATTGTTCAATTTTAAAATTTTCTTCAAATTTTTTCTGTTCATCTGATATTTTATCCATTGAAACTCCTATTGTATTTAAACCTGTTTTTATTGCTTTTGTAATATCCTTTGATGTATTCTTCATTGATTTCTTGCTTTCATCAGATGTTTTTTTATTCAAATCAATATTTTTGTAAGAAATAAGATCCTTTAAATATGAGTAGCTATGGTTAAAGTAATCTAAAATCTCTACTTTTAGAGATGATAAAAAGTTAGTTAATATTGGCTTTATTTCTTCCATCTTTCAATTTTCTTAATTGAGCAATTTATTTATTAATCTTATATCTATAATCAATATAAACATTTATGTTTTATATTGAAAATCTTAAAAAAGAAGAATTCGCGTTTTGCTGATGGAAAACTGCTTTTTTAACCATATTGCTAAAGATTATCATTTGAAAAGAAAAAAGCCTTGGAAACCTTTTAAATCATTTATAGTATATTTAGAGAAGAAAGGCTATACCTTTAAGGGACTTAATATTGATTTAGGATGTGGTAATGGTAGACATTTTAAATTATTACAAAAAAAAAGTTTTAAATTAATTGGAATTGACAATTCAATTGAATTTCTAAAGATTGCTCTTGAAGACTTTAAGGATAGCGATCAATATACTAATAATGAGAAAAATTTTATACAAATTGTTCTTGCGGATCTAAGATTTCTACCTATAAGACTGAATGTAATACAAAACATTTTTTCAGTTGCATCAATTCATCATATAAGACATAAATTTGAAAGACAAGGTGCAATTAAGCAATTATTTAATTTGCTAAAAGATAATGGCTATATTTTAATAACTGTATGGCGTAAATGGCAAAAGAAGTATAAAAGTTATTTTTTTTACGATTGGTTTCGAAGAATAATTAGTTCTACGTATAAAAGAGAACGATATATGGAAGGATTAGATGAATTTGGAGACAAATATGTCTCTTGGAAAATATCGAGTGAGAAAAAGAAATATAATAGGTTTTATCATTTCTTTTCAAAGTGTGAGATTAAGAAGTTAATCAAAAAATTTAAAGTCCAAGAGTTTAAGATATTGGGTGGACCAAATAATCGAGATAATTTTTTTATCTTAGCCCAAAAACTATAAATATTGAATTTTAATCATTATATTTTAACTTTAATGACATACCATTGAATTAAATGCTTTTAAAATGAATGGTTCAAAATTTTCATATAGTTTTCCTATTACAATCGCATGGGCGTTAAATATTCTTTCAGATATATCGCAATAAAAAATCTCATGAATTGCCCTTTCGACATAATATCGTTTTCTCATCATTTTTCTTCGTTGTCCAAACCAAATTGTTTGTTCATGACTCAGCAACCAATCCTGTTCTTTTTTTGTAACTACTAAACCGATGGCATTGTAAACATCTATTGAATTCTGTACTTCTTTATAATAGAAGAGATTTAACCTATCCTTATTCTCCCAATTTATTTCTAGTGTTGAATTGGGACCCCAAATTTCATCATAATCATCTTGAGAATGAAAAATAATGGAACCATGAGTTTCATCCCCTTCAAATTTAACTTCTCTGTACCATTTTGGCATTTTGTTAACTATAACTTTACATTCTGGTTTGTTATACACATAGTAATTGTATTCCATATTCACACCTAATTATTAGTTTTAAGAAAAAACTTATTTTTAACATATATTTAGATTTTTTAAAGTTTTTTTTTTTTTTAAAAAGGAGATTATTTGAAGTGTGATAATTAAATTGATAAATTAATCAAACAATTCAAATTAAAAATAAAAAATATAAAACTACTTTATTAACTCTATCGCTTCTTCAATCCATTTTTTTAATCTTTCTTCTGAAACACCTTTAATTAATGGAGCTAATTCTTCAGGATTTTCCTTACTAAGTTCCTCTATATTATTAACTCCAAGTTCTATAAATTTCTTAGCTGTTGCGGCACCTAATCCTGTTAATCGTGTTAGGGGAGTTCCTTTAGCCTCAACAGTTATTTTTTCCTTTTTAACTTTCTCTTTCTTAATTGGCTTTGGTTTTTCTTTTATTACAGGCTTTTTTGGAGTGACAACTACTTTCTTCGCAGGTTTTGCCTTGGGTTTCTCTACTTTAAGTTTGAATGGAGTTGGTTTCTTTTCTTTCTTAACAAATGGCTGTCTTTTCTTTCTTTTTTCTTTAGGTATTTCAATTGATTTTAGTTTTTCAATATTCTCCATGAGTGCAGATTTTCTAAAGAAGTCTATTTGAATATTTAATTTTTTTAATGATTCAATAGTCTTCCCAGCTTCTTTAATTTCTTTTAGAGAAAATCCTTTTCCTTTTCTGATATGTCCATCTTTAGCTGGGCTTTTTACCATAGCAATGAGTTTTTGTTTGCTTTCCATACTTTCAACACAGCTTTGTTATGTTAATAATGTAATTTAGATAAAATTTGAAAGTTTTTATTTTTTTCTATTGAAAATAGTAAAACCATAAATTCTACTTAAAAATAATTAAACCTAATTTTTTCTTTTTATTTAATCTTAATGATATCAAGCTGTTCTAATTTCTTTAATACATCAATTATTTCTGATCGCTTTTTATTTAATATTCTTGAGATTTTAAGTGGTGAATTTTTACAAGTACATTGTATCGCAACTTGAAAATCAATGTCTGATATCATCCCCATTGAGAGAACTTTTTCTAATACATTTTTAACTACTAATAATTTAGGAAACTCTTCAGCAACATGCCCCCCAATGGTTAAATTCTCAATATCTGCTTTTAATGTGTTAAACCTACTTTTTTCTGTTGTCGATCTATAAACTTTAAGATCAGATTTATGTTTTTTCCAAAAGCGATTTGCTATTTTATGAATTACTTCTTTGATCTTTTCAGTATTATCATCGGCATCAGAAATAGAACAGAATAAAACCCGTGATATAGGATGATAATAAATAAAGATAGTTGAATCTTCTGATCCTAAGACTCTATTCATTTCATTTACTCGCCTCCCTTTAGTCATCGCTTCATGGACAAGATCAATTGTTTTATTGATTGCATTGAAAAATCCTGTTAAAATATCATCTTGAATTTTCTTTAATTCTTTGAATGTTAATTCTAAAAGAGAAATCGAGCTATCTCCATCAATTAAATATACTTTATAGATCAAAATTGAAATAGAAAAATCTAATTTTTTTATTACTATGATAATAAAAATACTTTCTTTTGAATACTCGCATAAATTTAAATGATTAAAATTAAATGTTCAAATTTATATTGATTTAATAAAAATTAATAAAACCAATTTAGGGAAATGAAAGTTAAAAAAACATTTTTTATCGTATTTTTATTTATTTTTCCTTGGATATTTTCGACAACTCTAACAATTTCGGCACCTACTGAAATCTTCAATCATTCTTTTCCAAGATTGTTTACAAGTAGCGGAGTATCTAACTTTAATATTGGTGGAAGTGTGATATATCAGGTAGAAATTGATTTTACATTAACTGTTAACTCAGGGACAGGTAATTATTGGTTTAAGTTCTCTAGATTAAATGATCGGCAACCCAACTCATTATTGACTCAATATTGCCCGCCATACCAAGAGAGTGAATTACTTTATTCAAATATTGTAGGATCTGATAGCACTCCATATTTAATGCAAGATAAATTTAATAATACATATGATCTGTTCAATAGCACCTTAAATCAAGGTCAATCGGTTAGTCTTAGTCAAATATATAATGTTACTTTGAATGCCGTTTCTTTTAAAAATGTTAATTACTCAGATATTGGACCTTATGACGTATATGATGAAATGTTTGATTTATATTGTAATAATTCAGAAACTTATTATGAGCGTGATAATGCAGCATTAATTAGCGAGTCGAATAGTATCGTAAATCCTACTGATAATCCAATTGAAAAAGCTGAAAAGATTTGTAATTGGGTATCAAGCTTTCTCACATATGATGGTATGTTACCTGCAGAAGAGATGGGTGCTTTATGGGCTCATACTAATGAACGAGGTGATTGTAGTGAATTCTCAAGTTTAATGGTGACTTTATTAAGGATTCAAGATATTCCTGCTCGCAAAGTTACTGGATATTGTATTTCCGCTAACCCAACAACTAAACCTTATGAAGGACAAGTCTGGACTTTTATTGCTAGTAGCAGTTCAGGTTCAAACTTTCTAGGACATGCTTGGGTTGAATATTATGTCCCAGATATAGGTTGGATTGCTTGTGATCCAACATGGCATAGTGGAGGATTTGATTATTTCAATCGGATTGATTATCTTCGATTTAATTTAAATATAGGGCAATGGTTTTCCATACCAATGTTATCTGATGTAAGTGAATTTCCCAATCCTTGTATTGTTTATAACAATCCCAGCTTTGATTTTATCTATCAATTTAAAGTAACAGCAACCGAATCTAGTTTAAGTCCATCAGATCAATTTCCTATGTTGATTGTTATAGTTGTAATGGCTGCCATAGTTATCGCTTTAGTTGCTATAATCTTACCTATGACTATAAAGAGAAAACGTAAAAAAGAAGTTACTTACTATGAATACTAAATCTTTTTTTTTTATTACATCTATTTTGAAAGTCTAAATATACGTATGAATTAAATCAATAAGATTCTTTGAAAAATTTGGTAGGTTTTTCTCAATTTTTTCTACATCAAGAGTCTTTTCTATAAAGAGAAGTAAATACAAATTGTACTTTTCGACAGTTATCTTTTTAAAGATTATTTTCTTGGATTCATCAGTTATGCCTGATGAAATAATAAAATCTTTCTTCAATAATTTAAATTCTTTGAATGTTTTATATAAAGTTTCAAAATGAGGTGCTGAAATTTCAAATACCTTCTCGTAAATTTCAGATTTTGAATAGGTTGATAATATAATACCATTTTCATTTAGCAATAATATTGAATCTGAGTTTATTTTCTTCGCGAATTTTCTTAATTGATTCCTAAACAATTCCCGGTTTGGACTTAACTGTGATAAACCATAAGAGTAAGCAGTAATTAATGACCAATGATCAAAAATAGATGTCTGAAAAATTTTTATGAAAAAAGTATCAGTATTTTCGTTGATTTCATCTGCTATAACTTCTAAACTTTTAAATATTTCTTTAGAACCTTTCAAATCTGGATCAAATTTATTTAAACAAACTACAATTGGTGGATACTCATCTAATTCTTTCAATGAATTCAATATATTTTTAAATAGAGATAATGCCTCCTTAATTCTTTCAATATCCTGTATATCAATAAAAAAGAACATCAAGTCAATATTATATATATAAACCTTTCCTTGTTGAAGGAATCTTTCTCTATATTGTTTTTGTCCTCCTAAATCCCAAATAGTAATAGTAGAGTTTTGTTCCTCAAAAATCTTTTCTTCTGTCCTATCAACTCCTTTAGTAGGAAGTGATTTGATAATTTCGGAGTATTTTCTCTTTACTCCATAAAGAAAACTTGTTTTACCAGCTTTATCGAGGCCTGTTAATAAAATTTTTATCTGTTTTTTAAGAGAAAAAGGATCTTTTAATTCTTTAGTAAATTCAAACAAATCTGCTCTCAAATTAGCCAAAATCTCCTTATATTCACTAGAATTATTAGAATCTTGTATTCTTGTAGCTGCTCTATCAATAATAATCCGTAAATATTTCATATTTTCATAGAAAAATACCTTATCGTCTTCATTTATTAAAATTGTGATTGTTGATGCTAGAGCTTGACCCCGCGCTTTTGCTTCAGGGATCAAAAAAAAGTAAGTTAATCCGTTTAACTTTAAATCAGGAAAGGGTAGGATTCCAAAGTAATTAATCCCTTCTGTTCCAGTTCCGTCCTGATAAGTGCTCTCTCCCATTAAAAGTGAGATTGTTTTCATTGCGATGGAGAAACGGGCTTTATCATCTAACTCTTGAGGCCAGACTAATTTTGGAGTAGGGCCATTCTCATCAAAAATACTTAAAACAATTGATTTTATTATGTTCTCTTTCTTATCATTTGGCTTTTCTTCAGTTGCTTTACTTTTCTTCGATTTTAAATTTGATTTAGGCAATTTATCCCCAGTTATATAATTAAAAGAGCATGAATTTAATTCATAATATTATACTAATATACCTAAGATAATTATTACTATTAAATTATCTTTTTTCGAAAAAATTAAGGGTTTATAATTTTATTAAGGAAAAAATTTCAAACATGCTATTTTTGAGGTGTTACAAATCTTTTTTACGAAATCTTTTAAATTTATATTGTTTTTATCAAGTTCATTAAGGGAAATTTGTTCAAAAATTTCATTTTGAATTAATGGGTGGAATTCTCCTTGCTTAATTACTTTCTCATATAAATCAAATTCTATATTATCTCGAAAATGAGCAGAATTAGTATAATATTTTCTTTTTCCTTTAGAATAAGGTATTGCTAATTTTGGAAAATGTTTTAAATCTAATCTGACAAATCTATTTAATGCTTTTTTTGATGAATTTTCAATAAGCGAATAATTTTTACCTTCTTTAGAAGATAGTTCTTCACAAGTTTGAATCATTTTCTTTAAAATTTTCTTTCCTAAATTATATGCTTCGGAATGATCATGTAATTCATAATCGGTTAGAATTTTCACTGCTTCATTTAAGCCGACAAAACTTATTGATAAATTTTGGTTTTTCAAATCAAAAAGATGGTGATTATTAATAAAACCACTACAAAAAGGCAAATGATTTGTGTTCAATCTTTTTCTTATTATATCATATTTTTTTAATAATATAACAGAGCAAAACTTCATTTTTTCCTCTAAGATTTCCATATATTGATCTTCTTCCTTCGCGATATAGGCAAATCTTGGTAGATTTAAACAAATACTTTGTAGTACCCCAATATTAGAGCTATTAAGTAAATTTATTTGATTTTTTAATTTAGTTTTAAACCAATTAGAACATAAATTTAGAAGATAAGGTGTTTTCACTTTTTTGATCTCTTCCCAAACCTTTGAATAGGCTGATTCAAAATCATCTAACGATTTTTCAGTAAAAAATATTTGATGTTTTAAAAAATTAAATGAATTACTTAAAAAATCTCCTTTAATAAAGACGTTAGTAAGAGTATTAAATAGTTTTAAACATTCATCATTATAATCGCCATATACCCCTTTGATTTTTCCATGGGGACCTATTGCAGGATATTCGGAGAGATCTTCAAGGATAAATGGTGAAGTTGATATAAATGTTTTTGAGATATTACGACCAATTATTGTGGGCAATTGATTAAATTCATAGACTAATTCCCGTATTCCATTAGTTATTTGTTCGTTAGATAAACCCTTTATATAAGGAGCAAGATAAGTAGTGATAGCAGGAAATCCTTGATTCCCACAAAATTCACTTTGAATTAAGCTTAACCAATTGGAAAGGTGCTGAATTGCAATGTTAAAATTATCAGCTGGTCCTGATTTACAACATGTAATCTTATTTATTATAGGAGGTATACCATTCTTTAAGATTATTCGTGGATCCCAGATTTGACTTAGTGGTCTTAAGTCAAAATATTTAAGTTTATTAATATGGATATCTCCATATAAATGCGCTTTAGCCTCATTATCATCTAAAATTCTTAATAATGTGTATTCTTCAGCTAATTGATCTGCTGCCCAATTATGTACTTTTTCAGGATTAATCACCTCTTTAGTAAAGGGTTTACGTCCTTTTTCAAGAATTTCTTCATAATCCATTAGTGGCATACCAATACGGGTATAAAGTTTTCGTTCTTGCTCAAAGTGATTCTCTGAAAGCATTGAACAAACTATTTCTCTTATATGGGGGCCAGAAAGAAATTTTATGCCTGAACTTATTATTCTCCGTACTACAAGCTCTGTTATATGCTTAGCATCTTCTTCACTCATTTTTGTTTCTTTAATAATGCTATTAATAATTTTTGAGGGATCAAATTCAGCCATGTCACCCTCTGTTCGAAATACTTTAGGTAATAAATCCATAATAAGCCTTTAAATGGTTTTTTTTAGTATAATATTCTTTTTCTTGAATTATAATATTCAAGAGACTTAAAAAAAAATATTATTAACTGATTAAATTGGAATTATTTATTATATAATTTTTAAGTATGCTGGAAGCTTCCTATAAATAGAATTAACCTATGAATTTTTGTCGTACCATACAATAACGCTTCAAAAAAAGATTCTTTTTAGGGTTTCTGTTTTAAAAAAATTAAAATAATAGTTAATTAAAATTTCGATACTCCCTTTGCTTTATTTTAATGCAATACACTCTTCTGACTTATGTTAAAAATATTGCCGGAGACATTTTTAAAAAAATTGTTTATCGAAATATATAATATTTTAAAAAAAACTGAAAAAGCAGCAACTGAAATATGGTGTGAAGCTTCAGAAATAGATTTTTTTAAGAGATTTAATGACTATGAACTCAGAGATTTTTTAAATTTTTTTGAATTTCTCTCAATTCAAAAAGGGAAATATTTAGATTACATTGTAATTAATAAAATTTTATTTGTTATGGAATCTGTCAGAATTTTACAATTTGACATTAAAGACGTTTCAGTATTGTTAGATTATAAAGGTTTTGAAACATTAATAAAAGAAATTTTATTGAAAAACAATTATAAAACTACGACAAATTTTAGGTTTTCAGATAAATCCAATTTTAAATCAAAAACTTTACAAAAAAGATATGAAATTGATGTCATAGGTATTTATTTAAATTATGTATTGGTTATTGATGCTAAACAATGGAAACACAAAGATTCGTATAGTTCATTAAATAAAGCAGCCAATTTACAATATCAACGTGTTTTAGCTTTGAAGAAAAATCAAGATGCTTTTTCTAAATTAATTCAAAAACTTATGGGTACAAATCTTAGTTTAAAAAGAAATTTACCTTTAATATTAATACCTATCATGGTCACAATTGAGGATAATTTTATCAAAATAAATGATAATCAAGTACCTCTAGTTTCAATATATGAATTGAATTCTTTTTTACAAGAAATACCTAATAACATAGAGTATTTTAAGAAAGTTATGATCTATAAGGTTTCTATACAAAAACAACTGTTAAAATTGTAGAACCTTAGCCACAATCTCCAAATTTTTCCTTCCATGTTAAAAATATTAATAATATAGTTTATCTGCTTAAATTTCAAAAAATTAAAAGGAGTTTAGTTCAAATAAATATTAACTTTTTATACCTAAATATTCTATAAGCTGTTTTTTAACAATATTTGCTGCGAAATTAATAATTCCACTTTTAGCTTTTGGATATGAGTAAATGACTAAAATCATATCTTTAATGCTTTGAGATTCTTTACCAATTGGAGCTAAATCTAAGACTCCTTCTGTCCCTCTTACTGATATAGACTTTAAAGAACCAGCACTTAAACCATTAATAATATCTGCTCCAATTTGATTTAAGGTTTGACCAATAGTAGCAAATAACGTATCAGAAATTCTATTTGATAAAGCTGATGCCAATATTGTTCCATCACTCTTTATAATTGCGGAAGCTTCGATATGAAGGTCTAATGTTAATAATTGGTTTAAAATTTCATTCATACTAGCGGGGGGGATTTTTTCAGTTACTTGTTCTTTTTTAGTTTTAGATTTAGGTGTATCTAATTTTTTTACTGTAATTTTTTTTGATAAGAATCCCAAAACTTCAGTCATATCCTTCTCCAATTGTTTCTGTTTCATAAGTGTTGATTCAACTTCTGCTTCTGTACTTTTTGGCAATGTTTGAGTTCCTGAAGTTTCTCCACTCGGATGTAAAATAGAAACGCTATTTGATGCTATAATTGAGCTTCTATAAGGTTGTGGAGTAATCTCTTTCAAAATTTCTCTTTTGTCTTTTAAAGATTCTTCGCTTTCAGGTACAATAATTGATTCCGCATCTTTATCCATAAAATCTTCTAATATCTCATCTTCCACTTTTGGAATTTCTTGTAAATCTAAATCTTTTAATTTCTGTCCTTTCTCTTTTTTCGTTTTAGAAACTGATACGCGCAATCGTGGTGATTTAGAAGAAACTGGAAGTAAAGCCCCACATTTCCTGCAAAATTTAACATCTTGATTTGTTGCACCGCAATTTTGACAAATAATTATGGCAAATAACGCCTCCAAACAAACTATTATTCAATTTAAAAATTTGCTTTTTTCATTATTAATATAAAAAAAATTCACTATTATTAATGTTCTTAACTATAAATTTTCTTTCCTTTAACAGTACTATGTCCTATATTGTAACCTTAGAAGTTAATTTGGTTTACATATTAAACAATAAATGAGAAATCTATTAAAATATTCTATTGAAATAAAAATCTCTAACTAAATATAACTATAAATGAAGTAATAAATATTATTTGTATAAAATTTCTCTTAATAAACTAGCAAACGTTTCAAAATCTTCTTTCCGGAATATTGGATCTCCTTTAAGTAGAAGTAGATAATAGGGTGTTAATCCCTTTTTCACTGTGATCTGTTTAAAAATAAAATTTCTTCCAAATCTCTGAACTATCATTCTGTTTTCATATCTTTCTTCCATGACATCAGTGAATTCAAATGAATCATTAAGTGTTAAAAAATATGGGGTTGAAGCGGTGAGGAGATGCTTTACTTCATCATCCTTATAATAAGCCCCAATAATAAGAGAATTATCGTCAATCACTACTATTCCTTCAGAATTTACTTTTTTAGCAAATTCTTGAATTGTTTTTGCTATTAATTCAGATTTAGGATATAAACTTAAAAGAATTTCACTCATTGCTGTTATAATTGAAGAAAAATCATATATCGATGTTTCATAATAAAAAACTTTTTTATAATCTGTGGCTCTTTTAAAATTCTCTTTTAATTCTAAAATAAGACTAGTCATTTCATTCTTAGCATTTCTTCTTAATGCTGGATCATATTTATGTAAAAATATGTAAATTGGGGGCTCTATTTCTAATTTTCTAAATTGTTCAACCACATCTTTAAAATAGCTAATAGCTTCAGAAATCCGTTCTTTATTCTGAATATCTATAACATATATTGCAATTTCTGTTCCATCAAAAAATTTACCCGGGCTCTTTAAATATGATATTCTATAGGAAAGTTGCCCTCCTAAATCCCACTCTGATATATCTTTTCCAAGAAAATTGAATATTCTTCTCTGAGCCCCTCTCGTAGGAGAAAGTAATGCGATCTTAGAAAATTCTCGCTGAAGGCTTAAAATTATTGAAGTTTTCCCCGCTTCATCAAGCCCCGTAAAGAGAATCTTATTCTGAACTGGTTTTTCAACCTCTTCTTTTTTCAGGTATAAGATGGATTGACCTTTTTCCAAAATAATTTCACCTATGAAATCATTAATGTAATTTATAAATATATTCTTTTGTAAGATAAAAAATTATATTATTATTTATTTAAGTTTCGCATTAAAAGTTATTATGTAAAAATAGCTAAAAATATTGATAATCAAAAAACCCATTGAATTGCTAAATCCTTTCCTATTTTGAATAGATTCAAAACTTATTAGTAAAACTTAAATTTTTTCTATATGCAGGTTTTTCCAATATCTCAATTACTTTCTTAATTGCTTCTTGAGGTGTTTCTGCTCCATAAATTATATCTATTCGCCTATCATCTAATTTCTGATTAGCTATTTTTGAAGACCATCCTTCACAACTAGTTAAAGCAACAATAGGTTTTTGATATATCCAGGCAAAACAAATTTCTGATAATGTACCTGCCTTACCACTAATAGCTATGCAAGCATCACCAGTTAAAACAACAACTATATTTCTAGCTTGAGAAAAGGGGCATGGGATTACTATATCAATATATTTATTAGCAACACTTTTTTCTGCATGTGGAATAATACCAATAGTTAATCCATTTTCTTCTTTTGCACCCTTACAAACAGCTTCCATAACACCTGATAATCCTCCACATGCTACAATATATTTACTTTTTGCGATTAATTTTCCAATTTCAAATGCCATTTTCTCTGTTTCTTTATCAGTTTCACTAGCACCAACTACTGATATAATTCCTTTAAATTCTTTTTTAAAATCAAAATTCATTATCTTAGACTCCTTAGCAAATATTCTCAGTTTTTATAAACAATTATGACTATTATATTTTTAAAATTTGAATATTTCTATAGATTTTTGACCATCATTAATTTTTAACTTTTTTTCTTTAATAATTTCACCAATAACTCTTGCTTCTAAACCACAATTGCTAAAAATTTCAAGAATTTTATCACAATTAGCTTTTGGAGCAGTTATTACAAATGATGTTGTTAAATACATTTTTATATAAGTTTCTAAATTATATTGTGCTTCTAGAAGTTTTGGAGGGACATTGATATTATTAATATTAACATCTGCTCCAACATTCGAATATTTTGTCAATTGTAATAGAGTTCCAAATATTCCTCCATTTGAAATATCTTTTGAAGAATTTGCAAGATGTACTTCACCAATCAGATTCATAGATTTACGTTTGTTTAGAATTTCTTCTGAACTTTTAAAAGTCACTGTATCCCAATATAATTTGCTAGCTTTCCCAACTTTTCCATCAAAATCTACAACTAATATTATAGAATCATTTATTTTAGCATTAATAGCTGATAGATAATTTTCCTTCTTTATTTCTCCAATCATTGTAGAGCTTAATTCATAGCATTTCCCATGAATATTAGTATGACCTCTTATAATCGGAACTTTAAATTTTTTAGAACCCTCACATATTCCATCAAGCAAACTATTACATGTTTTTACATCTTCTACAGAAATAATAATACTAGCAGCTAAAGGAGTACCTCCACAAGCATAAATATCATCAACTCCGACAAGTATAGACGAAAATCCTGCACCAAATGGGAATTTTTCAACAAAGGTTGTCTTAATTCTATCTGTTGTTATTAATATGAATTTATCATCAGCTTTTATTGATGCTGAATCTTCTCCTATATCTGAAAAGATATTTGTACTTTTAAATGAGTTATTATCTATATGCTGAATTATAGGATTTATCTCAATTTTTTCTATGATATTTTTATTACTTCTGATGCTTTCTGCTATTTTTTTAAGAACCATCTATTATTCTAAAATAAAGCTATTTATAATTAATTTTGCTTAAGTTATATATAGAGAGATTAATAATTTAGAAATAAAAAAGAAATTTTAAACAATGGAAGAATTATTTGAATATTCAGTTATTAAGGGTCTTGTTTTTAGTACCTATGATAAGTTAGGTCCTCAACCATTTTATATGTTTCCTGAATTTATCAGTGAGATTGAGTTTAAAGAGCATTCTGCAGAAATTAATGAGAAAAATCTATTCAAACTAACCTTGCGCGATTATACCCAAATTTCAATAAAAAATTTAAGCTTATTTATAAGTGATAGAAAAATATCGAATGATGATGATTTCCAAAGCGTACAATATTTCGCAATTCTACCTCATCCTGATTTTAATGCAACGTCATTAACATTTTTTCATTATATAAAAACTAATTTTACTGAATCTCCTCTTGCTAATAGTTTTTCTATATTGGTTGATGAAAATAGTAGAAGTTTTCTATATAATAATATAAATAGGATAAAACCACTAATTATAGAATTTTTTACTGAATTTGATAAAGAATTATTTAATGGTTATAAAAAAAAGGAAGAAATTGAACCCCTGTTTAAAAACTTGTTAAAAAAGTTAATTGAAATTGAAAAAGCACCATCAACAATTATAACCAGTAAAAGAAAAATGAAAATTTTATTTTCAGGACTCGATGATTCCGGAAAAACTTCATTTCTGTTATCAGTTGACCGTAAATACTCGAAATTAATTGGTTTAAAGCAGACAGCTGGAGCTAAAGTGAATTCTATTAAAGCTCTTGGAGCAACAATATTTTTATGGGATTTAGGTGGCCAATTAATTTATAGAAAAAGGTATCTTAGCAAAGCTCATATTTATTTATATGAAGCAGATTTATTATTTTACTTTATTGATATTAAAAATAGAGATAGATTCGAAGAAAGTATTGATTATTTACTGAATATTAAAAAAATTCTAAATGAATATAATCAACAAACACCAATAATATATATTTTGTCAAAAGGGGATTCAGATATATTAAATTCTGATGAAATCCAAGAAAATGCCAGAATTATAAAAAAAAAATTAAGAGAAATCAATCTTGACGATTCTCTTGAAATCTATATAACGAGCATTTTTCAAATTTTTACAATTTTAAGAGCATTTTCTTCAGGTATTTCAAAGTTAAGTCCAAATAGAGAGATAATCAATTTTAATCTTAAAACCTTTTCTATGAAAACAAATGTTTATTTAACATTATTATTAAGTACGGATGGTTTAGTTCTTGCCGATTTCTATTCTTCTGAAGCAAAAAAATTGATTGAAATTCCTGAATCTGAACTTATTAATGTTTTTGAGATTACAGCACCTCAGTTTGCAATTATATATAAAATATTTTCTAAATTTAAGACTTTACAAAAAGAAGAAGCAATTTTTAAAGTGGCTGATTCTGTAATTATCTTTAAAAAAATTAATATTACTGATAATAATATGTTCATTTTATTTTTAGTTGATGATGAATCTAAAGAAGAACTAATTAATGAGCAATTAGACCATTTCTTAGATTACACTAAAGATTTACTCTTAAGATATATTTCCTAAGAAATATAGGATAAATATAACATTAAAAGATAAGTTTTAATGGTGTTTTTTCTGATATTGATTTTCTTAAAATCCGCTTTCTGTAATAAGAATTAATACCAGAAATTAAAGCAATTGATGGTACAATACATTTGGCAAATTTAACTGGGCCAAATAAAATGAAATCACTTCCTGCTGAGGCACAATAAGTCATAAGGGATGCGATCGCACCACACCGGGGTATATCACCATATTTTTTAACAAAATCCCAACCATATATTGCATTAGCAGGAGCAAAACCAGTTGGTATTCCTAATTCTTTTTTAACTAATCTTGTTGTTTCAACATTGATTGCAATTGAGGGCAAGTCTAAAACAGCAGTATCAACAATTATATTTTCTATATTCGCTTTTTGGGCATTAGGTATCAACTTTTCTTGTAGTAAATGCAATTTTTGATGAGGAAAAATATATTTACTTCCAAAATCCAATAATACAGCACTTCTAACTCCAATATCTTTAATTTTTTCAAGGTTTTCAATAGTTGTATTCTCATCAATACTATTCAAAATCGCTCTATTTAACAATCCTTTTTCTTGCAATCCTTCCATTGCAGGAATCCTACTTGAATCATTTAAACCATCAACTAAGAATGGACAATCTACAAGATCTGCTATATATTCACATTCTTTTAAAAGTGCTTCAGGGTAGGCACCTACTACATCAATAATTGCTTGCATTCCATTCTCATCAACTATACTTATAAATTCATTAACTTCCTTTTCAACAATATTTTTATCGATTTTTCCCATCTTTTCATCTAATAATGCTTTATGTCTTGCATAAAATACAGTACCAATTAGAACTATTGAATTTTCTCCTGGTTGACCACCTAATTTTACATTTCCAATTTCTACAATATTTTGCTCTTTTTCAAAATTTAACATAGTTTTCACTCAATTTCTCTATAATTTAATTTAAATATTTAAGATTTCTTTTTAGATTTTAATTCTAAATTATCTTTTGATTCAATAGGAATCCCCCTTAATTTTTTAACTTGTTGGTTAATAAGGGTTCCTGTATAAATTATTGATATAATAAATTCTGGAATCCATTTATGTAAGAGAAGAACAATAATTGCTGCAATAAAGGAACTTGCGGCACTAATAGAAACATGAATATCATCCCAGTCATATCCTCTATAATAGAGATAAATTTGAATAAGCATTCTAATTATATTTACAACATAAAAGATTACTGATGAAACAATTAAAGCTTTAGCTTTTCTCCATATTATGTCTTCGTTTGTAGCTGAATCATGACTATGGGGTGTAAAAATAATAATTCCTGCGAATACGCAAATAGCCTGAACTCCAGTACAAAAAGTCCCAAACCCTATAGGAGGTCTTTCTGGAACAATAAATTCCCAGTAATATTCCCCTACAGGTGTATACCCTGTGCTAGCACCCATATCAAAGAATAAATTCAAAAAGAGAACTGTTTGTTTTACAACAATCTCATGCAACCAGAAGTTAAGCTCTGAATCAAAAAATAAATATATAAGATAAGCGGATACTGGTGCTCCAATAGCAAAAAGAATAATAGATCTTACGGAGAAAATATATTTTTTTCCCTCAAATTCTATAATTGGTCTTTTATTTTTTTTACTATTATCCTTCATCAGTCTTTCCTCCATCATTAATATGTTTTAAATAAAAATTCAATCTGTCTGCGATTATAATGTTGAGTATTACTAATAATGGAATCATAACGATACCAAAATTGTATCTACTCTCTGATTTTAAGATTGGAATTGTCAATCCAATACTTAATGAAAACAGTAAATTAATTGCAAAGAATATCCAGATATAAATTCTTTTCTTGGGTATTAGTTTAATATGTTCTCTTCTTAATATTTCCAATGTGAAATAACTAATAATTAGTAATATCAGAATAATTATATATCCAAAATAAAGAAAATTTATTACTATGTTTGAAGATATCAATAGACCAATTAGAAAAGCTAGTATCAAATTAATTGAATTAACTAACCAGATTATTAACTTTTTTTTGATTAAGAGCTCCATAGTTATTATCCTTAGTGATTTAAAGATGAAAAAACAAATTCATCATAGATATTAAGGTTTTTTTAGAAGAGTTAAAGATTCTATTTATTTAATTCTATTTTTTATTAATTTTAGATAATGACATAAAATAACTGTTAGATGCCTTTTGTATAGATTTCGGACGATAAACTAAAATTAAATATAATGCTAAACTATTTCTTTAGTATAAAATATAAAGAATGGAATTAATAATTTAGGAATCCATTAATGATTCTTGAAGAAAACTCGGCAGAAGACATTCATAGCTTAACTTATACAATACAAAATATAGTTGTTAAATCCTCTCTAAAATCCTCATTAAATCCTAATTTGGAATTAGATCTAAAGAAATTATCAGAAAATTTAATTAATGCTGAATATAATTCTAATCGTTTTCCTGGACTTTTTTTAAGACTAAATAATCCTAAATGTGTTACTATTATTTTTAGGAATGGTAAACTAATTTTAACTGGTATAAAATCATTTGGAGATATTGATTTATTAATTGATAGGGTTATTTTAGAAGTAACAAATACACTTCAAATTCATATAGAAAAAGAATTGATGAGCACAATGGTAGTAAACATAGTAATTACAGCTGATTTTTTTAAAAAAATCAATCTCGATTTAGCTGCTATTAAACTTGAAAACTCTATATACGAACCCGAAGTATTTCCGGGACTTGTATATAATTGCACTAATCCTGTAAAGTCTTGTTTTTTAATTTTTAGTACAGGAAAAATAGTCTTTACTGGAATTCGTGAAAAAAATCTAATTGAGCCTGCCTTGATTTATCTAGGAAAACTAATAAAAAGAAAGGATTTATTTTTATAATTCATATTTGTAAAATTAAAAAATAAAATTTTTTTTAAAGGCTATATTCTTATTTCTTAAAAAAAGATTGAAAACAATAGCAAATTAAAATAAAAGAGTAGAATTCTATTATGTCAAAAAAAAATCACGAAAAACAAAATTCTGAAGAAAATGAAGATTTTAGTGAAGAAAAACCTGAAAAAAACAATTCGAATAAAGCAGTAGAGTCTGAAAAGCCAAAAGCTAAATTTACTTTCAAATGCACACAATGTGATACATGTTGTTTAGCAAGAGGCCCCATTCCAATAACAATCTGGGATTTAGAAATGTGGGCAAGAAATGGCGTAGTTGCTAATTTCTTACCGTATTTAGATGTATTTAATAAACCAGATGGTGGCATTGACTTAATACTAAAACCATTAGCGCCCCCTCCAATAGAAGGAGAAAAAGAGGAAGAAGTCAAGAAAGACCCATTTGGAGCAGTTCCTATAGAAGAATTGCTAAATGTTAAATGTCCATTATATAATAAAGATGATAAAAAATGCTTAATCTATGAGAATCGACCATTGAGTTGTCGTACATATCCATTAGAATTTGATGGAAAAAATTTTATAGTTGTGGATGCTGATTGTCCCGGTGTTGGTGTTGGTGAAGGAATGACGAAAGAAGATCTTATAAAAATGAGAGAAACAGCAAAAACTATGCATTATGAACTTACGCATATGAGAATTGCTTTACCGGTATTAAACCAAATTATTTCTCAAAAGATAATGATGGATTTAATGCGACAGAATTTAGAAGCTATGAGCAAAATGAGCGATGAAGATCGCGCCAAATTAGATGACATATTTAAAAAAAATAAAGAACAAGAACAAATTTAAGGTATTATATTTTACTATTTTTTTATTCTTGACATCAAAATATTTGGTTATTATTATGAGAGAATTAAAAGTGGAAAATTCGCTAATTAAATTAATTCAAGGAGATATAACTGAAATGGAAACGGATGTTATTGTTAATGCTGCTAATGCTCAGCTCATCATGGGTGGTGGGGTAGCGTGGGCAATTAAAAGGATAGGAGGTCCTAAAATACAAGAAGAATGTAATAAAATAGGTGGTACTTTTCATGGAGGAGCTGTTATAACAACAGGAGGTAATTTAAAAGCTAAACATGTGATACATGCTGTGGGTCCAAGAAAAGGGGAAAGAGAAAAAGAGAAAAAATTAAAAAGTGCAACAATAAATAGTTTAAAAATATTGGATAAACATAAATTGAAAACAATAGCATTCCCTGCCATTTCTGCAGGGATTTTTGGGAATCCCATCTCTTGGGTTGCGAAAATCATGATTTCTGCTGTAAGGGAGTATTTAAAAGGTGACACTCAAATTGAAGAAGTCGTTTTCTGTTTATATACTTCTGATGATTTTGAAGTATTTGAAAAAGAATTAATTATTCCTTAAAGTTAATAGAATACTTATTTTTTTTATGAAGGTTTAATTTATAATTAGAGGAATAAAAAAATTTTAATTTAAACAGCATCTCATAATTGACTTATAATGAGTGAATATGTATACGTAAAGTTTTTTGAAGAAGTCCGGAACACAGATGTCCCTTTAGTAGGAGGGAAAAATGCTTCTTTAGGAGAACTTTTAAGTTTTGGAATCCCAGTGCCTTTAGGTTTTGCGGTAACAGCGAAAGCATATGACTATATATTCGATACAAATTATTTTACAATAAAAGATAAGGAGATTTCCTTAAGACAGTTAATATCAAGAGATATTAGAAAGATTTCTAATGAGCTAAAAAGCGAAGATATTAAATCTATCGAAAAAGTCGATAAAATATGTGCTAATGTCCGTTATGTAATAGAGCAAGCTAAAATTCCTGATAGTCTAGGAGATGAAATTTTAGATGCCTATCATAAGTTAATAAAGCTAATTGGAGATGAAACAACATTTGCAGTTAGAAGTTCAGCAACCGCAGAAGATTTACCAGATGCTTCATTCGCAGGACAACAAGATACTCATTTGAATATATCAGGAGAAAAAGAAATATTAGAATATATATTAAAGGATATGGCATCAGTTTTCACTACAAGGGCAACCATGTATCGTGAAAGGGCAGGGTTTGATCATTTTGACGTCAAGTTAAGTGTAGGCGTTCAAGAAATGGCAGGAGGTTTAGGCGGTGTAAAGGCATCAGGGGTGATGTTTACTGAGGATCCAGATTCCGGTAATCCAAATGTCGTTGTTATAAGAGGAACTTGGGGTCTTGGTGAATTAATAGTACAAGGAGTAGAAAAAGGTGATGAATTCATTGTTTTTAAGCATGATCCAAAAAAACTCAGAATTATTCGTCGTGAGCTGGTGAAAAAAGAAAAAATGATGGTCTTCACGAAAGAAACTGGAAAGATTGGGACTGAAATAATATCCGTACCAGAAGAAAAACGGATGCAATATTGTTTAACAGACGTAGAAGTTTTACAATTAGCAGAATACGCCCAAAAAATAAGAAATCATTATGAAAGAAGGATGGATATAGAATGGGCTGTTGGAAATAATGGTAAAGTATACGTGGTGCAAGCTCGTCCTGAAACAGTTCATAGTATCAAAGGAGATGTTGAGGAAATCTTTTATCTTCTTGAGAATCCTGAAAAATTGACTAATGAAGAATTATTAATCGAGAATACAGGTGTCGCTATTGGAAGAAGAATAGGATATGGAAAAGTTAAAGTAATAGAATCCATTAATGATGCGCATTTTTTAAGAGATGGGGACACTCTAATAACTGAGGAGACTAATCCAGACTGGACATCTTATATGCAAAATTTAGGTGGTGTAATCACTGAAAGAGGAGGGCCTACTTGTCATGCTGCTATAGTTTCAAGAGAATTAAATATAGCGTCTATCGTAGGAGCTGATAATATAGTAGAAACAATGAAAGAAAAACAACGTGAAGGTATTGAATATATCACTATTGATTGCAGCCAAGGGGAGCCAAGAATCTGGCTAAAAGATGTAGAATATGATTTTGACACAATCGAATTTGCTAAACTCCCTCAAACAAAAACTAAAGTATTAGTAAATTTGGGAATACCAAAAGGGGCATTATCTTCTGGAAAATATCCCGATGGAACAGGTTTAGCAAGATTAGAATTTATTATTAACGATGAGATTCAAATTCACCCAAATGCTTTACTAGATTTTGAAGCTTTAGTCATGAGATATGATATTTTACTAGAACAAAGAAAAAGAATTGAGAATATTAAAAAAAGTGATTTATATCATAAAGACCCTTTTAGTCAAGAAATCTTGAAATTAAGAAAAACACTTGACAATATCAGAGAATTAACAGTTGGATATGACAATAAAGAAGAATTTTATATAGAAAAATTGGCAGAAGGAATTGCTACGATTGCTGCTGGAGTTTGGAAAGAATTACCTGATGGAGATATTGCTGAATGTGTTGTAAGACTTTCAGATTTCAAGACTAATGAATATGCGAATCTAATAGGTGGTTGGATTTACGAAGGTGAAGAGAATAATCCAATGCTAGGATTTCGAGGGTGTTCTCGCTATGTTCATGATGAATTTCAAAATGCATTTATTTTAGAATTAAGAGCGATAAAAAAAGCCAGAGAATGGGGTCTAAAAAATATAATAGCTATGCTTCCATTTTGTAGAAGCCCAGAAGAAGCTCAAAAAATAATGGATATTATGAAGAGTGAGGGATTAATAAGAGGTCAAGATGGATTAAAAGTATATGTTATGGCTGAAATCCCATCAAATATTATCTGTGCGGATATATTTAGTCAATATTTTGATGGGTTTAGTATAGGTTCTAATGATCTGACCCAACTTACGTATGGAGTGGGACGAGACAACGAAAAAATGATCCCCTTAATGAATTATTATAAGTATAATACAAATAGTGAAGCAATTAAGAGATCAGTGAGCCATTTAATTAAAATTGCTCATGAATTTAATAGAAAAGTAGGTATTTGTGGACAAGCCCCAAGTGACGACCCAGATTTTCTTAGATTTCTAGTTCGTGAAGGAATTGATTCTATTTCATTAAATTTTGATACTTATGCGAGAGGTAGGATAAATACATGGAGAACAGAAATTATCGAAGCAAAACTTGATGAGGAGGAGAGAGCAATGTCTTATGAATTCTTAAGTGAATGTGATAAATTAATAGAAACAATTAGGATACCTAGGGGTAAACTTCGAAATATGGTAAGAAAACAAAGAAAGGAAGTAATTCCTAGATTAATGGAAACTACTGAACGGTTTAATAATATCTTTGATGAAATACAAAAAATTTCTTATGATTTTGTAAAAGAGATTGATAAAGGTAAATTTATTAGTTTCAACGAGTTATTCAATAAATATCATAGTCAGATCACTGAACATGTAAATGAACTTCCAAATTTACAGCGAAAAATTCGTGAATTTGGTATTTATTAGAGTTTTTCTTTATCATTTCATTAAGACTTATTTTATAAGTCTATAAAAAATCAAAAAAATTATATTTTAAGAAATATTTCAGAATTAAAACCCATTATTCACTATAATCGTTATTTTGGGTGATTTTGTTCTATGACAAGGGTAGAAGAATTTAGCAAGGAAGTTAAGGAAGCTTTTGAGAATGTGGACCAGTTATTACAAGGAATGATTAATGATCGTTCTGTTCCTAGAAATATAAAAAGAATCTCTCAAAGATGCATTAATGAGTTAAAGAGAGAAGATGAAACTGCTGGCGTTCTTTCGAGCAATATAATGTATATGGTTGGTGATCTCTCGCAAGATCCGAACATTCCCTTTCACAGTCGTACAACGATCTACAGAATCCTATCAATTTTAGAAAAGATTAAAGATTAGTTAAAATTCGTTTTACCTTAAAATACTCTTAAATTTGTGTTTTTTATTTAATTTTTTTTAAAATAAATTTTTCTTGTTGAGAAAGATATTTATTAAAAACTTTAAATAGAAAAGAATTCAAATATCAAATATAGACTTTAATATATAAAAGATCAATCCATTTTCATAATAATAAGACAGGAGGAGCCTCTGTGTCAAAAATTTGCTCAAAATGTAGATTTAATAATAAGTTTGAAGCTAAATTTTGTGAAAATTGTGGCAGTTCATTATCAGAAGATATATTCGAAATAAAGGAAACATTACAAAAAGCAATTATATTTTCTATTTTATGTGTCTCCTGTTTTATTTTCATAATGGTAGTAGCAAACATAGGTATATTCTTAGAAGTAGGAGTACCTCAAGGGTTTATTGGAATGGTTATTATTTGGCCTATAACGATTTTCCTAATTCTATGGATCATTTATTATCTACGGGGAGGTACTAAAGTAAGAAGATTTGTAATTTCAAATGATTATATTTTAATCCAAATCCCTGATAGAACAATTTTTCAAATATCTTGGTCAGATTTTAAAACCATTAAAATTGTGAGAAGGGCAACATGGGATCTTGTATCTAATACACAAACGAGATATTATAATTTTAATTTTAAAGGAGATACCCATCATAAATCATTTGAAATTGAAGCTGGAAGAGAATTCTCAGGAAAAGCATTAAAAAAAATAAGAGCTAAATTAGAAGAATTAGCTAATAATAAAGGCATAGAATTTATTTATTTTAAAAAAAAGCCTAAAAAAAGTAAGGATTTAGAAAATGTAATGTGATAAAAACATTCAAACACTATCTATCTTATTTTAATAATTTAACCCTTTAAATCGTTAGACTTCTATATACATATCCTTTCCGCCTCTTCTAAGATAATCCATTGCTATATGTAGATATACATATATCTACATATAATTCATTTAATAGGAAGAATAACATTTCATTAATATGAATAAATTAGAAAAAGTTAAATATTCGTATTAAGAATAATAAAGTGATTTATTGAGTTAAAATCAAATATTAATATTCTTGTTGGTGAAATTTCATAATGGTTTCTCCAGATGGTTGGATTGATGGTATTACTGCCTCAGGTGTGGTAATTTTTGGTATAATCTTTGGTTTATTCTTTTTTTATGTATCAAGAAAAAGGAAAGCAAAACTTCTTTTATTTTTAGGTTTAGCTAATTTACTTGCAGGTCTAATGTTTTTAGGAGTGTTTTTAGATTTTTTACTGGTTGTAATAACAGAAAATAATATAGATAATTCGAATGGATTGGTTGGAATTCTTAGTTATATATGGTTTGCTCCCACCGTTATTACTGCGATGTATATTGGTACTGAACTCCTTACGCCAAAGATGAAATGGTATATAATATCTATAATTGCAATTATTAGTATTATTTTTGAAATTGTTATTTTCATGGATCCCTTAAACGCTTTTTATTTTGACGAACCGACGACGATCCCACCCGAAAGATTAATTGATTATAATGTTAATTTAGATACTATGGCAGGAATGTTAGTAGGGAGCCTATTACTATCTGTATTAATTTTTCTTGGAATCGGATTTTTATACAAGGCTTTTCAATCTACAGGTGAAATAAAAAGAAAGTTCTATTTCTTATCACTAGGTTCATTATGTTTTTGCATATTTGGACTTTTAGAAGGTTTAACTGCTCCAGGTTTTATGGTGATTATCGTAAGAATTGGCTACTTGAGTAGTTTTTGGTTTATGTACGTGGGATTAAGATAAGAATAGCCAAAAATTCAATCTTTTTTTTTTATATAAAGATTTGCTTCGATTCATAAGGCAATAAAATAATTAAACAAGACTTATGATTAGAAATTAAAATATTACTTTATTCTTAATAGGAGATATTGGAACATACATCCTGCTCTGTTTCTTGCTAAAACTTTTAAGCCATAAGATTTTATTAATCTCTCAAAATCATCTAAATTATATTTAAATATCCATGCCATATTTTGAGTTTTATTATCATAAGGATTAGGAATATCGACCATGCATTTTCCGGTTGGTTTAAGTACTCTTATAATTTCATCGAATACTTGTTTTACATATTCTAATGGGTAATATTCGAACATCCCTATACACGTTACCCAATCAAAGAATTGATCAGGGTAAGGTAATTGATCTGCCACACAGACTCGAATATCTTTAATATTAAATTCTAAATTATTTTGGTTAATTTTCTGCTTCAATTGTTCAAGCATTTTTGGAGATTGATCAATTCCATAACAGAAGCTTCCTAATTTTGCCATTTCAATTAAGAATGTCCCTGTGCCTGTGGCAATATCTAAAACAACTTCATTAGGTTGTACGTGAACTAATTTTTTAAAGCCGTTATATTCGTTTAATGCATCTTCACTGCTCCACCATTCTTTATCATAGTTATTAGCATGAGTATCATTATATTGCTTACGAAATTTCTTGATCTCCTCAATCTTCTTTTCTTTCTCTTTCATTTTAAGATTTTTAAGATATTTAAGATATTTATTTAAAATGATCTACTTATTAAATCATATATCTTATAATTAAACAACTAGTTTGAATAGTTTTTAATTTATATCTTTAGGATTTAATACCTACTTTTTTCAATAATATTACTAAATATTTGGATCAATAAAAAATAAAAAAGCGAAAATACAAAATATTATTGAATAAGGATTTTTTTTTTTATTAAAGCATCCTTTTATAAATAGCTGTAAATGGAGGAAATCTAAGATGGAAGAAGATATCATAACCTCGGTTTTATATATTGAGCTTAATGATGAACTTGGACCAAACCCAATTGTTTGTCTTCCTTCTGATTTCTCTCTTGAAAATCAAATGCATATAAGTATAAAAGTTATTACAATTCTTTCTGGTGAACATGGTCTGGTTCCAGAATCTCTCGTAATCCTTCCATTTCCTTCACTAAATTTAAAGGGATTGATTAAATATATAATTTGGGATGATGAATCTCGTAGAGGTGATATTGGTCAATCTGCTATTACTGTACTTTTTAAAAATGTTGATGACGTTATATTTTATCAATATAAGAATAATCTTGAGTTAATTTTTAATGAAATTGCAGCAAAAATCATTAAGTTAGAAAAATCAAAAGCAGATAAGAAATATATTACGAACGAGATAAAAACACTTGAAAGAGTTATATTAAATGCATTATATGAGTTGAAAGTTAAAGAAACTTCTACTCCAGATATGGAAGCTTTTCCTGAAATATCAAGAAAAAGTTTTGATTTTATAGATTATAAATTTAAGATAAGCATTTGTGGAGATCCTGGTGTTGGTAAAACTTCTTTAATTTTAAGATTTACTAAAAAAGCGTTTAGAAGAAAGTACATTCCAACATTAGGAGTCGTGGTTTCAGATCGAGCTTTTAAGATCGACGATTCTGTTGTTCAATTGGTAATTTGGGATATCGCGGGACAAGTAAAGTTCGAAACCATGAGACGACAGTTTTATCTCGGAACAGATGGGGTTTTCTTAGTATTTGACTTAACTAGCTCTAAATCTTTCGATAGCATTCTAAGATGGTATCAAGATATTGAAAACCAATTGAAAAAGACAAGAGAAATTATAGGATTTATAATAGGTAATAAAAATGATTTAATCAATGAAAAAATTGTTGGATTTGAACAAGCAAATAAGTTAGCAAATGATCTGAATCTTAACTTTATAGAAACTTCAGCTTTAACAGGAGAAAATGTTGAACAAGCTTTTTATGACATTGCCAAAACTTTATATGAATCATTAAAGAATGATTTATAATAAAAATCCATTCAAAAATTTGATTTCTTTTAAGTTATACTTCGTGAAAGCTGAGTTTCACGAAGAAAATTCATAGTTATATGAAATAAAAAAAAAGGTTATTTATTCTTCATCTTCTTCTTAAATTATAATAATTTATATAAATTAATCATATATAGTACCAATTTTTTTTTAATTAAGTTATAAATTTATTGATACTTACGATGGCTAAAGAACTAATAAAAGCAATAATTTTTACAGAATTTGACGAAGAACTTGGACCAAATCCGGTTTTATGGTACCCTTCTGATTTACCTGAGAGCTTTCGCATGGTAGTTAGTATTAAATCAATTACAATTCTTTCAGCAGACCAAGGATTGATGCCGAAATCTCTAATCATTATGCCATTTCCCTCATTAAACTCGAAAGGTATAATAAAATATATTGAAAAAGAAGATAAATCTCGCCGCGGTGGTGTTGCTCAATCATCTATCACTTTACTTTTCAGTGAAATTGATGATCTGATTTTTTATAAATATTTGATCTTTCTAGAACCTGCATTTAATGAAACTACTCAAGAAATAATAAAAATAGAAGATATTAAAACAAATAAAGAAATTCTTTCTAATGAAATAGATAATTTACGGACCGAAATTTTAAATATTTTAGAGGACCTCCGAATAAAAGAACAATCTGTCCTAAAAACTGAAGCTTTTCCTGAAGAACCTGTAGAAGATAAAGAGGTCATAAAATATAAATTTAAAATAGTGGTTTGTGGTGATCCGGGGGTAGGAAAAACTTCCACTATTTTAAGATTTACTGATAATGCCTTTATACGTACGTATATTCCAACCCTAGGGGTTAATATTAGCGAAAAAAATGTTAAGATTGATGGAAACTTAGTTGGATTAATTCTCTGGGACATAGCTGGGCAAAGCAAGTTTGAAACAATGAGAAAACATTTCTATAAGGGAACAGAAGCAGTTATTTTAATATTTGATTTAACAAATTTGAAATCCTTTGAGAGCATACCTAAATGGTATGAAGACATAAAAAAATATGTAATAGCTGATAATAAAATTGTTGGATTTATCTTAGGAAACAAGGAAGATTTAGAAGATAGTAGAATAATTGCTAAAAAAGATGCTAATAAAATTGCAAAAGAACTTGGCCTTGATTATATAGAAACTTCTGCTTTAACTGGAAAAAATGTAGAGTTAAGTTTTCATAAAGTAGCAGAAGCTTTAATTAATTCTAAAAAATAATGAGAAATCAATTAGAATAATGGAATTAGAAGAAATTATATATAAAAGAAGGACTATCAGAAGATTTAAGCAAGATTCAGTTCCATTAGATATATTAAAAAAGCTGATAGATTTTGCTCGTGTTGCTCCAATGGCAACTAATCGGCAAGCTCTTGAATTTATTATCATTCAGAATGACGAAAGTCGCCAAAAACTATTTCCATTGGTAAATTGGGCAGCACTTCTACCAAAAAATGAAAGAACTCCTGAGAAGGGAAGAGAACCTACAGCTTATATAATTATTCTTGTAAATACTAAAATAAAAAAAACTTATGTTGATTTTGATGTTGGAGCAGCAGTTGAAAATATTCTTCTTGGGGCAGTACATTTTGGATTAGGTTGTTGTTGGATGGGAAGTATTAATGCAAAAAAGATTCGAGAATTATTTGAGATTCCTGACTATTATGATATAAAGCATGTTATAAGTTTAGGATATCCAGATGAATTAACTATCATTGAACCTTATAAAGGTTCCTTTAATTATTGGAAGGATGAAGAAGGTACCATACATGTACCTAAAAGAGATTTAAATGATATAATTTTCAAAATATATTAATTTTGTATTCAGATTTAAGTTAAAAGAATTTAGAATTAAATCATATTTATTACAAATGCCTTCTGCTATTGGAGTAATAAATGCTTTAACCGTTATTATATGGTTTACCCTTGGTTTAATATGGGGGATATTTAGTCTAATTAAATCAAAGAAATCAAAATCATATGTTTTATTTTCTATGGGTTTAGCTGTATTATTTATAAGCTTTTTATATTCAGGTTTGGTCTTAGATTCATTATTAGTTCTTTTTACAGAGAGCAACTTAGATACAAATATACATGGTATTCTTACATTTTTCTGGTTTGGTCCTTTAGTAATTATAGGTACCTATATATTTAATGAACTTATTGCGATGAACTTTAAATTATGGTTGAAGTATTTAATTTTAATTTATTTTTCAATAATAAGTATAATCTTTGAAATTCTGTTATTTTTAACTCATTCAAGTTCGATCATTTATAAAATTCCCTCAGAACCTGGTCAAGACTTAATTGATAATATCTTAGTTTTTTGGACACCTCCATTTTATATGCTGGCAATTTCTTTATTTCCTGGGATTATAGTATTTAGTCTTTCATTTTTATATGGGGGTATTAAATCCTCAGGAATATTAAGAAAGAAACTCATATTATTATTAATCACTTTTGCAGTATTTTTTGGTTTTGGTTCTTTAGATATTGCTATTTTCCCTTTAGATTTCTTTAATTTACCTAAAGGTACATCAATAATTATAATAAGAGTTTTTATGATTATTGGGGGATTTATCTTTTTTTTTAGCTTAAAAGAAGAATCCATTAAAGCTTCCATTAAAAAATTTAAATCTGAAGAACCATCTCTTATAGATATTTTAACTGAGACTAAATCTAAAGATATATCACAAGAAAAAATCTTAGCATTTCGAGAACAAACAATATGTCTAATCTGTGAAAGAGAAATACAAGGCTTTATTAAAATTTTCTTATGTCCTCAATGTGAAGCATTATATTGTGAAAGATGCGCACAAAAGATGATAGAAATGAGTAATATGTGTTGGATATGTGATGAGCAAATTGACGAATCAAAACCTGTTAAGCAAGATAATGATATATCTGGAAGCCTATAATTAAAAGCTATTTTTAAAATGCTAAAAAAAAGTAATATGACATCTCGCTTTACATTAACGTGAAAAAATTTTTAAGTAAATCGAGCAAAATTAATTATGTAATCTTTTGCAAATTTAGATTTTGTCATTAAAAAGAAAAACACAAGCTCAAATATAATACTAAATCTACTACTATAATACAAAAAAGGTGTAATATATTACTTTAACTCCTATTGGACTATTTAACGGAATAACAGCAATTATTTGGTATATTACTGGCTTAATTTGGGGTTTCTTTAGTCTCTATAGATATAAAAAATCAAAAGCAGATATTTTATTGTATTTTGGCTTAACAATTATATTCATAAGTATGTTTTTCACTGGTATTATTTTAGATTTTTTCACAATCCTCTTTACTGGCAAGAATTTGAATAATACCTCTGGAATTCATGGTATTTTAACATTTATATGGTTTGCTCCTACTCTCTCATTTGGGATATATATTGGTCTTGAATTTTTGATACCAGGTGTTAAAAAAGAATTAAAAAATTCAATATTATTTACTTATATTATTTTAGCAATAATCTTTGATTTATTCCTTTTTTTAGACCCATTTGGTACTGTAGATTATAAGATGCCTTCAAAATCAGGGGAAAACTTAATTGATAATGTTTTAATTATAGGTTCTCCTGCTTCTATTTTAGTTATGATCTTTTTTGCAACAGCAATACTGTTCTATGTTGTAAGATTTTTGTATGGATCTGTTAAATCAACAGGTCTCTTAAGAGAGAAATTCACTAGACTAACTATATGTTTTTTTCTCTTAATAGGGTTTGGAACAGTGGATATTTTATTTTTCCTGCCGACTATAATTTTAATTATTGTTAGATATGGAATGGTTGTTAGTGGACTTTTTTTTGTTTTGGGAGTAAAAAAAGAAGAAGCGCCAACCAAACCAAAAGAAGTTATTCATGATGATGAAGTTGAGAGTGGAGTCCTAACAACTTCATTATCCAAGGTTTTATCATATTCTAGACCATCTGATATATCTACAAATGATATTGAGTTATATCGAAAACAAACAATCTGTTTAGTTTGTAAAAAAAAATTAAAAGGATTCATAGACGTTTTTATTTGCCCTAAATGTAAGTCATTTTATTGTGATAAATGCGCTCAAATATTAACTCAGTTAGAAAATATGTGTTGGTCATGTAATAATCCAATTGACGATTCAAAACCCATTAAACCTTTTAAAATTGAAGAAGAAGATATCGATATCAGCATATCAGAAGGATCAAGGAAAACACTCAGAGAGGAATAGCACATAATAATAGTCACATAATAATTATAAATAAATGAAATTAAGATTACATAAAAAGAAATAAAATATTTAAATATATAATATAAATTTTAAAATAAATTAAATTAATCATTAAAAAACTAAATTATTTAAAAAAAGAGAGAGATTTATATGCGAATAACAGTTGAGGATTCACGAACAGGTAAAGTTATTAAACTTGATGTTAAGGAACATCATACAATTGAAAGGATTATAGACATAATTGTAAAGCATATGGGCATTATTAGTGCTGAGGAACGTGCATACACTTTAGTATTAAATGGAAAGGAGTTACCTACAACAATAACCATCGAGGATTCTGTCCATAAATTTGGTTTAAAAGAAAACGACAAATTAGCCTTATGGGCAAGAGTCATAGGGGGTTATTATAAACATTAAATTATTTTTTAATTGGAGATAATACAAAGGTTTTCCAATTATTAAAGTTAAGATTAAGAACGATATTTAACTTTTCTAATCTATGATGACTATGTCATCCTTTTCTTCCTCTTCTTCTTCAATTTTGAATTCTCTCTTGAGGTCTTCCATAGTATTTTGCTTAAAAAAATTTGCTGCTTCTAAACAGACATCATATTTTAATGGATCATCTGGATTAGGATTCTCCACTAATTTTTGCAAGGCTTTGACGGTAGTCTCTAAATCTGTAAGTCTTGACCATTTTTTTAGAATGTTTAAACAAATATAGCCAGTTCCAGATTCGTAACGCAAGGGGGCTTTAGCAGGATGAATATTGGGATGAAATATATTTGATTGCCAAGAGAATCTAATACCTCCAGGATATGGAAAAGCTCTATTTAGTTCCAAATGAATTTGATGATCTTTCTGAGGAACAATATCAATTCCTTCCTTAAAAGTACCCATAATAAAACCTAAGGCTTTTAAATTGATTAAAAACTTAACACTATTATCACTTTGAATTATTGAATTCGTATCGATAACGTTTAAGCTTTTTAAACTTTTAATTTCATTTTCAATCCTATTTTTCCAAATTTCTAAAGGAAGTTCTGGCATCTTTTTAAAATTAAAAATCTCATTAAGTTACATATTGATATTTTCTTTCTTTATATTTATAATAATCATTTTTTATTTTGAAATGGATTTAATCTTCATTTATTATCCTTATAAGAACATGTCCAACAATCTGGATTCTTTAACTTTTCAATAACTTCAAATTTATTTATTAGTCCATTGTAATTTAATTGTTTTCCTATTAGTGGTTCACCAATATGAGGATTCCATTTACCTTGTTCCTTAAAATGATCATTTCCTAATATAAATTTTATTACTTGTTGAGATTGAATTCCTCCAATAATAGAAGTTGTAGTAATTATAGTTGCAATTTTACTAATAGTAGCTCCATTCGAAGATTCGATTTCTTCTCCCGTACAGGAAAACTTTAACCACATTAGATCTAGATCAGCGCCAGAAATCCCGCATTGCAAACAAGCAGCATCAGCAACTCCAGAATAAACAGCTTGGACTGATCCAAAGAATTCATCAATTCCAGAATCAATAAAAGGTACTTGATAATAATAAGCATAATTATTTGCTTCAAGTCTAGCTTCAACATTATCAAGACAAGAGCAAATCACATCCACTTGTTTATACAAATCTTTATCTATCTCATTAAGAGCTTTCTTTATTGTTAAAATTTTAACTTCAGGGTTGAGTTTTTCACACGCTGCTTTAATGATATCTACTTTATATTTATTTTCTACTTTATTTTCCATATTAAACAAAATACATCGATTAAGATTAGATTTTTCAATAATATCATAATCAATAATAATTAACTTTCCAATTCCACTCAAGCATAAATTTTTAGCGACTTCGTTACCGGTTGCACCAACCCCTATTATCATTACCGTCGCATTTGAGATCTTATTTTGGTCCCATCCAGCAATTCGTTTCTGCCGATCATACTTATCGTCATTTATATCCTCCTCTCCTAAGAATTTATATTCATTATCACTATTTTCTGTCATAATTTTACAGGACTATTTCTACTTGATAATGGCATAACTAATTTCTTTATACCCATTTTCGGATTGATCATTTAAAGTAAAAAATTTAAATTCATCTCTAATTGGATCAACAACTAAAGCTACATGATACGATCTATTAAAAATTAAGCTTTGCGTAGTTAAATCAACACTACTTAAAAAGCATCCAATATTTGGATGGGAATGCCACCATCCTAAATTTAGTAAGTTTTCATTATTTTGATCTAATTTCAATTTATCATATTCCTCCGAATATTTAGAAAATTCAAATTGAATATTATTTATTATTCCTTTTTCTCCTGATTCTTGAAATGAAAATTCATTTGCTATGAAAGCTTCCTTTATGTAAAGATAATGATTTAATAAAATATATTTCTGTTTATTCCAAATGTAGCGTTCTCCAACTAAATAACCAAAAACTTCATTTACATTTTCTTTACATATCTTTTTAATCCCTTCTATTACTTCTTTAGTAATATATAATGGAAATACGTAATTCTCGTCAATTGTCATAATCATGAAATTTTATTGATTTTAAGTATCTATATTAGTTTGATTTTTCTATTTCAGAAACTTCCTTTTGTTTCATTTGAATTTTATTATAAATAGAATTTTTTAGAATTTCATTCATTATTATAAAAATATTTTTAGCTGAATCTTCTTGGATTGCTGTAAATCCATATGTCTTTGCACCAAAAGTTTCTTGAATTTCTTTAGGGTCGAAAGATGTTTCTTTTAAATCCTGAAAATTGGCAATAATATAAAAATCTGCTTTCAGAACCTTCTTCTTTAGTTTTAAATATAATTTTTTAGTTCTTCTTAAATTACTTGCTGCTGAATTAGTTATAATACAGATAATGTCGCATATGTTTAACAAAGATTTATAGTGCTTTGAATTACTTATTAAATCTTCTAAATCAATTTCTTTCAAGATAAATTGCTTTATATTTCCTAGATTTGTTATATCAACTGGTTTTTCAATTATTTCAGTCATATCATCATCTATATCTAAAACAGTCTCTCCAGGAAATAAATCCATGATAGTAGTTTTTCCTACACCAATTTCTCCAACAAATAATACTTTTGGGGAAATAAAAATATATTCTTCAACAAATTCATCAAAACTTTCGAATATCTTAGTTTTACCTGTCCAGTTCTCTAGATATGTTTGGTATCTATTGATAAACTCATTTTTCATTAATTCAACTTTTTCTCTCACTTCATCTTCCAAATCTTCTATATCTGTTACAATGACAAATATACAATCAAATTCAGAAGAATAGGAATATATAAATTTGAAATTTTTAAAGTTAAGTGATTTTATTTCACCAACTTTAACTGCTTTAGCAAATCCACTAATTGCTGTAAGGAAGCCGCTAATTAAATCATCTTCTACTTCACTGGGTCTTATATAATTCTTTGAATAACATAGTATCCCTCCTTTTGCGATAACGTAAATTCTTGATATCATCTTCTCGCTTTGGTAAATTAGGTTAATGTTTTTATACTGAGTATGCCGGAATTTAATTGTCGGGGCAACTCAATATACATCCATTTTAATTTAATTTAAGATAATAAGATTAATTAAAATGATTATGAAAAATATATATAAATATAATTAAAAAGTTTGAAACTATAGAAAAATATCAAGGGAGCTCTTATGCATGATAAACAAAATGGTGATTCATATCCAACAATAGTAAAAACAAAAAAGAAAGGAATAATAGAGCGCAAACCTCCAAATGACAAAATTATTTTTTACAAATTCACCAAGACAGAAGAAGCAAATGAAACAAAAACAGAAGAAAATAATGGTACTTAAAAAAACTCGTAAATATAAATTCAAAATGGAATAAAGCTATATTTAAGCATTAAGGATATTAAAAAAAAGGGGAATTTATAAAATTAGACATACTTGTAACAATTTTTATATTAATATAAAAAAGAGATAATTACAATAGAAATTATAAAGAAATATATTTAAAAAGGTGGATCCGAAATTGCTTTCTGATGTAGGTTGGCTTAATGTTATCTCAATAATGGGCATTTTTATATTTGGCTGCTCTTTTGGATTATACTTTATGTATCAAGGTAGAAAGACTAACGTTAAACTCCTTTTTTATATGGGTTTGGGTATCCTTTTTAATGGTCTTTGGTATTGGGGAAATTTTTGGGAGTCGTTATCAATTCTTATCACAGGTGAAAATTTTGATAATGTATCAGGTATAAATGTACCATATGAATTACAGGCTATTATGAGCTTTATTTGGGTACCTTTAACAATAATTTTTGTTGTGTATGTAGGTGGTGAGCTCCTAATACCTAAAAGAAAATGGTACATTGTAGGGTTTATTATATTTTTAACACTTGTATGGGAATTGTTTCTTTTTTTAGATCCATTAGGATCTATATCAATTTATGTTCCCACAGTACCAGGTGAAGATCTCGTTGATGAAGATTTTATTATTAATTCTCTTTTATACTTCATTGGTTTCTTATTCTCACTTACGAGCTTACTATTTCTTGGAATTGGTTATTTAATTAAAAGCATTAAATCAACAGACATATTAAGAAAAAAATATTTTTATTTAGCAATTGGCTTTATTTTAAATCCCATGTTTGGAATGATTGAGGGATCAGGTATTATTGGTGTTGGTCTATTTTTAGTAAGAATTGGTATGTCTTTTACTTTTTTATTGTATTACTTGGGTTTAAGAGAAGAACCCGCTAAAATTAAAATAGTACCTACTGAAAAAGAAGTTAAAATTGAAGATTCAATATTTAGGATTGCTAAAAAACCTGCCCAAATAACTGAAGAAGAAGTTACTTATTATAGAGAGCAGAAAATATGTTTAGTATGTAAAGGTAAGGCAGGGGGTTTCAATACGTATATTTGTACTGGATGTGATGCTTTATACTGTGAAAACTGTGCACGCGCATTATCCAGTATGGAAAATGTTTGTTGGGCCTGTAATGAGCCAATTGACAAGGAAAAACCTTCAAAACCATTTAAGATTGAGGGAGAAGAAGCTAAAGTTAAGGAAAAAGACAAGAAAATCTAAAAAATTTTTTCATATTAAATTTAAATTGATCGTTCAAGATCTTCTTGAATATATATGATTTATTAATTACCTTGTACTTTGTATAAATCTCTTATCTTTTTTTCGTTCTTTTTCCCATTTTTTACGTTCTGAACGTAATTTAAAGAGATCCACATCTTTAAAAATCATGTTCTCTTCTTTAGGTGGTATTATTCTTTCAATACGCTCTTTTTCTGGTGTGTAAATGAGAGATTCTCCGAATTCAGCGATATTTACAAAGAAACAATAAGCATATATTGACCTCCGGGCATCAAAATGGGCTGCTTTAAAATCAGCTGTAACGGGAGTAAAGGCTGGATTGAACATTAAGTCTATTGGAGGTTCAAAATTCTTAAGTTCAACTCTGAGATCCATATCAAGAAAATCTCTACATATAGCTATTGCCATTCTACCAAATTCGGTATTACATATAATAGTTTGTCTTGGTACTGCTTCTGTCTTGATACCTTCTTTAAATCTTTTTCCTTTAAAATGTATAATTGCTGGAATATGTTTTTCTTGCTCCCAAAGAATTCCATCTGGACTAAAAACTGCACTTATATTTTGCCTAGTTTCTTTATTGTGATATGATCCCGGGATTATGTACATTTCATATAATTTGGCAAAATTAGATATATCCTCAAGAAATTTACCATAATTGAGGTCAATGGACATTTCTGGAAAAATGAGGATATTTACACTGCTAGCATGGGCTTTTTCTATCATATCCTTAATCTTAGATCTAATCACATCAATTTTGTCTTTACGGAGTCCTAACAAACCAGGAGTTTTTTCTTTATAGAATTCTTTTAAATAATCCCCAGTACTAGATACTCCTATTTGAGCAATACCCACTCTACATTCTCTTCTTTGAATTTTTGGATACTCTTTTAATAAATCTCTATAAATTAGTTTATATTTTCTATTTTTACCCCTTTTTTCCACTTCTTTTTTCGGAGTTGGTTGCGGAATTGATGGTACCAATAAATCTAAAGTATTTTTGGATATAGAAGGTTCGCTGATTGTACCTAATGCAGAAATTATTATTTTCTCTTCTTTCTCTATTAAATTCAAGCGATCTATGACTTCCTTTTCTCTATCGTTATATCCTGCTTTACCAAATAGTTCAGCTGCAGATTTTAATACGCCAGATCCAATTTTTAAAAGTTTTTTCTTTTCTTCAAGATTTAATTCTTCATCTGCTCTGATTATATACCAAGTAGCATCAAAATAAGTAGAAGTAGCAAGAGCCCAATTTGCCTCACTTTTAAACTCACCCTTTTGATACAAATTTGCAGCATTTCTTAACATCATTTTAATTTTTGGATAAAATTCTGCCTTGATAGATGTGTCGCCTGCCTTATCAAATTTACAACCTAAACCTAATGCTTGACAAAAAGCAGAATTTCCTAAAGCTAATGACTTTAGTTTACTATTCGTGAAATGTTTACTAGCTTTAGTAAATAACTCTGCTGCTTCTGAATATCTTTCAGGGTCTTCATATTCTTCAGCACATTCCATAGCCTCCCATGCTCTACAAAGAAAAGAAATGGCAGTAAGTTCTTCTACATCTTGTTCGAATTCTACTCTTGAGCACATGTCTTTAAATTGAGTAGCAGCACAAGAAAATTTTTCTGCAGCCGCAAGATGCTCACCTTTTCTTTCTAAAATTCTTGCTTTTTCTATTTGATCCCAAATATCTACATAATCAACCTTCTCATATTCAGCTTTTTCTTCACTATAAAAGACAGGTTCTTCTTCTATTGTGAGGATATGTTTCTTTTCTATTTTATCTAAAATAGAAATTTTTAGTATTTCTTTTATTATAAAAATTATTTTAGTTTTAGATTCCTCTTTAATTGCTGTAAAGCCAAAAGTTTTAATTCCAAGCGTTTCTTCTATTTTTTCAGGCTCAAATGCAACATCTTTCAAATCTTGAAAGTTTGCTAGAAGATAAAAGTCATTTTTCTTTACTTCAGGTTTTAATTCTGAGACTAAAGTCTTTGTTCGACCCAAATTACTTGCCGCTGAATTCGTAACAATAAGTACAACATCAACAGATTTTAATAAGTTTTTGTATAGATGCGGATTATAGGTCAGTTCTTCCATATTAATTTCTTGTATAATACATTGATGTATTCCCTTTAAATTATCTAAATTAATAGGTTTTTGAATAACCTCATTTAAATTATCATCAATTTCCAAAATAGTGTCACCAGGAATTAAATCCATAATTGTTGTTTTTCCTACACCATCTTCTCCAGTTAATAAGATCCTAGGTGGAATAAATACATTTTCATCCACAAAATCATCAAAATCTTCAAAAACACTAACATTTCCTGTCCAATTCTCTAAAAATGGTCTATATCTTATTATGAATTCATTTTTCATCAGTTCAAGTTTAGTTCTTGTTTCTTGTACAAAATCATCTTTATCAATTACAATAACAAAGATGCAATCAAATTCAAATGAGTAAGAATATATAAACTTAAAATTTCTAAAATTAAGGGCTTTTACTTCACCCCCTTTAATTTCTTTGGCAAAATCACTAATAGCTTTCAGAAATCCACTAATAACTGTTTCATCTATATCAATCTGCTCAAAAAAATTCTTAGAATAACAGAGAATTCCTCCTCTCGCAATAATGAAAATTTTTAATATCATAGCAGATCTCTATTTTTATCTATATTTTTACTTAATTTAATATTAGATAATAAGATTAATTAAGATAATTATGAGAGTAATTATAAGGAAAATTAAATAAATCAGCTTTTACCTTGCAATTCTAAGAATAATGCCTTATATTTATTATATAATTCTCTGATTATTACTTGAAAGGCCTGAGATACTCCTTCACCTGTTTTTGCTGATGTTCTATAATATTCAAGAAAATTTCCTTTTTTCATAATTTTTAAAATCTTTGTATCTACCAAATTCTCTTTATCAACTAAATCAACTTTATTAGCAAATACCACGATGGGAATATCACCACAAAATTTAAGAATATCATCATGCCAATTTGGTATATGCTTGAGACTATTTTTACCAAGATCATTTTCTTCAAGCGAATATACAATAATAGCTGCTTTGCTATCTCTATAGAAGGAGGGTCGTAAGAAATGAAACTCATCTTGACCCGCAATATCCCAGAAAAAAAGCTCACAAAAGTCTCCATCTATTTCCATTTCATATATAGAAAACTGTGCTCCAATAGTTTTGATGTATTCCTCTTGAAAATTACCTTCTGTAAATTTTTGTATTAAGGATGTTTTCCCTACTTGCCCATCTCCAATAACAGTTATTTTAAATACAAATTTTTGCCTTTTCATCTTTTAGCTAAATGTCTTTGGTAAATTCCAACTATATATAAATATCTTATTAATTTTTCATTATAGAATTTTTGATCAATTATAAATATCGAACTTTTCTTAATATAAAATTTGATATATGGATAAAAATTTAATAAAACTTTACATAATGATATTGTAATAATGAAAAAAGGAATATTAAGTTTTAAACTAAAAGGGAATAAGAATGGTTAAAAGAACAGAAGATAGAATGGAAATATTATTTGGATTTTTTGGCACATTAGTCTCATTTATTTTATTGATTGCAGCAGTATTTCTTTCTCCTGGATATAATCCATTAATAGACGCTGTAAGTTCATTAGGAAAAAGAGAAGCAAAAACATTATTTAGTATTAGTTTTGTTGTAGGAGGATCATTAAGTATTCCTTTTTTTATCTTTCTCGAACGAGAATTAATTAATATAAAGGAAAGTATTAGAAGGCTCGCAACAGGAGTATCAATATTTACATGCGTATGCATCGCGCTAGTAGGAATAATTCCAGATGAAACATATTGGGACATATTTCAAATATTTCACGGTTTTGTTGCTGTTGTTAGTTTTTCAGGATCATCAATATATATTGTACTTTATAGTATACTTATGTATAACGGGCCTAAATCAAAAATGTATAAAGGTCCAACATTTAAAAAATATCATGCATATTTTGGCTTTAGCAACGGTGTTGTATTGATAATACTTTTAATTATGTTCCTTATAAAAACCCCCTTTACACCCTTTATAGAATGGATATTGACAATTTTAATGTTTTCATGGATTCTAATTACAGCACTTCAATTAATATCATATAAATTTTTCAATATTCCTGGAGTTTATTATAAACGGGTTCAATATCCTGAGGCTTTAAAATTGTTCGAAGATGCACTCCAGATTTTAAATAACCTTAATTTAAGTGATGAACCTATAACCCAGACTCTTAATGAAAATATAGAGTTCCTAAGAACACAATTAGAAAAAGAAAATTAGCAACTTAGAAGGTTAAACTTGTCAAAATTCAGTAAATTAGACTTTCCAATTTTTGAAGTTTTATTTTTTATTAAAGAATTAAATTTAAAAGAAGAAGTATTTAGTTTCAAGAATTAGTATAATATTCTTAATTATTAATCCGTGAAATTATATTGGGTAAGCAGAAACCCTCTAAAATATATAAATTATATAAACAAAAGAAGATTAATCAGATAAGGTTAATCGAGGATCTATTAACCATCTGTGAGCATTCAGATTTGAAATCAGCAAAGCTAGAATGTTTAGAAATAATTGATTTAGAGGGAGGAAGAGTTGAAAGCATTTTTAAAAGTTTGGAGGAAATTGCATTATCTGATACTGATAAAGATGTGAGAATAAAGGCAACAGAGTATATAATTAAGAATTTTCCTGAAAAGGGGCTCTCTTTAGTAAAGTATTTAATAGAACAAAGTATTTCACTCGAATTCGTAATAAAGTTATGTAAAGTTATAGGTGAGACTACATTCACTTTAAAGAAAGAGTTATCTAATGATTATTCCAATTATCTAAAACAAGTTTTATTAAAAATTTTTGAACTTGAAGATACTTCTAGTTTTGATGTTTTATGGGGAGACTGGTTTAGAAATACATCACTTAATTTTTGGCAATTTATGTCTAAATTAGAGAATCCAATTGGTTTTTTAGAAATTTTAGAATCTAATTTAGATAATGAGGAAATATTTTCATGGTTTTATAATTATTTATTTACGCAATTTAATATAACTCACTGGATCTTTTTCCTTAGTAATCCTAAATTTTCAGGTCATTTATTCAATATTATAAAATATTTAGAGGAAGATAATCCTCCACAGCGATTTTTTCAAATGATTGAATTTTTTATGAATATTGGGAAAGTCCTAACTAATGACCAACAAGATAGAATCTTAGAAATCTTAAGAAAAAACAATTTATTTGATTTAGCGATTTTATTGGTTTTTAACTGGTTTGAACATTTCGAGAAGGAAAAATTAAGAGATTTGATTAAAGATCCCAACTACAATCTTAATGTAAAATTAAGTGAAATTATTAAAAGGTCTAGGTTTGGTTTTCTTACACATGATAATTTTATTTATTCTTTAATTAGAATTCTTTACAGAATTTATGAAGAATTTGACAAAATTTATCTAAATCAAATATTTGATCATTTTGACCTTGAATTTAGAGAAATATTTCTCTCCAAATTATTTGAAATAGCAAATTCATCAGAGAATGATCATTTATCTCTTAAAATGAGATACCATAAGAATTACAGGATTTTAACTTATAAACTTCTAAAATATTTATTAGAGCATTATGATCTAAAAAAGAATTTATACAATCAATTATGAAGACACTTATTGTTAGGTGAATTAATTGCTAGGTGAATTAATAGCTATTTTAGCGTGTCTCACTTTTGTTACTTCTAGTGTTTTATTTAGAAAAACAGAACATGAAGCTTCTCCGGCTTTTATTAATGTAGTTCGGACAGCAATAGGAACTCTTACATTTATTATAGTAGCATTAATATTTGGAATATTATCTGAAATTTTTTCACTACCATGGGGATTATGGGTTATTCTCATAGTAAGTTTTATTTTTGGACAAGTAATAGGAGATACATCATATTTTTCTGCTCAAAAAGATTTAGGAGTTACTATAACGTTAGCACTTGCTATGACTTTCCCTCTTTTTACTTTCATTTTATCAATGGCGTTTCTTAATCAACCTTTTGACTTTAGATTTATTATTTCTACTATTTTAGTTGGAATCGGAGTAATTATAATTGGAAAATGCAAAATTCCTATTAATAATACTAACTCATTAAACAGTAATCAAGAGGATATTAATGAAACAAACATAAATATAAAACCTAAATCATTAATTATGTTTAAAGCAATCTTTTTCGCTCTAATTGCCTCTCTTGGTTGGGCAATTGGCGCTGTGTTAATTGACTTCGCAACTAATGAAATTGATCGAATATTAGACACAGAGAGTTTAAGCTCAATAATAGGGAATGTAATTCGGTTTCCCTTTGCATTATTGATATTACTTTCATTTGTTTGGAGAGAAGAATATCTTTATTCAAAATCAAATTCTTCACCAAAGAAAAAGAGGTCTTCCCAAACATGGATTTGGTTGATTCTTGCCTCTATTATTGGGACCTCAATAGGAGCCTATTTATATACAGAAGCAATACGCCTAGCTGGAGCCTCCCTAATGTCTTTAATAGCAATCGCAACTCCCTTGTTCTCACTTCCACTTACTTATTTTGTAAATCACGAAAAGATCTCTAAGCAAGGTTTCTTAGGGGTAATACTTACAATTATTGGAGTAATACTAATTTTAATCTAAAATAGATAGAATAATAGCATTAATCTCTATTAATAGAAATGAGGGAAAAAAAGAAAAAAAATATTTAAAATTAAATTTATATTGCGATTGAAGTTAATAACGCAGGATGATCTGCTGCCGTACCCCCGAAATAAGTTACTTCAATATAACTACTTAAAGCAGTTAAATCGGGTGATATGAACATTTGATCTATTCTTTCTACAGGAAGTCGAGTCTCCCAATCATTAGGAACACTACCTATTGATGTTGAATTTGCAATTTCCCAACAATCATCTAAAGGATGAGCTATAGTAATATTATAATGTTCAGTATCAGGTTCAAAATTAAAATCTCCCATCAAAATAACATTAGTTTTTGCTCCAATTCTTTCTAATATTTGCTCTTGTTGGATTATATGAGACCTATCAAATGGAGATACGTTTGGGTCTATAAAATTTCCAAGATGGGTAATAAATACATTATAAATAATAGCTCCAATTGTTATTTGTGCTTCGATAGTTGCTGTTTGTTCCCCCTCACTTTCCATATAAAACGTTTTAGCACTTTTAATAGGATATTTTGATAATAAAGCTAAGCCATAGGTACCAGTAACGGTCTTTGGACCGAAATATGAATAATATTTTAAACGATTATTGATATATCTTACGATATCTGCATTTCCACCAGAAATTCTACAAGTATCTGACTCTTGCAATCCTATTATTGAAGCATTAGCATTTTTTATGACTTCATATTGCCCTTCAAAATTCTTATCTCCATTTTCATCATACCCTTGCTGAATATTATAAGATAGAATCCTTATTGGATTGTCTATATCACCTTCCTTATCTGGCATTTCGAGCACAATTACACCTATTATTGTCCCAATACACATTATTCCTATTAATCCAGAAATTTTAAGCTTGCCCTTAAAGTTGTTTCTCGAGTGTTTTGTAAATAATAATGAATCCTTTCTAACTAATAAAATTGGTAAAGCTATCACTAATCCAACAATTAGAAATACGAACCAGATCATATCTCTGAAGAATGTTCCAACATAAGGTATGTAGTCCCAAACTATAGTAAATACAGCAGAAAAAATCATAAGCAAAAGATATATTGATGTTATAAAAAAACTTCCACCAATCTTTCGAATAGATGGCTTACTCCTAAACAGCTCTCTTGTTAACAATGTAAAATCAATTAATATTATTGGTGAAAGAATAAGCATAATATAGAGTGGAATATGATGAAATATTGTTGTAGTAGGAGCATAAGTAGGGTATGATGATATAAATAAGAAAGGTATCTGATGAACTCCTATGGTTAAAACGAGCATAAGAACAAAAAGACCATTCCAGATTAATATTCCTCTAAAAGTAATTTTATTGATTATATCTGGCTTAAAAGCAACAAGAAAGATAAAGGCTGTTATTGCTATAATTGTAATTATTGTAATTGCGGTATAATTCCCTTCAGTCCATCTTGAAATTACAACAGGACTACTAAAAGCGAAATAAATTAGTACTAAAATACTTGTTATACCAAAACTTAAGCCAAGAATTTTCCATTTACTTCCCTTTTTCTCTTGATTGGGTGCATTAATAGAAGAACTAACTTCTTCTCCAAAAATTTTTGTTATTCGATCAGGATTTAAGAAATTTATCAGCATAATTGCAGCAATAGCAGCAAGAATCCAACCAATCCATAAAAACCAAAAATGAAATGTAAGATCAAATGTAGAACCTAAAGTTCTGAAAAGAATTAACATTCCTAATCCTATACTTAATTCCACTCCTATTAATAAACTGTTTTTCTCTTCATTTCCTTTTGATTTTGATTGAAGAAAAGCTGGGAAGAATAGCATAAAGCAAAAAACACCTATACCCGTTAATATCATCCTAATTTGAGTATTAAATAATGGTTCTAAAATTCTACAGATCACCATGATTTCTCCAATAATTACTAATCCTTTATTCGGGAAACTTTTTTTGAATATTGGCACAAGTAATATTATAGGACTTAATAAAAATAGGGCAGCAGCTATATTCTCATTCAGTTCGACTTCAATAAGGTTCAAAGCATAAATCGACTCAATAAAATCTGATATCAGCTGGAAAAAGAACAGAAATAGTATGCTAATCAGAATTAATTCTGAATAATATTTGCTAAAATATTTGTTATAGATTTCCATAATAATTACTTTAAAATCTTCTTATATATAAATTTTAAATTGCTTTATAAAAGAAACAGATCAAAAAAATATTATCTATAGTTTAAGTCTATTTAATTCTTCCTTAATCAGTTGTACTTTATTTGGTTTTAAGTCATATATTTTCCACATTAAGAGGAATGAAATGAAATAGAAAATCATTGGAACTAATGCCATAATAACTCGTATACCGAATAATGCTAAACCTGTTTGATCACTCCCACCAGGAGCATAAGATGTAATCATATGAACCGTTGCGAATACTATTGCGCCTATGAAATTTTTAGTCAACAAATCTTCATTTTCTTTTTATATTTTTGAACTTTATTCTTGATATTTTAATATAAAATCAATTAATTCTTGATTTTTTCTTAATAACCCATACATACCCTTTCTAAGTTTATCTTTCATACTTTTAGTTAATTCCTTAATATCAAATGAATTATTACTAATAGCGGTCTTAAGCTTAGTTAAAAGTTCAAACAATATCATTTGGTTGATAATTTTCCCTTTATATTGTCGGCTAGATAAATCACTAGCAAGAAATAGGTATATAGGTGATATATCCTCTGGAGGTATTAATTTAGGTGTAATTTGTCCTCTTTTGGCGCTATCCTCGGATAATCTAGTTTTAATTGCTCCAGGTAATATTACATTTACTCGTATATTATACGGACTTAACTCTTCATCAAGGCATTTACTCATTGCTGTAACACCTGCTTTCGCTGCAGAATATGCAACTTGATTAGGATTAAAAAATATATTTCCATGGACTGAAGCAGTCATTATTATATTTCCCCCTCCATTTTCAATCATTTTTGGAAGAATTAGCTTAATCATAGCATAGTAGGCAATAAGATTTAAATTAAACAATTTTACGACTTTATCAAGAGAAACTTCGATCATTGGGCAATAATATGACATTCCAGCATTATTAACTAAAATATCAATTCTATTGAAGTGATTAAAATATATTTCCACTACAGATTTTGCACCAGCTATATTAGAAAGATCTGCTGGGATTAATAACGCTTTAACATTAAACTTTTTAATATTTTTTACTGTTTGCTCTAATTCATCTTTTTCTAATGCAGTCACAGCAACATCTGCACCGTGTTTTGCAAATTCAAGAGCTACAGCTCTACCAATACCTCTCCCTCCTCCTGTTATTAATGCATACTTTCCTTCTAAAAGTTTCATTATCCTTACCATAATAATGATTGATAATATTTAACATAAATATTTCTAAATATTTCTAAATAAAGCATAATTAAAAATGATATAAGATAATAAAGAGGTAATTAATATTAAACCCAATATTCTTACGGAAGAAAAAGTAATAATTACAGCAGCTATAACTGGTGGAATTCATGGAAAATGGGCAAATCCAAGTTTACCTATAACTGCTGAAGAACAAGCACAAACTGCCCTTGAATGTTATGAAGCGGGAGCCGCCATTGTTCATATTCATGTACGTGGTGATGATGGGCAAAATACGCCTGATTTAAAATTTTATAATAAAACTATTAAATTAATTGGTGAGAAATGCCCTATAATTAGACAAATTGGCAATGGAATAGGCGCTCGTTTAGAGGAACATAAATATACTACAAGATCAGGCAAAAAGAGAGTTTCCGCAGAAATAGTACAACCCACATTGGAAGAACGATTAAATCTATTAAATATTGATCCTCCACCAGAGATGCATACTATTAATGCTGGTTCTTTTGAATTTAGAACGCCTTACGGAGGTGCATTATTTAATAACCCTATAGATTTTAATAGAAAATACATAAAGAGATGTAAGAGAAAGGGCTTTGGTCTTGAGATTGAAGTTTATGATTCAAGCCATATTGCTAATATATTGGAATTTGTAGACACAGGATTACTCCAACCCCCATTACATTTTAGTATTGTTTTGGGAATCAAAGGAGGCGCCCCTGCAACTGTTTCAAACTTATTAAATATGGTTGATCAAATTCCAGAAGGTTCAACATGGCAAGTGGTAACAGTAGGAAAGTTTAATTTAAGAACTACTGTAATTGCTATGTGTATGGGGGGTAATATCAGAACTGGACTTGAAGACACTATTTACTATGGAAAAGGGGAACTTGCAGAAGGTAATGTTCAATTAGTTAAACGAATGGTTAGATTAGCTAAAGAGATTGGAAGAGAATCCGCAAACTTAGATGAGACTAAAGAAATACTCGGTATAAAAAGGTAATTTCAAAAAAATAGAAAAAAAAATATTCTTATTTTAATTCTGGATGTTTTGATAATTCTTCTCTCATTTGAATTAATTTTTCACCATGTAAATCATAAGATCTAAAGCATAAGAATGATCCTATAAGAGCAATCGAAGGAAATAAGAACATCACCAATTTTAAACCAAGAATTGTTAAATCAGGGTCATCAGTAACAGGCGTATAATCACTCCAACCCGTTCCTGAAAATATAATAGCAATAGTAGTAATACCTAGTATCATTGAAAATCGATGTATAAAAGCATTTACACCATAATAGCTAGCTGCCCTTTTCACACCAAAATTAAGAGCATCTTGGTCAATAACATCTGCGTGTATTAGATCAACGTAAAATAAAGCAGCAGATAAACCGAAACCAATAGTAACAAATACAACCAGTGACAAAATTCTGCTTAGGTCATTATTTGATAAAAATAATAATGGAAGTAATGTCAAAATCCAAATTAATTGTCCTGCCATTAAACCTTTTCTTGTACCTAATTTTTTACTAATTTTAATGTGCAATGGCATAAAGATTGCTGCTGATAGAAGTGCTAACATCAAGGTTACTCCAATTAAAAAAGCATCCTCAGTTCTTCCAAGTACAAAAACGGAATAGAGAGGAAAGGCAGTTAGTAGTACATTAAAGCAATACCATATAAGCATGTTTCCTAAAGTAAATTTTATAAAAGTCTTGTTTGAAAATGTAATTTTTATAGATTTAAAAAATCCTGGTCTTTTTTCAAAATCACTTATATCTTCTGCTTTTTCTTTAACTGAAATAATAAAGAAAACTGCCATTACTGTTACTATAAGGCATAAGACTAAACCAGCTGTAACATACATAGATCGAATATCTGCAATTTCTGCTGGATCAGTAGAAACTGGAACCAATGGATCAATAATAATTGTTGGAACAAGCGAAGCTATTATTACAGCTAACATTGTAAAAATTTTCAAGAATGTATTAGTTGTTTTTCTCTCTTTATCAGTTCGGAACATCTCGGGAAATATGGCATTTGTATTAACTGAAAACATTGTGTAAAAGAACTCAAATGTAAATATTATAAAGATAAAATAAAGGAACTTATTATTCATTGGAACTGTAAATAAAAATAACATAGTAAACCCTAATGGCACAAAAGAAATAATTAAAAAAAACTTACGTTTTCCTAATTTCCCTTTATGTTTAGTTCTTTCACTTAATGCACCTAAAAGAGGGTCATTTATCATATTCCAAATACCCCATAAACTAAATCCAAGCCACATTTCCGTCATAGAGAGTCCTATAACAGCAAAATAAAAAGTGAATACATAAATAGTGAAAGCTTGATAGGATACTTGGTCAGGGAAGGCATTTAGTCCGAAAAGGAGTTTAGTTTTCGTACTTGTATTACGATCTTCACTCATATAATAATCCCTAAAAATTAATTTTTTTTTTTTAATGGTATTAGATTTTGTTTTATTTAAAAGTATTGTTATAATATCCAAAATTCATATTCAACAAAATAGAATAAATTCGAAAAATTATATGAATTCTGCTATGATTTATAGAAGAGTTAAAGAAAATAAGACTAAATTTAATTACTGATGATTAATAACCTAAATTCAGTAAATAATCAAATTTAATTATTAAAGAAGGAACAAAATATGGCAGATTTAAACATTGAAGTTACTTATTTTGAAAATCCTGGAAGAGAAAATACTGATAAAGCCTTAGAAATCGCCAAAAAATATGCTGATCAATTCAATATTAAGGATATCATAATGGCGAGCACCACAGGTATGGTTGCGGATAAAGCAATTAAATTATTTAATCCAAATGATTATAATTTAGTCGTAATAACGCACTCATATTATTTTGTAGGAGTTGAAAAGAGACAAGAATTTCCAGATGAAAAGATTTCTGCTTTAAAGGAAAAAGGTGTTAAAATATTTATTGGAACCCATGCCTTAGCAGGTCCTGAAAGGAGTATTCGAAGATCTCTAAACCAATGGGGTCCAGTTGAATTAATGGCCAAATATTTAAGAGAACAATTTAGTCAAGGCACGAAAGTGTGTATGGAAATTGCTACTATGGCTGTTGATGCAGGAATGATTGATGATCTTGAAAGAGATGTAATCTGTATAGGAGGTACTGGTCGTGGTGCAGATACAGTTTGTTTAATTAAGCCAGTACCTACTAGTTTATTTAATAAATTACGAGTTAAAGCAATACTATGTAAACCATTATAATATAATAATCAATAGCCTTTTCTAAAACGAATAAAAAAATAATTTTAAATTATTTTTAATTTTTTACCGATTTTTTCTATAGCGCTTAAAGCAGTATTTAAATCGTCTTTAGTTAATAACGCATTCATTTGGACTCTAATTCTGGAAAGTTCTTTAGCAACCATAGGAAATACAATAGGTGTTCCATATATATTTTCTTCTTCAAATAAAACTCGTGCTAATTCTTGTGCTTTCCCAGGATCCCCTATAATTAAAGGAATTATTGGAGTTTCTGAATTTCCTGTATTATAACCCATATTTTGGACTTCTTTCTTAAAATAATTCGTATGATCCCATACTCTTTTAACATGTTCAGGTTCAGTTTCAACTACTTCAATTGAAGCAATGCAAGCAGCAACTACTCCGGGAGGATGTGCTGTGCTAAGTAAATAGGTTCGACTTTTATTTGCACAAAACTCTATTAAATCCTTAGATCCTGCAACTGTCCCTCCAAATACGCCAAAACCTTTGCTCATCGAGCCACCTTCTATATGTACTTTACCTTGCAGATTGAAATGGGCTACAATTCCCCGTCCATTTCCCAAAACACCCTCTCCATGACAATCATCAACGAAAATCATTGCTCCAAATTCCTCTGCAACTTTTGCGATGTCTCCTAATGGGGCAATATCTCCATCCATTGAAAAGACACCATCAGTTATAATACAAATTCTTCTTGCTCTTTCCTTCTCAGCTTCCTTTAATTGATTCTCTAAATCTGATGTATCTCTATGTTTATATATTATCCTTTTAGCGCCAGATAATCTAACACCATCAATAATAGATCCATGGTTTAATTCATCTGAGACTACGATATCTGGTTTTCCAACTAACATAGGTATTAATCCTGAATTGACGGCATATCCTGTTTGACATAATAATGATGCTTCTACTTCTTTGAATTTAGCAAATTTCTCTTGAAATATTTTGGTTAAATCAAATGAGCCAGCAATAACGGGGACAGCTCCAGCTCCAGCACCATATTTTCTCGTTGCATCAATAGCGGCTTGTATTACTTTTGGATGCGATGCTAGTCCAAGGTAATTATTTGTATTTAACATTAATACTTTTTTTCCATCCACTACGGAATGGGGTTTTGAACCCTCCTCAAGATATCTAATAATCCATTCAAGATTTTTATTTCTTAAGTCCTTCATCTCTTCTTTTAGAAATGCTACTGGATCTCTTTTCATTTAATCACCATATTATAATTTGATATTATTTAAAATGTATTAATTAAACCGTTATAGTCTTATATATTTTTTATTAAATAAAGTTTTATCAATATCAAATTAAGAATGATTTCTATAAAAATAAAGTCATAAAACTTTTTTATTTGACTATACTATGAATAATACTAAATGCTTTTAAATTAAGAGAATGATAAAAATGAGAAGAATTCTTGTAATTGGTTCATGTGGTCAAATTGGCAGTGAATTAGTACCCGCACTTAGAGAGAAATATGGAAATGATAATATAATAGCTACGGGACGTCGCACACCTCCGCCAAAAGAACTCAAGGAAGGTGGACCATTTATCTATTTAGACGCATTAGAAATAGATGCCCTTAAAAGAGTTTTCTATGAATATGAGATAGATACAATCTTTCATATGGCCTCAATTCTTTCAGCCACAGGAGAAAAAATACCTCAAACTGCTTGGGATATAAACATGAATGGATTAATTAATATTCTCGAAACAAGTAGAAATTATAAAATAAAAAATATAATTTGGCCAAGTTCAATTGCAGCATTTGGACCTACTACTCCAAGAGATAATACACCAAATATTACTATATTACAGCCCACAACTATGTATGGGATAACTAAAGTTGCTGGGGAGCTCTTAGCAGAATATTATTACAAAAAATATGGGCTTGATACTCGTTCAATGAGGTTACCTGGTATAATTAGTAGTGAGACACTTCCCAGTGGAGGTACAACCGATTATGCTGTTGAGATTTTTTATGAAGCCATTAAGAAAAAGCAATATAGTTGTTTTTTAAAAGAAGATACAGTCTTACCTATGATGTATATGCCAGACTGCCTTAAATGTATGATTGATCTCTTAGAAGCAGAAGCTTCAAAGTTAAAACGTCGAGTATATAATGTTACAGGGATGAGTTTCTCAGCAGGTGAATTAGCGTTTGAAATAAAAAGGCATATTCCTGAATTTAAAATAGAATATAAACCTGATTTTAGACAAGAAATTGCGGATTCCTGGCCAAAATCAATTAATGATTCCCTAGCCCGTGAAGAATGGGGTTGGAATCCTAGTTTTAATCTTGCATCAATGACGAAGGATATGATTGAGAAATTAAGTAGAAGAATGTAAATAAGAAATTCTTATTTTATTATTTCTTTCTTAATTGTTGTTTCTTATTCATGATTTGTGAATAGAGATCTTCCATTGTAGAAGGAGGTATCATTTCTTCCTCTTTCTTTTTGAGCTGAATTGCTCCTTCTGGACAAGTAGGAACACATGCTCCACAACCAATGCATCGTTTTAAGATGACTTTTGCTAGATTATCAACAAGTTTTATAGCATTTGTCTGGCATCGTTCAACACAAGTTCCACACCCTGCACATAAATCAGGATTAATTTCAGATTGGAAATTGCTTGGAATGATCCTAGCCGGACGTGGAAGCATTTGTAGTTTTGTTAAAATTATACAACAACAGCCACAACAAGTACATATAAATTCTGGATTTTTGGTATTTCCTGATTGTAGAACTAAACCATCATTCACGGCTTTTTGTAATATTTCTAAAGCTTCTTCTTTATTTATAGAGCGTGCCCACTCTTCATTTATAAATAATTGCCCTATTGTTCCAAAATATAAACAACTCTCTCTTAGTGATGTTTTTTTGCATGGTTGACTCATAAGATCTTTTGCTTGACGACAGAGACAATTTGCTACACCAATAGGTTCCTCAGAGTTCTCAATTACTTGCCTTATTTCATCATAATTTGCTATACGTTGTTCAGGCGCAATACTCTGCTCTATAGGTATAGTACGAAACTGTGATATTTTTGTACCTAATAATTCAGCACCAAATGTAGTTACCAAATACTCCTCAAAAGCTTCTAAGAATTCTAGTGTAACTTTATCTACTTGATATTCATAAATTCCAACTACAAGTGGAATATTAGCATAGAGTCTTTTACCATCCTCTTTTTTATATTTTATTAAACCTTTTTTAATCATACTATCAAGAGTTTGCTCTAAATATTCAATTGATATTTCCCCATCATTAAAACGACTGTAAATATTCTCGAGTGTATCATAATCCCAACTTAATTTTGTTGCTATGAATGCTTCTTTTTCTGTAAAAAGATGTTTCAACATTCTTAATTCAACACCAGACATTGATGCAGGAAATCCTATAGGGAATTGATCTAAGTGTTTTTGCAATTCTTGATATATATCCTGTTCTGTATCTGTCATCTTTTTCTTTCGAAAATGCCATTCAAATTTAAAAAAATAGTTAAAATAATATTCTTCATATACTTTTTTAAATGTAATTATAAATCATGGTAATTTCTAATTTTTAATCATAATTGTCAATGTTATAAACTATTAATCAAGGAGGTATACAGAATGAAAATTATATTCCATGAGAGATATTACAATTCAGAATATGCTTGGGATCCTGCTGCTTCTTCTGGACGTTTAGAGGGTATAATGGATATTCTATCAAAAAATAAAGAATATGAAATAATAATGCCCAAACCCGCAACCGAGAAAGATATTTTGAGGGCTCATACTAATAGGCATGTCCAAGGTATAAAAAAAGATGGATTATTATTTGAACTAGCTTCTCTTGCGGCAGGTGGAGCAATATTAGCGGCAAAAGAAGGATATAATGGGAATCCAACTTTTGCGGTTATAAGACCCCCTGGTCACCATGCTTCAGCTGATTCATGCTGGGGTTTTTGTTATTTTAATAATATTAGTATAAGCTTATTAAAGCTCTATTCGGAGGGTAAAATAAAATCAGCATTTATTTTGGATTTCGACCTTCATACGGGGGACGGGAATATAAATATCTTGACAAACAGAGACGATGATTTCAGAGTTAAAATTCTTAATCCATATTCTAGTGGTAGAACTGGTTATTTAAAAGAAGTAAAAGCATATACGCAAGATTTGCATGATATTGATATTTTTGTAGCGAGTGCAGGATTCGATCAAGGAATAGAAGATTGGGGAAATCTTTTATACCCAGAAGATTACTTTGAATTAGGAAGTTTAATGAAGAAATACTCTGAAAAATTATGTGAAGGAAGACGGTATGCCTTATTAGAAGGTGGATATAATCATAGCGTACTGCCTAAAAATGTAGATTCATTTTGCCAAGGTTTCAAATAAATCATAAGAAGTAAAATATGAAAAGAATTATAAAATTAAAAATAATTAGCCTTTGAAATAATTCAAGACTTTTTTCATACAACTAAATGAGCTTTTAATTTTCGACATATCAGCTAAATACGTTGTATTATAAAATACGATATGTTTTAAGCCTACTTTAGCATATTCTTCAATTTTGCTTATTATTTCATCAGGAGTTCCATGCATTATATTATCATCACACATTTTTTTTGGTATTTTATTAATTGCTTCTAAAACAGTTTCTCGATCGTATCGTGTTGGGATATAATCGAGCAATCCATAAAAATCTTCCCCAAAAGGATGTGTAATACCATATTCTTTAAAAACCGCGTTTGGGAAGGTTAATAAATTATTTTTTATAACAGGAGTCTCTATTAAATCATCACATAAATTATGATCTTCATCAATAACTAAATAATTCCAAAGACCAGGAGTTATATCATCTGGGTTTCTCCCCGCTTTTTTTGCAGAATTTCGAATATGGTCCAATCTAAGCTTATAAGAAGGAGGATCAGAATATGCAGGTAACCATCCATCTCCTAATCTCCCCGTTATGTCAAGCATTTTTGGTCCATGAGCTGCAATCCATATAGGAGGGTATATTCCTTCCTTGTAAGGTTTTATTGTGAGAACAGCATCCTTTATTTTCCAAAACGCTCCATCATAACTCACTTTTTTATAATTTTCCCACAATAACCTTATAATTTTAATAGCTTCTTCTAATCTACTAACGGGCTTATCCCATTTAATACCGTAAGGGATTACATTTTCTCCTTCTCCTGCTCCTATGCCTAAAATTACTCTACCTTTAGAGATTCGATCTTGAGTTAATAATGTTTGAGCTAGAACTGCAGGATGTCTTCTAAAAGTTTCGGTAACGCTTGTGCCTAATATTATCCTGTTAGTATTCCATGCTGCAACAGCCATTATAGAATATACTTCATGAAAAAAATGGGGATCTTCTTGAAAAGCTGCTGCTTTAATAAGATCTGGAGTCCAAATTGATTCAGGAGTCCAACCCATTATATGATCAGCCATCCAGATCGAATCATAACCAATTTCTTCAATCCTTTTTATGCCTTCAATTCCCTTATCAATCGGTCCAACAAAACTGCCTTCCGTTCCTATTTTTATATCGCTAATGTCCATATAATCACAATTTATAACAATAGTTATCTCATTTAAAATCTATTTATAACAATAATTAAATTAGGTCTAAAATTTTAATATAACTTTTGGTTTTCTTAAATATACAATTAAGGCAAACAGTTTAATTGAAGTTTATAAAATATTGTAAATTTAATAAATTATGAGATTTAGTTTTCATATTCCTGTGCCAACTCCTCGTCTTGAATATATGTTCGAAGGAACAAAAAGGGCTGAGGAATGTGGTTTTTTTGGAATTTTTTATGCAGATCACACAGCAATGTTGCCTCCAGGACCAGGAACTTGTTATGATGCATATTGCTTTTTATCATCTTTAGCAATGATAACAAAAAAACTTAAATTATGTACTGGTGTTTCTGATTGTCATCGCTTTCACCCAGCATTAATGGCACATAAAGTAGCTACTTTAGATCAAATTTCTAATGGAAGAGGTATGATAGGGCTCGGAGCAGGTGAAGCAATGAATATTGATATGTATGGATTAAATAGAAAGAGATCTGTTTCAAAATTACGGGAATATATTATCTTAATGAGAAAATTTTGGACTAAAAAAAGAATTAACAAAAAAAGTGAATTCTGGGGGGAAATAAAAAATGCTTATATTCAAATAAAACCAGTTCAGAAGAATCCACCGATTTATGTTGCTGCTAATGGTCCAAAAACTCGTCAATTAACTGGAGAATTAGCAGATGGATGGTATCCGCTTTACCAACCACCATGGCTCTATAAGAAAAATTACAGAGAAGTCTTTAATGCAGCAAAAAAGGCTGGTCGGGATCCCTCTGAAATTGATTATGTATATGATTGTTTTGTAGCAATAGATGACAATGATCCTGATAATGCAATAAAAAGATGTGAATTCTTTAAAACTTCTTATTTGTTAAATTCTTGGATTACAAATGAAGCATATCCAAATTTAAATCTACCTGAAAATTTTAATGTTCATGATTATGATATGAGTAGTAATATCACATCAGATTATCTAAATAACTTAAATCGATTACCTGAAACTATTATCCAGGATTTTAACTGTTTAGGTACAACAGACGATGTTATTTCAAATATAGAAAAATATAAAGAAGCTGGAGCCACACACATTAGTATAATGAATAGAGGACCTGACCCTAACAAAGTTTACGAAATTTTTCGAGATAAAATTATCCCCTATTTTAAAGAATAATAGAAATAATATTATTTTTAATTTTTTTTTTCTTTCCATTCTTCATTCAATATACCCATAATGATTAGATCATGGTATTCTCCATTAATAAAATGTGCTTTTCTTTTTCGACCTTCTTCTATGAAACCTACTTTTTTATATAATTTTATGGCAGGGATATTAAAATCATAAACACTTAACTGGAGCCTATTAAGATTTAGAGTATTAAAACCATAATTAATTAATAATTCCATCGCTTCTGTACCATAACCTTTACTTTGTTCTGATTTTTCCCCGATCATTATACCGCATTCTCCCACTCTATTTTTCCAATCGATCTTGTGGATTCCGCAATTTCCTATGAGTTTTTCTGTTTTATCATTTAATGGAATGAGAATAGAGAAAAGAATGTCATTCTCTCTCTCTTTTAATGATTCAAACCATTCTTCTTCCATTTCTTTAGTCATAGGTCTAAATACTAGTAAGTATTGAGTTATTTCTGGATCATTTATCCATTTAAGAAAGGTATCTATGTATTCTCTTCTAGGTGGAGCAAGAATAACTTTTTTTCCTTTCAACATACAAAATTCTAATACAACTATAGAAAAAAATTTTATGCAATTATTAAAGAATGCAATAAAAAAGAAGAAAAGAAATTTAAAAGGAAATTTTATATTTGCGTGCTACATATTTTACAATCTCAAAAGTTATAATACATATTAGCGAAATCAAGAAACAAACCATCCAATCAAGAGCAGTTAAATACATAAACATAAAATTAATTCCAGCTCTTGCTAATGCAACCTGCGCATTAGGGATGTACATTAACATAAGAAATACAGAAAATAAGAAGCCAATTATCAGGTACATTCGCTTATTGCTATCTTCTTTTAAACTTCTAAAAAGTGATTTGTTTGGACGTCTTATCTGAAACACTAAAAATGACTCACAGAAAAATAAAGTCACCATTAACATGGTTAAAGTCTTGGCCATTGTTCTAATTTCATCTAGTGTATAATCAGAAAGCAATTCATCTGGAATCAATTCATTTGATGAATAAAGAAATAATTCACCTAACTCCCAATTTTCAGGAAAAACAGGCCAAGTTTCGCTTATTGTTATAAAATATACTATAACCATGCTTGTTACAAGTAAAATTCCAAATATAAAGAGTAGTATTAACACATTTTTAGATAGAATTTCTTCTGAATCACGTGGTTCTTCTTTCATAACATCTTCCGAGGTACTATCAAAAGCAAGTATTAATCCAGGAAACATATGAAGAGTAATTGATAAGAAAATCCATTGAAGGTAAAAAGCCTCATCTAAAAAATATGGTAAGTCTAAAATTATTGCTAAAATAAATTGAACGATCCCTTCAAAAATATTAATACAAATATAAAAGAATACAAGTGCTCGAATCCTGGCAAAGATACCTCTACCTTGATGGATACCTGTGACAATCGAGTTAAATGAATCATCTGAAATCACCATATCGGAAGCTTCTTTAGCTACATCCGTTCCTGTTATACCCATAGCTACACCTGCATCTGCCATATTTAGGGCTAGAGCATCATTTACCCCATCACCCGTCATAGCAACTACTTTTTTTGCATCCTGATATCTTTCAATAATGTCTTCTTTATGTTCTGGTGATACTCTTGCAAATGCTTTAATCTTATTAAAATCAAAGAAAGTTTTTACATCTTTTATCTGGTTCCCTTCAAGGACGATTTCACTTTCTTCAATTATGATACCGATTTGTGAAGCTATAGCTCTTGCTGTTGGTGGTGAATCACCTGTAATCATTACAACATCTACTCCTGCTTCATGACAGAGTGTCACTGATTCTTTTACACCTTCCCTAGGAGGATCTAATATTGTCACAAATCCAATATAGATCATTTCTGATTCACATTGATCCCTGCTTCCTTCTCCTTCTGGAGGTAATTCCTCTAGCTTCTTATAAGCTAAGCTTAAAATTCGATATCCTTGATTTGCATAAAGATTTGCTATCTCCATTATTTTAGCTTTTATTTCATCAATAAATTTCACTTCATTGTTATTGTATAAAATTGTAGAACATAAAGGGATTAATATCTCACTAGCACCTTTAGTAAATGAGTACAATTTGTCTTCTCTTTTGTAAATCTTCGTCATACGCTTTAAAGCAGAATCAAAGGGAAATTCTGTGACTGATTCAAAATCATCAAGAAGATAATCACCCATACCTTTTTGAAATAAAACCATTAAGGCTCCTTCTGTTGGAGATCCCACCACATTCCAATTATAGACGATTTTCTTAGGAGTTTCAATTTCATTTTTTATGAGGGCAGAATTGTTATTTAAAAATCCAGAAATTAAAAGAAGTTTTAATTGAGGATAATCATCAATATGGCGTATGTAATCAGGATTTTTCGGATCATCCATTAAAATTATATCCCCATCTGGAGAATAACCACTTCCAGTTACTCTATATAACGAACCATTTGTCCAAACATGTTGAATCGCCATTTGATTTTTGGTCAATGTACCAGTTTTATCTGAACACACAACACTAACACGACCTAAGCTGTCAACCGAAGCCAGATTTCTTATTATAACTCCATGTCTTGCCATTGCTAAAACACCCGTAATTAAAACAATAGTAACTAGTAATGGGATGTTCAATGGCATCAAGTCAAGAGCAGAGTTCAAACTTTTAACTACTTCAGGATCTTCAGTAAATCTTGTGGCTGCCCATATGATCATCAATGAAATAAACCAGAACATAAATATGATTAGACCTAACCATTTGCCAAAGTGGTTCAATTTTTGACGAATAGGGATTTCTGACGTTCCAGCTTCCTCCAAACCGTGTGAAATTTTACCAATTTCAGTATCTCCACCAGTTTTTACAGTAATTGCTGTACCATTTCCCATTGTTATATATGTCCCGAAAAAAACCATGTTTTTACGGTCACTTATAGGAATATCATTTTTGCCTAATGCATCTCCTTTCCTTAATTTTTTAACTGGTTCTGATTCACCTGTAAGTGATGCCTCATTAACTTCCAGATTAAAAGATTCTGCAATTCTAGCATCAGCAGGTATTTTATCTCCTTGGTTTAAGACTAGTAAATCTCCTATCACAATTTCTTTTGTAGGAATATCTTGTTTCTGACTGTCTCTAATAATAGTTGCGGTAGGAGCAGATAATTCTCTTAATGCTTTTAATTTTTTTGTGGCCCTATATTGCTGAATTATAGCAACCATACAATTAAGAAAAACAATACCTAAAGTCAAAGCTATAAAAAGTAGGCTTCCTTCTTCTCCAAAAACACTTGCTAAAAATAATATAAGAGCTCCGATTAAGTAAATTACGATTAACCAGTTAAATAGAGGTGCTAAGTATATTTTAATAAATCCTTTTGATACTTTTGGTATTTCATTAGGACCATATTTCTCTAGCCGCTTGTTAGCTTCAGTTGTTGTTAAACCTTTATTAGGATCAGTCTGAATTTTTTGATAAATTTGTTCTAGCGCAAGATTATAAAAATTTTCTTCTACTTTTTCCATATTAATTCTGCCATACGTTTGAATAAGATTAAAAGAAATTTCTCTAAATTTTTCTTTTTAGATCTAATAAATAGACAATAACAATTATGATTTTTAATTTATTCCTTTTTTTATAAAAATCAATTGGAGTATTATTTAAGAATTAATCTTGAGATATATGAATCAAATTAATCGCTAGGTTTTTTTTTCCTTATTCTTTTTAAAATTTTTCCCCAGTCAACATATACTAATAAGAACATTATTATAATAGTAGTTGCCCAAACTAATGAACTTGTTAAAATATCTAAAGGAGTACTAGGGGGTATATTCCCAGATTGAGCTGCCTCAAGATCAATTCCAAATAAGTTGAATAAAAAATCACCTAATGGAGTATCTGCATACCAAATGGGAAGGGCACTACATAGAGAGCAGAGTACAAATTTACCGATAAAAGTATATATTAAAGTTTTAACAAGACTATATTCTACAATTCCTAATACGATTAAAAAAGCATCATCAGGTAGGGGGGTTGCAGCAAATATAAATATTATTAATGGAGCCCACCCTTTCTCAACATATCCTTTCATCCGTTCAATACTTTCAACATCCCCTATCATTTCTTGTGAACCACGCCCAATTAGCCATGCTGTAGTTTCTCCTATACCAGCTCCTAATCCTCCAATAAGACCCAATAATAAGGGATTTACTCCAGGGATTACGGCGGAAACTACAATCAGGGCGATTACATATGGAACTGGAAAAATAATTGTGAAATTACCAAAAATACTTATAGCAAAGACCCCAATATAGATTCCAACATCTCCAAATTCCTCATAAAACCACATAATTGTATCTGCGAGCCATTGACCAAAGTTAATATTAGCAAATGCTAAAACTATAAATAATAATATTATTCCACTGATAAAGAGGAGACCCCCATATTTTCTAAGAAAAGATTTTTTCTCTTCTTGAATAATTGGAGATTTTTCAGCCATAATATTCTCTTTTTAAATATTAATTATCAATTTAATGAAATAATTGTATTAAAAATTTATATTCTTATTTCTAGCAAAATATTTCACTACTTCTATTCCAACTATTCCTGGAAGGGCAAATAACACACAAACTAACCAGTCTAAGCCACTTAAGAACATAAAGTTTATTTGAAAATTAAGGCCACTTACATCATTGATATAATAGTTTACTTGATAAGAAAAACAGATATGAAGAATACGAAATCCTAAAGTGAATAAACAGACAATTAAAACAGCTATGCTTAATTCTTCTTTTAAAGTTTTAATAATTGATTTGTTCGGTCTCCTAAAAGACCATATAAAGTTAATTTCTGCAATATATAAAGTTGTTATAAACATAGTTCTTGCTTTTTGAGCTAACCATTCTTCTGAATCAAGTGCTAAATAACTTAAATTAGAATTTAAATTCCATTCATTTAATGGAATCAATCCATTGATCGTTAATTGAAGAACTAAGACTAAACCTATTCCCATTAGAAATGCTTGAATTAGCAACAGTTTCCACATATTTTTATTTAAAAGTTCTTCTTCATCTCTGGGTGGATCTTGCATAATATCTTTAGGATATGTATCGATAACTAATGCTAAAGATGGTAGTGCATGCACAATTCCAAAGATATAAATATGTTGCCATTCAGAACTAAAAAGTTCGAAAAATGGAATAAATTCATAGGTAAAGAAAATAAAAGCTTCCATAATATTTAGACAAATAAAGAAATAAATAATTGTCCGGATTTTAGCAAATAAACCACGTCCAATTTGTATACCCTTAACAATTGACGTAAAATTATCATCAGAAATTACCATATCGGAGGCTTCTTTAGCTAAATCAGTTCCAGTTATACCCATTGCTATACCAGCTTGAGCTTTCTTCAATGCTGGTGAATCATTGATTCCATCTCCTGTCATTGCTACTATTTTATTTTGTTTTTGGTAATTTTCTACGATTATTTCTTTATCAGTTGGTTCCACCCTCGCGAAAACAGATACTTTGTTGAAATCTTCTAAACTTAGTTCTTCGATCTCCCAGCCCTTAATTACTATATCCCCTTCTTTATAAATACTCATTTGGGTAGCTATAGTTTTTGCAGTTGCGGGGTGATCTCCTGTTACCATAGCTACTTTTATCCTTCCTGATTGACATTGTTCAATTGATTCTTTAACTCCAACTCGAGGTGGATCTAATATGGATAAAAAGCTTAAGAAAATTAAATCTTTCTCAATAAAATCTCTTTCTTGATAATTATTATTTTGCAATTCTTTATATGCTATAGCTAAGGTTCTATAACCTTCAATTGCACGTAATTCTATTTCATGTAAAATCTCATTTTTTAAATCATTATTAAAAGCTTGAATCTTACCATTAAATTCAATTTTGGAGCAGAGAGCAATTAATTTTTCAGGAGCACCTTTCGAAAAAGCATATAATGTGTTATTACTATGATTAGATTTACAAACTGTAGTCATTCTCTTTAAATCAGAGTCAAATGAAAATTCTTTTAAAACTTCATATTTCTTTTTAATATCATAGGTGTTATATCCTGCTACTTCAGCCAAAACCAATAAAGAAGCTTCTGTAGGAGACCCTAACGCTTTTCGAACTGCTACTTCTCTCAAGTTCTTAACTCGCACTTTAACATCCTCATATATTAAATTTGCATTATTATTAAGAACAATCGAATCAATAAACTTTTGAAAAGTTAAATTATCATTTAAATCAGTTTTAATCTCATCTTTTAAAATTTCCCCTTCAGCGTCATATCCTGAGCCTGTAACATCATATTCTATATTATTTAACCAAAATTTCTTAACTGTCATCTCATTTTTAGTGATAGTACCTGTTTTATCGGAACAAATTACAGATACGCGACCGAGAGATTCAATAGCAGATAAATTTTTTATGATTACTCCACTCTGAGCTATTTCAAGTACGCCAGTTATTAAAACTAACGTTGACAATAATGGTAAATTAAATGGTACTACATTAATAGATCTTAATATGGAACTTACTAGTGCTTCACCAATGTTATTTTCATTAAGATCTCTTTGTATAGCTAAAAAAGTGAATTTATATATTATCAATATAAATAAAATAAAAATAGCAATAGATCCTAAGATATATCCCAATCTATTTAACTTTCTAGTTAGAGGGATATCTTCAATACTTCCCATTTCATTTAATTGAACTGAAATTTTACCTATTTCTGTATTAACACCAGCTCCTGTTACTAATGCTTTACATCTACCTGTATTAGCATACGTTCCCATAAAAACCATATTAATTTGTTCTTGGACAGGTAAATCTTTTTTTTGTAAGAAAGAGTTGATTTTTTCAACAGGCTCTGATTCTCCGGAGAGACTAGCTTCATTAACAGTAAAATTCATGAGTTCAACTATTCTCGCATCAGCAGGAACTTTATCACCTTGCTCTAATAAAATAATATCGCCAGGAACTAGTTCTCTGGTAGGAATTTCGAATTGCTTACCATCTCTTAGAACCGTCGCCTTTAAAGCAGCAATTTTTTTTAAAGATTCTAATGCTTTCTGTGCTCTAAATTGCTGTATTACAATTGTTATAGAGTTGATAAAAACAACAATGAAAATTATTGAAGCAGAACCAGGAGATCCCAGAATAGAAATAAAAATTCCAGAAATTATTAAAATAACAATTAAGAAATTAAAAATTGGAGATAAATATATTTTCCATAATGATTTTTTTATTTTTGGAAGTTCATTATATCCAAATTTAAAGTATCTCTCTTTTAATTCTATAGAATTTAAACCATAGTCAAGGTTTGTATTAAATTTACTAATTAAATCCTTAATAGATTGATAATAATATTTTTTATCAGAAGAATTAGTAAATTTATCTTGGGACATAAGGAATTTAATCAGATTATTTAGGTTAAAATAATAATTATTCTAAGAGTGTATTTTTTTTAATAATTTATTATTTTAGAGTTATTTAATTTCTTAAAAATAAAGAGTTATGAAATTTAAGGTAATTATTCTAGTGTTATTTTCGAGGATCTCCTAAAATATCTACTAAAAGATGATATTTTTTTCTTATCGTTGTACTCGAAAATTTGGTTGTTTCTTCAATAAGACTTTGAGTAAAAATTTTCCGTTCTTTATCTAAAGTTTGACCAATATAATAAATCAATCCTGCAGTGAAGGCTTTATAATTTAAATTTTTTAAATGATCATAAGAGATATTTATGAGATACTCATCTACCATTAGCATCATGTCTAGTTTTAATTTATTAAACTGTTCTTCTGTTTTGATTTGATCAGAAACTTTCTCAAAGGCAATTACATTTAAACCTTTTTGAAATACAATTTTTATTTTGTTTTTAATGTCTTTTTCGATATCTGAAACGTTCTTATACTTTTTATTTAACATTTTCTCAGTTCGCTTCACTTTTAGCATAGCATTATTCAGCATTTTCTTATTTACCTTATGACCTAACTCCCTTGAAGCTTTAATAAATGATTCAATTCGAATATTAGTTGTATCTTTAATTTCCATCCAAACAATAGCTAAAAAAATAATTACCATATTCTGATATGTATGTCTATGATATTTATTGTATTTCAGATACCTATCCTTAACAGTTTGGTATTTAATTGAATCTATATTCAATCCAATTCCATAACTCTTAAGAAGATCAATTGTTTTTTTTTGTTCAGTAAAATCAGATTCATAATCACGAAACCATTTCTCAAGTGTTTTTATTCGTTCATATTTTTCTTTGATGATGGGATCTTGGAGTGCCTTGGAATCACTAATTCTAATTCTCCTTTCATAATCTCTCTGTGAATCAGAATCACTAACATATAGATTATCTTCGAATATTACATTTTCATCTAAGATTAGACCACAATCTTGGCAAACATAAAATCCTGCATCTTTCTTAATGTTTTTATGTTGACAACTTGAGATTTCCGGATTATTTTCTTTCCTATTTTTCAAAAAAAACTCAATTAATGAATTTAATTAGTTTTAAATAGATTTTCTTTAAAAATAATAATATATAAAAATTTTTATAAACTTCAAAAACAATAATAAGTAAAAATATAATGAAATAAAAAATTTTTCTTACTTTTTTAAAAATTGAAGGTGAATTAAAAAATGGAATACAAAGCTGTTGTAAAAGCTATTGAAATTATTAGTGCTTATTTAATTATTCTTTCAATAATGGAACTTGTTTTTATTGTTTCATTACTTTTTACAGAAGTTAATGTTGTTCCAGAGATTCTCCTTTTACATGAATTAATCTTCTCTTCAGATTTTATATCAATTTCTGGATCGTTATTATGGGTATTTTTAATAATTTGTATGGTGTTTTTCCTAATTCTAGGAATTCATATGCTTAGATTTGCACTAAATAATAAGATTGAAAGTAAACCATTAGCAAAATATCTAGTAGTGCTGGGTATGGTAATGTTATTAGGGGCATTTGTTAAAATGGATTATCTAGTTTTGTTGGGAAAAACAAATGTAGACACAGTTTTAGGTTCTATACCATTTCAAACTGCTCTTTATGATTCTACTATTACTCCTTTTATAGCTGGTGTTTTTTGGGTATTTTTTATATCCGTCATATGTTGTTTCTTAATTACAGGTGTAATAGTAACTACTGCTGGAATAAAATGGACATCATTAATTGAAAGAGAAAAACATTCAAATTCGTAAAATAATTATAAATTAGAAAAAAATATTTATTCAAAGTAAATTAAATAAATGGCTCAGAATTATAATATCTATTCAGATTAGCTTATTTTTTATTTGTTTCGCACGGGAGCGCAACGTTACTTCGGTAATTTTTGCAATGTCCGCTACAAGAGATTGGGTTTTTCTAATCAAACCATCCTTTGCTGCGATATAGATACAAGCTGCTGCTAAACCTTTAGGATCCTTACCAGTTCTTTTTAATCCATTTCTAGAAGCCATTCTTAACATATTGATAGCTTTTTTTTGAATCTTTATAGGTAGTTCTAATTCGTTTCCAAATCGAAATACTAAACTTTCAGCAGTAATTGGCTGATATCTTAGCTTTAGCTCCGGTAAAACTTCACGAATTATCATTGCCAGACTTCTATGAACCGTTCTTCTTGGTGTTAATGACGCCTCACATACCTCATCTAGTAATCGTGGAAAATCATGCACTCTAATTGCCGCATATAAAGACCCTGCAATAAATCCATTAATTGATCTTCCCATAGTTAATTTCTTTCTCGCTACAATACTATATATCTTCCATGCTGTTTCTGCGATATATTCAGGTATGTTAAGCTTTGAAGTAAGCATTTTTAATTTAGGTTTAGCTTCCCAAAAATTTCTTTCAATACTACTTATGAGTGAATTTTGGATTTTTGATAAACGAGAAAAAAGAGCTTGTTCTTTTGGTCCTATTGATTTACCTTTCGAATCTGTCTTAGTAGTAGGTAACATTGTCCTTGGACCAAAATCTCTCCATCTAGGCTCAGTTCTACGTCGATTTTGTATTTCTTCGATAGTATATGCTCTCCTTTCGTTCCCAACAAATGTTCTTTCAAAAATAATTCCGCAATTTAAGCAAACTTTATTTCCATCTCGGGCTTCAATGCTCGGATTATCACAACATTGAATCTGAGGTAAATTATCTTGATCAATATTTTTATTTCTTATTAAATGACGATAATTGGTATTCATTTTAATTCCTGGAGCATATTATATGGGTAATATTAGCTTTTCAAAATTTTATATTACAAAAATAGACCTTATTATACATTTAATAGAATATATTATTCCAGTTACACTTTTAAATCTTTGCTTCAAATCTTTGCTTTTTAGTTTTTTTTTTATTTACCTTAAAAGAGAAAATCCTTGGAGCAATAATATTTTTCAAATTTAAAGCACATTTTTGTTATTTTGTTTAATATCTACAAAAAAAGCAGATGTAATAAGTAAAAAATAAATTGAATTCAATAATTATTGTTTTATTATGAAAATTGCTAGAATTAATGTTAACACAGAATCAATTGAATTCGAAGAAATAACGAAAGATACAAAATTTTACTTATTGGGAGCAAGAGGATTAACTTCTCAAATTATTCATGATGAAGTTCCACCTTTATGTGATCCCTTAAGTGAAAAAAATAAATTGATCATATCGAATGGTTTGCTCACTGGAAGCCCTTTTCCTAATTCTGGTCGTACATCTATAGGAGCAAAAAGTCCTCTTACTAATGGTATAAAAGAAGCAAATGTTGGAGGGCGTCCCTCAATGATGTTAGCCTCTCATGGAATTAGAGCTTTAGTTTTAGATGAAATATCCGCTAACTTAAAATTAATTTTAATAGATGATGATGGTATAAAATTCAAATCTGCTAATAAATATAAGGGATTAGGAAATTATAAATTGCATTCTAAATTAAGAGAAAAATACGGAGAAAGAATTGGAATTTATTCTATTGGACCTGCTGGAGAACAAATGATGAGGGCTGCTAGTATTGCTGCAAATGATTTAGAAGGTTATCCAAGCCGACAAGCAGCGAGAGGTGGTTTAGGTGCGGTAATGGGATCTAAAAGAATTAAAGCCATTATTATTTTTCCAGCAAAAGGTTCAAAAGTTAAGATACACGATATTAAAAAATTCAGAGAAATATCAAAACCATTTGCTCAAAATTTAGCAGAATCGAGAAAAACTTTTTCGATTTATGGTACTCCATTAATGACAAAAGCAATGAGTGTACATGGAGGTTTACCTACCAAGAATTTTCGAATGGGTTCATTTGATGGGGTAGATGATATATCTGGAGAAAGACTACATGAGTTAGTTATAGCCAGAAATGGGAAAAAAAGAGTTTCGTGTAGCCCAACGTGTGTAATTAAATGCTCAAACATCATTGTTGATGAGAATGGAAATCATATTACATCTAGTTTAGAATATGAAACAATAGCTCTAAATGGTTCTAACTTGATGATAGACAATCTTGATCATTTAGCAAAAATTGATCATTTATGTGATGACATTGGTATTGATACGATTGAGTTCGGTGTAACCATGGGGGTAGCAATGGATAATGACAAAGTTAATTGGGGAGACGCTGATAAAGTTTTTGAAATACTAGAAGAAATAAGAAAAGGTTCCGAAATTGGACAACTATATGGAAATGGAGTTGTAAATTTAGGAAATAAAATCAATGCCATTCGAGTTCCTCAGGTTAAAGGACAAGGCATTTCAGGTTATGATCCAAGAGTTTTCAAAGGAATGAGTGTAACTTATGCAACTTCTCCTATGGGAGCCGATCATACTTCTGGAGCAGCAATTGCAGGAAGAGTTGCCAGTCAAGTTAAAGATTATGGTGAATTAACTGAGAATGAGGGAAAATTAGAATTATCTTATGAATTGCAAGTTTATACAACGGTTTTAGATTCAATGGGTTGTTGTTATTTCATTGGACCTAGTTATGAAAATATGAATATAGTAACAGGAGCTATTAATGCTATGTATAGTTTGAATTTAAGTAGAGAAGATGTTATAGACATAGGGAAACAAATTTTAAGAACAGAGCTTGAGTTTAACAACAAGGCAGGTTTAACACAGGAAACAAATGAACTTCCTTCATTTTTTAGGGAAGAACCCTCTGAGCCATTGCAATTAAAAGTATCGTTTCCAAAAGAGGAATTTAAAAATTTCTGGAAAAAATTAGATGAATAATTAAATATAGGTTAATAAACCCTTTTTTTTCATATTTAATTCTGAAATAATAATAAATACTATTCCTGTAGTTATAAAAATTAATGGGATTAGAGTATAATAATAAATAATTAATAATTTAATTCCATAAATTAGAGATAATAAAACATAACCAACTCCACTAAAAAAGAAAATCACTTTTTCTTTTTTATAAAGACTAAGACAGAAATGCCAGCATACAATAATGAGAAGATTTGAAATTACTTTAGAAATAAATGCAAAAAAAACAGAATTGGTAGAGCTAAGAAGGAATGCTATTATAATTAAAAATATAGAAAAGCATGATAAGACTAGAAATATCTGAAAAAAATGGTCTACAAAAAAGTTTTTTTCTAATTTTAAGAAAAACGAAAGGAAAAACCATGATATTTCAATTAAAATCAAAAGAATGCTTATTAAAGGGTCACCTACAACAAGAATATCTAAAAAAATGGAAATTGTAAAACCAATTAAAATTAGCATCATACCAATTATCCGAAATAGGCTCTCTCTTTTTGCTTGAATACCCATTTTTTTAAATAATTCTATTTTTTAAAATTTTTCTTTTAATTTTATATAAAACGTTATTCGATGTAAATTAATTGATAGCTTTATTAATTTTGAAAGCTATTTTGAATTATTATTATAAATGATTCTTTTATGCTTTATCCTTAAAAGGCAATAAGGGATGAATATATTTTAAAGAGTAAATGTTGGTACTTATGGATAAAGAAAAAGTTTTGAAGGATTTAGAAGATATTGTTGGCAAGGATTTTGTTTCAAATAAAGCTGAGGATCTTTATATATATTCTCAAGATCCTGGAGCTTCATTACCAAGACCAGTTGATTTTGTCGTAATATCAAGTACCGTAGATGAAATCCAAAAACTAGTTCGATTAGCTAATGAACATAAAATTCCTTTAGTCCCTTTAGGAGGAGGATTAACTCTTAGCGGTTTAGTGATCCCTGTAAATGGTGGAATTGTAGTTGATATGAAAAGGATGAATAAAATCATAGAAATAAATGAATTAAGTAAATATGCCCTAATTGAAGCAGGAGTTACTTCAGGACAGTTGCTTTCACATCTAAATGAAAACTATCCAAATTTACAACCTCCCATTCCAGATGCGCCTCCCTCAGCCACTATTGCTGGAAATGTACTCATTCATGGTTCAGGATATTTATCTCAAAAGTATGGCGATCATGGAGCCATGATAAATGGTTTAGAAGTTGTTTTACCAGATGGTGAAGTCTGTAAACTTGGTTCCTGCGCAGTTTCTAAGTTTTGGTTTGCAAGAGGACCTATCCCAGATCTTATTGGTTTATTTATTAGTTCATTTGGTACTATGGGAATTATTACTAAACTCTCAATTCAATTGTTTGATAAACCAAAATTTAGAGAAGTTGTTTTTGGTTTATTGAAAGATCCAAAAGATATCCCTAATATTCTCTTAAAAATTACTGAAACTGGCTTAGCTGAGGATGTTATACTTGGAATGCAAGACAAACCTGATTGGATGAAAGGTTATGTTTTTGTTATTGCTTATGTAACAGGTGAATCTCAAGAAGAGATAGATTCTCATATCAAAAGCTTTAAACGTGTATATCGTAAAGCTAAAGCAAGATATATGAAGATTCCTGATAGAATTAGAACAGCTTATTTAGAAAAGCCAATATTTGCAGCAACAGCAGCAGATTATAGAAAAGGCGGTGGTTTTGAATACGTTGGAGCAAATATGCCTCTAGAAAATATTCCTGAAGCCTATAAGAGAGGTACTGAAATCTCAAAAAAATATGGAATCATACCAACATTAGGATCAAGGCTGATTGGAGGAACTCACAATATTTTAATGTTTTTTTCTTATTCATTTAACCGTGCGGATCCTAAAGATATGGAAAATGCTAGAAATGCTTTACATGAAACTAATAAATTAGCTTTGGAGTTAGGAGGGATTCCTTGGAAAGCAGAATTAGCAGGACAACAATTAATTCTTGAAAAAATGGACCCTAACTATAAAAAATTGTTTAACACAATACGAAGCACTCTCGATCCAAATAGAATAATGAATCCAGGAAATTGGGAGGTGAATAAATAATTACAATAACAGAAAAACAAGATTGGAAAGACATTATTCATAGATGCTTTCGCTGTGGTTATTGTAAATTTACTCACGATTATTCTGATTTTAATTGTCCAAGTTATAAAAAGTACAGGTTTGAAACTTATAGTACAGGAGGAAGATTGTGGCTTATTTATGGCATTATAAGTGGTGAGATTCCTTGGAGTCAAGGACTCGCTAATGTGATTTATGCTTGTAGCACATGTGGCAATTGTATTGAGAATTGTAGATTCGAAAAATTTAATGATTTTCTAGTTGATATGATTGAGGCCGCTCGAGCTGAAGCAGTTAATAGTGGATTTTGTCCTGAGAGACAAAAAGCTCTATTAGAAAGAACTATAAATTCAGAAAAGTATAATCCATATGATGAGCCTAATTCTGATAATGAACATCTAAAAAAAAAGTATAATTTACCTGATGAAGCAGAATGGGTTTATTTTATAGGATGTACCTCTAATTATCGTCAAAAAAATCTAAGGGATGCAACTCTAAGATTCCTTAAAAAAGCAAATATTAATTTCACATTGATCGATGAACATTGTTGTTGTAGTCCTATAATACGAACAGGGCAAATAAGTCCCGTAAAAGATTTTATAAATTATAATATTGCTCAAATTAACAATACTGGAGCTAAAAAAGTAATTACTTCATGTGCTGGTTGTTATCGAACATTGAAAAAAGACTGGATAAAATTTGGAGCGGATTATGGTTTTGAAATATATCACACGGTTGAATTAGTTAAACAGTTATTAGATGAAGAGAAATTAAAATTTAAATCTGAATATAAACAGACTCTTACTTATCATGATCCTTGTCATATAGGCAGACATATGGGATTATATGAGGTCCCTAGGGATGTTTATAAACAAATTCCAGGAATTAACTTTGTTGAGATGAAAAGAAATAAAGAAAATGCATGGTGTTGTGGAGCGGGTGGTGGAGTCAAGATTGGATATCCAGATTGGGCTCTTGAAATCTCAAAAGAAAGGCTTGAAGAAGCGAAAGAAACAGGAGCGACGGTAATATCATCAGTATGTCCCTTTTGTTCTACCAATTTAAATGATTCCAATGATGAATTCAATATGGGTTTTGAAGTAATAGATTTAATAGAGATATTAGATAGGTTAGATTTTGAGATTATTGAGTAATTATAGTAATTAAAATAGTTTTTTTTCTTAATTTTACCTATAATACAATCAATTTTTAATTTAATGATTATACTCTAAGGTGGTTTTTAAGTTGAGAATAGGAGCTCATATGAGTGTTACAGGTGGCAAATATATGGCATTTGTAAGGGGTCAAGAACTCGGATGTGAGACAATTCAAGTTTTTGTTAGAAATGTTCGAGGTTGGGTCTCTAAACCTCTAGAACAAAATGATATTGATGATTTTGTCAAAAAAAAAGATGAATTAAAAAATGAGATTTGGCCAGTTATTTCACATAATAGTTATTTGATAAATTTAGCAAGCATTGATGATGAGAAACTAGAAAAATCTTATATTGCTATGTTAGATGAACTTGTAAAAGTAAATCAATTAGGTATTGAATATGAAAATATGCATCCTGGAGTTATTCCTATAAGTGATAAAAAAGAAATTTCTAAAAAGGAAGCATTAATTCAAATAGCTAATCAATTAAATAACTTAATAGATGAGACAAAAGATTCTAAAGTGAGAATTTTATTGGAAACGACTGCTGGCCAAGGTAAGGGATTAGGTAATAAATTTCATCACTTTAAAACTATCTTTGACAATATAAAGAATAAAGACAGAATAGGTATTTGCTTTGATACAGCACATTCATTTGCAGCTGGCTATGATTTCTCTTCTAAACAAAAATATAATGAAATGTGGGATGAATTTGATGACATAATTGGATTGAAATACCTTTTTGCTTTTCACCTAAATGATACTGATAAAGAACTAGGCTCTAGAGTTGATCGGCATACGCATATAGGACAAGGTAAAATTGGAAAAGAACCTTTTGGATTTTTTATCAATGATGATAGATTTGAAAATCATCCCGGAATTTTAGAAACTCCTAAAGGAAAAGATATGAAAGATGATATTATGAACCTAACGATTCTTAAATCTTTAAGAAAATAAAAATTATTCCTCAACATTAAACCAAACAGGGCTTTTATCATTAACAAGTCCATTATAATTCATTGTTAATTCTTCATCCTTAGAAATATCTCTTATTGTTATGAATTTTATAGAATCATTTTTATAATGATACTCATATCTAACATTAGGAGTATAAGAATGATTCATAAACTGACAGATACTCATAGCAAGAGCCATTTTGTATTTTGATTTATATTTTGGATTTTCCCATATAAAACAATAATTTGAAACGATAGTTTTATCAATTAGTTCATAATCTTTATTAGAAATTAAGATAACGTTAGCAACGTCAATAATAGTTTTTTTCTTAATTTGCTGTTTAGCAAATAATCCTTTTCCTTTCTTAGTAGATATATATTTAACTTCTATTAAATTATTCATCGATTTCAACTAATTATTTAAATGTACAATTATATACTTAAGTTTTTATTATTTAAATTGAAGATATAATACATATGAGTTTGACTTCGCATTTATTCAATTGAAGCATGACGTTTATCAATATCATTTTCAGAAACGTTTAAAACATTCATTAAAACACTTCCAATTGCATCTAAAACCGATAATGTAGAAATGTCAAATAAGCTTGTATAGGGAGCAAGAGATTCCTTAGTTATTGCTACATCTTTACTCTTTCCTATAACTTCTATAACTATATCACTTAATTTTCCAATTGAACTATCGGGTTTTGTAGTAAATAATATAATTTTTCCACCAATTTCATTAGCATTTTTTGCTATTGCGACGGGGGATGCTGTCTCTCCGCTGCCACTAATTATAATAAGGAGATCTTTTTTAGTATAACGAGGTGTAACGGCATCAGAAATAAAGCAAGAATTAATATCTAAATGCATTAATCTTTGAGCAAAACAACGCCCTATAAAACCAGATCTCCCTGCCCCATAAACAAATACCTTATTATTTTCAGATTTTATTGTAAAAATGAGATTAACTAATTTCAATATCTTATCAAAATCAATCGTATCGGAATTTATATTGATTTGATTGCCAATTTCAAGTAAGGTTTTTTTGAATCTATCATAGATCTTATTCTTTTCCATGTTCCATCTCATCGAAATTTTATTCCTCTTGAAATATTTCTGGATGTACACATCTTCTCCATTCTTCTACAGTCTCTTTAGGACCTAGACCAATAAGTAAATCACCTTTATGAAAAAAGAAATCCGGTTTAAAACTGTAAATCCATTTATTTTCTCTTTTTAAGGCTATAATATGGAATCCTTTTTTATAGCGCTTATCTTGAAGTTCCTTATATGTTTTTCCTTTAAAGTAAGAATCTTCTGATAACGTTTCCCTTACTACTATTTCTGGTGTCTCCTTAATTGCCTTTTGGAGGATTATGTGAGGTTCAAATCCTTTTAATATATTTTCTGCTATATGAGCTGCAGCATCAGCTATTTGTTCACATGAGAACACTATCCTCATTATGCCAGTGAGAGATCTTGGAGAATCGAGCGTATGGGCAAAATCTAGTAAATCTTTTTCAAAGGTAATGTTAAGACCATCCATTAATTCTTCCATTTCTAAAACATCTTCTGCAACTTCATAACTCTTAAAAAAAAGAGCTGCTAAAGCCAGTTCAATCATAGTTTCAGAAATATCTGTTATATAAATATAATCTTTTTTTAAATCTTGAAGAGTATTAAAAATTTCAGGATTTTGAAGATCAAATTCAGGTTCTTTTTCTTGATTATCTAAATTGAAAGAGAATTCTTCCTCATCTTTAGCTATTTTTTTAAGTTCTCTAATCGGCTCAAGTTCTCCTTTTACGATTAAAGTATCATCTCTTAAGACTTTTTCATTTCTATTAAATAACCAATTGTTTTTTCTCCTGATTGCTATTAAATCAACTCCATGCTTAGACCTAAAATGAACTTCTCTACGATATTCATCAATAAATTCACAACCCTGTCTTACTGTAATTTTTACTATGGGTTCTGGAACTTCGTCCCAAAATAACTGTGTAAATTCACTTATATCGCTGTTAATATATACAACTCTAGCAATATCTGCAAGAGCATCTGAAATTTTATCGATAGAATATCCCATCACCACAATTGGCTCTAATTTTTTAGCTTCTTTAAATCCTCCAGCTTGGGTTTGAATTATTTGTAAGTTTAGAAGGAATATTAATTCATGGATATGTTTTTCTATTTTGGAAGCCTCATCAGCTATTTCTTTGCTACTGAACTTTATTGCGCTATAAGCTAAGTCTATCATTAAGTCTATGCTCTGTTTCATTTCTTTAAGAATATCTTTCAACGAAAGGGGCTTATACTTAAACTTTCTTTTTTTCTCTGGCATTGGTTTACTTTTTTTACTCCTATCTTTATTTTAAATAAATATTTGGATAAATATAATAAGAAATAATGGTGTTAAAAAATCTGCGAGTGAAGTTACAAAAGGGATTAAAAAATTGTTTGGATCTTTTCCTTGTTTAAAAATGAAAATTGCACTAATAAATAGAAAAATAAACATTGATACAAAAAGTAATAGAACTGTAATTAATAAAATGATAATGATTAAAAAGGGATTAACAATTTCTATTCCAGTAGCTATTCCCATACTATATCCTAGAACAATTAATGCAATTAGACTTATTAAAATTGTTATTAAGAGTCCATAAAAATCTTCTTTTAATCTATCAGATTTCTGAATTTTTGGTGGTATAGTTCCTATATATAGATGCGAAGTTAAGCGAGAACTTAGAACTGTGGAAATATCTCCAGTTAAGGAGTTTAAAGATGGTAAAATTAAAAGTATAATTGGAAAACTGTATAAAATTCTCTCATTACTAGATAATACTGTTCCAGAGATTAAACCCATAAATGAAGATAATATCACAATTATGATTGATTCTTTAAAGATTTTCTTGAAATATTCCATTTAGGGAACCCCCAACATTATTAAAGATAAATAAAAACTAATAACTGTGAAAAAATCGTCAATCGCAGTCATTATAGGATTTACAACATTATTAGGATTTAATCTATATTTAAAAGCTAAATAATTTAAGCTAGTCGAGCAAGGGATTGATACAGATATCGTAATTATTATAGATATAATTGGAATTTCAATAAGCATTAAATTTGATAGAATAGGGATTTTTATCAAAAATATATTTAAAACTATACTAAAAACACCAATAATGAAAGCTGTTACTATGGACAAAACATAAGTAGCGAGTATATTTTCAATCACCGATTTTCTATTAAACTCTCCAATAATTAGATCTCTTGAGGTTCTTGCTATATATGGTCCACTTATGTTTCCTCTTAATGATAATAATGCAGGAACTATTAATATTAAGATTAGAAAACTCTCAAATGGAACTATTAAAAGTGAAAGAACAATCCCCGCAAGGATATCTCCCACGATAGAAATGATTTCTGATGGGACTGTTTCTTTAACGATCTTTCCTTTACTATCTTGAGATTCCATATGCCATCCTCATCAGAATCCATTGCCTTGACAATAATATTTCCATTCATAATTATTTAAATTTTCTAATTATTAAAAATATTAAAAGATTCCTAAAAAAGGTTAATTAGTTAATTATTTAACCTTTTTCTTAATCTAAATATTTATTTAGCACTAACATGACCATAAATTTATTCAAAATCTAAATAAATAATTTTTCATAAGAAAATCTTTTAATACAATTAGTCATACCTAAGAAAAAGAAAAAAAATTAATTAAATTCTAAGGACTTATTTACGTTTCCTCTTGATTATTAGTGCTGAAATTATAATTATTCCTATTATAAAGATTAATACGTTATATCCTGGAATGATAGGCTCTTCTTCCGCTCCTACTGATATATAAGATATTGCGGATATTACTCCCCAAGGCCAAGCGGGAGTTTCAATTGTAAATGAGTTTGTACTGTAATTATAAATGATAGTAACATAAAAGTCAGGAGGAACTTCGTCCCATTCTAATGTTCCACTCATATTATAGGCATAAAATCGGAGTTCAATATTATTAAGATCGATAGATGATGGAAGTGTCATTGTCATCGTTATATTGCCATCAATTAATGCATAATGAGTAATAAGTTGATCAAAATAAGCTAGTGGTGTACCCTCAGGTAGAGATACATTAACAGGATTCATTGACAAGAAATTATAGATATATTCTGGTGTAGCTCCTCCGATAGATACATCAAGTTCAACAGTGACAGTCATATCTGTTATGAAATCACTATTCATGGTAAAAGAATTAGTACCAAAAGATAGTGCTCTGTAAAATTTAGGATAATTTTAATTTCGAAAAATTAAATAATCTGACTATAGTAGAATAACTTTATTTATTATTATATTATTTCTTAGTATTAATGAAATCTCGTCAATATGAGTCTAGGTTTAAAGCAGGAGAATTTTTGGCAGAATTTGTTAAAAACGAGGCTAAAGTTTTAAATAACCTTATTAATCAAGATTCAAATCATTTTTTTTGTTTTGCCATTCCTAATGGGGGAATTTCTGTAACAGAGGGTTTTTGCTCTAAATTTAATATCAAATATGATATTTTAATCGTACGAAAAATTAAGATTCCTTATAATACGGAAGCAGGTTTTGGATCTGTTACCACTGATGGAACTATTTTAATTAATGAACCTCTACTAAATCAATTAGGGCTTTCTGAAAAAGCAGTAGAAGATTCAATTGATTTAACAAAACAAGAGATTCAAGATAGGCTGAAATTTTACAATAAAGAAGTAAATTTAGAAGAACTTTATAAGAACAATATTCAAAATAAATGTATTTTCATACTTGATGATGGATTAGCTTCAGGTTTTACAATGTTAGCAGCAATAAAAATGATAAAAAAATATAACCCTATTAAAATTTTTATAGTTGTACCAACTGCTCCTTTAAGAACAGTTAAAAGAGTTGTTAAGGAGGTAGATGAGATCTTTTGCCCTAATATTCGAGATGTTATGTGGTTTGCTGTTGCTGATGCATACAAAAATTGGTATGATGTTCCTGAGAATGAAGTTATAGAAATATTAAATAATTCCCAGTATTACTCAAATTTTTAGCTCGTGATTAATTCAATATTAAAAATATTCCAGGCTATCTGACATTAATTTAAATTTGAAGTACTTAATTCGTATGATAGTAAAAGAAAAGTAAAAAAAAAAGAGAATCTTTATGAACTAATCAAATGGAACAAGATAGAGGCATGTGGGATATAAAATTCATCGCGCTTTTTAATCACAACAGTGTGAAAGTATTCAGCAAGTCCCAGAAACCCTCTGATTACAGATTCATCTTCTTCAAATCTGAAGATAACATTTGCGATTGCTGATGACGTACTAAAACCCACTTTGTCGTATACACGCTCATCAATTAATGGAATTTTTAGTTCATTAACAATCTCATACACCCTTTTAATGAAAAGTTCCTTTTTTGGCAACTTTAACCCACCTAATATTAAAAACAATAAAGAATATCTTATTTTAAAAAATTTAATTAATTTTTAATTTTTAATAAATACAATGAAATATAGTATATAATATTATTAGATTTAGGATTTATAATAGTTAATGTTTTTTGTTTTGAATTTGGAAATACTAAAGGATTAAAATTTTATTTACGGATGGAATAAAAATATAAATACATATTAATATAATAAAAATATAATCAATTAAAATAGTAATATAAATTATCATCTATTTTTCAAAAACAAGAGAGGAATTGAATAAAACGTGGTTTCAAAAGAACAGAAAAAAATCGAACGCGTTATCAACTTTATGAAAAAAGGCTTAACATCTCTCGCTGATGATCTAGGAGAAACGGTAAAAGGAATAAATGATTTTATTAAATCTTTAGCAAAAGCTCAAAAAGATTTAAAGGAGATTTCTGTTATAGAAGAAGTTACTACTGTAAGTACCTCCTCTAAAAAAGTTCTTGCTCCAACTGGTACTACTGCGAAAACGAAAGCTGCAAGTACATTATTTAGTTTATTAAGTGGAAGTGGCCAAGTGGGTGCACCTATACCTGCAACAGCTGCAGCTACTCCTAGTGCTCCCTCTGTTGCCGGTGGTCCTCCAAAACGCCCAGGTAAGAGAGGTCCTCCATCCGCACCAACTGGTGGAGCTCCTCCGACAGCGCCTAGTGGTGGTTCTCCTAAACGAGCTAATTTACCACCAGCTCCGAAATTACCGCCGGCACCAACTCCTGGAGCTACACCTCCAAAGGCACCAACTACTGGTGGTCCCCCTGCAAAACCACCTTCATTTGCTAAAAGACCCGGACCTCCTGCAACACCAACTGGGGCTCGTCCACCAACACCGCCTGGTGGAGCAACACCTGCAATAGCTCCTAAAGCGGGGGGAGGGTTAAGTTCTCTCCGTGATGAGATGTTAGACGAATTAAACCGATTAAAAAAGATAATGAGAGGAGAGTAAGAAACTCAAAGAAACTTATATTTCTTTTTCTACAATTGTAAATTGTCTCATTTTTAATATTTTATTACACAATTCTAAATTTATAGATTATTTCATCATATGTCATGTGACATCGAGTTCACCGAAATTTTATTAGTGTAAAAGTAATTAATATTTTAGACTTAATATAATATAATACTAGATATAGTTATTTAGGGTATTTATCTTAAAAATAAATTTAAACTATAATAAGGTATGGGAAATCTTACTGTTGTTTTAGATATCGGTCAATTTTCTTCAAAAATTGGATTTGCAGGAGAGGACACACCATCTCAAGTGTTTTTGACTATAGTTGGAAAGCCAAAATATCAATCTTTAGATACTCAATATGGTTTGAAGGATTTAGAGGAAAAAGAATTATATGTAGGCGATGAGATTCAATCAATTGGCTTATATAAAATATTTCAACCTATTGAAAAGGGGATAATTGTTGATTGGAAACATTTTCAAAATATTATTGACTATATCTTTTATAACTTACGAGTAGATCCTAGTCTTGTTAATGTATTATTCGCTATACATCCATTATTTCCATATACTGATTTAGAAAGAATCTTTGAGCTCTTTTTAGAACGTTATCAGTGTATGGCGTTCTATCCAGTATTAGATTCCATGTTAACATTATATTCTGGAGGTTTTCAAACCGGTTTAATTATTGAAATTGGTGATAGCAATACCAGAATAGTACCGATTTATCAAGGTTATAAAATAGAACATGCAGTAAAGATGTTAGATATTGGGGGGAGAGTATTAACTCGTTATATGGAAACAATTTTAGAATCTATTGGGTGGTCTGTAGACTCTTCTATCAGAAGAGAATTAGTCAGAGTGTTGAAGGAAAAAGCCTGTTTTGTCTCATTAGACTATAAGGAAGATTTAAATAGGAGTGAACAATATACAAAAGATTATTCTTTACCAGATGGTTCTACTATAACACTGAATCAGGAACGATTTATGATTCCAGAACTATTATTCAATCCATCTTCAGAATTAGAAGAAGATTCATTACCATATGCAATCATGGAGGTGGTAGAAGCCTGTGATTTGGATATTCGCCCTGTTCTATTAAATAATATTTTTTTATCGGGGGGTTCGAGTATGTTTCCAAACCTTAAGTCACGTATCTACCAAGAATTAGAACTTGAATTGGCGAGGAGAAAGAAAAAAAATCAAGTTATTAGAATTATTGCACCAACTGAAAGAACTTATTCTGTTTGGATAGGTGGTTCAATACTTGCTATGATCCCTGAATTTTCAGAAAATTGGATAACGCGTGCTAAATATTTTAGTAAGGGGATCCCACCAAATCTTTTATAGGTCCTTTTTCTATTAAATGTGTTATGGTGATAATATATTTTGTTAAATAACTGAATATTTTATTCATTCTTAATATTACAACTCGTTTTATAGGTATTTAATAATGGAAGATCTTAAAGAAGATGAGTTTTATAAACCAAATTATTCGAATTTATTCAATAAAATTAAGGATATAAAGATTCCTGTGAAAAATGAAATATTGATGGCTTTACTTGATGGTCAGTGGCATTCTGAACTTGATTTAATAAGGATTACTAAGAAGAACCAAAATTATATGGGAGCAGTTGTGCTCGGTACTATGGTGAATTCTTTAAACCACTATATTAAAAATAATTATTTAGAGAGAAAAGTAATAAATGGTAAAATGTACTATAAAATTTCAGATAATTATGTCGGTTTAACAAGAGCAGCATATAGATTAAATCCAAAAAGTATATTCTGAAAAAGATAAAACAGTTTTAAAAGAATTAATAAATGCGAAAATTATAACACTTTTTTTAAATTCCTTGTTGGTTAAAATATTCTATTTTTTAACGCATTGATTATTCAAAATCTTATACTCCTCACATTTGGAGCAGAACATATTCCCTGAGCCCTCTTTAAGGCTTTTATTCCAGCAATTAGGACAAATATAATAACTCAATTCTTTATTATTTCTTCGATAATAAACTCTAAAAACATTAAATCCACATTTGAGACATTTTGAGTTTAAAATGGTTATCTTACCCTTTTGTGGTAAAGACAAATAACTTTTGCAATTATCATCAGAACAAGCAAGGAATCTCTTTCTTTTAGTCGTAGTTATTAATTTCATTGGATGCGCATTACAAAAAGGACACATAGAAGATGTAAGAGGCACTGATTTACTTTTACGTAAAGAGGTAACATCTTTAACTTTATAACTATTGATACGCTTAATAATTTCATTTTTATTTGAAATAAATAAATCAAATAACTCTAAAAATTTCTTTTTGACAATATTAACTACATCCTCCATTTTTTTTCTATTTTCTTTAATTTCATTTAGTTGAACTTCCACCTCTTTAGTAAAATTCGGTTCTAAAAAGGGTAACCAAATTTCTTTTAAGCATTCAATTAAAAAATCACCTAGTTCTGTAAGTATATATCTACCTTTATTACGATAAATCAAATCACGCTTTTGTAATAATTGAATAATAGTAGGACGTGTCGATTTTGTTCCTAACTGATGCTTTTCCATTAACTTTAAAAGCGAAGTATCTGTAAATCTTGCTGGTGGTTTAGTTTCTTTTTCATTCAAAAAGATTTCATCGACTGGAATTTTATTTTCTATGATTTTTATAAATATATCATAATTTTTTTTAAGGAAGGGAGCTATTGCTAAATATCCCTCGGATATTAGAACAAGGATTCTTGATTTAAATGGTTCATCTTTAATAGATAGTTTTAAAATTGTTTTTGATTCCATAGCATCAAATCCAAAGAGTGCTAAATAATGTCTGGCTAATACATCATAAACTCTTTTTTGAATATTATTTTTGAACCGAGAATCATTTAATTCCAAGCTTTCTAAAGGTGTTATTGGAGGATGATCTCCAGCATCTTTTTTTCCTTTTGTTGGTTTGACTCTATTATTTTTCAGCAGACTTTGAGTGTAATTCCAATATTGAGAATGAGTGATGAATTTCTTTAGATACTGAAGGTGATCAAAATTTGGTTTGTATATATCACTGTCAGTTCTTGGATATGATATTATTTTATTAAGATATAAAGAATTCATTGTCTTTAAAGCAAGATTTGCATTAATCTTCAAAACTCTTGTAAGCAAAATAAGAGCTTTTGAAGTGTTAAGGGGTGTGGGCGGAGGATTTTTAACTAAATTTGTTGTATTTTTTATTACATATGCAAATTTTTCATCCTTAATTTTATTGAATATAGTCTTTGCTAATGTTTCATCTGCTTTTTTAAATGGATTCTTTTGATGGTATGCTTTAAATTTACCATCTTTATGATTCAAATTAGCTTGTATCGTAAAATAAGGTTCTGGTATAAAATTTTTAATACGTTCTTCTAATAAATAGATTAAATATAACAATGAGGTCTGAACTCTACCAATTGATATAAATCTGGCATTAAGTTTATTCAAAAGTAGTCTAAAAGTATTAGTAGCTTCTTTTGTTGCAGAGAAACCTATTATAGCATCGATAATTGCCCTTGCCTCACCTGTTTTTGCCCAATTATACTTTGGTGGAATTGTTTGATTAAATTTTTTTATTATTTCATGTTTTTGTAGTGAACTAAGCCACATTTGTGACAATCTGATGTTTGGATTTTCTTGAACAACAAAAGGTAATGCATCTATAAGCCCAATATTGCATCCTTCAATATCTGCATCTGTTCCAATTATACAATAATTACAAATTTTAGCATATTCTTTTAATGCTTTAATATGAGCCCCTGTATATTTGATTGGTACCTTCTCAATTGATTTTGGATTAGTGATAATATCGCGAGGATTAATATTAGTCCAACTTTTAAACACACCAGTGTTTCTATATTCAAGTAGATGCCCCCTTAGGGGTAAAACATAAATATTTTTTGATGGTACATAATAAATGTTTAAATTTTTTGTTTTTTTTATCAATTTAACTGGTCCAAGAGCTTCTGCTATAGCTTCTGCAGCTTTTTTTTTCTCAGCTATTATTAGAATTGCCATCTTAGTTATATTATTTAAAAAAATTTTCCTTTCTAATTTATTTATCAAATATTCAATAAAAAAAATATAACTGAATAATGGATTACTAATAACTATTTAAAAAGAAAAATTATCATTGAATATCAAATTACGAAGGAAGAGAAAATGAAAATGTTGTACCTTCATTTAATCCTTCGGATTTAGCCCAGATTTCACCACCATGGGCTTCAACTATTCCCTTTGAAATATATAGACCAAGTCCCGTTCCTGTATCTTTGCTCCCAATTGGATGTTTTATACTTTCAAACTTTTTGAATAATCTACCTATTTCATCTTTAGTTAAACCAATTCCGTTGTCTTTAATTTCAAAAAAATATTTCTCATTTTCTTTTTTAGCCGAAATTTTAATCCAACCATAGTCAGGTGTAAATTTAATAGCATTTGAAATTAAATTAGTGAAAACAAGAAAGATTCGTGTAGGATCTACATTTATTATTATCTCATAATCAATATTAAGGATTATCTCAAGATTTTTTTCATTAATTAGATAGCTTAATTCGTCCAAGCAATTATTAATTATTTTACTTACATTTGTTTTTTCAATTTGTAATTGTAATCTACCTTCATCAATTTTCATAACTTCTAATAGTTGATCCATTAAAATTTCTAGGCGTTTGACATTTCTCTGAACTGTTTTCAAATCTTCAAATATTTCCGGAATTAAGGCGTTTTTATGCTTGAGAAGAATATAATCTGTATAACCAGAAATAGAAATTAAAGGTGTTTTTAGCTCATGAGCTGCCATAGTAATAAAATCATTTTTAATCTGGTCTAATTTTTTTAACTCAATGTTTTGGGCTCTTAATTTTCTTTCAGATTCAATTAATTTTTGTTCTATTTTCTTTCTTTCTGTTATGTCACGTATAATGGTGATTACCTGAGCGACTTTACCCTCTGTAACAATTGGGAACTTTCGAGTTTCAGTAATTACATCAATCTCTGGCAAAATAGTGGTTTCTGTGGTGATAAGATGTATACCAGTGTCAAATACTTGTTGATATTCTTCATAAATAATGCTTGGCAAAAATGGGAAAGCTTCAGAAATTTTGCTACTAATAATATCTGTTTTAATATTGAGCTTTTTGAGCCATTTCTTAAGTGCTTGATTCATCAAAATAATTCTCAAATCTCTATCAATAACATGCAGAGAATCACCTAAAGAATCAATAGTAGTACGGTATTGTTGCTCTGATTTTCTCAATTCAAGAGTCCTTTCTAATACTTTTTGCTCTAATAATCTATTCAATATTCTTAATTCTTCTTGAGATTTTTTTAGGTTTTGTTCAGCCTTTTTTTTTTCAGTTGTATCATGAATAATTGCCTGGATTAGAGTCTTATCACCAACATTTACTAGAGTGCTTTGGATGTCTAACCATAACTTCTTCTCATCGACTCTAGTAATCTGAAATTCTAAGGGCTCTAATTTATCTCCTTTGACAAATTTTACCCATCGCTCCTTTAATATGTCTATAAGAAATCCAGGTCTTTTAATTATCGATAATACTTCAGAAAACTTTTTTCCTATTAGATCTTTTCTTTCATAAGCAGAAAGTAAATTATTCATTGTAGAATTACAATCTAGAATTGTTCCATCTAATTCCAGTAACCAAATAGCATATGGAGAGCTCTCAAATAAATGTCTGTATTTCTCTTCTGATTCTTTTAACTTTTTTTCTGCTATTTTTTTGTTAGTAACATCCCTTAATAGAGTAACAAAACCAATTAAATTCCCATCATCATCATAGTAATTTTTTGAAGAACTTGACAACCAAATATAATGCCCATCTTGATGAATTGTACGATATTCAACTTCTTTGGTCGTTAATACACTTTTTTCATTAACAGCCTTTGAGAATAATTTTTTTAAACGTTGAATATCATCGGGATGAATATCTTGAAATAATTTGGTTTCTAGATTAATTTCTTTACCTAGTAGCTCAGAAAATTGAGGAGAAACAAAACGAAATTTTCCATCAAGTCCAGTAATGACAATCACATCTTTAGTATTTTCAATGATGTTTCTATACTTCTTTTCAGATTCTTTTATTTTTTGCTCTAAGCGAAATTTATCTGTAATATCTCGTGCTAAGCCACTAAATCCTATTTTATTTCGATTTGAATCATATCTTAAATAGATTGAAGATTCACATATCACTTGTTCTCCATTTCTTTTCAAAAATTGAAATTGAAAATCACTTTTAGGAATTTCAGTTTCATAAACATTTTTATATACTTGGAAAATTTTATTCCTATTTTCTTCATCTACTAAATTCTTAAAATTTAAGCCTAATAATTCATTCCTTGGGATTCCTTGAAGATCACATAAAGCATCATTAAAAAAAGTAAAATTTCCTTTTAAATCAACTTCGAAATAGCTTTCTTTAATGTTTTCAAGGATACCGCGATATTTTACTTCAGACTCTCTTAATTTTTGTTCTGCTACTCTTCGAATTGTGATATCTCTATAAGTGGAAAGAATTCCTACAACCTCCCCATCTAAATTATGGAGTGGAATTCTATTTACTTCAAACCAAATTTGGTTACCATTAAGTAAAACTAAAAATTCTATAGTGTGATATTCAGCTTTATTATTTGCCATTACTCTTCTTTCATTCTCTTGAATTTTTGTTAGATCTTCCTTAATCCATAGTAAATCATCATCATTTTTACCTACTATGTTTATTGGGTTTTTAATTCCGGTTAAAGCAGCAAAATTTTGATTACATCCTAAATAATTCAAATTTCTATCTTTCCAATGGATTAACTGAGGGATATTATCAATCACTAACTCTAACATTTCTCTAGTTTTTTGATATGCAGCAATACCTTTCTTAGATTGAAGAAATTTCCAATATCTAATTTCAGGTAAAGTTTCTGTTAATTCATTGAATCTTGCTTGACGAACCTTTATTTCTTGTTCCATTTTTTTAAACTTTGTTATTTCTCTAGAGAATAAAATAATTTTATTTTCTTTAGATGTATCAACAAATCGTTTACTTTTTATCTCGTACCAATTGAAAATTATATCTCCATATTTAATTCTAATCTCGGCAGTTCCATATCCTAATTTAAAGGTTCTTTCCAATAAGTCAATCATTGAAACTATATCATGTGGATGAATAAAGTGATTTAATTTTTTATTTTCAATTGAAATATATAATTCTTCTAAGTCTGCTTTTAAATTCGTATACTCACATTTATAGTTCCTATTAAAGATAAAAATCAGATCTTCAATATTCTCAGATATTATTTGACCTATATTATAAGTGTTTTTAGATGAACTTGACATTTTCGAAAACTCCCTACACTTAATTTTTTAAAATTTGGTATAACCAAAGATAATTTTATAGTATTATACTATAATAATTATTAAAGCAAACAAGAATTTATTTCTTAAATAAAATTAAATAAAATAACTTATCTTTATGTTAAATACTAATGCCTTTTATAGAGCCTCATTTTGAAATAGATGATAAAGGAAGGGTTATTTGCCAACAACACCCAAATTATCCGTTTTTCATAATGCCAAATAAAAGTCATTTTGAAGAGAGAAAATTAGAACTTTTATTAACATGTAAAACCTGTTCTCATTATCAAAATAATGATTGCTATTTTTCAAATTCTAGAATTAATAATATTGAGCAGAAGAGACTAAAAAAATCAGATTATTTATGCAAATTGTGTGGAAATCGCATTGATAGAATGTTTACTATTATTCATAAAATATATTTTAAGGAAAGTTATAATATTGATATCCCATTAATCTGTTGTAATTGCTATGAAAGTTTAAAAAGAAATGAGTTTGTTTCAAGATCTAAATGGAAAATTTATCTTATTTTAATTAGTCTATTTTCTACAGTCTTTTTCCTTATTTATTTTTTAACATTTGGGTTAATTTTTGGCTCGCCTCTAAGCTCGTCTTTTACTTTTTTGCTAATAGGGATTATATTATGGGCAATTATTGTATTTAGAGATTTGAGGAAATTGAAACAGATAATCTCAGGAAGAAAATTTTATAAAAAATATTTTATAAATAAACAATCTATTAGTGGGGGCAAAAGATAAAAATTACCCTAAGGAACCTGCCCTCCCTCTCACATTTTTTCGCATTTGCTCTTGCCTTGAAACTATTTCACTAAATTGATCTTTTGATTTATTAGTTAAATTAACAATTTCAGGGACAAAATTATATTGAATAAAATATTTTTTACATTCTTCTGAGATTAATCCATTAGAGATATTTTTAGGATCCTTTTTAAAATAATTAAAATTAGACTCCCATTCATCTAAAAACATATGCAGATTTTTCCTTAATTGAAAAATAGGTAGAACTCCCATACTATTTGGAGTATTAATTGCTATGTTTGCATATTTGACAGAAAATCTATTTCCATTAAATGAAATTGCTACACCACCTTCAACATTTACTCTCTGGAGCATATTAATATCTGTTATCGAGTCCCCTAATGCAATCATTTTAGAAATAGGTATACCTGTTCTTTTTGAAATTTCTTCCACAGCTAATTCCTTCCTTTTTCCACCTCTAACTTTTACTTGATTCATGACCTTAATATAAGCAGAGTTGTTATTTTTCCAAAAGAAATCATTTAAATCTTCTATGACACTATTAAGATCCTTATTATTATCTATATAATTTTGAAAAATTTCTCTTACTAAAACATTTAGTTCATAATTTATGTTTGATAGCCCTTCCTTTAAGTCATGAATGTTTAGTTCAGTACAATAGACATGATCTCTCGGTATTTTTAATGCTGATGAAACATTATGTGCAAATTGAGCATAGCTTGTAGAAATAACAAATATCTCCCATGTTTTTTGAAGAATTTGCATTAATTCTTGACATCCAGGTAACAATCCAAGATTCTGTTTTGCTAAATTAATTAAATCTTTTTCAGAAAAACAAGCAACGTAGATGGGTGCCATTAAACTTAAAGTATCGCCTGGTTGATACTCAGGTATTTTTAACTTTTTCTTAACTCCTGGGGCATCTATTATATAATCATCATAAGTAGAAATCATGAAGAAGAATTCTCCCATATCATATTTATGAAGATTTAGATCTTTTTTTTTACTTAATAACCGCCCCATTTCTAAAGCAAAATCCAAAACACTAATTGGTCCCTCCAAATCCCAGCAGCAAACATTATCCATTTTTTATCGTTTTCGAATATCATTTACTTTGCTTTAAATAAAAAGAATTTAAATTTCTTAAAAAATCTCTTATTACGAGCTTGTTATAACTACTGAGTAAAGTCTATTAATAGCGAAACAAATCTTCATGATCAAAGTTTTACTTTAAATATTTCCTCAATAGATTTCTCCCTCTTTGCTTTCTTAATTATTTCCCGCCAATTGGGTTCTATTGCATCAAAACTACCCTCAGCAAGCTCCCTTAATTCTACATCTATAGAATTTAGAAATGATCCAATATAAGGTAAAGCCCTTTTATCTTTAAGCCTTGTTAGACTTTCTAAGATGCAAATAATCCTAAATTTGTCTATTTCTTGTCTTTTTAATTCTTCTCTTAGAATATTAATTATGCTTAAAGTAACTTTTGCATCTCCTATTCTTCCCATTGCTTCGATTATCCTATTAACTACCATATATTCTTTTTCTGATTTAATAGCCCTCCACAGTAAATTTGATGCGCGAGGATCTTTTAAAAGCCCTAACTTTCTGGCAGCTTCGGCTCTTTTTTGCCAGTCATTACTATTAAATAATAGACGAATTAGTTCATTGAAATTAGCATTTTTAGAATAAGCAGACATATTTCAAGTTAAAATAAAATTGGATATTATTATAATATGGTGATTATAAAATATTAAAATTTTCTTATTGGTTTATTTGTTCAAGAGTGAATTCATATGATCAATTCTTTTCTGGAGCAAGTCTAATGTTCCCACGTCTTTTCTATGAAATAATTTGCCTTCAATACAACTAACACCGCGTTCGGCAATTTTTTCTGCTTCTTCAAGTGTGTTAGCAATCCCTAGGACTCCCATTGCTCTTGATGTCGTCGTATAAATATTATTTCCTTCCCGATATACAGAAGCATAATAATATTTCGCGCCAATATCATTTAGTTTTTCCTTGTTAATTTTTACAATTTGATCTTTTTTTGGAGATACTGGATATCCTTCAGGTGCTAGATATTTACACACAGTGGCATTTTTTTCATAACTAATATTTCCTGATAAATTTCCATCAATAATCTTCCAACATATATCCACAAAATTAGCTTCAAGCAACGGTAGGACATTCATTGCCTCAGGATCACCCCATCTTGCATTATATTCAATCATTTTCAGCCCCTTTGCTGTTTTCATGAATTGTCCATAAAGAAATCCTTTATATTCCACACCTGTTTCAGCTTTCACAGCTGCTACAGTTTTTTTCATATCATCTAATGCCATTTTAACATCTTCTTGAGTAATAAATGGTAATAGATGATCTTCCATACTATATGAGCCCATACCTCCTGTATTTGGGCCCTTATCACCATCATATGCCCTCTTATGGTCTTGAACTAAAGGTGAACCTACTACATTTTTACCATCTACAAAAGTTTGTAATGTAAACTCCTCTCCATCACATTTCTCTTCTAAAAGAAATCTACTTTTCTTATTTATTAATTCTTGGCAATACTCTAAAATTTCTTTTTTCGAAAAGAGGTGATCTCCATAAACCCTTACTCCTTTTCCCCCTGTTAAACCTTCTGGTTTTATAACAATATGTTCCTCTCCTATATCTTTGATGTAATTTTCTACACCATTCATTGAGTCAAACATCTTACTTTTTACATTAGATGGAATTTTATATTTTTCAAGTAAAAATCGTGTAAATACTTTTGATCCTTCTAATTGTGCAGCTTCAATTCCTGGACCAACACATGGAATACCATTTTTTTCTATAGCATTGACAATCCCAACACATAAAGGAGCTTCTGGGCCTATAACAACAAAATCAATTTTTTTATTTTTGCAGAACTCAACAATTTCTTTGAAATCTGTTTCAGAATGAATTTTTATATCTTTACTTAAATCTTCTAATCCTGCATTTTTAAAACTCATAAAAGAATATAAAGTCGCACCTCCACGTACTAAAGATTCCCCAATTACATGCTCTCTAGCACCATGACCAATAATTAAACAATTAACCATAAATCTTCAACACATTTAAGAAATCTATTTATATATTAATTTATTTATCAGTTTGATATATTTAGATTACCAAATAATTTTAATTTTAATTATTAACCAATGATTATTATCAATTTTTATAAGTAATTATTAATTGGTGAAAAAATCCGAAAACTTAATCGAAAGACTATTAAGATCATAATTCACTCTATTTTTCAATTAATATAATATTGATTAATTATTTTTAGGGGATAAAAATGTTAGATGACAAATATAGAAAAGCTGCACGAACTATTGTTAAAGCTGGTTTGATTCCATTTCCCATAAATGATACTATGATTGAATTATTGAAGCTATTAATTGATGAAGAACAATTACCTTTTATAATGGCATTCAGAAAAAAGGCTTCTCAAACTATGGAGCAATTAAAATTAAGTAGTAAAATGTCAGAAAACGAGATAGAAATGCATGTGAAAAAATTAACTAAGAATGGTTTTATATTCAATCAACCCAGTTCAAAAGGAGTAATGGTATATAGATTAATGCCAATATTTATGATTGGAGCTTTTGAATATATTTTTATGAAAAAACTCGAAATTTCTAAAGAAAATGAAAAATTAGCCCTACTATTTGCTAAATTATTCGATGAATTAAGGAATTTTGTACAAAAAAATTATGATAATATAGTCCCAATATATCAAAATTTCCCTCCAATTGATAGAACTGTACCCATATTAGATAAAACAATGGAAGGTGAAGAAATTAAGATTTTAATTAATGAAGAGATAAGTATATCAGAAGAACAGATATTACCAACACAGAAAGTTGAAGAAATTATAAAAAAATTCGAGGATATTGCGGTGGGTCATTGTTTTTGTCGGCACCATAAAGATTTATTAGGAAATCCTTGTAAAACTACAAATATAAGAGAAAATTGCTTTACTTTTGGCAAATCTGCGCGCTATACAAGTGAACATGGATTTGCCATAATGATATCTAAAGATGAAGCACTTAAAATTTTAAAAGAGTCTGAAAAAGCTGGTTTAGTTCATAAAGCTTTTCATCCTCATGAAGACATTGAAAGGGATGAAACAAGTATATGTAATTGTTGTGAATGTTGTTGTGCAACTTTTGAGATGTGGAGAAAAGGAGCCATATCTATGATAAATTCAACTAATTATTTATCATATATAGATGAAAAATTATGCACTGGATGTAGTATTTGTATAAATAAATGTCCTGTTAATGCAATTGAATTAAATGATGATAATAAAGCTGAGAGAAATGCAGAATGGTGTATAGGATGTGGAGTTTGTGCTCATTTCTGCCCTGAAAATGCCATATCTTTATTGGAAGGAATGCGTAAAGTCTATGTCCCTCCTCCTAAATTGCGAAATTAACATATTATTTCATCTTTCTTCATTATTTGATTCACTTAAGAACCTTGAAGTTTTTGCTTGAAAACTTCAATAGTGTTAGAAATCTCTTCAATTTGTAAATTAAATTCTTTAGGATGAACCTTTTTCAAATTTTCAAAATTCAAAATTATTTGTTTTAATTCATCAATCCATAATTTCATTAATATTTCATCTTCTTTACCAGTAATTACATTTTTTAACTCTCCCCTTATCATAGTTCTTAGTTTCTCTAAAAGTTGATTTTCGTTTACAGTGAACGAGATTTTCATTACATCAAATTGAGTTTTAACTGCTTCTAAGTCAGATATGATTTTGTTTTTTTCTAATAAAAATTGGTCATTAAATTTATGTACCATACTGATAATGATATCTTCTTGAGTTCTTATCGTTTCTTCAGTTTGTTCTTTATATATTGTACTCTCCTCTTTTATTATTCTAATATTTTCATTAATTAATTCAACATTTTCTTTAAGTTCTTTATTGATTAATTCAATATTCTCTTCAAGTTTATTTACTTGGTCTACTAATTTCTGAATTAACTTTGGAGTTACTTCCTTAATAACTTCTTTTTTAGACAATCTTATTCACCATTTCTCTTTTTTTATTTAATCTTTTTATTGTGTTTTGTTTTTTTCCTCTTTTTCTAGTTTTAATATTGATTGCAGCTTTAACTCAAAATCCTCTTTGAAATAATTTAAATCTTTGGATGTTTTATCAATTATCTCGTTGAGTAAAGCTATTGGAGTTTTCTTTAAATTTATAATTATATCTTTAATTGCTGTTAAATTATTGCTATAAGCATTTATAATATTCTCTTTAATTTCATCTAATTTGGGAATTTGATATTGAATATCTTTAAGTTCCTCAGGTTTTTCAGTTAATTCAATTTCACTTTCTGATGAAATTGAGACTTTTTTTGTGATCATTGTAGTCGATTTCTTTTTAAGAGCATATAAATCTATATTTGTTAAATTTGTAAATAAATCATTTAGATCATTCTCACTTTTTTTGATAAATCCTAAAAATTCTTCTGAAAGTCTACTAGCAGTATCTTCAATTTGATTATCCCAATCTTGCAAAAAATTAAAAACTGATAATTCAAAAAGATCTTGGACTTTATATTGCGTTTTAGCAGAAATAAGAATTAATGGGATTTCTTTAATACTAAATCGATCAGAAATTTCCTTTAAATCATCTTCCGTTGATATTAAATCTAATTTATTTCCAATTAAATAAGTTAAGCAATCTTCAGAAGACTCTGTTAATTTCTTTAAATATGTTTTTTGCAGGTCTAAAAGTGTTTCTTTTGTTTTAGATAAATCAAAAACTAATAGGGCTACATCAACATTGTTAAAATGTACTGGGTTTAGCGGATTAAAAGATTTTTGGCCACCAGTGTCCCAGATATTCAAAATTAATGAATGTTCTTTCAATTTAAACCCTTTCCTAGAAATATTACTTCCTATTGTAGGAATATATCTTTCTGGGAAGCCTTTATCTAAATAAGAGTTTATAATAGAAGTTTTACCAACACCAGCATCTCCGAAAATGACTAATTTTATATTAATTTCATTAATGAACATTATCATATCCCAGTTTGTATAAGAAATCTAATTGAATAAATTATGACAGATTTTATATATAAATTTGTTCTGAGTATTTATTTCAAAATTTATTTAATTGTTTTTTTTAGATAAAAAAGCTTTAAATGTTAAAGTTCTAAATCATAAATGTAAAAATAGTTTTAGCATTATAAATTTAAAAATTCAGAGAAGTTAAAATCAATTAATATTTAATTTAAATAGAATTAATATTATAATTATTAGATAAATGAGTCAAAATAGTTGTATTGAATTACATAATGTTTCTAAAAGTTATAAAGATCTTCTTGCTTTAAATAATATTTCTTTTACAATAGAAAAAGGAGATGTTTTTGGATATATTGGTCCAAATGGAGCTGGTAAGACAACAACAATAAAAATATTAGTAGGATTAATTCCAAATTTCAAGGGAGAAGTCTATGTCAATGAAAAACATTTATCAAAATATAAAGATCTCCACAAGATTATTGGTTATCATCCTCAGGAAGTAGGGTTTCAAGATTGGAGAACCGTAGATCATGCTCTTAAAACTTTTGGTCGCTTATCTGGATTGAATAAAAACCTACTAGAAAATCGAATTCAAGAAATTTTAAAATTTGTAAATCTTGAAGATGTGAGGTATAAAAAGATCAAGAATTTATCAGGGGGGATGATCCAGAAGTTAAGATTGTCTCAAGCTCTTTTACATGAACCAGAAATACTTGTTTTAGATGAGCCATTATCTGGTTTAGATCCTTCCATGAGATATCAAATAAAAGATTTAATCAAAGATCTCGCTAAAAGTGGTATAACTATCTTATTTTCATCTCATATTTTGAGTGATGTTCAAGATATAGCAAATATCATTGGAATTTTACATAAAGGTGAACTTCTTAAAATAGGAACTCCTGATGATCTACAGAGTGATTTTCAAGTAGGAAATATAATAAAAATTGAAGTTGCTAAAGATTCTCCATTATGTCAAGGTTTAGAAAATATTCCTGAGATTGAAAAAGTGGAACAACTAGCTTCAAATCTTCAGTTTGTACACTTAAAATCTGAAATTAATTTAGATCTTATAATTAATCAAATTCTTAAATCATTGATAGAAAGTAAGTGTAATATACGAAATTTTAGTGTGGTTAAACCAAGTTTAGAAGAAGTATATTTAAAGTATGTTGGAGGTGAAGTAAAGTGAGTTTATTATTACTTTTTTTAGATGAATTGAAAGGATTTGCTAAGTCTAAAATTATGATTATTTTGTGGTTTGGATTACCAGCACTAGCTATATTAATTCATTTTATACAGCCTGAAACCGAGGATTTTCCAATAACATCTTTAGTGACAATTGTTGTCTCAAGTATCGGTAGTACCCTATCCTCCATTATGCTTAGTACCTCAATTGTTAATGAAAAAAATAACCATGTTTATGAATTATTTCTTGTTAGACCTGTCAAACGTTATTCTTTGCTCATATCAAAATTTCTAGCAGTTTATTTGTGCTTAATTATTGCAGTAGGTTTATCTCTTCTAGTAGGGCTAGTTATAGATGGCATTACGGTTGGAATTCCTGAAGATTTCTTAGATTTAATATTTGATTCGCTATCAATAAGTTTATCATCAATGGCAATAACATGTTCAATTGGTATTTTTTTTGGAGTATTAGTGTCTTCTGTAGCTGCAGCTGCTATTTTATCTGTATATTTAGGTAGTCAATTATCTTCCATTATACTTTTACCAACATTCTTTTCAGAAACTTTAGATCCTGTATTATTGGCATTAACAATAGGTATATCAGCTACTATAACTATAATGATTATCAATATTTTTATATTTAGTCGAAAACAATTTTAACTAAATTTCATCTAGATTTTTATTTTTAGTTGAAAATTTTCTATGGGCATAAATGATTCTGTGTAAAGCAGTAATATTAGTCCCAATTGCCAGAATTATCATTGTCCAACAAATAGCGTTAGGAAACCAAATCTGTATTATAGATCCAATTAGTAGAATAGGTACGCGATCTGTTCTTTCAAGTATTCCAACTCCATACATACTTTTTACTCCAAGTGCTTCAATTTTAGCTCGAGTATAAGAAGTTAAAAACGCACCAAATAGTACAATTAGACCTATTTCAATCGAGGTATATCCACCAAGGATCACTCCAAAAAATAGAAAAAAATCTCCGATTCGATCTAACGTAGAATCTAGAAAGGCTCCCATCTTTGTTGGTCCTTGAAGACGGGCAACTACACCATCTAATTGATCAAAAAATTCTGTAATAAATAAGAAAGCAATAATTAAAGGGAGATTTTGAAAATAGAAACCTAAAAATGTTATAATGGCAGAGATCATACCAAATAAAGTAAAATAATTTGCTGGTATTTTTGTTAACTTTCTTCCTAATGGAAGCAACAGTTTTTCTGAAAATTTTTTTACTTGTAATAGCATAGAATTGTCTTTCCTAATTTTTTATTATTAGTCTTTTTTTAAAATTAAGATCATATAAAAATAAAGTTTTACCTACTATTTTATATAAAAAAAATTTGATAATAGAAAAAATCTAAATTCCATAAATTGGATAAAATTTCTTTTCAAGATATTTCATAAAGTAATCTGAGTTCAAGGGTTCCCCTGTAATTCTTTTTATTAAATCATCTGCTCTATAAATCATTCCATGTTGATGCACATTTTCTCTTAAATAATTCAATAAATTAGAAAATTCGCCTTTTCTATAATCTTCTGGTAGGTGCGGAAGTTTTTTGAGAGCATCCTGATATATCTGCGCTCCATAAAGATTTCCAAGAAAATATGTAGGGAAATATCCTATACTGCCCATACTCCAGTGTATATCTTGTAATACCCCTTGAGCGTCATTTGGGGGAATAATTCCTAATAATTCTTCAAATTTAGAATTCCATAATTCGGGTAATTCTTTTACTTGAATTTTACCATCTATAAGTTCTTTTTCTAATTCAAATCTCAAAATAATATGTAAACCATATGTTACCTCATCTGCATTTACTCTTATAAATGATGGCTGAACAGTATTAACAGCCCTATAAAAGTCTTGCATTGGATAGTCTTTTAAATTTTCAGGGAAATACTTTTGAAAAGTTGGATACCAATACATCCAAAATTCCTTACTACGGCCTACAAAATTCTCCCACATTCTTGATTGAGATTCATGAATTCCCATTGAAGTGCCGTTACATAAAATTGTATCATGAAGCTCCTTCTTAATACCCATTTCATAAAGTGCATGACCACATTCGTGTATTGTTCCTAAGATACATTCATTAAGGTAATCTTCTGATGTCCTTGTAGTGATTCGCGTATCCATAGAAGCAAGTGATGATGTAAATGGGTGGGTTGATCTATCCTGACGACCATACCCAAGATCATAATTAAGTTTTTTAATTATCTCAAAACTAAGTTCAAACTGTTTATCTGGATCATAATTCTTCCTTAGTATTGAATCATCAGGCTTATCTGAAGAAGAATTTAACTTTTTAACAAAATCTATTAGTTTTGGTTTTATTGGATTAAAGACATTAGAAATCCAATCATATGTAGCATCAGGTTCATATAAATCAATTAAAGTTGAATACATATCTGGATGAGTCTCAAGCCTTCTTGCTTTTTCTTTTTGTAATTCAACACTCTTCTCAAGGATATTTTGGAAAATTGAAAAATCACTTTTAGCTCTAGCCTCTCTCCAATCTTTGGCTGCTAATATACTAGTTTCAGCAATTTCTGTTACTAATTTTTCAGGTAATTTTGTTGCAAGATTATATTCTCTAGTAATTTCACGTAGCATAGCACTTTCAATTTCATTAAGATCAGTAAGTTCTTCTGCTTCCTTTATTAATTTACCGACCATTTCTGAAGTTACTCTTTTATGAATTAATTTTTCTAGTAAAGATACTTGCTTAGATCTACCTTCTAATGACTTATAATTTTGCATATTTACCTCTTGATCCCATCCCAATGTCACTTGTATATAGTGTAGTCTCATTATTTCAGCAAAACATTCCTTAAGTTCTTCTATAGCATTCATTTTAAAAACTTTATATTGTAGTGATAAAAATTTTTAAAAAAGATAATTAAGGATATACAAATAAATTTTAGTTTTATTTTTCCTAAATGTAATATTTTTTAATTAATTATCAATCTAAAGAGAATAAAGCACAATAAAAACAAATTACAGATTAGATAGAAGTATATTTTAAAAATTTTTAAAAAAATCATTACATTTGTTCTTGTTTAACAAAAAAATCTGCTGCTAGATTAATATCCTCCTTAGTCAATGTTCTTCCTAAGGAATTATGTAATTCTGTTACCAATTGTTCGCATAATTTTAAACTCAAGGAACTTCCTTTCTCAGTTATCATTTTTTGTAACTCGCTAGCGAAGTCACCTAATTTAGCTTTTGATTCATCCAATTTTGGAAATAAATCAGTAGGCAATTTAGTTTCTTTAATTTTCACTTCTTTTTCGGTGGGTATTACGATCTTTAACTCTTTTGGAGTTAATGTAAGTTTTTTAGATTTGGGAGATACTTCCTCAGTTTTGAAAATTTTTAATTCTTTTGGCTTCTTTTCTAGTTGTTTAAATGACACCATTTTTTCTGTTGGTTTAGTAGAAGTTTCAGATTCTTTTATTTGAATAGCTTTTTCTGAAATCTCAGATATAGGTTTTGTACCAGGAAGCGGTTGTACTTTTATTTTTTTTGAAAATTTTAATTTAGCTGGGATTGCAAATTCTTTCTTTCTAATCATTTCTTTTCTAATCTTTACTTTTTCGTCAATTAATTTTCTAAGATTATCTACTTTTGTTTGAAGACTTGGTAAATACATAAAATCTTGATATAAATTACATACATTGATTAATTCATTATATTTCGCTAATGCTTGGACATTATTTCCAACAGCAACTAATTCATCAGCTACTTTTATTAATTCATTAAAATTTGATGGTAATTTTTCCTTTAAACCTACAGACTTTTTTACTAATTCCTCAATATTTTGCTTAGTTTCAGAATCATTTAGAGAAAGTTCAATAAAATCATATATATCTAATTCGTTCTTAATTCTTTTTATATCGTCATTATCAACTAAATCTCGTTTGTTAGCAACCATTAGTAATCTGGAAAAATTACTTTCAAGCTTATGTAAGTTTATAAAATGATTAACTACCTTCAAATGATAGTTTGATAAATCAAATAATAGAATAATTAAATCAGATCCACTGATAAACTTAGACCACAAAGGAGAAAAATTATCTTTTATTTGAAAATCCCATAAATCAAAATTTAAACCATCCATCTCAAAAATTGATGATTTAGCAAAATTCATTATCGATCTTTCTCCACCACTGCGCAGCATGTTATAGAGTGTTGTTTTTCCAGAACCAGTTGGTCCAATAATTGCTATCTTTGAGTGAAGATCTTTTTGGATCAAATCTAAGAAGCGCATAAACTCATATTTAGAAGGACTTGATTCTTTAATCTTAGAGGGGTCAGGAAATAATTCTTTAAACTTTTTCATCGTACTTTTTATAATATCATTTAATATATCAAGTGAATCAACTAAATCAGCTATAAATAAAAAATACAATTCTCCAGCTCCCCTATGAAATATCTGAAAATTTGAAACCGGACGACTAAAAGTTTTGCCAGTCATTGGCATATCGATATATTCTTGAATAATTTCTTTAACGTTGTTTAATTCCTCGGCACTTAATGCCATCGCATAATCCTTACAAAATAAATGTTCAGCTTTAAGAAAAATGTGAATTTGTCTTAACATATTCTACTTATCCTAACACATTCTATTCTATCCTACAAAGAAAGAAGTAATGCTTCTTAATAATTTTTTATAATTCCTTTCTAATAAAAGTTTAAGTATTTCTATAGAATAATAGAAAATTGATAAAAAATATTAGACTTGAAAGTTAATTTCATTATAAGATCTATAATAAAATTTTGACATTCTAAAACAAAAAGATGCCTTTACAACCAGAACATATATTAAATTATTTGGCAAATGAATCAGAAACAAAATATAAATCAGATTTGATTGATTTATTGATGAATAGAATTGATAAATTATGTTTTGAAGAATGTCAGATTGATAGAATTCAATGTACATTAACACCATTATGTGCCAGACGCTTTTTATTGAAATTAAGAATAAAAAATGGCTTAGCATTAGAGGATCTACCAAAATTTTGTTATAGCGTTCATAAAGGGGTCATCGAAAGGGATTTTAGGAATAAAACTGTTGTATATAGACCTTATGATGCTTATTTATATCAAGTAGACTTTTTAGATATATTTTTTCATGGAGATTATCGTAAATTAAATAAGTTTATTTCTTTCCAAAAATGGAAAGATGCTTTAAAGATATTCGATGATAGGATTCAAAATCGAAATGAGAATTTTAAATACATATTAATGAATAATTATATGATTTTCAAATATGATGATCGTATACATGTTATCTATATTAATGAAAAATATGTCCTTTGTAATGCTAATCGCGAAAACATTGTTAGTCTTGAATTATTATTGGGTTTAATCATACTATTTGCTCAAATCTATTTTCCTGAGGTAAGTATGAAATTAATTCCATCAGAATATGTATCAGTTTCAACATTGATACCTCATGATGTGCTAATAAAAATTAAAGATAAACCTCCAGAAGATAATGATTCAAAAGCAGATAATTATTTTTGGAATGTTTTTGCAGAAGATTTAGATGCCCTAACGCAATATTGTGAAGAAATACATTTACAAATGGATGACAATGAAAATTTAGAAATAATAATAAATATTAGTGTGGAATCTAATAATTATGTTGAGCATAATAAGAGATTGCCTTTAAGGTTTAGAGATTTGCGATTAATTTTTAATTTTATAACACGAATTTATAATGATTATTATATTATTTGGGTAGATTAAATAAGAAGAGAAGAGGTTAATAATAATGAATGAGGTTAATAAAAATGATCAGGAAATTCAAATCGTTAAAGATTTTGTAAAAGATGGGAGAATTGATGATGCTGTAAAAACAATCGCCAGTTATTTGGGTAATCCAACAGAAGAAAAATATATAGAAAGATTAGAAAATATTATAGAAACGTTACTACCTCTTCATGGAGGTAGAACAGTATTGAGATTTTTAATTGAAAACTTAATTATTGATATACCTACTTTATTAAAAAACCTTTCAAAAAAAGACTCGTTATTGAGATATACCTTTTTACTATTACTGAAAACAATGTGTGAAAACGAATGTGATTTATTCCTCCCTCATAGTGAAGATTTATTAAATTCTAATGATCCTAATGTCCGAGAAGCGGCTTTACAATTATTAATATACATGGCAGGTGGAGAAACTGATATTGATGATGAGGCTCTTATAAAAACAATTATATTAAAATTACCAGATGATAAAGATTTTGTAGTTGAAAAAGCTATTCAAACTCTAAAAGCGATAGGTAGGAATAACCCAACCGTAATAACTAGAATCTTATCTGATTATGCAAAAGAAATACTAAATATTCCCGAGAATGAAGATTTAAAAAAATCCATAGATTCAATATTAAAATCCATAGTTTCCATTGATAAAATAGGAGAAATTGTAGAAGAAGAAAAGATGGAAAGACATTTGGAAAAGGAAGAATCAGAACTTTTAGATAAAGAATTGGAACTAAAAAAGAAAGAATTAGAGATTAAAAAGAAAAAATTGGAATTAGAAGAAAAAGAGAGAGAAATTGAAGAAAAGGCAATGCAAACGAAAGAGGAGGCATTAAGACTAAAAGAGGAAAGAATAACGAAAGAACAAGAATTAGGTGAAGAGAAAGAAATTAAAGAAAAACCTGCAAAAGTAAAAATACCAAAAAAGCTAAAGAAGGAAGAATCGGAAATTATTGACAAAGAATTGGAACTAAAAAAGAAAGAAATAGAGATTAAGAAGAAAAAATTGGCATTAGAAGAAAAAGAGAAGGCATTAGAAGAAAAAGAAATCTTAGAGAAGGAAAAGGTATTAAAATTAAAAGAAGAATTAATTGAAAAGGAAAAGGAACTATCTCAAGTAGAGTTAGAACTAAAGCAAAAAGCAATTGAACAAAAAGAACAGAAACTTAAAGAAGAAGAAATCAAAAGGATTAAAGAAGAGCTTAAAAAAATAGAACATAACAAAGAAGAAAATGAAGAATCTCTGAAATAAGTTTCATTCCTCATCAAAATCAATACTAGATTGGGGTTTATTCTCAGTAATAGGAGTTTTATGTAATCTTCTCACTAATTTTCGAACTTCTTCTATTTTCATACTTTCTGGGGCTAAACTCAATTGAATTTTTTTTGCTAGATCATATGCTAGCTCAATATAATTTAGATCTTCGAGAAATTCTACAATTTGAATTTTACAATCTATATCTTCTATTCCTTCTCCATATTCTAATAATTTTTCTTTGAGTAAAATATCTATCTTATCAGATCTCTCAACATATTTTACCTTTCTGACTAATTGCTTAAAACTGTTCATTAAATTATATATTTCAGAATCAGCATAGCTATCAATATTTTTCAACACATGGAAAATATAAATTTCCGCCTTTTCCCATCTTTTAAATTTTAAACTCGATTCGATTAATTCTAAAAGAGCTAACTCATAGAGAAATTTACTTTCAATACTAGGTATAATTTTTTCAAAAATCCAATCTAATAAATTAGGTAAATCAAATTTCTCAATAATATCTAGTAAGAATTTCTCTACAGTAAAATATAACTTTGCATTTTCTGTTTTTGTAGAAGTTAGGAAAGAAACTAAAGCATACTTAACTCTACCCATAGCATCTTCAAGATTTAAAGGTTTTTCTGCAAATTTGTAAAATGCTGATTCTAAAATCGGTTGAATCTTATCTTTAGCGTCGAAATCATAAACAAAATATTCTCCCCAACTTGGCGTAGGTCCGATGCTTTTTCTGGATTTTGTAGATTGTTTCTGCTTGGTTTTTTGAGGTAATTTAGGTTGTTTAGCCTTTAATTCATCAGATAGTTGTTTTGCTTGTTCTTCAGATATAAATCTAAGAATTATTTTATCTTTTTCTTTTGGAACAGTTAATCTGAAAAATACATCTTCTTCTTCATCTTCAAATAATACATCTCTTAAATTCTTTGGAAAGGTAATTCCAGTTTTAGTTTTTTTAATTATTTCCTCAAATAAAGGAGTATCTTTGGAATTCTCTTCTGCCATAATTATTAAATTGTTTAGTTATTTTATAACTTTAATATTATATTATTAATTTTATTAATTTCTTTATTATTACCCTGTAATATTAACTAATTCTACTCCACGTACATCAAAATTTTGATCAATAAAGCATAAAATAGCGTGCCCCTCATGAACATATACTATTGGAACAGGATAAGATTCAGCATTTTCAATAAAATTTTTTTTAACAAATAAAGTTAGAACTTTATTACATACTCTACATTCAACATTTATACTTTTTATTAAGCCTAAATCTGCAAACCTTTCTATAATATCTTCAATTTCATTTTTAAAAGCATTAAAAATATTAATAGAAAAATTTCCATAGGACAAAATTACCTCCACATCATATATATCATGAAATTTAAAACTTACATGATCCAATAAAGCTTCCAATAATTGAAATTGTACTTCATTTCTCGAACCAACAGTATATATTAAATTATCTCTTCTGATATGTACAATTTTCATATTTCCCTTGGTTAAATGAAAGAAAATATCATTAACTGGATTTTGTTTGACAATATTTAAATCTAAATCATATCTTTTAAATGATCTAACAGGTTTCCACTCAAACAATGTGAAATTTTCATTACTTATATTGATAAATTCAAGATACTCTCCGATATTTTTATATACTGGCATTTGACTCACATTAAATACTTAAATATTAATACTTTTAAAGTGATAATTATTCAAAATTACTATTATAACTAATTAATGGTAATTTCAATATAAATATCTTTCATGAACGATATCAATTTTTTTGAATCGGTTCTTAATTAATAATATAAATTATAAAGGAAGATTTTTAATTTTTAATAACTCTCCTTGATAAAAAGTTTAAAAATTCCAATAATGAGTGAGCAAAATTGGATAAAAAGAAAATTAAAAGAGAAATTGACACTTTTCAAGAAACACATATAATAAAAGAGTATGAAACTTTATCTTTTTCTGTAGTATTGGTTAAACCTGAGCATGCAGGGAATATTGGTTCTATAGCACGTCTAATGGAAAATTTCAACTTTAAAAAGCTTGTTATTTTTAATCCAATTGAAGAAATTGAAAAAATATTCAGTTATGAAACCCAAGGATTTGCTATGCATGGAAAAGATATTCTTTTTAATGCTGAAGTAATAATTATTCAAGACCAAGAAGATCATCTATCTAAATTTAAAAAATATTTAGAAGGATTTGATTTAGTTATTGCTACAACTGCCAAAGGCGAAAGTTACTCAAATATTAGAAGATTAGCGATTTTCCCTGAAGACTTAATATTTCCAAAATCCGAAACTCAATTAAAAATTGCTATACTTTTTGGTAAGGAGTCTCGAGGTTTAACTAATGAAGAAATCAACTTTGTAGATATATTATTAAGAATCCCTACAGGATTTAATTACCCTACTTTAAATATTTCACACGCTTGTGGAATAGTATTATATGAAATATTTAAAAAAATAAGCGTATTAACAATTGGACGAGGTAAAAAACCTGTTCTTTATGCAAATAAAGAAGACCGTCTTACTCTTTATAAATTTATAGATCATCTTATTGAAAAGTTGAAAATAAGATCTCATAAAAAAGAAAATGTATTTTTTGCGTTTAAAAATGTTTTTGAACGTGCTTTTATGTCAAAAAAAGAATTGAGTTTAATAACAGGATTATTTTCCAAAGTAGATTCAATTTTAAGTAATATAAGCTTATATGAGAGTTGATTTAAGGAAATTAAAAAAATTTAAATTAAAAAAATTAAATAAGATATTTTTGCTGTAATTCAACATAATCATAATAATCTTGAAATTTTTCTTCTACAAATTCGAAAGTTATCTCGTAAAATTGTCGAAAGAGTTCTTCTGGAAAGATATTCTCCTCAAAAATTATTTTTGAAACTAATTGTTCAGTTAAGATTTGTGAATTGATTGGCTTATTATATAGTAAAAACTTCATCATAGATTTTTCAACAGTAGTTTTAACTATACTTTTCACAAACTTTAAACCTAAATCAGAATCAGGGTCAAGAAAATATGGATAATTCATATCATCCAAGATTTTTATCAAGTTTAATTTGTTTGAGATCTTATCTACACTGTATTCTAATGAGCTAGGCTGAAGTCCAAACTTCTCACAAAAATCTTGTTTTGATTCATGAAGAGGAAATGCTAAAGGGTGTCTTGAGATAATGTAATATGCAGAAATCAGGAATTTAAACAAGTTATGAGGGATTTTATCACATTTCCTCAAATATCGATAGATTAATGTAATCGTATCTAGTAATAAATCAAAATTAATGTCGAGTTGCTCCAAAAATTCTTGGCTTTCTTTTAATAAATCAACCGTTATCCTTTCTTTTGTATTAAGTATTTCATAATTAGGTGTATAAAGTTCTAACATTTCACACACAAATCCTTTACTTATTTATTTTTTATTGTAATATTGATATGATATTTCGATATTATACATATAGTACTTTTTATATTTAAATGTTGCATCACAATTGATGCATTTTAGGATCAAAAATGCAAACATTTATATATTTATAAATTCATTTTTATATCAGTGTTTTTGTCGGAGTAAATTAAAATGCCACCTGAATCTAAATCTCAAGATGATTCTGAAGAAAGAAAAAAAAGAATTACTGTTAAACTAGATGGATTCGATCGTAAAGTCATTAATAAGATGGCAACAAATAGAAATATCTCTCTATCCCAGGCTATAAGAAATATAGTACACCAATGGATTGAAAGTAATCCCGATTTATTGAAAAAAAATTACGGAATTAGTGTTGAAGAAATTTCTGAGGAAATTGCTTTAGAAACAGCAAGTATAACATTAGATAAAACTTTGCAACCATATGAGAAAGATATAATAAAAGAACTACCTAATTTTTTTGAAATGGTTGATGATGTTAGTTTAGAAGATTTAGCAGAATATTTTGATATTAGTATAAAAGCTATTAAAAATCTAATCTTTACACATAGCGTAAAAATAAAAGAATTAGGATTGCGTTTAATGTATAGAGGAGACAGAATATATAAATACATAGAATAAAAATTAAATTAGTAGACTAAAAATGAGTTCTGGAAAAATAGAAAAGTTTTACAATGATGTTTTAAAGAGCAGATTTAATAATTCAGTCGATCATTATTTTTCTCTTTCTAGTTGCGTAATCCCTTTTTCATCTTTATCTAAAAATAAACAATCTTCTTGTATTTATTTTGGTAATGAAAAGATACCATTTAAAGAGAGACATCCAGAATTTAGGATGATATTAAGAAATGAATTTTCTAATGTTATAAAGGAATTCAGTAGAAATCTTAATAATAATAAATAAAGATTTTTTCAACTTAACAGAATAAAGAGTAAAATAGCTTATTCATAAAGAACGCAAGCTATCAAGATAAATTTCCATGGAACTTCATTTCCATCGTATACTAAAGATTTAACATCATCAAAAGGCTCTTTACCGGAAAAAGTTTAAAAACTTTCCAAGCCCTTTCCTATAGCTTTTTCATCTTCTAATATTTCTAAAAATCGTTCTTTAATCCCTGCCCAATAAATTTGTTTCAAATCTATTATCTTTTTTAGTTCAGGCAAATCAATTAAACCTTCCGTGACTAAATTCTCACTAACCAGATGGAAGTATTTACTAAATTTTCTAGAAACTTCTTCTGGATTACCTTCTATTCGATTGTACAAAAAAACCAATCCAATTGCATTCATTTTCAATTAAGTCTTTTAATGATATGTTTTGAAAAATTATTCTTCTTTTTAATAAATTGATATTATTAACCATAAAGCTTATTATTCTTTTTATTAAATATCAGAATTGATAAGTTTTTTATTCTTATATCATATAAGAAGGAATTTAAGCATGCCAAAAGTATGTAAATGGTATTTTTGCTGTCCCATAAAATATTATGTGGAAAGTGGTAAACTTGAGAGAAAATGGATTGAAGAATATTGCTTGATAAGTAATATTGATTGTGTAAGATACGAAATGGAAGAAAATGGTATAGAACACCCTGATAATATGCTTCCTAACGGAGAAATCAGAGAAGGATTAAGATAAAAAGTGAAAAATGCTCTAATAAATTTTATAATTCATATTGAATTAAAATTCAATAATTCTAAATAGTAAGAGAGAATAAATTGGAGATTCGAAAACTTACGGAAAAAGACAGATTGTCTTATAGAAAGATCTGTCGTTACGCATTCTCAGCTTCAGAAAACAATTATGAGAAGTTAGATTGGCCACCTGATGATATGCCAATTAATCGATTTTATGGCGCTTTTGATAATGATGTACTAATAGCCGGAAGTGGAATAATTCCATTTGAAATAAAAGTACGCTCCAAAACATTTAAAATGGGAGGAGTTGATGGAGTAGCAACAAAACCTGAATTCCGTAATCGTGGGGTAATACGAGAAATTTTTAAGCAAATTTATCAAGATTTGTACAAAAATAAAATTCCAATCTCAGTGCTATATCCTTTTAAAATTTCTTACTATGAAAAGTTGAGTTATGCTGTTGTTAATGAAGAAATTTTGTATCATTTTGAAATTTCAAGTATCATTGATAGAAAAACAAATTACTTCATGAAAGAAGTTGAGGAAATAAATGAAGATATTAAACACGTGTATGATCAAATAATAAACAAGTATGATTATATCGCTAAACGATCAGAAATACAATGGAAAGACTTAAAAAAATCAAACTATAAGTTTATATGCTATGATAAAGATCGACCAGTTGGTTATATTTTTCTTCACTTTCCGAAAAAGGATACACCGTGGTGGGAACAACTGGACCATATTCAAAATACTATTTACATCCGAGAAACTTTTTGGCTTAATCAATCTGCTAAACAAACAATTTTCAACTTTCTATGGAGTCACCGAGATCAACGAAAATATATTGCAGGAGCTTTTCCAGTAAATGAAAATATTATAGGGTTGCTAAATAATCCACGAATTTTAGCGCGTGAAATACATCCAAATTCTATGCTAAGAATAATTGATGTAAAAACCATATTAGAGTCCTTGAATTATTCGATTAGTGATTTTAGCATTTCAATTCGCGTCCATGATAAAGATTGCCCATGGAATAATAGCAATTTTCTCTTAACATCAGATAATAAAATAATAAACGTTAAGTTTGAAGAAAATAAAGAAGAACCTATTGATTTAGAAATAGATATAAGTCATTTTGCTCAGTTGCTCGTAGGATTTAGAACAATTGATGATTTATTGGAATATGATTTTGTTACAATTAATGAAAAGAAATTAGAATTGATAAAAAAACTTTTCCCCCTTGCAAGTAGTAATTTCTCTGATTTTTTTTAATTAATAGATTATTATTAGATGATATCTCTATTTTTTAGATTAATTACAAAATTATTAATTTAAAAACTTTTAAAGAACAAAAAATATCTCACTTTTTATATTTTCGTAAAGAATTACCTTTAAACTAATATTCTGACTTGGATAAAAAGTGAATTCGCAATTATTAGAAAAGAAAGTTGAGGATCTTCTAGAAAAAATTCTAAAACCAGAGGAATCACAAAATAAAAGGAGAATTCAAAGAATAAAATTTCGACTATTATCTAAACTTGTAGCTGATTTATTCAACAACAAGGATTCAAAAGAATGTTTTCATAATATCTCAAATCTAATAATTTTGATGCTTAATTTGTATAAAGATACTTTTCCTGTTGATAATTTTCCAAATAAAGAAAAAGATAGAGCAGTAAAGTCGACGACTAAACATAAACATATATTGAAGCAAGAATTCCTAATGAAAGAGAAACTTTAGGAGGTAAAAGATGGGTTTAAATGTTGGAAAGATAAAACAATCATATCTAATCCATCAAAAACCAGATTTTAAAAGGTCATCTGTAATCGAGAATGAAAATGATAAGATTAATTGTATTATTACAAGAGATTCGATAATTATTACTAATGAGAATTTAGCAATAATAAAAATTCTACATTCTCTTTTATTAACTAATTCAAATCTAACTAATAAACAAAAGCTGGACTATTGTAAAAGTGAAAGATTCTTCATGAAATTATATTTGAGGGAGATAATAAAAAATCTTAAGAGATAATTAATATTCGATTTTAGTTTTATTACTAAATTTGTCGAGAGTTTTCTTTTAAATACGACTGATATTATAATATGGTTAAATAAATTAATGTGAGATTGAAATTGAGTTTAGAATTAATAAGTAAAGGAATCAATAATATAGAGAAAAGAAAACAAGTTAATACTCCTGAAGAGTTTATTGACATATCAACTTTAGTAATTCCTTTTTCTACCATTTTTGAAAAATTAACTCCTTCAGATATTTATACCGGAAATGAGATTATTCCTTTTGAAAAAAAAGACCCAGAATTCAAACTTATATTAATTTATGAGTTTGAAAATGCGTTAGAAGAATTTAAACATTCTGTTTAAGTTCTAAATCATCACCAATTAATGCATATCTGCAAAAAACTTGATTCTGAGGCATGAACTTCTTGAATTGTTACTAAAAGAAAAAATTTAAATTAATATTTATTATTCAACTTTTTTCTTATTGTTGCTCTTTATACAATTTTTTAATATATGCCCGTAATCTCTCAAAACTTTCTTCTTCTCCTTGGTTAGCAGAACAACAAAAAATTTAATAAAAGACTAAAGATACTTAACTTTTTAAATATAAATTTCCTATATCTAAACATGTTAAAGGCAACTAATTTTAAAAATGCAATTTTATTCTCTTTATTACTAACTATTTCCATATATCTTGGAACCTTTATCCCCGTGTTAAGTTTCTTTTTCTTACAACGATTTTCCAAAACCAATCCCGACAATAGTGATTTGGTCTCAAAAAGTCTTAGCGCAATGAATGATTTTGCTATTCCCTCTTTCGAATTCTAATAATTATTATTTTTTTTCTATATTATTTTTAAATGTTATAAATTAAAGGTGAAAGTAAAATTTTCTCATTAACTTCCCTACAGGAAGTTTTTCAAAAACATTTAATTGAAATAATTATAAATATGACCTAAATTCTATATAGTTTTAATAAAAACTATATGTTAAAAATAAAAATAAGTTGTTAACGATGGAAAAACTAAATAAAATCTATGAAAAAATTCATGCAAGTTATTTTACTATCATAGGAGTCATAATATTCATGATTGGGCTTATACCCGCGATTTTAGTACACCCTGATTTTAGCTTTTTGTCTACATTTATCAGTAATTTAGGAGAACCCTCATCAAATGACTTATGGATATATTTTAATGTTCTATGGTTTATCACAGGAATATTCATGATCCTCTTTATATTTGGTTTTACTCAATACTTGCAACAAAAAGGAGCTTATATATTGGGAACTTGGATAATGCTTATTTTTAGTGTACTTTCAGCAGGAGGAATTCTAGGTTTAGCAATATTTAATGCAGAAGATGCGTACAAAATGCACTACATTTCAGAATTGATTTTCTTCTTTACAGGAATACTATACCTTTTTGGTTATGCAGCTCTAGAAAATAAGATATCAGATTTCCCTAAATGGCAAGCTATATTTAATATAATAGTTGCGTTTTTCTTTATAATATATTTGATTTTATTAATAGTTAATAGGATAAATGAAGATGTTGCAGTGGAAGCTCGAACTCTTGCTGAGTGGTTATTTCTCTTCGCAAACCTAACTTGGTTTTTTGAAAATGGAGTTTTTGTACTAAAAATAAAATAATTTTTATCTAATCTTTTTTTTATAATTCCTTATTTAATTGAATAAGATTTGGATTTAAAAATACATTTTGGCACATAGGACATGCATTATATTTTATCAACCAAGATGATACGCAATAATCATGATATTTACTACCACAATAGGAGCAAGTTATAGTTTTAGCTTCATTATAATTTATATATTTGTGGCAAATTATACATTGAATTCTTTGATTTGATACCTTAATCTTTTCAATTCTTAATTGTTTTCCACAATAACAACAAAAATTCGCTTTATTCTTATTATGATCAGGTAGCTTATTACCACAATAGGTACAATAATTATAACTATATTTAGACAAGATACTTTTCACTATTATCTGTTTTTTTAGATCACTCTTTAACTTAATATCAAATATCAATAAAAGTAATAAAATGATCTTTAGTCCAATTTTTAGAAGAAAAAAAGATTTTATTAGAAGCAAAGATAAAAAGAGTTGGTTATTTGTATTTAGAGATAAATTCCTTCAAGGGAGTAATATATTCATTTTTAAAAGAGAAGATATTATTATGACCAGCTCCCTCTATTAATATTAAATTTTTTTCAACGATCTCAGGGAGAATTTTATATATAAGTATTCCTTCTTCAGTTGGAATAATCCAATCTGCTGTTCCATGAATAACTAGAACAGGCTTTTTAAATTTCTTTATTCTTGTATCATTGGAGTACTCATTTAAGGATTCTGGAGTGATTTCAGGACTATTAACTCTAAATAACCGTGTCATCATATTATAAGCACTAGCAAATCCGCTTTCAAAAATAATTCCACGTAAACCATCGGGATTATGGGCCCCAATTTCAGAAGCACAAACACTTCCAATTGAACGACCTAGGATAAATAGAGAATCGTTTAAATTATTATTATGCATCCACTTATAAAATTCATTATAAATTGGCATTGCATCTGTTATTAGACTACTATAAATTGGTTCACCGGAGCTAAATCCATAGCCGCGAAAATCAACAACCGCTAAGTTAACATCACATTCAAAAAAAAAGTCTAAAAAGTATCGATATTCTAATGCAATCTCTCCATTTCCATGGAAGAGTAGAATTGTTGGCAATTCTTTATTGTTTAAGTAGAAAAATCCACCAATTATTATGTATTTACTAATTTGAAATTGTAAAACTTCAATATTGGCTTCTAACTTTTGTGGAATTGGTGTTTTTCGAGGATAAAATACAACATTGGAAATAGCAGGATTATCAATGAATGATTTTTTTACCATATTAGAATATCTTCTCTTATTGCATTTTTATAAAATTGCTCAAATGCTTATATTTTTTTTTAAAATTTTTGTACAAAATGCATAACTTTTAAATAAAATTGAGATAAGTATTTACCTGCATTTGTATCCAATTATAAAAAAATAAAAGAGGTTTTGATTAATTATGGGAATTATAATGGTAACTGTATGGTATCCAATGCATAAAAATGCTGATATAGCAAAAATATATCTAAAACGGCCCAGAGAGATACCTTTTGTAACAAAATGGCGAGCTTTCAATACACCAGCAGGAACAGATGGGTTTAAGCAATACCATATAATTTACACTGAAAGAGGGAAACTTGAAGAGGCAGGATTGGAGATATATAAATATTTTATGCCATTTACCAGTATTGAAGGTTTTAATTTGCTATTTGAACCACTAACAGGAGTATCAGATAGCTTTAAATTAATGGGAATGACTTGGTAGTAAAATTAATCAATATTTTAAATCTTTTTTTTTATTTTCTATTTAATTTTTTCTTATATAATACTAAAAGAACTGAAACTGTACTAAGCAATATTAAAAAGAATATTCCAAATGAAAAATTAATAGCTTGTCCATTTTCATCTAAGCATGTTTCATAACCCTCAGCTTCCCAGGCTAAAATACCTCCAACCATATTGTAGACTTTCGTAAAATTTTGATTTACAAGAAACAGGCTTCCAGTTTCACTTCTACCACCAGTTCTGCAATATATAATAATCTCTGTATCCTTATAAGGTTCAAGCTCGCTAATTCTTGTTGCGAGCTCACCAAGCGGTATCAATATTGCATTACATAAATGACCTTCATCATATTCCCATTGATCTCTTACATCCAAAACAATTAGATCAGGATATTGGGTATTATTATTTTATCATGTCACGTGCTGTGTGTACATTAATATTTGTATAAGTTTGTGCTTTAACATTAACTATTGAGACGTAATTAAAAGATAAGAAAAATAACAATAGAACTAGAATAAGAACTGTATATTTATGGATTTTAGAATTTGAATCGATTCTTGCCTTATTTCTTCTCATGTCCCATTAATTTATTTAGCTTTTCCTTGAGCTGCTACAGCTTCCATTGCCTCTTTAACTTTCTCAGCTTCTCCAAGGTAATAATGCTTTAGCGGCTTTAAATCATCATCAAGTTCATAAATAAGAGGAATTCCTGTAGGAATATTTAAACTCACTATTTCCTCTTCTGGTACATTATCTAAATATTTCACTAATGCACGCAAACTATTTCCATGGGCAGATATCAGCACTTTTTTTCCGGATTTAATAGTGGGTGCTATTACATCATGCCAGTAGGGCAAAAATCGCTCAACCGTATCTTTTAAGCATTCTGTTTGTGGTATATCCTTTGGATCTAAATTTTTATATATAGGATCATTTCCGGGATATCTGGGATCTGTTGTTTTAAGAGCAGGCGGAGGGGTATCATAACTCCTTCTCCAAATAAGTACTTGTTCTTCACCTACTTCTGCTGCCATTTTAGCCTTATAAAAACCCTGTAATGCTCCATAATGCCTTTCATTTAATCGCCATGAGCGATAGACAGGGATCCACATTAAATTCATATGATCTAAAACTATCCATAGAGTTCTTATACCTCTTTTCAATACAGATGTATAGGCTATATCAAACGTATAACCTCCTTCTTTCAATAATCTAGCCCCTTCTTCTGCTTCTTCAATTCCTTTTTCTGAAAGATCTACATCGGTCCATCCAGTAAATCTATTTTCTTTATTCCAAGTGCTTTCTCCATGTCTTTGCAGCACTAATATGTAGATATCAATTCACCTCATTAATCAACTTATTTTAAAATTTTAAATATTTTTAACTTAAATATATCTATTTATATTTTTAATTAAATTATTTTAAAAAATAAAATTTACACTTATGAGAGATAAATAGTGATAAAAAAAGGTATATTGAAAGGAGGAAAACGCACAGAAGCAAATTGGAATAATTCTAAATTAGGTGAACCTTTTAAAGAAGCTTTAGATCAATTTAAAGAAAAGGTTTTAAATAGAAACGATTTCGATCCAACATCATTACTCCAATTCGGGCTGTTTATGTCCATGGGAGTAATTAATATATTAAAAGAGAATGAAGCTAGATTTGGATTAGAAGGTCAAAAAGCAGTAAATGATGCACTAATAAAAACTGGATATATGGTAGGAGAACAAATAGTAAAGGATATTACTATTCCATTAGAAATAAGCCCTATAGAATTGATGAGTTTTTTGGCAACAATTATAAACACACAAGCATGGACATCTATAGAGGATCCACGAATAGATAACGATAAACAGTGTTCATTTGATATATTGTGGTGTCCACTACAAGATGTGTATTCAGCTTTTGATTGTAGAGTTCAAAGATACTTAGTACAAGGAATTATAAACGCATTTAGAGATTCCAATATATTAGATAACGAATATCAAATAGAATTCACAAAAACTATTCCCGCAGGAGCAGAATGCTGTAATTTCATCATTTCTGAGAAAAGACCCGGAGAAATAGATAAATGGGAAGTTTATTCAAAAATGTTAGAAAAGAAAGCACTTAAGAAATAAGATTTATCTAACTTAAATAACAAAATCATTAAAATCTTAATTACCTTTATTAACTTTCTTTTTTCGTATAAATTGGTGGACATTAAATTGGGTTCTTTCACCTGTATCTACAACTCTTCTTACTGCTTGTTTCTTACTATCTTCAATTACTTTTTGAACAGGTTGGTATTTTCTGGCTGGATTTCCAATATAAATCCAATTTGGGTCCAAAATTTGATTAATATGAGTAACTGTCCACACACCTAAGGTTGTTCCTTTACAAACAATAGTACCGGGAGTAACTATACAATTTGCTCCAAGTACAACATGATCTCCTATAATTACTTTTTTAATTAAAAGATAGTCTATATTATCAATTCTAATAATAATACTTGAAAAAACTTGGGCAGCTTGTCCAATCATTATATTGTTTCCAAAATCAATAAATTCAACGTCACTCCAACCATCAAACATAGTACTTTTAAAATCTGCTCTCATATCACACATTTTGAATGCAAAATTGTTTACCCAGGGAAAACAAAAATTATTCCATATCCAAAAGATGTATTTTTTCACAGTTACTCTTAAACAAAAAAAGTAGTAATCTCTATCATGAATATCCACTTTAAAAAGACCTTCTCTGGGTCTATGAAGTAGTTTTAAAATTATTAAAATAAACTTTCCAAAAAGCAAACTAATAAGAAGATAAGATCCCCACCATACAAAAATATCAACACCTATAACTAAAATACGCCAGTGAAAGAAATTCGAATCCATTGCAAAACCATAAAAAGTTAAAATCATCACAGAAGGCATCATAAAGGATAAAATATGTAATAATAGGAAGAGAATTACTCCCATATAATTCCAAGTAAAAACATTAGTTGTTATAGGGATTTTTTTTATATCGATCGATTTAATATCTTCGATTCTTGAAATCGATTTTTCACTCTCCATCATATTCTCCTCCAAAAATTTCTTTAATTTCGTTTATATCAAGTTTTTTTGCAGGGAATCCACCATATATTCCATTCTTTCCGATTTTATCATATTTAATTGTCGCACACATGGGTAATATAGTTGAATTATCTCCCATTTCCAATCCTGGCAGTGATCCATTTGAAGCACTAAAAATACAATTATTGCCAACATCTGCTCCAAAAAAAGTTAAATTTTCTTCCCCATATACACCATCAACTAAATGATTAGTAATATGGGCAAACGTCCCAATATAGCAATTTTTCCCAAAATCGATATGGCTATGGAAAAAAGCTTCCTCAAAAATTGTATTTTTTCCAACTTGATTAGATCTTATGAATTTTAATTCCCAATTTATTAACCACGGAAATGGAGAACGTATAAATGCGAAAATTGGGTATTTGAATAAAAAGGATCTAAAATGATAATAATCTAAGACTGTAGAAGATTCATCTAAGTTTCGATCATATACGCCTTGTTCTGGTCCTCTTTCATCTGCTAATTTATAGAACCATTTTGTAAATAGAGCAACAAAAAATAAGTGCAATAAATATATTCCAATTAGAATTAAAGGAGTTAATAATAATATAATTACATTTATACTCAAAAGTGATTCTAACGATAATGTTGTTGATAAGGTATATGGAATTAACATCCCGAAAAGAAATAGGATAAACAAAAATCCAGGAATTATAAAGGAACATCCTATAATAACCCACCCGGTAATAATGTAAAAATGAAATGGTACTGATAATTCTTTTACATATGCTCTTAAATCTTCTTCATTAAACTCTTTTTCAATAGCTTCCTCAAAAATTAAGGTTTCAAGTGCTTCTACATTATTGCTTAAATGATTTTCCTCTAGTTTTTTAGCAGGTACGCCCTGATATACTGAATCACTTTCAAGATATTGATTAATGGTTGTCATAGATATTACATTAAGAATAGTATTTGGTTCAATTACAGTTCCGGGTAAAACGACAGCATGAGCACCAATAATTACATTATCTTTAATTATCACCTTTTTTATGATTAATTTATCTTGAACAATTATATTAGACATTATAAGGCTACCTTGACCGATTTTTACATTTTTACCAAATTCAACAAATTCACAATCAACCCACCCTTCATTTAAGGAATTAGAAAAAGATGTTTTTACTCCTAAAATTTTAAAAGCTAGAGATTCGAGCAAAGGTAAAGATAATTGACGAGCTAACCATACAGGCCATTTTTTTATAACAGATCTTAAACTCCAATAACAATAATCTTTATCCTTTTTGTTTCTAAAAAAAACACCTTCTTTAGGTTTATGTATTAAATTTACAAAAGATACCGCGACTTTTGCAACTATAATAGAACTCAAAATTAAAAGAATAACACCTATAAAAAAAACTAAAGGAAAAAGAAAATAAAACATTAGATCCAGTTTAGGAAAATGCTGCCAGAAGTACCAAATCCATAAAATTGATGGTTGAGCGCTTAAAGTTATAATTATAAAATATAAAATTAGGTATCTTTTTTTAGCTAAAACATTTGTTGTTCTTGGTCCTTCTCGTAAAGATGCTGGAATAGAGATCTTAGATTCACTTCATTTTTTAGTGTAATCGGGTATAAATACTAAAAATAAAGAAATAACAGTAGTTAAATCTTTTTGTCAAAAAATCTATACTAAGAACAATTGGATTTTTTATTATTTTATTGAAATAATTGTAAAAAACTGCATTATTAAAGAAAATTGAAATACAATTTACTATTAATTCTAATAAAATTAAAGATCATTTTCATATTGTAAATTTAATGAGGATAAATAAGAATGATTGAATCGTTTTTCTGGTGGACACAGGAACAAAAACTCATTTCTAATAAAGTTTCTCAGTTTGTAGATGATAACTTTGAAGAAGCTGAAAAGTACTTTTGGAATACAAAATTTCCTTGGCCATTGGTGAGAAAAGTTGCTGATGAGGGATATTTTGGAGCAGCTGTTCCTAAAAAGTATGGAGGTTTAGAATTGGGCGCAACTGGAGGTTGTATTGTTGCAGAACAATTGGGCCGTCTATATGCCGTAGGTCATGTGTTTACAGTAAGTATACTTGCTGGATTAGAACAAATATTAAGATTTGCTAATGATGACCAAAAAGAACAGTGGCTTCCGAAAATCGCAAGTGGAGAAGAACTAGGTGCACTCTGTATCACAGAACCCTTTGCTGGATCTGACGCCGCAAACATTTTTACAACTGCAGAAAAAGATGGAGATGAGTGGGTAATAAATGGTAAAAAAAGATTTATTACGGGTGCTGGAGTTTCAGACAGATATTTTATATATGCCAAAACTAATGACGATCCCTCTATTCGTAAACAATATGGCCATTTGACCTCTTTTATAGTAGAAAAAGGGAGACCTGGTTTTACGCTTGAAAAAATTAATCCATTAATTGGATTTGATAATGTACCAAATGGATATATTGACTTTGAAAATGTTAGAATACCAGACGAAAACCGGATTGGTGCAGTAGGGAAAGGTTGGAATGTGATGATGGCAGGGTTAAATTTTGAACGGCTTATTGGATCTGCAGTAATGATTGGTGGATTTAAAGATATAATTGCTTTATTATTTCATTACACCAGACGTAGAGTTCAATTTCGACGTACAACCAATCGTTTCCAAGGAAACGCAGATGGCATCGCTGATATTATATCTAAATATAAAATGGCTAGATTATTTTCTTATCATTGTGCAAAGCTTCTAGATGATGGGATGGAGCCCATGGTTGATGCCTCTATTGCTAAAAAGATGAATACGGAATGGATGAGAGAAGTAGGAATAACTGCTATCCAAATTATGGGTGGTGATGGATTAACTAAATTTTATCCTGCTGAACGTATGCTTCGTGAAGGAAAGATTGGTGAAATTGTCGCAGGTACTTCAGAGATTCAAAATTTGATTATATATCGCTTCTCGGCAATGCTTCCAATCTACAACGCAGCTTTGAGATTTAGGTGGAATGATGAGGTTAACGCACCCATTATCTCAAAAAAAGAGTCAAAATTTAAAGGATTAGAGCTTAATGAAGAAAATTTATTAAAGGTTATCGCTCATGATTATAAAGTTAATCCAGGATTATATATGACTCCAGATGATGTTAGAGAGGATATAGGTGGGAGCCGTTCGGCGATAAGGAATATTTTTGAATCCTTAGAAAAACAAAACCTAATCGTTACCCATCGAGATCGTCAGGGTAAGATTGTTTTGGTGAAAGCCACTTATGTTGGTTTACAAAAAGCATTTCCTAAAGAATATTACCAGTGGTTTCCAGAGTGGTATGATGATTCAGATAAGTTTTAAATAGCTTATTTTTATTTTCTTTTCTTTTAAAATTCAATTATTCGATTTCAAAATCTTTAATCATATCAACCTTTTTATTAGCATCAAGAGTGATTGCGATAAGTTTTGGGTTTTCATCATCCTCATCTTCAGGATCATACATTACAAAATAAAAAATATTACCTTCACTTTCAAAACCAACTTCCATTTCACCAACTTCAGGTAATATCTTTTTAATATTATCTGGAGCATTATCTTTAAGTATATTAAATATAGAATCTTCAAGTTTTTCCTGTTTTTTTCTTATTTCCTTAATTTTAGAGAAATCAAATTGTCCAAGAGATTCTTGAGCTTTTTTATTTAAATCATTCCATTCTTGGAACATGCTTTCCAAACTAGGTTCTGATGCCATAAGAACTTATTTCATTTGATAAAAATAAAACTTGTTATTATCAAGGAAATAAATATTAATTGAATATTCTTTATTAGATTATAAAATCTTAAATTAAAGGTGTTAAAAAACGGCAATCCAATTTCCAAAGCCAAATTTAAAGGGTACTAAAAGCCTTGAAGAGTGTATTTTTGAACGGGAGAGTGTTAGAAGTTATAAAACCAGACCTATCGAAATTGAGAAAATTTCTCAAATTCTATGGGCAGCACAAGGGAAAAAAGGATTTAAAAGAACAGTACCATCTGCGGGAGCTACATATCCTCTAGAAATTTACGTTATCATAAAAGATAAAGGTTTTTTTCACTATAATGTAGAAAAACATTCTTTAGAAGTAATATCAGAGGAGAAATTAGAAGAAAAACTCTCTCGTGCATCTTGGGATCAGGAATTTATCGCTCAGGCTTATTTAAATATAATAATATGTGCTGAATTCTCAAGAACTACTGAGAGATATCGTCAAAGAGGGATTAGATATGTATTTATCGAAGTTGGTCATTGTGCTCAAAATGTTCACTTAGAAGCTGTTGCATTAGGTTTAGCTTCCGTTCCAATAGGAGCATATGAAGATGATAGAGTTAAAAACGTGTTAGGACTTCCAAAAAAAATTGAGCCACTTTATATCATTCCTATCGGATATCCATAATAATTTTAATTATTTTTAATAAGTTATTTATTAAATATTAACAGCAAAAGATAATCTTTAATGCTAAACAGCAATTCCAAAATAGAAATTAAAATTGCGAATAATATCATCTATTATTTAATTATTTTTTTTATCTTCTTATTTTGGTTCTCTTATTCTACTTATGATAATATCTCAATTCTAATTTTAATCTGTTTTTCCATTTTATCCCTAATAATTTACTCACTAATTAAAAATCTAAGGAAAGGCATGGAATTAGGAACCAAAATTTTTCATATTTTGTTAATTTTCATTCCAATTACTTTTCTTTTAGACATAATATATTTTTATGAGCCATTTACTCCTCCTTTTTTTATTCCCTTTTATGATTTAGTAGGTATAAAACATCAACATAACATAATTTTAATCCTACTATTGTTTTCACTAATATTTGTAAAATTAATAGGAGTTAAAATCTATTTTTCGATAAGTATGAAAATTAATACAGATTGGAAGGGAGATGAGATATTTGAATTTTTCGCTCAAGATATAATCAATAAAAAGATAATTCTTTTAATAATTCTCTTTCCTCTTGGAGCCTTAGTGGAGGAATTTATTTACAGATGTTTATTTTTAAGCGTTTTGATTTATTTCCTCAATTGGGATCTTGTTTTTAGTATATTTTTTATTTCAGGTCTATTTGGAATAGCACATTATTCTGCTTCGAAAAATTTGGGTCATGTACTTTCTACTCTAATATCCTCCATCATTTATTTTTATGCATTAATTAATTTGGGTTTATTATATCCTTGGATATTTCATTTTCTTACAAATATTTTTGTCGTATTATTTTATGTTCAAAATAGAAAGAAAAAGTTGACTAAATGAAGGAGAAAATATTAAATATTAATTCTATATGGTAAAAGATAATATATTTCTATTAAGGTATTATCACAGAAGGATCTTCTTTTATTTTATCTAAAACAATTTGAGTCTTAATTTCTTCTACTCCTGGGAGATTGCGAAGTTTTTCAATGAGTTCCATTGAATCAGAATGATCAAGACATTTTGCCATTATAAATATTGGATATTCTCCAGTTATTATGTAAGCATATTTGATTTTTATCATTTCTTCTATTTTTTTCTTAATATCCTCTAAAGGGTAAGAAGAATTTACTCGAAGTGATGATAGAATAGAATTATCTTCTAATATTCGGTCTAAAACAATCTCAGTTTTGACTTTTAAAAAGTAGAATTTTTTCTTCACTCTTCAGTATATTAGATCTTTTAATCTGAAAACATACTTTCTGGAAGAATCCAAACAGGGGGATCTCTTTTGAGCCCTTTTTTTTTAAGTTTTTCAAGCCTTTCTTTATAATCGTTATAAAAATCATATCCAAAAACACAGATGCCATGATCAATAGCATCCAAAATGGATACAACGCCTTCATGAAACATTTTATTAAATTCATTAGCTCTATAACAAAATGCATCCAATCCTAAAGATAATTTATAATGTTCATAAATAATGGTTGACCTATTAATGAAAGGTTCTTTAAAATCTCCAACAAATATCATATCTAGATCGCTATTTTCCATAAAATCACTTCTTGCTCTTGATCCAAATAAAATTACACATTCTAACGGCACTTTTTTGTTAATAATTTCCGATAATTTGATTAAATAATCCTTCAAATCAGCCTCTAATATTTTCTTTATTTCCTTTAATTTCTTTATTAACAAAATTGATTATTTTTTTCGCTTGATTCATCGCTAATTCTGCTTCTTGTTTATGATAGGCTTTATGTGGTGCAATATTTGGAAGAGCATCAGGATAACGAGTTGTAATATAGTGTTTGTCAAGGCTTAGTGCTGTCCTTTCGATATCTTCAAAATTTGCATTTTTTATATCTTTATATTTTTCTAAAAGAGAGTGAATAGAATGACCCCATCCATAGAGTTTATTATGATATAACAAGGCTTTCACTGCTTTTTCTGCTGCTTGTTGACAATGAAAAACTACAGTATTGAATCTATCATTCTCAAATAAAATCTTAGCATTTTCTAAATCCCAGTTTGCTTCCTCTAGCCAATTGGCTATCCGTTCGTTCATAAAAGCGATTTTATTTTTTAAAAAGTTGTTCTATATTAAATATATCCTTTCAATTTTAAAAAACTAGGTAGAAAGAGAATTATGATTTGCTCTTTTTTCACAGAAAAAGTCTTCAAAAAGGTTTGAAATATTACTCAAATTTTATTTGAACGTTTATTTTATTTTTGTTCCTTAAATTTTTAAGATCTGACGCTTGAATATTATAAAGTGGTTAAGTAAAATATTGATATTATCAATATTTATGATATTGATATTAAAGGAGGATATTTAGGTTGTCTGCAGTGTGGGTATGATAATCAGTGTGTTTATAAAGATAAAGATGAATTTATGGAGTTTTGGAATCAAAAACTTAAAACTTCAGATATTTTGATTTTTGTAGGAAATATAAAAGAGGAAAATACCTGAATAAATTGAATCAATTATCCCAACAACACTATTCGCTACTGTATCTTTAGGAAATGTGTGCTTTAAAACTGCAAAAAATGTACCTATGGCTCCAATAATAATGAGAAAAGTAATGAAAATTGAGCTAAACTGCATAATTCCAATATCAGAAAGTATATTAATGAGAATAATAGGGAGAACTAAATAGAATACTGCTTTTAGTGTCCCATATATAATCATTTCTTTGATTTGAATTTTCATTTACTCAAACCTTCATTTTTTGATTAGATTAGCTTCTTAATTGATGTTTTGTGATAATAATTACTTAGTGGAAATTATCATTAATAAATAGATCTATTAAAAAAATTTCCATTTTCCCCCTAAATTTTTACTCTAATTAAATTTTTTAACTTAACATTCTTTATATTTTTACAATATATGTATAAGATTTGTTATAATTCATGGAATCAATAAATAATCTTTTTAAAAAAGCTATAAAATCTAGAGATTCAGAAGAAATTAATGAATTTCTAATTGAATTAAGTAAAGATCCAGAAAAAGAATATCTTACATTTTTAAACTATTTCATTGATAATATTAACCTCCCAATTTTTGAAAAAATTAAGATAAATTTAATTTTTGCATTGGGCGAAATTGGAGAAAAAGTCCAATTGGATGAGAGATATCTAAAATTCTTAGAAGAAATATATTACATATCTGATAGGTGGGTAAGAAATGAAATAATTCAGGCAATAGATAAAATTTCAAGAAAATCAGAATTGCCAGGATATCACCTCCAATTGATAAGATTTTCATTAATAGATGATTATGAACCAGTTGTTATTAATTCTTTAAAGATTTTACTTGGTTTACAAAATCTTCCTAATTTTATTTTGAAAAATGTCATACAAATTTTAAAATCTAAAAACTCTGAAATTATTCAGGAATGCTCCTTAATTTTACAAAAATTTATTCACGATTCAAATCAATTATTTTTCTTATTAAATGATTCAGAGATGTATAAAAGTATTAAAAAGGGAACAATTCGATCTTTACTAATAGCTTACTTTAAATCAGTTATAAACCTAGAATCCTTCAAAAAAAAGATAGAAAACGCTAATTGGGATAAAGATTCTAAAGAGAGATACATTAAAGAAATTGATACTTATGAAAGAATTTTGCTAAAAAATCTATAATCTAATAGATTTATTCATATTTTACAAGAATATCATCTAATTCTTCATAAGAAAAAATTATTTCATTAAATATTTTTATTAAAAATTTTATTATTTCTCTCGGATTACCATTGGACTTATTGAATATATATTTTAAAACTTTTTCATTTAAAGGATAATAAGAATCTGGATTTTCCTTAAGAAATTCAACATAATTTATATTTTCGAGGAATTGTTCCATTGCTTTCTTATAAAATTGGAACATATCTCGCTCATCCAAACCTAACATAAATAGAGGTTCTTTTAAGAAAAGTAAGAGTTTTCTATTCTTTTCTTCAATCATTTTTTTTATTTCTTCAAATGAATCAATTGATTTTAGGGTAATAATAGTTCTTATTCCATGTATCTCCTGTAAATTGAGAATTTTTCCAAATATTTTTTTAGCAGTCCTAATTTCGGGTAAAGAACGATTTTGCGTTCCATAAAGCCAACTTGGATCAAATACTTCTTCAATTTCATCTGTTTCTTCTTCAGCAGCCTTCATCATAGAGAGAATTTTTTCAAAATCATCAATAAAAAGTACACTTCCTAATTTTGAATTTTCAATTAGAATTTTCAACATTAAAAATGAATTAACTTCTTTTCTTAAATCGTGTGTTAAATTTAATCTCGATAATTCTCTTACATCCATTAATTCTCCAAGAAACCACCTTTCAGCATCTATTTTTTTATAAGGATCTAATTGATGAGCTGTAATTGCATTTATTACATCTTTTAATGCAATTTCATCATCAAACATTGATGACCAATTTTCACAAGCAGTTTTTCTTACTTTATTGATATCGGCTACATGAAAAAATCCAAATTTTCTCTCTAATGCACCCCAACTATTACATAATTGATTAGCAATGTATCTTAATGGTTCAATTCCCAAATTTTCAATAAATTCTGAATATGTATTATAATAAAATTTCTTATATACATTCTCTAATGAAACATATACAGTATTATGATAATATAATTTATTTTTTAGTGCCCAATATAAATGTGTCTTTCCAATTCCTACTCCTCCTATAATAGGTAGGATAAAATTTTCATTATTCTCAATTATATTTATTATTGATTCTAATAAATCCTGTCTTGATTGAACTAGACTAAGCTCTTCCTTAAACTCACCTGTAGATACAAATTTTTTAAAAGGGGAGCCAAGAATTTTTAAGAAATACAATAATTTTTGTTTAGTATTTTCGAAAAGTAGCATCTTAGTGATTCATAAAGATTTAAATTTTTAATTTTTATATTAAGTAGTCTTGAGGGACTCACTTCCTAGGATTATTATAAAACCAACTACTTTATCATCTACATTAGCTAAAGGTTCAAAACTTATATTAAGATCCTCCTTTTGGTCTCGTCCTACAATTAAACAATCATAAAAGACAGGATCACCTTTATCATTAATTACAACTCTATCAGCAACTAGCATCCCATTTCTAATTAAAGCAACTGGATTTTTAAGAATTTCACCTTTAAAAAAATCAAGATGATTAATTCCTTGTTTATAATCATTTAAATACAATCCTGCAGTGTGTAAAAGAGTAATTGTAAACGGAAATGCGTCAGAGAATTGTCCTTCGCTATAAAGTTCCATAATATCATTTGGCATTAAAACACAATACTCCAAGGCAGAATCCTCCAGATTTTCCCAGGAGAAATCAGATTTCCTCGAATAAGCAATCTTCTTTTCAGATATATCTTCAAATCCAACTAATAAGCCTTGAGAAATATTAATTCCTTCAGAATCTGTAATTTTAATATTATCTGAAAAGATAATTGAGTCTTCATATTTTGAAATAATTGAACCTGTAAATTCTCCAATAATTTTAATTTCATTTATGGAATCATATAAGATAATTTTATCTGTGTTATTCATTATCAGTACATTTATGATGATATATCGTATACATAATATTATGAACTCTGAATGTTACAACATTAATCTTATATATTAAACTTTCCATATAATTTTAGGTAGAATATATTTAATTAATAAGCAAATTTCAAAAAAATGGGCTCAAATATCCTTTATCAAAACATTTCGGAGTTATCAAAAACAGATTTATTACAAAGAGCACAAGAATTTATTTTTTCCACTGGATTAAATGATGGAGCATCTCAATTGTGTAAAGCCAATATGAAATATGGAATAGCACAATTTCAAATTATTCAAGAGAGATATGGATTTGAACCTAAAACAACGTTTATTTCTTCACCAGACGAGACAATTTCAAGAAATAATTTTCGATGGAACTCTGGTTTAGGATATGGAGGAAGATTAAATTGGGGATCTGGCAAGGAAAAATTGATATTTCTTAATATAAAACCTAATTGCTGTGGAATACTTATTGGAGGTATAAAAGAGGTTCCAGATCCATATGAAATAATCAAAAAGATCGATGATATAAAATCTAAAGAACTATACCATAATGATATCCTAATTAATTGGGATTATGGAATATCTAATCATTTTATTAATTGTCTAGAAACAAGAAATCTATCAGATATAGACATTCCTCCTTATATAATTATGATTCATGGATCTGCTCCGGAATTTAGAGATGATAAATATGGGATAGGACTTTATGTAGATAAATCGAAAACGTTAAAAGAAAGAGCAATTGAAGAGGATACTAAATTTGGAAAGCAATTCATTTTATTAGATACTGATGCAAAGGAATATTCAAATTTTAATAATAAAGCTCTAGAATTTTCAAGTAAAAAAAGAGAAATTATAGCTGATAACTTGTGTGATTATGACTATAAGGTTATTTGTAATCAACCCCATCAATTTCTAAAAGATTATAATAATATGTATTTAGGAAGCAATTGTACAGACACCAATTGTGAAATCATAACCTCTAATATATTTCCAACGACTCTTAGGCCAGATATTGCTGCTTATCTATTTAAAGGTAAAAAAAATTTAACTGAAACAACATTAAGGAATATAAATCTTTTAGACAGAGCAGAAAAATTAGAACTTTTGGATTTATTACAGAATTCGGATATATTACCTCACGGAGGTGGTTATCTTTTGTCTGATATTGTAGAAGTTCAAGATGTACTTGAATATAAAGATCAAAGATATTTTGTTACTTCTTTAAAATCAAATATAAGTAGATTGAAAATAATTAGAAATGTTAGAGAATTACAATTTGAGTATAGAGGGCGTGATATAATTCTCAAAACAATCCAATTGGACCTTGGAGAAATTATTGCTCGCTTAAATCCTTTATTCTCCTTAAAATTATAAATTTAAAAAAAGAAAAAAATGGTAAAAATCTAAAATCTTTTATTCGACTTTAGCACCGGAAGGTAAATCTTTATCCGGTGTTAGTATAGATACTTTATCACCTTCCACAGCAGCAAGAAGCATGCCTTCGCTTAAAATTCCTCTTAATTTTCTTGGTTCTAAATTAGTTAAAATAACAATCTTTTTACCAATTAATTCATCAGCTTTATAGTGTTCTGCTAATCCGGCTACTAATGTTCTTTTTTCAGTTCCCAGATCAACAAAGAGTTTATAAAGCTTATCTGCTTTTGGAACTTTTTCAACTTTCTCAATTAAAGCAACCCTTATATCTAGTTTTTTAAAATCTTCATAAGAAACCAATTTTTTAACACCTTGTTTTCCTTTATTCTTTCTAATTTGACTTAGTTTTTCTCTTAATTCATTTATCTCTAATTTTTGGAAAATTGGCATTGGAACTTTAATTTTATGCCCTTCTTTAAGAGCATTCTCATTTATACTATTCCATGACAATTGATTTAATTTTTCTGGAATATTTAAATAATCTAGAATTTTTTCGGATGTATCAGGAATGAATGGAGCTAATAAAATTGCTAAGGCATAAACAGCTTGGGCACATAAATTAAAGACATGTCCAGCAGCATTTTTATCTTTTTTTATCAAATGCCAAGGTGCCTTATTATTTAGGTAAACGTTTCCATCTCTTCCAAAATTAACAATTTCTCTTAACGCTCTTCTCAATTCAAATTTGTCTAATAATTCACCTACTAAATTACCTATCGATTTTAACCTAGTCACAAATTCTCTATCAAGATCATCAAATCTTATCCTATTAGGAATTGTACTTTTGAATTGTTTATTTAAAAACGTCAATATTCGATGGATAAAATTTCCTATAACATCATTTAAAGTCTTGATGTTATTGGCAAATTCAGACCAAAGAAATGATGTATCACTTTTTTCAGGTCTATTATAAATCAAATTAAAACGCCAATAATCTAGTGGAGCTAATTCTAGTGCTTCATCAATCCATATTCCAACTCCTCTAGATTTTGAAAATTTATCATTTTCATACATCAACCATTCAGTTGATGAGACATTGTAAGGTAAGACTAACTTCTCTTTCTCGGTTTTATCATCATTGTAAGCCATTAATAAACCAGGAAATACAATCAAATGAAAAATTATATTATCCTTTCCAATAAAGTAAGCTGTTTTTGTATTATCATCTTTCCAAAAGTAATCAAATTTTTTTGGTTCATTTATCAATTTTTCTGCCCATTCTAAACAAGCACTTATATAGCCAAGTACCGCTTCAAACCACACATATATAGTCTTTCCTTCAGCTCCTTTAAATGGTGCTGGGATTCCCCATTCTAAATCTCGCGTAATTGCTCTTTCAGGAAGTCCTTCTGCAATACTATTTAAGCACATTTGTCGAGCATTTTGGGGGATAATCTCGTTATTTTCAATTAATTTTTTTAAACGCTCTTGTAGTTTGGGAAAATTCATGTACCAATGTTTTGTTGATTGAATTTTAGGAGAATTACCACATATAGCGCATCTTGGTTTTTTTAATTCGAGAGGTGTTAACAACTTTTGGCAGTTATCACATTGATCTCCTCGTGCATCTTCAAAACCACAATGCGGACATATCCCTTCTACAAATCTATCTGGGAGAAAGAGATTATCTTTTTCACAATATAGCGATTCAATCTCTTTTTCTAAGATATATCCATTTTTTTGAACATCAAGATAAAACTCTTGAACAAATCTAATATGAGTAGGATTATGGGTGATTGTATAATTATCATACGAAATTTTCCATTCTTTAAACAAATTTTTAGTGATTTCATGGTTTCTCGTAGCTAATTCTTCCACAGCTACATTCTGCTTTTTAGCTGCTACAGCAACAGGAGTTCCATGGGAATCTGAGCCTGAAACAAAAACAACTTCATCTCCTTTTAATCTGAGATACCTAGCGAATATGTCTGCAGATAAAACGCTTCCAATCATAGTTCCTAAATGGGGAATAGCATTCACATAAGGCCAAGCTGAAGTGATGACCCATTTAGTTTTGTTAATCGTAGTCAATTTAAACTCACCTCTAATTCTGATTAATAAAAAGAAGGATCTCTTAAATATTTTAAATAAATGAAATTTAAAATGATTTAGTCAAATGTAATTTTAGCACCACAATATCTGCAAGCTTTGATTTCATTTTTCATTTTTTCAAGACATGGTTCATGATAATAAGAATGACATATTTCACATTGATAGACTTTAAAATCTCCTAAAAAGATACTATGGCAATATGAGCATGATTGATCGATTCTATCTACATTTTCTTCTGGAATTAATAACATCTCTGTAGTTTGGCTTATATTATCCTCTAATATTGTTATTTTTTGAGCACTCTCAGCTTTTTCTTCTAGTAGTTTTAGTGTGGATTTTGGCAATTCTAACAAAAAAAAACAAAAGGGGCATCGAAATACTTTTTCGGTATATTCCGTTTTTTTTGCCCACATTGCAGCACAAGACAGATGCATAGGTCTACCACATGATGTGCAATATCTTCCTTCTGAAAAGAAGTCTGATCCTGTTATGGGAGCTTTAAGTGAATGGCATATTTGGCATTTCTGTTGACTTCGATCTTTTCCACTCATCATTAAACTAATTTCTAAGACAGTAGGTCTTCTCAAAGGAAGAGCAATTTCACTAATCAAGGGGGGAATTTTATCTTGCTTATCAGGAGAAAAGTAATCTATTTCATCTTTTAATTCTTTTTTTGAAGCGTAAGATTTTCCAGCATTTATTAGTTCTTTTGAATTATTGAAAAAGCCAAATTTTCCCTTCGTAATCTTAGTTATTCTTTCTAATATGCTCAATTGGTAATCTTGTGTCACCCCTAATTGGCAAACATCGATATATATTCCCAATCCTTTAGCAATATTAATAATTTGTTCTATCTTTATAGGATCAATTTGTAATTTATTATCACTTATTATGAAAATCCTTGGCACTTTACCACTTATTTTTCGCATTTCTTCAATAAGCATTTGCATAGCAAAAGCTAATCCGTCATGTAAACGTCCTTTACCTGAGATTTGAATTTTTGTCAAAGATTCTATTAATTTATCTGAATTGTAAGCAAAGGAGATTACCATTTTAGGAGCTTCCCCAAAAGTCAATATCGAAATCCTATCTTTTAAGTCAATTGATAATTTGGATTGAATAAAATTTCTAGCTGTCTGAAGTTCAACTATAAGTCTATTAGGTTTAAAGTCTCTTCTTAACATAGACCTTGAAGTATCAAGAAGAAGGACTGTATCCTCTATTTTAAAGTCTTGCAAATTTTCTTCGATACCATTATTTAAATAAGAATTAAATTAGGAAAATTTTGTTTATTTATAATTTAAATAATTATAACCAAATAATGTGTAAATTTTGATAGCATCAATATAATCTTGAATTTCGATATTCTCATTTATTGCATGCATTTCATTAGCACTTCCAGGCCCAAAATGAATAGTTTTTTCACAATATCCACTATTACGATAAAAATGGGCATCGGTTGCTCCTGGAGCAATAAAAAAGAAAGATTCTCTATTATAAACTTTTTCTACAACTTCCTTTAATTTTTTTACCATTTCGGATTTATGATATTCTTTCCAGATTGAAGATGGTCCATCATGATAAATTTCTAAAGAGACAAAAACTTCCTTTGGAACATCTGAAGATACATCTTGTACTTCGAAACCAATATGGTCTATTAATTTTTTTAAACCTTCTAAAATCATTCCTGCTGTTTGTCCGGGTAATAGCCTAAAGTCAATGATCGCTTCACAGTGATCGGGAATAATATTTTCTTTAATACCACCTTCAATCATATTTACACTCTTAGTAAATACGGTTAGTGATTTCATTATGTTTCGTAATAAAGGCTGATCATTATATATACGGTTAAAGATTTCTTCATTTGGAAAAACTTTATTAACCAGTTTCTTTAGTTCCTCTAATGAAAGTGGTGGATCAACTTTTGGAACAAATTCATCCAGTTTATCTAAATTTTCTATTATTTTACTCATCATATAGATGGCATTTTCACCCATAAAAGGTACCATGGAATGAGCTGGTTTTCCATTTGTAATTACTTTTATTAGAAGATGACCTTTTTCACCAAAAATTATTGTTTTTGGGAGTGGAGATAGTCCACTAGGTTCTCCAATTAAAACAAAATCACATTTAATTGATCTTGGTTTTAGAATATTTTCCAAACACCACCCTGTTCCTAATGTACCACCCGTTTCTTCGTCTGCAACTGCATTTACAATTAAATTTCTTGATGTCTTAATCCCAATTTTTTTCAATATTGTTAATGATATCACCATCGCCGCTAATGCTGCTTTCATATCCACTGTCCCTCTCCCATACATATACTTTTTACGTTTGATAAACGCAGAGAGAGGAGGATATTTCCATTCCTCTTCAATTCCCGGAGGAACTACATCCATATGTGCATTATATAAAAGATTCTTTCCCTTGAAATTATCATTAAGAAAAGTGATTAAATTTGCTCTATTGTCTCCAAAGGGAAAAATTTCACAACCTATACCTGCGTCCTTTAAATATTTTTCAATTTTTAAGGCAACATTTTTTTCATTTCCAGGAGGATTATAGGATTCTGTTGCTATTAATTCTCTTAAAAAGGTGATGTAATCTTCCCTATTTTTATCAATTTCATTTAAAATTTTTTCTTCAGTCATATAACCTTTAATAATATTGATCTCTTAATTGAGTTTTTGTTATATTGTGAAACTTTAGAATATTTTGATATAACTTAAAACAAACTAAAAAATTTAAAAAATTTAGGAAATTTTAATATTTTTAATTAATTTAATAATCAAAAACTAGATATTACAGTTGATTTATTGATTCGACGTAAAAAAGAAATAAAGCGTATTTTTGTCGTAGTATTTTTCATAAGTTTAATATTTATAACTAATATACAAATTCTAACCAATTTAAATTTAGAAGAAGAAAATAATAATTTTGAGAATAAAGAAATAGAAACCTTACCTTTAAGTAGTGATATAGATTATACCATCATTGGTGCTGGAGATGATCAAAATGTTCGGATTTATACAAGTAATATGTCTGAAAATACCAATGATATTCAGGAGTATTTTGAAATTCCATCACTCTCTTCGGAAGAAATGTATCTTACGTCTGGAGATTTTAATTTTACATTTCAAAATAATTATACAACAGAATATATTATAGAAGATGATAGTGCCCTTTATGCAGAAGATTTTATCTCTTATCAATTTAATCCTAGTACAATGTATTCTGAACTGCAGGAACCAATAAATAATGGAATAGTCTATGAGGGAGATTTTGATGACTTAACAGATATCAATGATAACACATATTATTGGATTGGTGCCGATAATGGGGTTATAAATTTCACAATTGACGCAGGTTATACGGAATTATCTAACTACTATAACTTGCCATTTAATAAATCAAAAATCTTAGGTTTTATCGCATCTATGAGATTAAGTGCTAATCAAGATGCTAATTTAACTATCAGATTGTATGATGATGTTAATTCTAACTGGGTGACTGTAGTAGATGCTATTTCAATTGAAGGTGATTCAGTTATTCGAGCAATTGAAAGTCGATCTATCAATACAAATTTAAACTTTATTGACTCCACAGACAGTGTCTATATTCAATATATTTTTGAGCGTTCTGACCTCGGATATTTCGAAATTAGAGCGCGTAAATTTGATATGCGAGCGATCTATCCCCTTGATTTACCAATTACAGACCAGGAATATGTTGCATTAGAATTCGATTTGAAAGGAGAAAAGTCAACTGTCAACGGATTTTATGCCTGGATTCGCACACTCGATGTTCAAGAAGCAATTAATGCGGAATTAAACATAACACTTTATAAAGCAAATGCAACATTGATTCGAGATTTTGATGTAGATCCTTGGGGGGATAATCTACGAACGGTAAATATACAACCAAATATGAATTTTACCTCATTAATCGATTCCTTTGTAATTAGTTATAGTGGGGACAACCTATCTTATTTCCCATTTAATACGGATAATACTAAGGATTTGGAATTATACAATTATTTCATAGTTATTAAATGTAACATTTCTAATCCGATTTATAGTTTAGTGACCCTACCTTGGACTAATTTCGGAGATAATAGAACTGAACATCAACTAAAAACTACTGAAAATAATGGTTTTACATGGAATAATGCTGTAAAAGAAATAATACCAGGGTTTTTTACTTCTCCATTAGATGCAAGTTCTTTTAAACTAAATGTTTCTAGAGGATATATGCCATCCGATTTTGGAGATGATGGTTTAAAAATCCAAGATTATTCTATTGAAAATGTAGTAAATAAATCTAAAACACCTTATTTAGAATGGGGTATAGGCCGATGGAACCATACATTTTCAACGCCTATTGATGATAATGTCGATCGATTCCAAGTTGATCTCTCATGGAATAAATCTATTATTGAGGGTTTCAAATTTAATGTTTCCTATTCTGTAAATGCATATTGGGTTGAAGGTGCTACATCCACTTATTATGCAAGTTATAGTGAATCTCCAAAATGGACTTTTAATTTTAGTTTTATTAAAGCTAGTCCAAATTTTAATAATTGGAATTTTCAAGAGTTTTGGTTCGTTTATAATGATTATTTCACTGCGAATAACTTAACAAAACCAGGTGATATAGAAATATTACCTGAAGTAGGAGGAGAATTTGAGTTAACTGAAATGCAAAATAAGATAGTGGTAAACGCAACTGTTGCTAATATTGGAGGGATTTATTCCTTGAATTTAACAAGTTTCAATTTTATTTCCGAAATGCATAGTTATATTAACTATAAAGAAATTTTTTGGGAATCAAATGGTTTTATGTATGGAGATGATATAATTGTAAGTGTTGATATACAAGATAATCATCAAAATGCCCCAAATCCCACAACTGGATATGCAAATGTAACTTTCTATGATCCAAATGGAGTCCTAATTGCTCAAAAAGAATCATCGAATGGTGTAATTCATGATTCTGTACTTTCATATGATTTTAACAATGATACTATCTTTTCTGTAAATACGAGTATTTCTGAGTTTGGAGAATATCATTTAGGATATTTTTGGGAAAATGGTTCTGCTGTTGGCTGCAATAAAATTACTATTTACATCGATTATTATGACCTTGAATTAGAAGGTTGTAATTATTCATCATATAGGGAACAAAATATTCTTAGTGGAAAGATAAATAATAAAGTATTTGATAACTATACTTTGTTAATTGCATCTATAAATGAAACAACAGGTATTTCACAACCTGGTTTTTATCCTATTAATAATTCTGATTTAGATGAGCAAATTATTTATGAGATTGGAGGTAATCAATTACCTATTTTAATTGAAACTTTCATGCAAAGTCAAGATATATTAAACCCCGAAGAAGTGGTTAATATTAAAACAAAAATTTCTAATATGCATGAATTTATCCCTATTGATATATCTGTAAATGTCAGATTTGTATCTTATATTAATGAAGAATGGATTATCGCGAATGCAACTTCAAGTACAGTTAGCCTAAATTTTTCAGGGCATCCAGATGATTCGTATGAATTTGATATTGATTTGACAATACCATCATTGAATAAAACTACAAAAGTGTGGGAAGGTGTAAATGCCCCAGTTAGATTGGGGGGCGTTAAAACATTGGTAACTATCTTTGTTGGAAATGATATTGCAGGAATATTTGAAAGTAGCTATTATTCACTACTTAGTAATGAAACAAGCAATAATTTTGATGGAAATATAATAGCTTTAAGAATTGCTGAAGAAACTCCAAGCTGGTACATTTTAAATGGTTTTGAGAGAGATGAATGCTTATATTTACCAAATAAAACATCCTTTTTAATTAATATAATAGATAAAAATTATGTAAGCTCATATAATCAATTTTATTATCAATTTTCCCTAATTCTTAACAGTAAATTTAACAATATTATTATAGATCCTGAAAATCCCATTAATGGACAAGTTTTTAATCTTAGCTCTGTTTTAACTACAGAGTTTGGAGATATATTGTTAAATGAAAGTGTTTCTTGTCATCATTATGAATCTAATTCATGGGTTTATATTGACTCAGATTTTACAGATATTAATGGTTCTACAACATTTTCAATTGATACTAAGACCCTCAATTTCGAAGATTATATATTACTAAGATTAAGTTGGGACGGTGATTCATTAATAAATGGGGTATCTAAAAATGTAACAATAAATTTATTTATACAATCCAATAATCTTTCAATATCAATTCAACAAAATGAGGTTCTTATCTATAAGAATAGAGCTATTACAATATCTATTACTTTGAATAACATCGGAGAATCTATTTTGCAAATTTTGGAGAAAAATATCGATATTCAGGTCAATGATGGGCTGCAATATTCAATCGTAGAAATAGATTATACAACACTAAATCGGTTTACACCTGGAGAATCTTCTCTTGTAATGATTAAGATAGGAATACCTGAAATTAAAAAACTAAATATTTCAATTTCCATTACTGCTCAAAATATCATAACAAATGAAAATATTACAGTTAGCAAACAAACGACTTTTGATGTATTTGATCCTCCCTTCTATGATTACTTTATTGAATATCTAATTTTTCTAATAATAGGTTCATTTGGATTGATTTGGATCATAACTTTACTTTATGCGAAGAGAATTAAAAAGAAAATTGAAACACCAGTTGAAGAAGTAGCCAAAAAGAGACCAAGAAAAGCAAAATATGTATTAGTGTCTGATTTGAAAAAAGAACCAACAAAAAAACCTAAAAAACTTACTCCCATACCTAAAAAAATTCCAGAAGAAATAGAAGAACCAAAGGAAGTTAAAAAGAAAAAAGTTACTGATTTAGATTCTTTATTAGAAGAAAAAGGGCTAAGTGACAAAAAGAAAAAAGCTAAAAAATAATTTTTTTCTGACCTAAATTACTATTTTTTAATAAGAAAAATAAAATTATAATTTAGAAATTGAAATCAAATTACGTTTAAGTAGGCCTAATGAGGCTTTACCATCAAGGCCAGCTAGAGCAATTAATGCATTTTTATCTGAACCACCCACTAAAACAGCAAAGCCATTCTCAAACTCGATAGTTGTAGTTTTTAAACCCCCTTTTCCAATGTCGCTTCCTAAATTATTAGAATCCTTGATAATTGCGGCACACGCCTTTGCAATTTTCCCATGGTCCATTTCAGTTATGGTCTGACCAACTATTACTTTCCCTTGTGAATCAGCAGCAATCAAACCTTCACACTCAGGAACTATATCCATTAATTCTGCTAATTTTTTTTCAAGTTCTTTTTTATTCATAAAAATACTGCTCATATAAAATAATTTTTATCGTCTTTAATTCTGAAATAAGTTACTTTGATTGGTTAAGATATTATCTTAAATATATATATAATTTAAAGAAATTTAAACTTATCAAATATATAAAAAAGGAAAATTGAAAAATTTACACTTTATAAAATTTATTTTAAAATAATTAAAATTAGGTTCTCCTCTAACGCCACCATAGTTTCTTGTGATTTCCCACCTGTAGCCGTCTCTAATCGTATGAATTTCAATGTCCCCTCTTTTAATGCTTCAACAACTTGCTTTCCTTTCCCAATGAGTGATGTAACATAAGCAGCTACTTCTTCACTTATTTCTATATCCATATTCGAATCTATCGGCAAGCCCGATGAATCACATATAATTACTCCCCTAACACCTTCGCGTTCCTCGAAGCGTCGGATGATTGACTTCACTTCAGCACGATTTATAATCTCAACTACACCTTCAAGATATATTCTAATTTTTAATATTATAATAGATTTAATATTTTTAAAAATTTATATTAAAGATATTCTTTTTTGAATAAGACTTAATATTTTTATAAATTAAAATGGAAAAAATTGAAGCTTTATATATAATAAATGGGGAAAGTCAACTTATCTTTTCTTATGAAAGCCTTAATGAACGATCTGATGACTTTGATTATTCAAATATCTCTCGATTTTTTTCTGTAATCAAAACTTTTGCTTTAAAGATTGGGAAAAAAGAGGCTAAAATAATTGAACTTGGAAATAGTAAGATATTCAAAACTTTGGATGATGAATATAAGATTGAAGTTATTTTAAAATGTGATAAAAACATAAAAGAAAAAAAGGCTTCAATCAATTTAAAAAAAATTCTAAATTTATTTATTAACTTATTTATTGGGTATTTTAATTCATCTTTGCGAACAAAAAAAGAAAGAATGGAATTTTTCATAAAAGAAATATCTTTTATATTTGGAGGAAGCGGAAAGGTGAATTACTTTTTAGAAAATATTAAAATTTTTACTTGAATAGAACTTTAGCTTATAAAAAGAATTGTTTAAAAGAATTACTTGCTCGTTCTTCTCCTATTGTAGATAACCCCATATGACCTGGACACATAAGAAAATTATCTGTAAGTTCTGGATTATACATAATTTTGTGTTTAATTGATTCAAATAAAAGATTTTGATTTCCGCCACGAAGATCTGACCTCCCTACACTCCTTCTGAAAATTAAATCTCCTGAAAATAGTATTCCATCAATTTCTTGACCATTAAATTCTTTAACATCTTTTGAATAGAAACATAATCCACCAGGTGAATGTCCCGGGGTCTCTAATATATTGATTAAAATGTCCCCTACTTTTAGAGTATCTCCTTGCTTTAACCACTTATTTGCTTGTCTTTGAGTATATATCCCCGATTCATATTCTTTCTTATTGTACATTAGTGGAATTTTATGATATCTTAAAACTTTACCTATTTTCATTGAATGATCGAAGTGTCCGTGTGTTAATAAGACAGCTATAGGTTTTGCATTCAAATTCTCTATTGTATTAATTATTGTGGTTGTATCATCAGCTGGATCAATAATTACTATTTCTCTTGTAATTTCTGAACCAAAAATATAGCAGTTTGTTTCAAGCGGACCAACAACAAGCCTTTTAAATATCAATATCTTTATATCCTTTAACCTGAGAATTTATTTTTTGAATTGAAAAGAAAAAATGAAAAAGTTTTTAATTTAATTATTGATAATTACCAGTTTTAAGATTTTCACTAGTTGCTTTTAATCAAATCACTGATTTCATGTAATTTCTTATAAACCTCTAAGCCTTTCTTTGTAAGTTTTATGTATTTTACTTTATTATTCTGTTCAATTTCAATAAGACCTTTTTTGATTAGGTCTTCTTTCACTCTAAAGAATGAATTATAGTACGAGAATTTGTTCAGCTCATTATAAAATGTGTGCTTATCTACTTTATGGTCTTTAGATTGCATTAGGACTTGGAAAGTGTCCCTGAAACCTTTCTTTTTAAGGAAAAAAATCAAATCTTGAAAAGTCAATTCTTCTATACCTAATTAAATAATTAAATTTATACTAAATTGTAATTAGAAAAAATTATGAATATTAAAAAAGCTTTTGATTATTTTTAAAAAATATTATCAGTATTGATCAAAAGAATTTATTAATTTAAATACAAAGATTGTATCTTAGTCGAAATTTATTGAAATGATTTTAAAAATACCTTTCACTGAATTTATTTAAATGACTAAAAATATCACTAATTTTATAAAAATTATAATTTTATTTAAAAGGTTTATTAGAATTTATGAGAATTGGAGGAATTATTGATATAAGTACTAAGGACATTCCTAATAGATCTTCAATGGTAATTTTTACAGTTGGTTGTAATTTGAGTTGTAGTTTTTGTCATAATAAATACCTATTACAACCAAATGTAGGAAAAGATATGGTAATTAATGAAGTGCTTAAACAAGTTAGGAGTAATCTATTAATTAGTGGGGTTAGTATTAGTGGAGGAGAACCCACACTTCAACAAGATTTGATAGATTTATGTAGAGAAATTAGAAAAATTGGTAAGTATTTAAGTTTAGATACAAACGGGACTACACCTCATATTATTAAAAAATTACTCCCATATATTAATAGAATTGCTTTAGATTTAAAAGGACCATTAAAAAAAGAACGATATAAAGAAATTACTGGTGGAAATATCGATCCCAACCTAATAATTGAAACATTTAATCTTGTAAATAAACAAAAAGATATTGATCTTGAAATTAGAACAACATATGTGGAAAACTTAATTGTGCCAGATGATATTCATGAAATAATTGCTTTTCTTAAAAAAAATGAATTTAATGGAATCTTTGTACTTCAACAGTATCAATATTCTGATGGTGTAGGTGAAGGTTTAAAAAATAATTTTCAAAAACCTGAACATTTATTTTTACTCAATATTCTTAATCCATATAAAGATGTAAAACTACCATTTAAAATATTCCTAAGAGATGAAATTGTAGGATATTCTAATATAAATAAATTATTTGAACTAACTCTTGATGAATTATAAATGAATGAAAAAGAAATTTTAGACGTAATACAATCCTGTATTGATTGTAAATCATGCAAGGATTCATGTGATACTTATTCTGTCACTCAAGAAGAATTAAAATCCCCAAATGGACGAATAAAAATCTCTGAAAAAGTCTTTAAAAATGAAGATATTTCTAAAGAAGAACGAATTGGATTATACACGTGTACTTTATGTGGAATGTGTGATCGAGTTTGTCAGCAAAATATCCCTATCGCAGATATTATTCATTCAGCTAAAATGAAATTAGTAGAACAAGGTAAAGCACCTTTAGATATTCATAATAAAATTATTAAGGGAATTATTGAAAAAGATAATAGTGTTAATGGAGATCCTGAAAAGCGGTTAGATTGGATTCCAGATATATATCGTGATGCTGAGCTCTTTGAAAAAAAAAAATCTGATACATTATTATTCTTAGGATGTATGTCTTCTTTTCGAGTAAAAGAAAGTGCTAGTGCTTCATATGTACTTCTGAAAGAAGGAAATTATGATTTCAAAATTTTAGAAAAAGAACCTTGTTGTGGTGAGTATATCTATTCTGCTGGAAATCTTCATTTAGCTAAAAAATTATTCAAAGAAAATGTTGAGCTTTTTAAACAGATTGGAATAAAAAATATAATTGTTACCTGTGGCGGATGCTTATATGCGTTTGATAAAGTATATCGAAAATATTTCAAAGATTTTAATATTGAAGTAAAACACATAATTGAGGTTATCTATGAATTAGAGAAAAATGGGAAAATAATATTAAATTCTATTAATAAATCAATAACTTACCATGATCCTTGTAGGCTTGGTAGAAAATATTTAAATGGTCCCCTTTATAATGAGCCTAGAGAATTGTTAAAGAAATGTGGAATAAAAGTTAAAGAATTGATCGAGGAACATGACCATTGTCCGTGTTGCGGATCGGGTTCCGGAATTAGAGGTGTTGATAGCAGTATTTGCATAAAAATCGGCAACCAATTGTTTAACAATATAGAAACTAAGGAGATAGCATCCTCTTGTCCTTTATGTGTTTTTAATTTTAGATATGTAAATTATAAGACTGAAGCAGGTAAAGAATGTAAATATATTACAGATTTTTTACTTGAAGCTCTAAAAAAAAATAATAATTCGAATTAACTCTTTATTTTTCCTATTGATTTAGTATCTATTTTTGATTTCATAGCATAGAAAACAACGATTCCACAGATTATAATGATTATCTGAATAAGAATAACATACCAATTAAAAGTGAATAATAAAGCAATGCAAATAATTGATCCTAATAAAGCGATTACTGGAAATCCTTTAATACTCGGTTTTAATTTAAAAGGTCTTTCTATATCTGGTTTCTTTTTTCTTAAAGCAAGTAAGCTTATATTAACCAAGATAAAATTAATAAGCACACCAAAAACAGTTGCGTGAGCAACTACTGAAATATCCCCAAATAAGATCGGAATTAATGTAAAGCACATGGTTAGCACTACTGCAGTTGTCGGAGTTCTAAATTCTGGTGAGATTTTACTTAATTTTTCTGGTAGTGCTTTATCTCTAGCCATACCATACATCATACGAGAAGTTACGATTAACATTATAAGAACCGTATTTGCAGTGGCAAATAATGCAATAAAAGACATGATTATTCCACCTCCTGGTCCTAAAACTTCTGCAGCGACTTCATTTAAAGGAGCATCAGAATCTGCAATGTCACCATATGGTAATATACTGATTACTGAAATAGCAGTAATGCAGTAGAGAATAGTAGTGATAATAATCGAATAAATTATGGCTTTAGGTATATTCTTTTGAGGTTCTTTAACTTCCTCCGCGATATTAGCAATATCTTCAAAACCTATGTATGCAAAAAAGATTAAAGCAACTGAAGACAATATAGCTGCAAAAGATGCTCCTGAGGGAAGTACAAAATAATTTGGTTCACGTTTTCCAAAGAACCCAAGGATAATAATAATAATTAAACCTGACACTTCGATTAATGTAAATATGATATTAGTTCTAGTGGATGTCTTGATACCAAGTGAATTTATAATACTGAGGGCTATAACAAGTAAAATGCTATAACTTATAATAACAAATATTGAAGGTACATTGATTAAATCGGCTAGATAACCTCCAAAAGCTAGAGCAACAGTAGCCGCGGATAATATCCCTGAAAAAATAATTATCCATCCTAATATAAACGACAGACTCCTTTTCTTGAATGCTTCCTCTGTATAAACAAATTCCGCAGCACTTTTAGGGAACATTGCAGAAAGTTCGGCATATGATAATCCTGTTAAAGCTCCAGTAATAGAAGCTAATACGAACGCTAGCCATGATAGATTTCCTGTTTTTCCCAAAACTTCACCTATTAACGCATATATCCCTGCACCTAATATATTTCCTACACCATATACAGTAAGTGCAAATAAGGAAACTCTGCGCTTTAGTTTTGGACTTTTTTTAGGTTCTTCCATGATTACTCTCTTTTTCAATATGAATAATTATATTTTCAATTTTATAAAAACTATATAGGAAAATTTCAAAATCAGATTTGAATTATTTAGTACTTCTGATTATTTTAATTTCTCAAGTCTTACTATGCATGGTTGTTGGCTATGTTTATGTTTTTTCACTTGTTGTAATCTAAATTCTCTTCTTTTTTTAGCCTCTTCATATCTGCGGCGATCATCTTCTGTTTCTGGGATAATTTGTGGAATTTTAACCGGTTTATCATTCTCGTCTAGAGCAACAAAGCTAAGGTATGCTGAACCAACATGCGTGTGTGTTCCAGTTCTTAAACATTCTGCTTCAATTCTTACTCCGATTTCCATAGATGTATTTGCAACATAATTTATTGATGCTTTAGCAAAAACTAAATTCCCAACATAAACTGGAGATATAAAATCCATTCGATCAACTGAAGCCGTGACACAATTACGATGAGTATGCCTTGCTGCTACTATAGCTCCTGCTTGATCAACCAATTTTAAGATATATCCTCCATGAACATTACCCGTAGCATTAGAGTGTTCTGGCATCATTACTTGAGTAAGTTCAATTTTAGATTCTGATACTTTTTTTGCTTCCAATTTTAAATTACCTTTTGGAGTCTTTTTGATAAAAATACAAAAGTCTAGTATAATGATAAAAATTATTATTTTAAATTATAATTCTTAATTTTTTTTAAACATTTTAAATTTATTTTCCTAACCAATAGTTTTATATTTAACGTCATTTTCTATAGATCATAAAATTCTGAATAAATATTCATTTTATAATATAATAAATAAAGAAAAAAGGATTTTCAGAGTGATAAGTTATGCCAAGTTTTGAAGAAACTTATGAAGCAATTAAGGCAGATTGGAATGCTGGAGAGAAAAATTTTAATATAGAATGTGAGATGCTTTCTGAGGGTATGCAGGTAAATTGTATAATGGGCAATTCAGCAGGAGAACCTTTTGAATTGCTTATTGATGCTCCAGGCGGATTAAGTGGCTCAAATAAAGGTCCTTCTCCTTTATTAGTTATTTTATCATCAATTGGTGCTTGTATAATTGCTGTAACTAAATTTTGGGCCAAGATTATGGATATTAAAATTGAAGAAATGAAAGTGTTTTCACGTGGACATATCAATCTTGGTGCACTTTTTGGAATAGATGATAGTAAACTTGCTGGATATGATAAACTTGAACCTGTAATAAGAATTAAAGCAGATGCTTCAGAAGATAAAATTAATGATCTTATGGATAAAGTCTTTAACCATTGTCCTGTTATTACAAATTTTGGTGGAGCATCAAAAATTACTCCTAAAGTTCAAATAAAAAAGTAAATAAACTACTAATTATCTTTTTTTTTATTAATTTTGAATTTATCATAACTGATTAGATCCCCAACCAAGGACGACTTTATATTTTACAGATATTGAAAATAAATTATTAATCAACAAATTATTATATTTCTTAATTACATAACTCATTTTCTTATAAATAATTGCTATTTATGCATAATTTTAAGTATATTATTTGGGATTTTGATGGCACATTATTTAATACTTATCCACATATAGCTTCAGTAATAGTAGAAATCATGAAGAATAACTATAAAATTGATTTAAATTTGAAAGAAGTCCAAGGATGGTGTGAAATAGGCTTAAAATTTTGTTTTAACAAAATCACCTCAGATTTCAAGATAAGTTTATCAGAATTTCAAGATTTGTTTAATAAAGGATATGGGGTAAATATAGAATCTCAGCAAACTCCCTTTCCAAGAGCAGAAGAAATACTTAAATATATTCAAAAAAATGGTGGTAAGAACTTTATTGTCACTCATCGAGGGATTAAAACCTTATCTAAATTACTAAGTTACTATATTATGGAAAAATATTTTGAAAAAATAATTACATATGAAGATGGTTTTCCAAACAAGCCAGATCCTGCATCTTTTTTATATGTAATTAATGAAAATAAATTGCCAAGAGAGAAAGTTATATCAATTGGTGATAGAGAAATTGATATTCAAACTGCACGTGCGATTAATATTAAATCTTGCTTTTTCAATCCTGAAGGAAAAATTCAAGAATTAGCGGATTTTAATATTAAAAATCTTATTGAGTTAAAAAAGATACTTTAATCTCACTAATCTCACTAAGATATTTCTATAGCTTGATTTAACAATTTGATTTCAGTGCGAAAACTATTAGATTGTGTTGTTTTTAGAATTATATAAAATAAGAAAAAATTAACTTATTTAAGAGAATATTTAGGGTCTCTTTTTTCAAAAAATGCGCTAGAGGCTTCATTCATATCCTTGGAGGAGAAAGTAATAACTTGTGAGCTATTCTCAAATTGAATAATTGTGTCTAGGCTAGGTGAATCAAGACTTAAATTAATAGCTTTCTTAGTCATACGTAATCCTATGGGGCTTTTCTTTAACATTTCTTCTGCTAATTCCATTGCAGCATCTAATAGTTTATCTTTTTCAACAAGTCTATTAACTAATCCTATTTCTTTTGCTTCTTTACCATTAACAGTTCTTCCTATATATAATATTTCTGCTGCTGTTGACATTCCTATCAAACGTGGTAAAAAGTAACTCGCTCCTATATCAGCTCCAGTAAGTCCGATATTAATCGGCGAATTAATAAATTGCGCTTCTTCACTAACAATGCGTATATCTGCTGCTAAAATAAATGAAAGTCCACCACCTGCTGCTGGTCCTTGAATAAGTGCGATGATTGGTTGACTTATTTTTCGCATCTTTAAAATTATCTGAGATATCCTCCATTGATAGTAGATCTTTTTTTTAATAGGTTCTGTAACATCTAAGAAGTAATATTTTTTATAATTCTCTTGTATTTTTTTTGAATTTAAAATTAAGCCTTCTTGCAAATCTGTTCCTGCGCAGAATGCCCTTCCTGCTCCTTTTAAAATAATGACTCTACAATTTAAATTTACTATCAACTGATCTAAAATTGAATGCAATTCCTCTTCCATTTGAAAACTAATCGCATTTAGCTTCTCCGGTCTATTTAAAGTTAAAATTCCTATACCATTTTCTTGTAATTCCCATTTAATTGTTTCGAAATTCATATAATTTCACGAGTGGTGTATAAAATTTAGAAAATTAAAGAAATTTATATTATAAAGCATTTAAAGTTTTTTTAGCGATGAGAAATAACGTTTTTAAATGCTCTTCAGTTAAATGAAAATGCAATTTCCATTCATCTTCACCTAAGTAATCACTAATTGTAAAGATTGCCCCAGCTTCAACATTCAAATACTCTGCCACAGCAAATATAGCTGCTGCTTCCATATCAACAGTTAAAACTCCTTCTTTTTGATATTGTTTTATCTCTGGATATGTTTCTCGATAAGGAGCGTCTATTGTCCAGTCTGTACCTACTGTAAACTCTAAATCCATAGCTTTCATAACTTCAACTAGTTTTTCAGTTAATTTTTTAGATGGGAAAGAATATTTTTCAGGTTTTAGGTAATGATATGAAGTACCTTCATCCCTAATTGATTTATCACATACTACAAAACTTCTTAATTGTAAACTTTTTTGTAATGAACCAGCAGTTCCAATTGATAGAAATAGTTTAATACCAAAAGTATTGAGTTCTTCAATTAAAATGGCAACCATTGGAGCACCAATACCGAAACCACCACAAATTCCTAATTGATCATCATTCTCCTCTAAAATATAAAAATGATCTCCAAAAATATAGTCAATTTTTTTTACTGAATGGTTTTCAAGAATATAATTAAATAATGGGGTTGAATAACAAACGATAACTCCTTTAGGGGGTTTTACATTCGGAATTCTTCCTATTTCTTTTTTATACTTCCAAAAACCTTTAGCTGTTACAAATGATCTCTCAAGGTATTTATCTGGATAATTTGGAAAAGGCATTTTTTTAAAAATTAATATTTAATTAGAAGCAATAATTTCGCTATAATGTTTTATCATAATTAAATTTCAATTATTTAATACAATCAATAATTATAAATAGTATTATCATTTCAAGTTAATTTAAATAGAGTAATTGTAAGATAATGTAGTTGATTAGAAATTGATTACTGAGAAGGCAATGAAAAGAACCATAAAACTGAAAAATAATCTACTATCAAGTAAATATGAATTATGTATTGAACGTATGAAATTTTTTACCGAAATCTATAAAAAATACCCAAATGATCCTGAGATCATAAAACGAGCAAAAGCTATAGCTCATACTTTAAGAAATATGACAATATTCATCCGAGAAAACGAGTTGCTCGTAGGAAATGAGACAAGTAAAAATCTAGGAGAGAAAATCTTTCTAGACTTATACTCATATGATAAGACTTTAGGTGATCGAAATAGTATTCAGAAATATAGAAAAAGAAAACTGCAACCCTTTTATATTGAAGATAGTGAAATTGAGGAACTTTTAAAAATATTCCCTTATTGGAAAGGCAAGGCATTATATGGTGATATAATTCCAAAAGAATTATTCGATAGGAAATTGATTACCGGATTAGATCGTATTAAAGTAGCTGCCCCTAATATATCTATTGCCAATGGTACAAACGAAGGGCATATGTGTATCGGATATGAAAAATTATTGAAATTAGGATATAATGGTATTATTAGAGAAGTAGAATCTTATCAATCGTCATTAAATAAAAATGACTCAAATTATGATGAAAAATTCAATTTTTATGAAGCTGTTAAAATTTGTTATGAAGCAGCAATTAACTTTTCTAAGAGATACTCTGAACTTGCGTACAATATGTCTTTAAATAAAAAAAATGAGCAAAGTAAAAAGGAACTTGAAGAAATTGCTAAAATGATGGAAAAGCTCACCATAAAGTCTCCTAATACATTTTATGAAGCTGTTCAGCTTATCTGTTTTACTCAAAATATTGTAAATATCATTTATCAAAGAAGTGTAGTTGCATTAGGACGGCTTGATCAGATATTATGGTCTTATTATCAGATGGATTTAGAAAAAAATAGGATCACTAGAGATTTTGCTTTAGAGTTGATTGAAGAATTAAATTTAAAGCTTACTTGGAATGTTACACTATTACCAACAGATTATACTATGGTTTCAAATGCTTTAGGGTTAAATACTCAAACCATAACTATTTCAGGAGTAGATAGAAATGGAAATGATGCTACAAATGAACTTTCTTATCTATTTCTTGAAGCATATAAAAATATCAAGGCTTTAACAACTGATTTATCAATCAGAATTCATAAAGTTACTCCAAAAGAATTTTTCAAAAAAGCAATAGAAGTGTTTCAATTCACATCTGGAATTGCATTCTATAATGACGATATAATTATACCCTCTTTAGAAAAAGCGGGTTATACCATTGAAGACGCCCAAAATTATGCAATAATAGGATGTGTTGAACCTACTAGTCAAGGAAATACATTTGCAGCAACTGGTAGAATGTATGTAAATTTACCCGGTGTTCTCGAATTAGTTCTCAATAATGGATATTGTAATTTAACCCGACAAAAAAGTGGGTTAGAAACGGGAAATCCTATTAATTTTACAACCTATGATGAATTATATAATGCATTTATCCTGCAACTGCGGTATAATATTGAGAAATCTGTTAAAGTAGCAGAAGTAGGGGATGATATGACTATAAAGTATTTTCAACAGCCATTTATCTCTGCTCTAATTGATGGATGTGTAGAAAGTGGAAAAGATTATACTGAAGGTGGAGCTAAATATAATTTCTCTTCTATTACGGCATATGGTTTTGCTACGTTAGTGGATTCGTTGTACAATATAAAGAAATTAGTGTTTGAAGAAAAATTAATGTTATTACCAGAACTAGTTCAAATTTTAAATTCAAATTTTAATGGTCAAGAAGAACTTAGACAAAAATTAATAAATAGATATGATAAATGGGGAAATGATAAAGAAGATATTGATTTACTTGCATCAGAATTATGGGATTTATACTGTTCTGAAGTTGTAAAGCATAAATGCATTAGAGGAGGTCGATATAATCCTGGTGCTTATTCAATGGGAGTCCACGTAATGGAAGGTCTTTTTACAAAACCCACTGCTGATGGAAGAAAGGCAATGCAGCCAATATCTAATAGCCTTTCACCTGTAAATAAAGGGGAAAAAAATGGAATTACCGCCACGCTAAATTCAATCGCGAAACTGAATTATGATTTAGCTACAAACGGAGTTGCCGTTAATGTAAGAATTCATCCACAAAATCTTAAAAATGAAGAAAACGTGGATAAATTCTATAGCTTACTTAAATCTTATTTTGAATTAGGTGGAATGCAGATACAACCTAATGTTGTTTCAACTGAAACCTTAAGAGATGCTCAAAAGCATCCAGAACAATATCCAGACTTAATAGTTAAAGTTGGAGGATATAACGCAACTTTCGTGGACTTAGGTGCTCCAATTCAAAAGGATATAATTAATAGATTAGAATATAACTTCTAATGCATTAAAAGAATAAAAAAAGGAAAATGTTTCTAGATTTTGATATTACTTATATTTGAGCTAATTTCATCAATTAAACTTGGATCATCATAATTTATTCTTCTAATGCTTGAAAAGCTCCAAATTAAAATAGTTGTTAAGATCATTAAAAGAGCACTATACAATAATAAATTAGCATTTCCTAATAATATTGCTAAGGGTCCTGTTATAATAGTTCCAATTGGTGCTATCGACATAGATAAGGCGTGATCAATTGATGTAACTCTGCCGATTTTATCTTTGGGCACAATAGTTTGTATCCATGTTTGATATAACGAATTTATAATTGGTAGCATTAATCCCAGTACAAAGCCACCTATACTGATTATAAAAAATGCACCTGTTGGAGCTATAGAAAATATTGCGTATCCTATTCCAGCAACTACTATGCCGAGAAAAATTATCCTCATTCTATTTGTCCATTCTTTCTTAAAAGAGGCTACCAGAGCGCCAATGATCATACCTCCTTGAAAAGAAATCATAGTTAAAGCAAAGATTAATTCAGTTCCTCCATGATCTATTAGAATATAGAGTGACATTAAAGTATCTAGTGGTCTTATCAAAAAATTTATAAGCATACTTACTATAATCATTGCTGTTAATCCTGGGATTAATTTTAATGTTTTAAAACCCAATTTAAATTCTTTAATAAACGAATTTTTTTCTATGGTGCCAGGATTTTCTACAAGATGTTTCACTGAGGGAATACTTATTAGCAATAATGGAATCAATGCTATGAAAAAAGTAATTACATCTGCCCATAGAAGGAGATTAATCGTTAAAAATACCAATAATACTGCCGCTACAAATTGAGCAGAAAGTTGAACAACTCCAGTAAATAAATAATTTATTCCATTAATTCTAGTTAATTTTTCTTGTGGAACCATAGCAGGTATAATTGCATTTACTGTAGGTAAATGAAACGCTTGAAATACACTCCTCAAACTAATAAAAATAAGCATCATCCATGTAGTTAAAATATTGAGTTGAAATAGGATAATTAGTATAAATGTAGTAAATGCTTGTAATGAATCTACAACAATTATTAGGACTTTTCGATTTAATCTATCAGCAAATACTCCCGCAATTGGCATACAAATTGTCATGGGAAGTATGTACATAAATGAAGCGGTCGCCATGAACATGGCACTTCCAGTTTCAAGTGTTAGCCATATTGTTATAGCAAAAAATGCTATAGTCGATCCAAATAAAGAAAATAATTGCCCTGTCCAAAAAAAGAGATAATTCCTATAGGTTTTTTTATTTGCTGTATCTTCCATTTTTATCCCTTAATTTCCTAATTATTTTTTGTTTCTATAATTTTTTTTAATTAAATGAAAGTTTACATTTTATCAATTATTTTAAAAAGCTTAGAAAGAACCACTTCAGGATCGCCCGTAAATTTAAATACTCCTTCCTCCAGATCTCCCTCAATACCCTCCGCAGCTAATTCATAAATTAGATTCTCAGCTTCTTCTTTAGAAATATTGAGAGTTTGAGAAAATTTCTCGATTGGTATTGATTTTTGAAGCTTAATTAAACCTTGAATACGCTTTTTAATACGATCTTTTTCAATTTCATCCGAAACGTGCACTTTCATTCTTGGTTTAGTAAATTCTTCCCCAAATTGAGCTTCTATTCGTCGACCTAAGTCTTCTATTCCCGATTTTTTTACCGCTTTTTCAATACCTTCGCCCATTTTCTCCATCTTTCTACCTAAGACTTCTAATTTAGCAATATCTCCAATGTTATTTTTAACAAATTTCATTGATTTTCGAACTAACTCTGAAACTGAAGCACCTAAACCTTCTGCCCAATCTTTCCATTCATCGCTCATCTCAGGATCAACTGAAATATTTATTCTTTTTACAGCTTTTTTTCTTACCTTATCAAACTTTTTCCTTACTTTATCTCTTAATTTGTATTCATATTTATGTACTTTTTCTTTTAAATGCTCAAGCTTTTCTCTTGTGTCTTCGATTTTTTCCCTTGCGTCTCCTCCTAGATCCTCTAAGTTTTCCCTTACATCTCCAATTTCATTTAATAAGGATTCTCTTTCCTCCTCAAGATCTTCCAGGTCTTCTCTTAAATCTCCTTTTATATCCTCACTTTCTTCTAACAAATCGTCTATCTCATCCCTAAACTCATCATATAAATCATCTAATTCATCCAGAAGATCGTCTCGAATAGTATTTAACTCCCATTTTATCCTCTCGGCTTCTCTCTTATCCTCTTCATTTTTTTCTTCATCATTTGACATGTTTATTCCTCCTTCTTTTTTTAAATTTTAACATTTTATTCATTTTGCTTGATTTGAATAGGTTTATTAGCTAAAGTGGCTTTTTGGTGTCTTTCAATAGTGTCAATGTAATAAACTGCTCCTGAAATCTCTGTTCCCTGACCAATTCTTACATTCCGTCCTTTAACATCCCCATCAACAAATGTTCCGGTAATGTCAACTGTATTTGTGGCAGAAATATTTCCATACACTTTAAATGGTTGTTTAAACATTTTTTTGGCTCGCACCAGACGTGTGCCGATAAATATATCCTCTCCAGTGATATCTCCATTAATCGTACTCGAGCCGTTAATATCAATACTTTTTTGAGAAAGTAGTCCGCCTTGAATTCTTGCTGAACCTGAAAATCTAATTCCCTGAAGAGCTTCCACATTATTTCCTGCCCTAAATGACCCTGAACTTCCTAATTCTCCCTTAATCGAAATCTCCCCTCCTACCGACGCTGAGCCAGAAAACCTGGCATTACCATCTCCATTAAGGTGTCCTATAATTCTAAATGACCCAGAACTTCTAGTATCACCTAAAACAGTTAAATTACCTGCCCCCCTCATAGAACCAGATGATCGAAATCCAGTACACTTAAAATTTCCCTCTATTTTAGCTGAGCCTGAAACAATTAGCTCGTCATTAATTTCTCCCTCTGAAAGTCTTCCTGATCCAGATATTTTCATATTTTTTAACCTCTTCTTTTATTTTTTTGTTTTGTTATTTTTTTTTTAATTTCTTCTTTTATGATTTTGTTTTATTACTTATTTGTGAACTTGATTAATATTATAAAAAAATGTAAATTAATTAATAGATTATAAGATATCTATTTTGACGGGAAGCTACCTCATTTTTCACATCAAAAATATTCTTTTCCAATTCATTTTCAATTTTCATTTTTTTTCCTCCATTTTTCTTAATTTTTGTTTGAGTTTTTTAGTTAGTTTTAATTTTTGATTAACTTTTTTATTATTTTTTTTAATGAACGTGAATTAAAATAAAAAAAAAAGATTATTTATTTAATAATTAAATATCTTGGACGATACCAAATTTTTCTATTAATTTCGGCTTTAAACTCTTTATAATCCATTTTTTTAACCTCTTTTTTCATTTTTCTCATTTTTTTGTTTTTTATTTTTTTTTCCTAATTAAAAATTATACACACTAGTATTTAAATATTGTGTATTTTGTTGTGTATATTTTTATTAAAAATTTTTGAAAATGATGAATAGAGGGATTCATGATTGGCTCTATTAGTGTGTAATGGATCATGTATACACTTCTATTAATACACACTGGTACACAACCTATTTTCAAAATTATTTCTGAAATTTGAGAGAAGAAGTTTGGAAAATAGGTTAAGATGAAATTTCTTTGAATTTTTTAATAATACTTCTGTAAGTAAATTCACTAATCTTTAATATTTTTAATTCTTAATCTCAAGGGCATAAATCATATTTGTTATTTAAATTCTTTAATTCTTCCTTTGGTATGGGATTAAAATAAAGATGAATTTTAACACCACGAACAGGTTCAAGACCTTTGGTACTGGTAATTTGATTTCTGCTAAGAGTCAATTCTTCTAAACCTTCAAGGGGTTCGAGACCTTTTATTTCACTTATCTTATTTTCACTTAAGATTAAATAATAAATCTTACTAAGCCCCTCAAGTCCTTTTATCTCTTTAATTTGATTATTTCCTAAATCCAAGAATCTCAAATCTTTTAGGTTTTGAAGTCCTTTTATTTCAGTTATATTATTATGGTCTAAATATAGATTCCATAAATTAGTTAAATTGTCAAGATCTTTAATTTCTGTAATTAAATTTGAACTAAGGGATAATCTTTTTAAATTAGTGAGAGCTCCTAATCCTCCAATCTCAGATATCTTATTTTTTGTTAAATCCAATGTCTTTAAATTTTTTAAATTTTGAAGCCCGTTAATCTGAGTAATCTTATTAAAACTTAAATCTAAGAATTCTAAATTAATTATTTTTTCAAGACCTTCTATCTGGTCCTTCTCTTAAATAATTTCTTGCTTTATATGTCCAAGTATAGCAATCAGTAACAAACTTATTGTATGATTTAGGTTTCATTCTATTGTCTGATGCATCATTGGTATGGAAATACATTTTAGTCTTAACTAGCATCCCATGACAGGGGATATTATTTAATGTTAAATAGGTATAAGATTTGGCTTCAGGATTGTCAGTAGTATCAGGAGCCTCTGTTCCAATATAGAAGATCACTTTTCTTTTTTCTGTCCAAAAAATTGTGTCATCATCCTTCCACTTGGCACTAGCGATCTGATCTGCTAAAATTGCATCCAAAGCTGCTTCAGCTATCCAGTCGTGAGTACCATAGCAATATCTATACCAATCCTGAATCTCTGATTCTGTCGCAAAATTTGGATTAAACGTTGCTCTCCTTTCAGGGAAATGACCTTGAATCCTGCCGTTATTGAAACCTTGAATATCTAGCGCTAAAGGTACTAAAGCTATTAATATTTCAAAGATAATCAAAATTAATAAAAACTTTTTTCTATTCTTCACTTTTTTATTTCACCTTATTTATTTTTTTTACATTTTTAGATGCCATTATATAAATACCCCCCAACCTTGAGTTCTATGATACCATATAAGTAAGCCTACTATTGATAGCACCATTGTACCAACTGAATACATTAAAAGGCACGTCGAAGTTGTTAATGAGCTAGGATCATTACCACGGCCTTTAAAGAAAGACATCATAATTCCCCCTATTGTTGCCATGACAAACATCTCAATCACTTCTAAAGGTAAGTAAAGTATGTCGTACAAAATCGTGAAATCAAACCCTCCAAAGTTAAACGGAAGCATACTTAGAAAACCCTGAGCTATAGCGATATAACCTAAATAACGGAACCATAAAGAGAGCTTATCAAGGACCTGTAATACTTGTGAACCACTTTTATCTAAAAAATTGCCTACTGAAGTAAAGGCAGCACAAACCGAGGCAAATGATAAAGCTACTGATAAACCAAGTATACCGCCAAAATTACCAGATTTCTCATATTCAATAAGCATCCATATTGCCATTCCAAGACCAGTTAAAGTCGAAATTAAAGAAATAGCCGAAGAAGCTAAAGAACTATAAGGATTGCTCCCTCTTGACACAATTAACGAAGTTAAAAACCCACCTAAAGGAAGAATTCCACCTAAGTTTGCTCCAAGGCTAAAGGCATTATACATTGAAAGAAGGCTACCTATATTCCATAACCTTTTATTTGAATGCAATGTTGGTAGCGGATTACCCTCACTATCCTTAGTCTCAAATCTGAACTTCCAAATGAAGATAATATCTTCATAGTTGTTGCTTATACTGTAAATAAAGAATTAGATGAATTGAAACAACGCAAAAAAAGAATTAGAAATTTACAAGGAAAATTGAAAAAATATAAAGATAAAGAATTTTCTACGGGGATTTTTTTAAAAATAATTATTTATCCAACAAAATGGTCATCATTAGAATCGGATTGGGTAGAAAAACTAGATAAAAATGATGCTGATTGTCGTATTATAGCAGAAATACTTGTCTTTAGTAAAATTCATCCAGAGGACGATATTTATTTCATAACCGCTGATAATACACCCTATTTTTTAGCAAAAGATTTGGGTATAAATACAATTTATTGGACAGATGAAGAATTTAAAGAGATTTTTGAACGTGATGAGTCAAATATAAAAAAACCTAAGATATTAACTGATTTAATTATACATTTTGAAAATGGTGAAAAAGAAACTAGCATAACTTCTAAAATAGACTTTCCTAGTCTTGAGACCTTTATGGACCAAGAATTTCCTGAGATTTCAGAATTTAAGAATCAAGAAGAATATGCACTTAATAATGAAGATTTAACTTTAAATCAAATAGAAAAAGAGGGTTTGGAAATAACTAATATTCTAAATTCTTTTTTTTTTAAGGATTACGAACAGTTTAGAACAGAAGTTGAAAATTATTATAATGATCTTAAGGAGTATAAAAAGTATAAGGAAATTAAATTTTGTTTATCAAATACAGGAAATAAACCTTACAATAACGTAACTATTCAAATATTTACTCCTTTAGAAAAGGGTTTTGATATTAAGTCTAAAAATGAGATTGAAAAACCAGAGAGACCAAAATTTGAACGTCGATTTCAATTTCAATTATCACCTACCCTTATGTCCCGTTCAATTCATTATCTTAGAGAATATAACATTAAATATATTGTACCTAAAAAGTCGGAAGAAAGGGAGAGAAATGATTTATGGGATTTTGGATATACTATAAAAAAAATTCAACATAATATAACATTAAATCTCTATTCTATTATGATTAAATTTCCAGATGATTTTAAGACGAAAAAAATATATTTTTCTTGTGGGTTTGTTCACGATGAGGAAGGTAAAACGAAAAACCAAAAGTTAAAGTTAAATATAGAAATTTAGCCCAGAACTAATTATTTCAAGATTATATCTTATCTCATTCTTCTTCTTGTTCTGTTTCTCAAATCCCTCAATAAATAATCCATCTTATCTATATCAAAAAAATATTCACCAAATTTAATTATATATTTATCGCTTTCAATTTCCTCATCTAATTCCCTTACTTTCCTAATAACTATCACTTCCCCTACATTATCTCTATTATTTTTTCTAAAAATTTCCTCAATTCTAGGAATATCTTTTAAAGAATACAACTCTGATCCCCCATATTCACCCACACTACAAAATATAATCTTAAGGGTTCTATAATGGGTATACTGGATTATGTTTAATAATTTAGAATAAAAAGGTAAAATTTTGTTAGTGAGGGAAGGAATTACAATATAATCAATCTTATTTTTTGAAGCCCAGCCTGAAATAACATCACTTAGACGCAAAAAATCACGACATATGAAAATCGATATGTTTCCGATAGATGTTGCGAAAATCTTGATCTTTGGAAAAATTTTGCATTCAATTTTTTCTTGGATATCTAATGAAGATATATAGACAGGTGTTTGCTTTTCCTGATAATCAATCAAACCTTTATCAATGATAAATGCTTGGTTAGTATAATAATTATTATTAGTATTTTTCTTGTGCTCTAAGCCACCTATAATGACTACTTCATGTTCTCTTGAAATTTTTTTAAGGTATGAGATTTTACTATAAGGAACAGAGTTCTCAGGAAGAACAATCAAATCAGGTTTACCATTATGGTCATCTATAGCCATTGAAAGCATTTCATCAATTTTTGGATTTACTCTTGACTCTAAGTTTTGATATATCAACACTTTATCAGTATTTTCCCAGAAATGTTTAATAAAAAACAAAAAATGCTCACTTTTATTAAAATTCAAATCATCGAATTTTTTAACTCCTTTTAATGAATGAATTTGAAATATATGGATGATTTTTAACGGAAAATCATCAACTTCTCTTGACAGTGTTATTTTTTCTGGTACCTCTTCAAAAAATAATAAATTTTGCATTGATTTTTGCTTGAAATGTTCCCTGTGGGTTCCAATTGCCAGAATATCTGATTCACTTAAATTACTTAATTCCATCTTGAAGATTCTAATGTTTTCTTCATAATCAAGTTTTAAATTATAATACTCCATAAATCCAGCACTACCTTGTCTTTTCATGGCAGAATATTGAACAATTCTCTGAGCATATTTGCTTTGGAGTGCTATATATTTATCATATTTCTGTAGATCAGTTTCATATAACGAAATTTTCCTCAAATTTGTTAAATCTTCTAAGTTTTTAATTTCTTTAATCGGATTATAATCAAAATATAAATGAAGTAAATCTTTTAAATTCTCTAAATTTTGTATTTCTTCTATAAAATTCTGTTCTAAGTGTAAAGATCTAAGATTAATTAACTTTTCTACTCCACTTATCTCCTTAATTCTATTTTTTGAAAGATTAAGCCATTCCAAATTTATTAAGGTTTCTAAATTTTCAATCTTCTTAATATTATTAGATGAGAAATCTAAATCTGTTAAATGAACTAAAGATTCTATATTTTCAATTCGTCCTATATTATTCTCTCCCAACCAGAGTTTATTTAAGGAAGTTAATTCTTCAATGTTTTCAATTATTTTTATTTTGTTGTTAAAAAGCATTAACTCTTGTAGATTTCTAAGGTTTTCTATTTCCTCTATTCGTTCAATCTCATTATGTGCTAGGTATAACCACTCTAAATTAACTAAGTGTGAGATATTTTTTATCTGTGATATTTTATTTCCTGAGATTGCAAGTTCTTTTAAATTAACCAAACGGTCAAGATTTTTAATTTCTGTAATATTATTATAAGAGAGAACTAAATCTTCTAAATTAATTAAATTTTCTAAGCTTTTTATTTCAGTTAAATTATTTTTCCATAAAGAGAGAGTCTTTAAATTATAAAGTCTTTCTAAACCAATGATCTCATCTAAGTCTGTTATCCCTCTTCCTTGAAGGTAAAGGCAATTGTTATCTACAAATATTTTCTCATCATTATATGTTACGAAATTTGTCATCAAACATTTAAGTGATTTTTGACATAATTTTAAATCCAAATCTTAAATAATTTTTATCTAGATTCAGTATATAATTTTTATGCATTCTAATTTGAATTTTTAGAGGTTCAGGAGAAAGGTGATCATATTTTTGGTTAAGCAATTTCGATGAGATTTTTCCTAGTTATAAATATAATTCATAAATCAGAAATTTTAAGGAATAAAGTAAAGAATGAGTTAGATTATATCTCTCCTATAGTAGTGTACGGATTTTTACAAGAAAAGATCTTTTATCATAATCCAATTCTGATTCTTTTTATTTAAAAAAAATCCATTAATCTAAATAAGCGTTTAAGATAGGTGAAATAGACATCCCAGAAATTCTCAAAATTTGTCTTATTAATTTTTGATAAAAACGTATACATAATAAAATCATGTGGAATATAATGTAGAATTTTTTTCCTTCTTATAACAAATTGGTTATATAATACTTCCCAACCATAATCAAAACTTTCGCTTTTATCAAGAGTATAAAGTTTTTCAATAGATACGAATGGAAACTCATCTTTTGGAGATTTTAATAGAGCTTTTTTGATCTTTATTTCCAAATCCTTAATTATTAGCTTCTCAAATCCCATCTTTTGTTTTTTATTGATAAAAAATTCAAAAAAAGAAAAAATAAAATCTGTATTGCTTATTTCTGTTACACTCTTATCTTTTCCTTGGTTAATAAAATATTCAAATAATTCTTCCCAATTTGCAAAAGTAACGTTGTCCAATTCATCTAACTCAGCTAAAATTTTAGGCATATCAACAGAATATTCCCTTTGCTCTGAAAGTTCTTTTTGGTCTATTTCTTCAAAAAATGAATTGATTTTTTCAATAAATTTGGGTGGAGTTTTAAGCAATTTTGAGATCTCAGTAAAAAAAGTCTTTGGTACTTTAAGTTCTTCCCTTAGTTTATGGGAAATAATTTCTCTAGGAATGTATCTATTAATTCCAAGAGTATAATATACACTTTTAGCCAAATTTTGGTCCCATGTCAAAAGAATTTCATAAAAGCGTTTTTTTACATCAAAGATCCCAGCATGTTCCGCAATTTCTTCTGCAATGTTAAGCATATCACAAACCCTATGAAATATTTTATTGAAATTCGAATCTTCTTTAGGAAAGTAGTGAATCATATTTTTGACCATATAAATCAAATTTTCAAGCTGGTAATCTTTTCTTGGATACAACCGGAAACCAAAAATTTTCAATTTATCAATAAAGTAATTACGGTTTTCTTCATAAAAACTAGTGTGATCATTTTTTAATATTTCCAATACTTCCAAGATTTCATAAATCGTTGAGGAAAGATTCCAATAGCCTATTTCCTGAATAGAATAGTTTTCTTTTGCATTTTTAATTACCCATTTGACAAGATCATGATTAATCTCCTTAAAACACTTATAAATCCTCCCAATTATTCTAATTTGACTTCTAATATCGTTAAACATGTAATTACTTTGCTTAAAATATTCAAATATTGATATTTGGAACCATTTATAAAGAAATGTATAAGGTTTAATTTCCTCTATTAAGAAAGATAAGAATCCTGAAAAATCAAAAAAAATTCTTCTCCCACTTTCGTCAATGAAATTCGAACGGTTTGCATAAAATTCAAACAAAATGGTAATCGAATCTGAGAGTGGTCTTGCTTGTATTAAATCTTTATATTCTTTATCCAATTGAATTGCTAGGTCAAAGAATGCATACTCCCACTGCATTTTTTTCGCCTTTCTTGTTAAATTTTCATGTACACGATGCATTCCTTTACATAAAACCCAAACCTTTTCTTTATCATATCCAAATTTATCATAAAGATTTCGATAGAGAAAAGCCCTGTTTTTAATCCCTTTGTAGTGACCAGAATAGGAATATTCTAACGTGAATCCCACACCCATAAGCTTAATAATATCATCTTCAGATAGATTATTGCTGAAATATATCCTGAAAATCTCACTGAGTGTCGAATTATTAAATATTATCTTATAAGTATTATTTTTATTCAAGAAATTCTCAAAATATTCTTTCCCTCTTATTTTACTTTCTTCATATTTCAGTTTTAAAATAATAATAACCGGATTTTCAAGTTTTATAGAATGGCGTAGTTCATCTCGATATTTATTTTTGAAAGTCAATTTTTCTGTATCTTTTAATTCCCACTTATCCCGCTCAATTAATTCATTTAATATTTCATATATTATTTCTAATGATTCTAACATTGAATTTTCTATTAGAAATTCTCCTATCATTAATAAAATTGGATAATAACGCCATCTTTCTCCTTCTAAGAGGTAAGATTTATGTTTTCCTAAAAGAAATTTTTTATAGTCAGTAATAATTTTGTTGGAATCTTTTTCAAAAATTAAAGCCACTTGTAACCATTTTTTTGTAAATTTTTTATCATAGTCTGGGTTGTGAGATACCTCAATCCAATTATGACGATTATCTTTAAAATAATCATTAATTAACAAAAAAATGTTGTTTTCTTCCTTTAAAAAGCCCTGATCCATCATATAGAGAATATAATCAAGTTTAAATAAAGGAGAGACTTCAACAGAGTTTAAAATATTGGCACAGAGGTATAAAATATGATATTCTGAATTTTTAAAGACAAGATTTATTAAAAATATGTAATTAGGGTTTGTATCCAACTCATTTATTGCTTGTCTGAGTTCAAATTCTAACTTTAGAAGAATAATCTTGAATGTAGTTTCAATTTCATTGTTTTCCATATAATATTCAAGTAAGTTTCCGATATCTTCAATGATATCAGCAAGATTTCTACCTTGTAGCCAGTGAGACAAAAAATAATTAACGTTAATATCAAAATCCTTGATTCTTTCTGCTTTTTTTAAATAAATTATCTTATTCCAATGTGCATATGAATCTATATTATTTTCATTACACCTGCTTGCTAAATCATTATAAATTTCCTTTTCTTTATCCTTTATCGAGATTCCTCCAAATTTGACGGATTTCTTCTGCAAAAATTGTTTAAAGGAATTATGATCAAATAAGATGATATTAGAATATTGTTTAAAAAAGAATTTGAATTTTAAAATAAAGATGTCAACCTGGGTATTTTCTAACCAACTTTGTAACCACATCAAGTCGATAGGTCCATGGATTCTTGAAATTAAACCAGCGATTTTGTTATAATTAGAATCATCTTCAAAACCAAAGGACACCCAATATTTTTCATATATATTATCCCAACCGTTAAAATCCAAATTTTCATTAATCATATGCTTATTATTTCTTAGATCGTCATAACTTTCAAAATTTTCACAGATATGCTTTAAATATCGTGGATTTCCTTGAGTTTTGTTTAATAACACCTCTATAATTTCAAATTCTAACGGTGTCTCATTTTTAAAATACTTCATTAGGTATAGTTCGATTTCCTTTTCTGTGAAGGTGGGTATATGAAATATATTTAATTCCTTGAAATATTCTGACTGTTTATACCAGGGAATTGAATCAAAATGTTGACCGCTTACAAGAAAGATTATACGGTTAGGTAAAGTGGAAGGTTTTGGCAAATAACTAGTTAAAGGCTTAGCTAACTTTTCCATTTCTTCTTGGGTTACATGATCAATTCCATCTATTATTATTAGAACCTTTTTTTCTTTTTCCTCAGCCATTTCAGAAAGTTTATATAAATTTTCGATAAATCTCTCATTCACATCTTTAAAAGAAGTACTTCTAATATAATACCTAAATTGTTCATTTAGATCTTCATAAAAATGGTCTATTTCTCCTCTAGATCTATGACTCAATTCATTAGGATCTCGAAAACAGAGATATTTAAAAATATAACAATTCCTGAAAGTCTTGGTGTTTATTTCAGATTCTAAAAATGTAGATTTTCCTGTACTTGGACCTCCCTGCAAAAACAAATACCCTTTACTTCTTTTTAAAACTTCTTTAATTAGATTATCTTTCAGGCTCGGAAAAGATATATATTTTTCCTTTTCGACTGGAAAATCGTGAGGATTAGGAGAGACACTTAATCCAAATTCTTTTAATAATAATTCTAAAGGAAAGTAACCTTTTTTCTCGGGATTCTTTTTTGTTATTAAAAACCAAGTATAAAAAGATTCAATCTTTTTAATTTCTTCTATCGGTCTTGCTCTAGTAGGCATATACCCGAAATTAAAATTAAAGTGATCTAAAAAATTCCACAGTTCATCATTAGAAATACCAAGATGTTTTGAAAATCTATCAAGAAATTGTTGATTGATATTATCCTCAAGTATTATTTCTTTAGTAATCTTATTGTTTTTGTAAGGTATCCATATTTCACGATAAAAAGAAGAGAAAGAAATTTTTTTATTTCTCTCCTTTGGTAAACCGCTTGTACTACTACTGGGATATTTATTAGTAACTAATTCTAATTTTAACTGATATTCTTTAAAATTCTTTCTCAATATTTTGTATGAGCTATATAACTTTTGAAATAAGGAAAATTCCTTCCCTGTTTTTATCGTGAAAAGAGCTCCTAAAGTAATTTCATCCCTAGTTTTTGAAGCTTTCGTCTGAATACAATGTAAGATATTATTGTTTAATTCAAAAACAATGTCATCCCAATTCCCAAATTTTTCATGTTTTAGGTAAACACCTGTGAGGATGCCTTTCTCTAGATATTTATCAATATAATCACCAAAGACAGTTGCCTCAAAATCATCCCCAATTGCTTGGGAATCATCTCCTCTTGAGCTCAAAATTTCTTCTCTCGATTAATTGCTATAGGTTTAATGCTATTATAGTTTTATTTCCTAAAAATATATTTTTATTACAATAGAGATTAGAAGATACTCTAATTTTAAATTGGAATTTTCATAACTTCACAATTAAAATTATATTCTTGTATGATTTTATTTCTTTCTCGTATTTTACCTATAGATGTCATAGTAACACCTCTAATCTCAATTTATATATACTTTCTATAAAATGATATTATTCAAAAAATAAATATTTTCTTGAATTTACAAAAGAATTCAAGATTCATTAAAATTCCCATTGTTATGTGAGGATTGTGAACAAAGAATCTCTAAATTTGAGAATTATTTTGCTGAAATGATATTCTATCCTACAGTGAATTTAAACAGCAATGATGTAAATTATGACGAAACTTTATTAAAATTTATTGGTCAGTTAATTGGAGAGTTATAAATACAATCCCTATGTTGATGAAAAAGAGTTTAAAAAAAGTTTCACGTCATTTAGTTGAATGTGAAAAGAATTGGAGAGATTATTTAAATGGAAGTATTGATAAACCATTATCTTCTCATTACTTGATTCATACTTTGTGTGTATTAGATCATATCAAGGAATTTAAAAAGTCTTGGCAATTCTTGACACAAAGGTCAATTGCTCACAGTTTTGATAACTATGACGGAGTCGATTTTGTTTGGAGTCAATTACCTTTTTATTTCTATTTCCTTTACTTCCTCTTTCTCTTCTTCTTTTACTTCTTCCTTCTCTTCTTCCTTTTCTTCCTCTTTCTCTTCTTGCTTCACTTTCTTTTTCTTTTCTCTCTTTTTCTTAACCATTTTTTTACACCTCTATTTTTAATTGCTTTTTATACACTTTTTAGGAATACTCTTTATTTTTGGTCATTTAATATTTAGAGAGAACAAAATTTAAATCTTTACTTTGATGTCCAAAATGATCAATTTTAACTAATTTTTGTAGAAAAAGGAAAAAAAAAGAGATTCAAAAGTAATTAAACCGACAAAAATTTGAGTTTTTACTTACTTTTCCAATTTGGTTTTAAATGGTTCGCCCTTCGTAAAAATTGTCTCATCCTTAATTCTTAAGACTTCTACGTTAGATGGTTTTTTCTCCCTGTATTCTTTTTTACCGAATTTAACGATTTCCTTCAATACCTTTCTATTGGAGATCATTATCACTAGAGAAATGATTAATTATATCTCATTTTAATTTTTAGATTATTCAGTCAAAATAAGAAATTGCTAGACTCCAACAAATTTTTAATCTTGGAAAATTGTTAAATTTATTGATTTTTTAGAGGAATATATTTTGGGTGAAAAATTTCTTATAGAAAATTTATTTGAATCAAAAGCTCGAATTAAAATCTTAAACATTCTGGTGAAAGAAAAAGAATTGAATATCTCATCCCTCATTAATAAGACAAGACTAAATCATACGAATGTTCAAAAACACCTAAATTTTCTTAAAACGCGAGACTTAATCCAAGAGAAGAGATTTGGACGAATACGAATATTTAGGTATAAAAATGAAAGCATAAAATCAAGAGCATTAGAAAATTTCATACATATTTGGGAAGATTAATTTAATTTCTTTCATAGACCTTGCACTATGTTAATAGTGGTTTCAGTAAGTTTCTGCTTCGTTTAAATCCTGTAAACTTTTCAGCAGTTTCACTACTTAAGATACTATGTTTTACTTGATAAAACACACTGCTCATTTGAATTCCTAATTTTTTACAGACCATATTGTGGCGAACTGAATTTACATCTAATTTTATCATGGTTAGTATACAGACGACTCCCGCAATAATAGTATCTGTTGTATTCATAAGTCTATTCCCGAATTTCCTTAAAAGAGAATCAGATACGTGAATAAATTTTTTATCAAAATGGAAATGGATTATTAAAGAAAGTAAAAGTCTTTGGACCATCTTGGTTCGATCCCGAGAAAAGTATTCAGGACAGTACCTTACAGCTTCCAAAAAATAAATTTTAAATTTCCTTTTGGTAAAATTTGCAACTTCGATGATTTTGTCTTTTTTAATATTTATGCATTTTATTTTAAAGAATATATACAGTACTGCAGGAACCAATCTCTCTGCTCTTTTGTAGTATGATCTTACGTGTTCCCAAATAGTTTGATAGAATATACAGAATTCAGAATAATCTCTTTTTGCTAGGATTATATCCAGTTTTTTGACAATAAGATTTAATACTGGAATGAGAGAAAGACAATCTTTTCTTAATTTTATAATATTGCTATATTGATCGATTTCTTCAATCATATAAGATTCAATTTCCTTTTGTGCCATCATTTAGTTTCCTTTTGCTTTTTATAAGCAAAATATAATGAGTATATTTAAAGAAAA
>JAHLWP010000027.1 GCA_019057865.1 Promethearchaeota archaeon
TTGGATTGCGAGGGTCAGAAACATCAATAATTTGTAACCCTTCTTCAGTTCCCCCGATATATGCTATATCATCAATTACAACAACATCCCAGGCAAATAAAGTGTCGAATTGCCCGATCTTTTGTGGATTTATATTTGCATCAGCATATACTTTATCATCGTTTGATAAAACCATAAAAAATACTATAATAATAAAGAGAAATTTCTTTGATAGAAGTTTCTTTGAATTCATTTTTCATCAATTATCTTTGAATGTTTAATTTAATTTTTGACTACATAATTATAAAGATTTGAGGTGCACTTTTCGAACATTTAAAAAATTCTAACATTGTATCAATATTAACTAAATAGTTATTGAGTAATAGTACCATGCCAAAAGAGAAGGTTAAAGATATTGAGATATATTATGAAATCACTGGAGAGGGAGAAAATTTACTTTTTATTCATGGGTTAGGATCAAGCACACGTGATTGGGACAAACAAGTTCCATTTTATTCTCAAAATGATGAATTTGATGAGGATACTGGAAATGCCGAGTAAAATGAGATAATTTTACTTATCGAACCCGCGACCTTTCGCATGCCAAGCAAACGATCTTCCACTAATCCACGTCCCCAGCATTATATAGATTAAAACACTCCCAAATAATTAAATTTTTGTATTTTAAGACTAGAAACATGGATTAACCTAAATATTATGTATAGAATTAATTGAAAAAATAGGATAATCCTAGAGTTTTTATAAAGGAAACTTTCTCTCATAAATTTCTTTAAAATCAATAATTTCTAACTCATTGAAATAACTTTCTTTACAATCTTTACATATCGTTCCTTGACTTAAATCAATGTCAATCATCAATAAATAAAAAGACTCATCGTTTATCATATTTTTATTACAACCGTAATTGCATAAAATACAATCATCTGGTATAGACATTATTTCACTTTCAATGCTTCCATCAAGGTTTATAGTGGTAATAGTATTCTCTCTTATAGGAAATAGAATTTGAAATTGTTCTTTATTTAATTTCATTAGAAATTTATTATTATTTATCATTCATATCCTCCTTCTTTCCTATTATTACATTACTATACTCATCAAATTCCTCTCCTAGTCTTGGCATTTTTTCTAAACTCATTCTTTTTATTTTTTAAATTCTTAATATTTTCTTTGTAAACATCTAAATTTGATTCTTTAAACAAAAAAACATTATAAATAATTTGATTATTAAGAATTTTAATGATTTCATGTACCATATATTATAATTTCATGATTTATATTTAAGAAATCAAGTATAATTTTACCCCATTCACTTTCAATTTCATTTACATTTTATAAATAGATTATATCAAATTTTATTTTTAGAATAATACCACCATATATATCTTAATATTTTAGAGATATATAGAAATGATCGGGAAACGATGATTATTCTTTAAATATTCATATCAAATTTATGATTCGAAATTTTGTTAAAGGATAATTATTCAACATCAATTCATTAATAATTTAGAAATTAAACATTCTTGAAGAATGAATATTGAATTAAGAAATGATATGATAAAATACATAAATTCTCAAGTAATAAAAGAAGAAAATAATATTTCTTTTTCATTCTTTATCTCATATCTTAAAATTTAGCTTCAATTTGAAGTTAAAATTTTTTTAGTTCAACTCTAAGCTTTTTTCCAAGGCTATATCTTTAAAGATGATTTTTAACGAAAGTGTTAATAAATATAATAAGATATATAACATATGTCAAATATCAATAGCCTATTTTCAGGGATGTATGAATATATAGAGACAAAAAAAGAATATTTTGACTTATTTATTGATCTAGATACTAGATATGAGGGATGGCTAGAAGCCGAAATAATGAAATATATCTCAAATAAACCTGATGAATTTCACATAGAAAAAACTAAAAAAAACCATGAGGTCTATGGTCGCCCTGATCTCATATTAAAAGCTAATGGTGAAACATGGATTATTGAATTAAAAGCATTCTTAATAAATCGGAGATCACTAAGGTTTTATCTTAAAGGAAGAGGTGGAGCTCGAAAGGATTTTGCAAGATTAAAAAGATTCAATAAAAATTTTTGGATAATAATCTGTCTTGCCTGTTGCGAAGAGTTGAATAGTGAGAATTTTGAAAATAATGTTGAGGAAGTATCTAAGAAGTATAATATTAAAATACTAAATACTCTTACATTTTATACTCCAAAAAATAAACAAGTAACATTAATGTTATGGGGAAAATAACCATGTTTCGTTCAAATAATGAATTGATTACTAAATTTTTTAATATCCAATAATTTCATATATAAAAAAAATTTTTTAATTTTGTGCATTCTACCTGTTAATTTTAGAGATCTTTTTCTTTTCTGTTATTTTATCATTCCTCCCATAATGTTAATTTTTCACTAATTATTTTATTTTCATCATTATCAATTAATCCATAATCATAATTTCCAACAAATTCTAAATCTGACACTTGAAAAACCATTTCTACCCTCCAACATTCCGAACACGCTAACACAGCAACGTCTTTTACTAATTTCCCCATTAATAAAAGATCTGCATTACAACACACTGATTTTATTAATTCAAATTTTTTTGGATATTTTTTTAATTGCTTTTCTATTTTTTCATCCATTTTTTTATTTTCTCCATTATTACTTTTTTAATTTTTTTTTCAACTTTTCTTGAAGTGCTTGTTGCCAGTGATGTGAAGGATAATTTAAAAATTCTGTATTAAGAACATTAAGTCATTCTGCTCTAATTTTATCAGATAATAAACTATAAACATTCTTTTTGATCAAAATTATGTTAGTATCTTTGTTGATTAAAGATTTTATTTTTTTTATTAATTTTTGAGTATTATTTTTAATTATTACATTTCTTACTTTTAACTTTACTGAGCTTGGAGTAGATTCAATAAATTTGATATATAATTTTCCCTTTTCTCTAACTCTATTATTCTTCAAAAAGTCATATTCATATGTAATTTGTTTATTAAGTTTTTTTTCGAGAAATTTGAAATATCCTAGTCCAAACGAACCTTCAATATAATATTCCTCATCACTAATATCGAATTTTTGTATTTTGAAATTTCGAATTGAAATAATAATTATATTTCAATTATTCCAATAGACTTGAAGAATTTGTATATTCCATCATAGAAATTACAACATCTCGTATAATCATTATTATCTCCCCTTGGAATAAAAATAGCCATTCCTTGACGAGCTCTAGTTAAAAGAACTCGATAAGCATTTATTAAATATATAATATTGTTTTCATCGTTAATATTTTGCCAAGATGTACCACGGAAACGTTTATATATCCACTTTTCATCTTCAATTCTTAAATCGGCATCCCAACAAACACAAGTCCAATCTAATTCAAGACCTTGAATATCAAATTCAGTAGCAACATCTTCAAGGTAATATGAAGAGCGTACATCATCTTTAGGATTCAAAAACCAATGTGTTGCCTTGATTTTATTTTGTACATAAATTCCAAAAGATTTTAATCTAATAGCTCCCGAACTTGCTAATAATCCAATACGCTCAGTTCCGCGACTTTTTTTTCTTAACCAAGTTTTTGCTTTATCGATATCTCTTGTTATAACTAATGGATATTTCTCTCGAAGACTAGTATATAATTTCTTAGCGGATTCTATATCATTATTCAAGATACTTTTAATTAAATCTGAGACTCTTTCACTACGAAAAGATCGTATTGACGTATTAAGATGTAGGTATTTAGCATAGGTATATGAATTCTGATTTAGTAAAACATCAACATTTTTTCCCCTAGTATATTCAAATTCATTAATTTTCTCAGATAAAAATATTTTCCAATGTTTAAATTTATTTTTTAAAGCAGAAAACCATCCAATTAATCCTGCTTCCCCTACGTTTATCTCTTGACCTCCCCCAACGAGACATATAATAACAGCCCAATCTTTATGACGATCCATTATATTGATTAAGAATTCTGGTTCTGACATATTAAAATCCGTAATCCTTTTTTTCTGTTTCATAAAGTGCGTAGTTTGCTTCAATGTCCATGCTCTCTGCGCTTCATCAAAAATAACAACTTTTTCAATAGGAGCACTCTCCTTTCTTAGAGCATCATCTCTAAAATGATGTATATTTTGTATAAAAGCTTTTACTCTCTGTTTAGCAACTCTTTTTGATATAGTTCCATTAGAATTTTCAACCTGGTTTCTTGTAAGAGCTTCTTGCAGAACTTTTACTAAAGGTCCATTTCCAGAAAGAAAAACTGCATGTTCTTCTTCTTCAAATATGTGTCTTTCATTTGCTAAATTAAGGCCAGCTAAAGTTTTTCCAGAACCAGGAACACCCGTTAGAAAACAAATGGACTTAAAATTAGACTTCTTTGATATTGTTATTATTTTATTTATACATTCAGTAGTCTTACTAAGATTCTCAGCTCCAGCATCAGAACGAGATATTTCTTTAACACTATGACCTTGATATAAAGCCTGTGCTGCTTCAATTATTGTTGGAGTAGGTTTATATTGAGAATTATTCCATTCTATTGGATCTAATTCCTGTGGTTCTATTAATTTGATTAGATTTTCTAATATGCTCCGTAAATTTTCTTTATTAGATCGAATAGCTTTGTAAATATTATCTTCATAAGGTTCGAGTTTATCAAATATTGAATTAGCTTCCGTTGCTACTAAAATCGGAATTAAAGTTGCTTCATGACTTTTTTCATGAAAATTTTTTAAATCGAGAGCATAATCAATCACTTGATCTATCGAATGATTATGATATTGATTTTCTCCTACTTTAAATTCGATTATAAAAACAATTCCATTTATTATGAGTACATTATCAACTTTTTTACCCATTCTTGGAATAACAAATTCGAAAAAGATGAATCCATCTGAAAATTTTTTTAAGGATTCTTTTAAAATTTCAATTTGAGAGATCCATGCATTTCGCTGTTGTTCTTCTAATTTTAATTCATGATTTGAGGATAAGATTCCCAAAATAGTATCCAAATCAGCGTTCAGAAATCTTTTTATTGGTTCAGAATAATATGCTCTCTTTATCGTAATATATCATCAGATAATTTATTTGTTATTATTTGAATAGTTTTGTTCTTAATTAGATATAATAATAATTCAACATTTATCACAATAAGTTTTATTTTTATACTTCTTATATCTCAATTCTATTGGTAATTTTACATTTGATTTTGATTTTAAATATGTTATAAATTCATCAGCCGAATTATCCTCTACTTTCAAATATCTGCCGGTTAGTCCGTTTACGCTATTATTAGACCTTCTTCCAAAAATTGCATATCTGTCAATATTACTTTTACTCGATTGCCAATTTTTAAATTTTTTAAGAATATAATCATCAATATCTATTCCTTTCCCTTCAGCATAGAATAGATTTTTACACAGAAAACAGCAATCTCTGTTAAAAACATGAAATCTTTTTAGCGGATTTTTTAGTAAAAGTTGATTATTTTGAACCAAAATTTCAGGATGGTTTTTATTACTAATAATATCCATAACCCATTCATGATTTATTTTGTGATAGGTATTGCGAGAAGTATAACCATCAAATAAATTCCTTTTATTATTAGAATAATGAGGGTAAACATGCAAAGGAGAATTTTTGCTCTTAAGTAAAGGAAAAAAAATTTCATTTTTCTTCATCTCCTTATAAATTTCCTCAAAAGTAAAAAGTTCTTCAATTTTACCCATCCAAATGATTTTTCGAATTTTTTTGGAATTCGAACCATTCAGACCGATTATATAGATCTTTTGTTTGGGTTTAATTCTGCCTAATTTATTTGGTTTAATATAAGTCTTATATAATTCTTCTCTTAAACGTTTTTTACAAGGTCCGAAAAAAATATTGCTAGAATTAACTTTATAAGGTACTCCACTGTCATCAACTCGGTCTGCATCTTTCGATAATTTAACAATATAAAAATAAAGAATTGAATCGTTTTGGGATTTCGTCATAACATTATAGTAAAATTAGGATTATTTAAAGATAGTCCTTTTGAGAAGTAAACTGTTCTGTGTTCAAGAAAATTATATCTATAAAATAAAAAATGGAGAATTGAATTATGTTCTCTTCCTTCATTTTAACCCTATTTTATTTTATTTATAATAATTACATAAAAATTTTTGTATTTAATATTATTTTATTAATTACAAAAAAGTCTATAATTATATGCCATCTCAATTTTTTGCTATTATAGTTGAGAAAAATCCTACTATTTATAATTAGTATTTATATGAGGGAAGCTGGATATCAAAAATTTTCTGTAATTAACCTTATTCGTATTAAATCAATCTGGGATAAATTTTTTCCAAAAAAATCAGTTATATCAAAGTATATTTCTAAATTTTCGCCATTTTTAAGTTTGAGTTCTAATTTGTCATACATTTTACCATCAATATTCAATAGGGATTGAAGTATTAATCTATATTCTCCAAACCTTTTTCTTACCTCTATGTATTCTTGTTCAACTCCTTCTTCATTAGTACAATCGGAAATAATTATCGCATTAGTTAAGGAGGAACCATCTCCACCAGATACTTTCATAAATCATATACTCTTGAATGTTTTTTTCATTTTTTTTGTATTTTTTTTTGCTTATCCTCAACCTAAATATTAATATTGCCTAAAAAATGAATAAAAAAACATAAATATAAATATTACAGAAATGTCAATGGTTAGCGCACACTTTCTTTTAATAAAGGAAAAAAGATAATTATTTAGAATTTAGAATTAATCCTCATTTTAGGTACAATTACTAAGATAAATTAAAAAATAGTTTAAATCTACAAGAAAGAACGATAGTTACGATTTTTGATTAAATTATTCACTTTTCTTGTTATTCACAAAAATTTCATATAAATTTCTGCAAACTTTCTTAGCATTTTTTCTTGATATTTCGTTTACAGGCCAAGGGGTCTTTTCAGTTCGCTTATAACTTGTCCCATCTTTTTTATTAACAGTAAAAATTTTAATTGATTTTCCCATTATGAATTGTTTTGCTTTCTCAGTATATTTTAACTCGCATTGTTTTAGAAATTCCTTTTTGATTATTCTTTCCATCATTAAATGAATTCTACTTTTAAGTATTTAAATTTCTAGGAGTATGTAATTAGTAAAAAAAAGATCTTCACATAAAAAATCGATATTGTTTAGGTAAATTTTGAATTTTTCTTGCTCTTGCTTCTTCTAGGATTATTCCGACTCTGTGTGATACTTTCAATGTTATATGATATTTACTACAAAATTCAGCATTATTCCAATCTAATTTGGAGAAAGCCATAATTTCAATCAATAATTGCTCATAAGTAGAATCGCACTCATATAATTTGACATAGAGAGGTGTAGGCACTTGGGAGCCAGGATAAGTGTTTAAAGCAGGAATAAAGCCAGACGTATAAAGAAAATGTTCATTGTTCGAAATGGATATTACCGTTCCTCTTACAACAGGATACTGATCATCAGTGTAGAATCTAACATCTTTTCTTGATATACAAAGAAAATTCTTATCTGGAATAGTTTTTGCTCCTTCATTAAATCCCTTTAATTTTTCTTCATTAAATTCAGTAGATTTATGTATCACTATTCTCTGAGGTTCTTGTTCCATATGATTCTTATATTCCTTTACGATTTCCATCATCAATGCTGAAGCATGATCTTCATTGAGATGTGGATTTCGATCTTGATTAAAATCCCATGGAAATGGTTGTCCGCGTAAAACATAACTTTGCCCCGTATGTAAAAATATCTGCGCCATACTTACACCCATTTGTCCACCTTGTGCGATATTATCTGGATAAAATCCTACTCCAGCATAGCAAGTTCCGGGATATAAATCAATTACTTTCCAAGGGATTCCCGTAGCTTTATAATAGAGCCCGACTGAAAAGATCATTTCGCTTAAGATATGAAATTTAATTGTGTTTAACGATTTTATAATATATTTTTTAAATTCCAAGCTTTCTATTTGAAAGTATTTTTATTGTAGTGCGTTGGTATGTGAGGGATTATATAACTATATTTGTTATAACTTCCCATTGTGTCCAACCATTCAGGATTTAATTAGACATCTTTTAAAAGAGAGTATTTATTTAAAGACAAATTTAATCTTTTATTTCAAAATCAATATATGCGCTTGTAAATTTCAACTCTAAATTTTCTTTTCTATATTTTGGATATATAGTCCCAAAGGGGATTACTCTCAAGATATTATATGATGTATAAAACTCATAAATTTCTCCAAAACTGTATGATTCTTTTTCAGAATTAATTTTAAATATGAGAAATTTTATCTCATAATCTCTAAGTGATTTAATTTTAGCACTTTTTTCAATAGAACCTTTTTTTAATTTGATCGGAATTGAATCGGAGAAAAACTTTAATACTTTCTTCTCGAGCGTCTCATATTCAATGAATCTTATTAACTCATAATATTGAGGATTTCTCTTTAGTATATTTATTCTTTTTTCTATACCTGAAGATGTCGAGAAGTCTTCTCTTTTATTTTTAGGGATGATTCTAAAATATAAATTATTAATTTTTTTGAATTCTATTATATCAGGATAGAATTTAAAAAGCGCAGCAAATAACCTCTCGAAAGGATATATTACTTGAGTTAATCTAATGGAAAGATCATGTAAATCAATCTTAGTTAAATCAGCTGTCTCATGTTTTTTCACATTATAAAATTTTGTATAGATGTATTTTATATCAACTTCTTCATCTTTTTCGATATTACAAGAGAGATCTGTAAACATATGTAGAATTTTATTTACTTTATTGTTTGCTTTTGAGTCGATTTTTTGAATTTCTTGAAATTTACTACTGTTTTGTTTCCAGTATGTATTAGATATATGTTCAACAGATTCCCAGATATCTGATAAATTATCAAATGCATACCTCCTACCTTTTCTAAGATTATAAAGACTTGGCTCAATATAGAATTTTCCTCGTAAGAATAATACGAAATCATCAAGATATTCCTCTTTCGAATCAAAACACTTGAGGAAAATCGATAAAAATTGTCCTAAATCTTTAACGAGATTAAAATTTAAATGAGTAGATCTACGTATCCAAAAATCAGCATTATCAAGTTTTATTCCTCGTATAAATTTACCTTTATCATTAAATATATAAATTTCATCAAAATTGTGAAAATTTGATAAGATATAGTCTATTGTAAGAAGGAGACTCTTTATTTTATCCCAAATAATTTTTATTAGATCATCTAATATAGGTGATTCCTCTAATTCTAATTTAAATCCTATATAACAATAAATTGACCTATCTTTCTCAAGAAATTCTTTATCCTTGTAATGCTGATATTCCTCAATTTTTTTCTCATTGAATAAGATTTGGTCTTCTAGATCTTGGATTTCTTCTAAAAGATCACCTGGATAAAGCAAATAATTATTTTTTGAAGTCAACTTTAAAGGGAAGGGAACTGAGAAATTAGAAACTTTTATAATAATTTGGTAAAGAGACATTTCTAATAATAATATTTTAATTTAAAGATTTAAAGCAGATTTGAATATATAAAATTTAGGGTTGTTGTATTATATTTTATTAATATTAAAAGATTAATTAAACTTGAAAGAGATATAGGAACGATTTCACAAAAACGAGAGATGATACGAGTAGAACGCCTAACGAAATTTGTCAAGAGACTAAAGAACTTATAGAACGTTTAAGAAATCAAGAATTTAGAAAAAAACCTATCAAATCTTTTTGAAGATAAGTGTTTAAAATTATAGCTTATAGATGACTATGGCAAATAAATTTCCATTTATCGAATGATGACTTGAATTTTTTACCTTTTCATAAAAGACAACCCTTAGATGTTCCTCTTTTAACACTTCGTGCAAATCTGATCGTCTATAATTGTCAGTATCAAAAATTTCAAATTCATGAAAGTGAAGTTTAATTTGGTTAACAAAATCAAGAAGAATATCTAATACTATCCTAGAAATTTTTTCAAACATATTATTTATCAACTTTCACTCCTGTTTCTTTCATTAATAATTAATTTATAAAATTTCAGATAAAAAAGCTATATTATTTTTAATTTTTTTATTAGGGTAAAAACAATTTCAATAATGCCTACGATTATGTGCCATTGTACATCTTTATATTTAATTAACCCATGGAGCAACTTTATTTCTTAAATTTAGACCTGTTTTATCTGCTAAAAACCATAATAAGTATGTGTTTAAGTCATCTCCAATGATATTTTTGAAATTCTTATCTAATAAGAAATCCCCTAATGTTTTGCCTTGTATTCCTTCAGGTACTTTCTTTATAACTGGTATTCCCATCTTTTCTGCTATGTTTTTCGTGAATGTTTCTAATTGAGGAATTAATATAAAAAAAGCAGCATGATACTCATTTGAGATGAAATATTTAAATCCATCTGTTAAAAACAAAGAGAGATCTCTTTCAAGATTATTTTTATCAAAAAATTCTTTTAATTTCTCTTATGATAGGTTATACTAAAAGTTTGCATCAAATACTCGGATACTAAGGCTTTTAGCTTTAAATAATTTAAATACTCGATAATTTCAAATAAAAGTCTAATATTAGTCTATATAATGAGATTTTTATTCATTATACTCATAGATATTGTGATCCGTTCTTGCGAGAGTTATCATATCTATATTATTGCAACCCTTTTCATTCAATCTGAAAAATATTTTCTCTTTAGTTTCTCCATCAGTAATAATATCATCTATTAATAATATTCTTCTCTGATTTAAATTATCATTTTCACATATTATCGAGTATTCCTTTGTATAATCATCTATTCGTGCTATCCTACTTATATTCATTGGAATATTAAAAAGATTGCCAAATTCCATACTAATTATTTCAACTGAATTATAGGAATACTCTAATTTAGCAGGTACAGGAATTATTTCATTATAATTTAATGATCCAATTACATTTTTCAAATAATTAGCATAAAAATTTGAAATTATTCTTAATTGCTGCTTTCTGGACTCTATTATATAATCGCTCCGAGCTCTATGCAATGGTCCTGACTTAGAATTGAACAAAATATCTGAAAATGCAGGATATCTTAGATTAGGAGTGTCTTCTAAATCACTATAAAAATTCCTCTGGGGATAATATGCACCCAAAGAAATAACCTCATCAATTTTTAACCTTTTTGTTAAATCATAAAACCAGAAAGGTCTCTTAAATTCTTTTGAAAAATTGGGATTGATATTTAGCGAGAATCTCCCTTTAATAAGCGGAATTGAATTCAATGTAATTTCGCTGCATTTAAATATTCCAAAATCAAACTTTATTTTCTTAGTCATTAAAGCTCTCCATTCTCTTAGAATACTCCTTTTCTAAAATCTCAATTATATTTTTGATATTACTAAGATCATTTTTTATTTCAATTCCGCCCCCATCCCTAACAATCTTTAAAATATGTGTGTTATCGTGATTCCAATTCTCTGGCTCCAGATAAAATACAGGGCGCATAATTTCTTTCGCAAATTTATATTGCCATATCGTTCCTGATCTATAATTACCTTCAATGAAGATGCTACCTAATGATAATTGTGCAGAAAATCGGTTTCTCATTTGTAGTGCGAACTTATTAATACGATTCCATAAAAGATTTTGCGATATTAAGGCACCATTTTTAATAACTGACTGTACATATTGTTTATTCTCATTAGGATAAACATTTTCAACTCCGGATGCTAAAACACCTATATATCTCCCATTTTGCGCATTAGCTCCGATAAAAGCCTCAATATCTATACCTTTTGCAAAACCATTTATAAGCGTGAATTTATATTTAGCTAGCAATTCCGCGATTTGCCGAGTCTTAGCAATTGCTTCTTTTGTTGGCGTTCGAGATCCACATATAGAGTAAGATTTTAAATCTTTATCTATAATCTGACCTTTGATAAATACTAAATCACGCTTTCCGGGCTGCAAAATTTGAAGCAATTTAGGAATGTTTTTATCGAAAGGTGTTGCAATTGTAATATTTTTCTGGATGCAATATTTAACTAATTTCTCCAATTCAGAGTATTCCTCTTCGTTAGGATTAAAATCATATAATTTTGAAATTTTGTTGAAATATTCTAGGTTTGATTTCTTTTTAGTAAGCAGAATCTTAGTTAAAAATTCTTTATTTAAGGATTTTAATCGAGATATCTCCATTGTAGGAATTTGAAATAATTTAATAAGCCCTGATTTTGAGAACTTCATAATCCGTAATAGAAATATATAATCAATTATATTTCGATGTGAATTTACTTCTTCTAGCATTATTCATTCTATATTTGGTTTTATTATTTTTAAAAACATTGTCACTTTTAAATTTATAATCCATAATTTTTTAGGATTTTAAAAAATTATAATTTATCCTAATTTAAATAAAAAATAGAAATAATATAAAAAAAAGGCAAAACGAAAAAAAAAAGAAATCGTTAATCCTTAAATTATTTCACAGTACTAATTGAAAACCATCCGATCGTATAATCTCCTCTGTAGATTTCAACTATATAAGTTGCGGGAGTCTTAGTTATCATTTGAAATTAGTAATCTATTTTTTTGGGAAAATAAATAATTAAAAGTAAAAAATTCTAAAAATTCAAAAATTTAGAATTAGGTGAAAATATGAATTTTTTTCTTTTTTAACATTCAATTTCGTAATTTCCCTCTAAAGAAAGTACAATCTTAATTTATAGATATCTTTTCTAATAATTAGATATATTAGTTGATCGTTTCAATTTCAAATCTTTTTGAATATCAATACTTATTTATAAGTATCAATACTTATTTTGGAGATTTTTAAATTTAAGTAATCATATAATAAGAGAAAAATAGGGAAATAACAATACTTATTTATAAGTATCAATACTTATTTGCCAATTTTTTAATTTTAAAAAGTCATATGATATCAGAAAAATAGAGAATAACAATACTTATTTATGAGTCTCAATACTTATTGGTGGGTTTTTTTAATTTTATATAATCATATGATATCAGAAAAATAGAAGTATCAATACTGGACTCTTGCTGTAAGAACAGTCTACATAACAGTTGACGGAGTAACTCTCGATCTTTTATTTGCGGAAGATGTTGCATTGAATCCTGCGACAGGCAAAATTGAGGTAAAAATTTTAGTTCATCTTGTTACAACGTCACTAGTACAGCTAATTATAACTACACAAGTTCATCAACAAGGTTCTATTTCCGTCGCATTAGGATTTAGTACTGAGCTTTTAAGAATTGATAGAGATCCTGGGGATTATAGCTTTCCATATCAATTTAATATCAGTACAACCGATGCTAATAATAATATCGCGCAACCCGGTTTTTATGACTTTATAATATCTGCAACAGTTTCTCCTACTGGTTTGCAAAAAGAAATTAAATTTAATGATTTTGAATATTCACCATAAATTCCTAATTTTTTTCATTATTTAATTGGATTCTAAAGAATTATAACCTTTAAGAGATTTTTTTAATTAGAGCAATTATTTTTTATCTAAAAAGAAATCTTAAAGAAAATCCGTTAATCTTAAATATAACACAGATTCTCACTATTGCAACCAATACAATTGAATAATGTTTAAATAATTAGAGGTTTAAGTTGAAAGAAAACAATAAAAAGATAATTAAAGCATTTAAGGCAGAAGATCTTGAGGAGGTTAAGAAATTTCTGAAGGAATTTCCAGATGGAACCTATAAAAATAATCCATATTTAAGACACATTGAAGTTCTCATAGACTATGGAAAACCACCAGGACAATATCACACTATCCAACTGAAAAAAGATGGACAAAACTATTTAATTGGAACAATTGTTTTCTCACATGGTGAAAGAATCATTTTTTTCCCAGGAATTCAAAAAATGTTTGTTCCTTCGCCAATTACAAAAAAAAGTTATAATATTCACCATATCACTTGTGATAAATCACTGAAAGAAGGACATCTGAAATTTCGAGATAGAAATATTAGATTTCCAGATTTTATACTCCAAAAGGTTAATAACATACATTTTTGGTTTGGATTAGCCATAGATAAGCCAGAAGTTTTATTTTCTAGAGCAAAACACAAAGAATTACTCAAAATTCCTAAAAAGATAGGTGTTGATGTTCAAAGAAGGTTATCCTTGATTAATCAATATTGTCAAAAAGGATTTGGATTTAATATAAAATCGAGAACTATTAATTCTCAAGAATTCTTAAATTTCGAATTTTTCATAAAAAAAAATGGAAATTTCGATTTAAGTGAAAACTTAAACATCCCCATTGGTAGTTACAATGCAGATTTCAAGGGCGGAAGGCAATATCCTACTACGATATCCCATGCTAAAGATAGCGAGTCAAGTCAAATGGTCATAATCAGATTCTCAATTTTACGAAAAAATAAAGAAAATAGCTTAAGTTTAAGGAAATCATCATTATTTTTTCATTACCTAAAATCCTTTAATAAGTATTGAGTAAAAAATACATCAATAGTGCCACTGCACCGGTTCTCGGTGCCTTGAGCAAGTGAGAGCACTTCAAGCGGTGGGTGGACCGAAAGTACTGACCGAGCATGTCCCATTCTGCATTACACACCCGATCCATTGTATCATTGCGGAAAAATTACACTACTTTAGATAATAATTAAAAAAAAAGATTTCTACTTTATATCTTGGAAAAAAAGGACTAAAAACGAATAATTCTATAGTTAAATTAGTCCAATTAATTACTAAACTAAAAGATCTTAAAGAAAAATAAAAAAGCATAAAAGATAAAAATAAGTTTTTTCTATCTTTATTCAACTGTATTAGGTTTCTTTTTATTACTTTTCTCACATAATATTTGAATATTCTTTTCAGTATTTGAACCCCTTTTACTATAAAATATTATGTAATCGAATAACTCATCTCCATCCCAGAATTCAATTCTGATAGAATGTGAACGCTGCTCATCTGCAACTGTAGATGTAAAACATCCGATTATGACAAATATACCTTTTTTTACTCTATCCATTGTATTAATCGTTATAATCACACTCTGATTTTTTAATTAGTTCTAACAGTCTTATGTCCTTGTTCCCGCTTTACAATTAATTTTTTTCTTTTTTTTTATCGTGCATAAATATTTTAAAGTTAATGAGCATACCGCCAATTGTCAACACTTCTTTAAAGATCTCTTCTTCATCATAAAATATATTAGCACTGGATGTACTACTTTTTTGTATGACAAAGATCGATAATAATACCAGAATTCAAACCTTAAAACGAATGTTATCAGTTGCTAAAAAATTAGTAGAAAATGAATCAAATGAAATTTTTGAGTTAGCTCATCACATAGCAGATAATGTCTTAAGTAAAATTTGTATGCTTGTTGGTCAAGAACAAAATAGGGATGACTTAGTTTATGAAAACGGTCAACGGCGAAGAACAAAAGCATTTAATGTCTTGTATGAGGGTATTCTGGAAAAATTTTTTCCAAATGTCCCAAAATATGATGAAATAATCAAAAATTATCATAGAGAAAGAAATACATATCATCATGATTTAATTTCGCTGGATTTTTCTATAAGAAAGCCTTCAGCAATAAATTACATTAAATGTGTAGAAGATATTATGCAAAAAGTTGGCTATTTAGGAGAGAATGAGGCGATAGAACCATATACTTTTAATACCCTAATTCAAGATAGAGATGTACCTCAAAAGAAACAAATAGCCCAAAAATTCAAAAAATTGTATAATAGGTTAGCTTCTAGAGATCCTAAACATGTTATTATAGATGTGAGAACCTTACTTGATGATATCGGTAAGATCGATTTAGGGAGAGTTCTGAAAATGGATTATATTCCAGATAGTAAAGAAAGAATGATGTTAATAGAACATAGCAAGTGGAATTTATCAATTAAGACAGGCTCATCTCAACATTTAAGACTTATAAAATATGTAAATGGGGACTCTCAGGCCTATGATTTTGAAATTCCAAATCAAAATGAAGATATTTTAAATGAATTTTTAGATTTGATAAGAGATCGATGTAAAGAACACGGAATATTCTAATGATAAAAGAAAAGAGAGATTTTTTCATTAATAATTAGAAATCCTTTAGAAATGATTAATCATCATAAGAAAGAACAAATTCACAGAATTTTTTTGCATAGTTTCTTTCCAGTTTTTTTAAGCCCATATGAACTATGGTTGTTTTATGGGGCCAACCGATTTGCTTAAAAATATCTGGTAAAATGTTCCACTTTTTATTATCCGTAAACTGAATTGCTTTTTTAAATAATCTACTCTCATTAGGGTTGCCAGCTGCGATAACTGGTCTTTCATCTTTTCGAATTATGTGCATATTATTACCTATTCTTTTATCAATTTTTGAATAGTTGAGATTTTGCCCACTAAAGCGAAAGTCGAAAATTTTTTCAATTGTAATGTATCCTACTAGATATTTACCTTTTGCTCTTCTCCGAAAAGCAGGAATTAGACTCATATAGAACACAAGCATATCTCCTCTGTCTAGATTTGATAAGGCTTTGGCTTTTGCTTCTGATCCTTCACCATACGTGAAGGTATTAAATTCAGGGTCGTAATGTGGAATATATGAGGTTAAAGGATAACCTTTATACTTTCCATCTCCCAAATAGTCTCCCATATATATTCTATTAGGAAATTCTGGCCAAGGGTCAATTTTAATCTCGTTATATGTCTTGAGATCATAGGAGCTCTTATATACATTTTTATGAAATAATCTTAGCTCTGCTACTTTTTCATTATGTATTGGATTCTCAATTGAGAATTCTGGAATAGGAATAAACAAGAATCTACCATCATCTAATATTGGAGCATATTGTCCTCCAGTACTAGATTCAATTCCTATTGGTACAATAAGTATTTTCATTATTCTTCATCATCCTTAGGTGTTCCATCATATTCTATACATTTATGGCATATGTCAAGATTTACGGAAAGTAAATACGGTGAACCTTGACATCCATTAAGACCATATTTAGTTTTCAACCAATTTAAGAAATTTGTAATAAGATTTTCTGGAAAAGTACACTTATGCCCTGGACCTTTTTTAATAATATCTTGAATTTTTTTAGGAATTTCCACAGCCTTTTTACCAAAGTAACAGAAAAGTTTTGAAATTAGCACAAATTCACCACTAAGGTCGTGTTGCTTTAATTCTTCATTTTCACTACCATCTCTATTGCTATGATTTGAAGGCCTCTGGTAATATACACCCTTTGGATCTTTAAAGTAAATATTATCACCAACTTTCTTAATTTTATCACTACTAAACCAAGTCGGAATCTTATAACTGAATCTTTTATCTCTATCGTATTGATCAAAAGATATCTTCTCTTCGACCTTCATTGCATAGATTAATTTTATGTTACCCACATATTCAACTGAACCTGTGCCAACTACCCAATCTCCTATTTTGATCTTTTTTCTAATCCGGGGTTTACAGGTGGCTAATGTGCAATACTCTCCAAATGGATTAGGTGCAAATCCAGAATCATACCTAACTACATATGAATAGATCCTTGTCATATACTCAGATAGTTGTATTATTTTTTTTTTAAGATCATATTCGACCTTTTGCCCAAAAGATAAAGTCTAAGACTTTAACAGGATTATCCCTTAGTTTTGAGATATCTCTTTTTTCTTTCAATTCTTCAATAATCATCTCTAAGGAATTATTTTTTATGATATATTCATAGCTCTGTTTAATTTCATTGTAAACAGAAAAAAACGATTCTATTTTCTCTTCAGGTGTGGTACCATACGGTTCTTTTAGCCCTAACGCTTTTCGGACTTGAGAATCATAGATAGGATACTTATTATTTACTGTATGAAGCAACTTCGAACCATAGGAATATTCCATCTTAAATTCTCCACTTTTATCTTTCCTTAATTTTAACTTATGTAATATTTCTCTAACCTTTTCCTCAAATTTATCACTATCCGTTAGAGTAAAATCAGCAAGCACTGTAAAAAAGGGCTCTGATACCTGTGCCGAGATACGTATCATATAATATTTTCTAAATACAAATTTAAATAAAGAATCATCTACAATCTTTTCTCCCAAGATCATGTATTGTTCGTGAATGAAGCAATAGACATCAATATATTCTTGGGGGATATTCTCAATGATAGTATCTTTTTCTTTATCTACTGATTTAATTATTTTTAGAATTCTTAATCGTTCCATCTTATTAGGAGGTTCCTTCTTTTTTATTTAATAATAGTTATGTTTGACATTGAATGAATTACCTTTTTTTAGTTATAATTTTTATTTATAGTGTATTCTAATTTGGTGGATTTTTTAACTAAAATTTTTAAAATCTTTGCGTGGAAATCCATATTATTTACAAACCACTTGGGAATATTCGTCTTATTCATCCTTAAATAAGGATTTGATATATTGTGAATTTTAGGGTATTCAATACCAAATAGGATTAAAACAGCTTTTAATGATTGCTCTACAGCCATTTCATAAGAAAATACAACGTCATTCCATCGTTCATCTTCAAATGCGCGAATCGCATTCTGCTGCCATTGTTTTCCTCTTTTTAATCCTTCCTGAGCGACTTCTATATTATTCATAATTCGATTACTTCACCAAATTGAACATCATTTCGTTTCCAATAAAATTTTTTATCGGAAATAAAAATACGCTGTATTTTTTTAGATATTATTCTTTGGTTAATTCTTTTTATAAAATTAAATCCAATGTTAGATCTATCGAATAATATAATTCCATCCATAGCTATATCATAAAATAAAGTCCTAAAATTGTTTAATTCTTTTAATAGTATTGGATATTCTTGTAAAGAGCAATAAATTGGTCTATTATTTCCATCTTTCAACACAAGTCTCTTTTCAAGATCTACTAAAATGTTTGTTAAAGTTTTGTTTAAGTCTGATTTATTTGAAATTTCATTTGAAAATATTAATAATAAATCAATATCGCTCTCATAAGTCCATTTTCCCCGGGTTACAGAACCATACAATATAACTGATATAATTTTGTTATTAAATTTTTCTTTTAAGAGAGAGATGTAAGTATATAAGTAATTTTTGAATATATATGGAACTCGATCATAATTCTCAAAGAAATTTTCTTCTTGGATAATTGCTTTCGCTTTTACAAGTATTCTCAATATTTTTTTTCCTCTTTCGGTTATCTGATATAATCCACTTTTTTGGATAAGTAACTTTTTTTCTAATAAGAACTTTAACCTTTCTGAGCGTGTTTTTTTGTTTTTAATAGATATATCAAGCGCCGTGAAGCTGGATTCCTCGTATACTTCTAATTGTTCTAATATTTTCAAACAATAATCATCAATCAATTTCATTAATATAATAATTGAAGTATAACTATTTATACCTTTGGTTCATATTTATATACTACCTGAAATTTAAATTTAAGAATTGGTAGAATAATTTGTTTATAACTACAATTAAATTTATTATAAATCACCAACATAAAGTTTTATTGATTATGGTGAAAAGGCATGGAATATCGATTTTATACTACTTTTTCTTCTCCATTTGGTACTTTTACTATAGTATGGAAAGAAACTGGCTCTGATTTACAAGTAATACGAATATTTCTAAGTAATCCTGAACTCAAATCCGAAGTTAAAGCTCTGGAATCTTTCAAACAAATTAAATTAGGGTCCTCTTCATCAATTGAATTTCTTGGGGAGAAAATCCAACGGGTTTTTAAAGGTGAAAAGGTAGATTTTGATCTAGGGCTAATTGATTTTAATCAATGTTTTGACATTCAAAAGAAGGTACTTTTAGCTGAATATGCGATTCCAAGAGGATGGGTTAGCACCTATAAGCGAATTGCGGGTAAAATTGGTATACCTACAGGAGCCAGAGTCGTTGGAAACGCTCTTGCTAGAAATCCTTTCCCTATCATTATTCCTTGTCATAGAGCAATTAAAACAAATGGTGATCTTGGAGGATTTCAAGGCGGTATTAATATGAAACGTAGACTGTTAGAGTTAGAAGGAATAAAGTTTTCAGAGAGAGGAAAAGTCATTACTGATAGAATTTATTATTAAAAAAACAAAAAGATGAAAAAATTAAACAAAAAAATTGATTGGTCAATTTTAAAAGGTTTGAATTAACTCTATTTATTATAAAAATTATTTAAAGAGTTATTAAAATGATTGAAACAAATATCACCAAGATGTTTGGATTAAAACATCCAATTTTTAGTGCACCAATGGGACCATTTTTCACACGTGAATTAGCACTTGCTGTCAGTGAAGCTGGTGGATTGGGTGTTATATCAAATGTTAATATAGTTGGAACGGATCCTGTAGAAGAACATAAAGCAAGCTTAGAATATATGATTGAGCATACAGATAAACCCTTTGGTCTTAACATTCTTACTTCTCGTAATAATAGGGGTGTTAGACATATGGTTAGGGAATTACCGAGGATAGTTATGAATAATCCAAAAATGAGAGATCAATGTAAATATTGGCTTACTTCTGCTGGTTCATCAAAAATATTACCTGCTTCAAAATATTTTCAAGAATTGCGGGAAAATTCGGAAGTAAAACACTTCCATGTAGCACCTGCCGTATGGTTAGCACAGAAATGTATGGATTCTGGAGTAGACGGAATAGTAGTTACTGGTACTGAAGGAGGTGGTCACCAATCTTATGAAAGAGTCACAACTCTCGTTTTACTACAGCAAATTAATAACACCTTTCCTGATTTACCCAAGATCGCATGTGGAGGATTCGCCACAGGAGAGGCTTTAGCAGCAGCTCTATCACTAGGCGCTGGGGCAATTGCCATGGGTTCACGATTTATTGCTTCAAAACAAAGTGAGTTTCATGAAAAGTATAAAGCTTTAATACCACCAGGAACACCTCAAGATACAGGACTTTTTACTGGTGCATTTGGACCAATTCGTCTATACAAGAATAAATATGCATTAGGACATCCTGCTCCTTCTTCTAAAGAAGAAATGATAGCATATGAAGAATCTATAACCCCAGAGCAACGGGTTCATGATTTAGGAGCATATGATAGGGTTTATAAAGGAGACATTGATACTGGTGCAGTTTTACTTGGACAATCAATTGGAATTATTAATAGTATTGAGGATGTCAACGATATTATTGAAAAAATAATTAAAGAAGCCGAAGTCGTAATAAAAAATAACTATTCAATGATAAGATAATAAAAAATAATAATACGAAATGAATGGGAAAAGTGATTCAAGAAAATTGGAAAAGTCAAACAAGATTGGGATTTTAGGTGGAATGTCCTATGAATCCACTATTAAATATTATGATTTAATTCTTCAGAAATATTATGAGAAATATAATGATTACAATTATCCTGAAGTAATTATTTTCAGTTTGAATTTCCAGAAATTAATTGATTATGAACTAGGTGTTGAGAGAATTAAATACGTAGACTATCTTATGACTGGGATTAAATCATTAGAAAATGCTGGATCAAGTTTTATAATCATGGCAGCAAATTCGCCACATGCTGTATATAAAGATTTGGAGAAATTATCAAAAATTCCCATTTTAAGTATTGTAGAAGCTACTATGGGTAAGGCAAAACAACTAAACATGAAGAAATTACTACTTTTAGGTATAAAATTTACAATGCAATCCACATTCTATCAAAATTATGGCAAAAATTTAGGCTTGAAAGTGATAACCCCTTCAAATGAAGAACAAGATGAAATTGATAAGATTATTTTTGATGAGTTAGTGATTGGTTTTTTTAAACAGGAATCCAAGAGGGAATTACTTCGTATTATTAATAATTACAAAGTAGACGGAGTAATATTAGGTTGTACTGAATTACCTCTTATCTTAAATCAAAGAGACACAAAAGCAAAGTTGCTTGATACTGTAGAACTTCATACGGAAGCAGCCTTAAAATATTATTTATCATTGAAATAGTTGTTTGTAAATTTTTTTAACTTTCAAATGCTATTTATAATAATTAAGATTAAGTGGTAATTGCTTATCGGACGATTTAAACTTACAACAGTAAAATTCAAAGATCTTGCTCCAATTGTATTAGTAATGTTATTGTTATTCGTCTCAATAGCATGTGCTAATATGCTTATTCCTAGTTATGCTGCGATTAGACAAGAGTTTAATATTCCAGAAGCATTAATTGCAATTCCAGATGCTTTCTTTGTATTAATTAGTGCTTTTTTTGCATTACTTTGGGGGTATTGGGCAGATAAAATTGATAGAGGGAAAGTACTATTGGCAGGAGCATTTTCATGGACTCTCGGAATGCTTCTAACAGCGTTTTCTACTTCATATTTAATGTTAATAATTTCAAGAGTATCAAGTGGAGCAGGATTAGGATGTGTTTTGCCGGTTGGTTATTCAATTATTTCAGATGCAATTCCTGCTGAAGAAAGATCTGGTTGGTTTGGAACTCTTGCAATTTTAAGTTCCATTTCTAATGGTGCTGGTCAAGGACTATCTTCCTTTCTAGGACCAATGTTAACTTGGAGATTTCCATTTCTTTTACTTTCAGGAATAAGTGTAATTGTAATTATTTTACTTTTTTTTGTAAAAATCCCTCAAAGAGGAGCAGGTGAAGATGAACTTCTAGATTTAGTTGAGCTGGATTTAGAATATAGTTATCGAATTTCTAAAGAGGATTTAGGTGCTATTGTAAAAAAGAAAACAAATCTCTATTTAATAATTCAAGGTTTTTTCTCTATTATCCCTGGTACTGTTCTTGTGTATTTTATAACTTCGATGTTAGTAACTGATTTTTTTAATGATATACCAAATGAAATACAACTGCAAACAGCTACGATCTTTGCAGGAATGATTGGTGTTGGGTATATTCTTGGTAATGCGGTGTTTGCTCGTTTAGGAGACATCCTATTTCGGAAAAATAAAAAAAATAGAGCTAGGTTAGCTACTTTATGTTTAATACTTTCAATTCCTTTTGCAATAATTTTGCTTCTTTCGTTACAACCTATTAGTACAAATAAATTGAATATTGCTTATCCTATACCTCCTGATTCAATCCCCACAGATCAGTTATGGGCCTATATCTTTCGAACTATTGGAGCGATATTTGTTGCATATCCAACTTATATTATCTTCTTTATATTTGCCTTAATAGCTTCAATGTTAGGGGCAGGGCCTGTTGCAAATCGGAATGCTGTTATGATTGATGTTAATATGCCAGAACATAAAGGTACTGCGGCTTCTTTCTTTAAGCTTTCTGAACAAATAAGTAAAGGTGTAACACTTTTAATATCATTTACTCTTATCTCATTACTAGGAAGTATTTTCAATATGATCTTTATTACTATATTTTTTTGGTTTCCGGCAGCAATATTATGGTTTTTTGCTAGTAGAAACGTAGAAAAAGATATGAATCAAAAAGCTATGATCCTTTCTGAAAGAAAGCAAATCAGTTTAATTGATCATATCTTTGAATTAGAAATTCAAATAGACAGAGCAATTCAGAAAGTACAAGATTCAAAATATTATATATTAATTGATAATGAGAAATTTAGTCGACTATTAAGAGATGCAATTATTATTTTTAAGTTCTGTGAGCGAGAAGGAGAATCCCGAAGTATTACCAATATTGAAGAAAAAGCTCATATTATGAAATTAAGAACCTTATTATTCTTACAAGAGACAAATAAAATATACAGACAATTAAATGAAGAGGATTTATCTCCTTCTGAAAAAGAACAATTACAAGAAGGTTTAAAGCAGATATCTCTAAGAATTAGTGAGGGCGAAAAAAGTACTTATGGAATGATTCAAACTTATTATGAAGATGCCTACCTTAAAATTCTTGAGGCAAGACTTAATCGCAAGAACCATATAATAAGAGGATTAGGTAAGATTTTAGAAGCAATAAGTATCTATGAAAGAGTTAAATACTTACTAAACGAAAGGATTGAAACAGTAAAAGAAAAAAATGATTTATCAGAAGAGGATTCCTTAGTTTTACAAAAAGAACAGGAATTATTAGATAAATGTTTAAAATCACTAAGAGCAACTATCAAATTAAAGGAAGAAATTGAAAATGCATTTGAGCAGTTAAGAGTCAAAGGCGTTGATAAGATAGATTTATTAAAGATTTCTGAACTGACTCAGGAATTTAATGTGGATCTCTATGATGTGATTGTTGATACGTTTAGAAGTGATAATAAAACTAAAAATGTCTTAATTGAAGTTCTAAACAATATAGATAACATATTTATTGAATACGATAAGTGGAGAGAAGTTGATCTTAAGGTTTTCTAATATTATTAACTTCTTCTATTATTAGTTATTAAACTCACTTTTTAATAAATTACACATATAATTTTTTTCTTCCCTTGAAAGCTGATGGACTATTTTACCTTTTTTATTAAAATTATCTGGACAACCAAGATCAAAGCTTAAGTTAATTAATAATAAGAGACAATCTCTAATTTTTAAAATATTTGACGAATTTTCCTTGAGATCCCTCATTAACTTAATTAAAATAAAATATTTTGTATCTTCGCTATTATCATAGATTTCCAAAATCTTTTTGATACAGTCTGCCATTTTTAACTGTAGTTAATCCTATAATTAATATCACTTATAGAGAGATCTCAATGACTTACATAAAGAAATACATTTATATAAGTATCTATTTTCTTTTTTTTCCTATGAGAAATGGAGGTTTTCTCTTTTTTCCTATGAAAAAGAGAATTAAAATTTGAATTAGTAAACTTATAATTAGTTGATCATCAATTTAACTAAAAAATGTATTTTTTTCCCTTTTATGAAAGTACAGATTAAACTTCTATGCTTTGGACAAATTGTTCTATTTCTTGTTCCAAATCTATAAGATCTTTAATTGAGATAATATCAGAACTAGCAAGTTTATTTAAAAATTCTTTGAAGAGTTTTTCTTTAGCTTTATCTGTCGGAAATAACAAACTGGACTTGTAATGCTCCCAATCGAGGATATTGGTAAACACCAAGAATAAAATCTCGATGTGGCTATACTCAACTAACCCTTTTAATTTTTCTTTAGTTATTAAAATTTTAGTATGATCCTTATAAAAATCAGATAAATCGTCATAATAATTTGTAAGTCGGGCAATATTATCGAGCTGAGCACGTAATGCTGCTTGATTTATGGGACTTTCTTCGTCCCTATACATTATTTCAAAGTACTTCATAATGAAATCTTTTAATTTTTGTAGTTTAGTTTGGAAGACTCGGGTTTTAACGATTCGCTCAAACATCGGACTCTCTTTATCTTTATAGAAATTCAATTCAAACTTCAATATTGATAATATATCAAAGAATAACTCACGGATATTAATATCTTCAGCCAATTATGAAGCACCCTATTTTTCTATTATGCCTTGTTAAATTAAAATATGAATTATAAATATAAAAATCTACTATTTATAGAATTCTATATTAATTAAAATATTTTTTTTTTTTCTCTCATGAAGTCTTATCATGTATTTTTAAAAATTTAACGGAAAAGTACGTTCATCTACTATAGGTCTAAAATGCTTAGGAGCAGTTCGGAATTGTTCTTTTCTTCTTACTGTCTTTTTGAATAAAATTGCTTTAGTATGAATTTTCACAATCCTAATAGGGCATTTAATCATAAACTTTAGTGCCTTACGAGGAGACCTCCTCAATAGAAGAAATTCAGAAAAAAATCTTTTTGCTCTTTTTTGGTGCCTTGGTTTTTCAAAAGAGATAAAACGTTCAGTAATTTTATCTAGACTTTTTGAATCTCTAAAACAATAAAAGTTTGAAGCTCTTAATGACCATTTAATTGCTTCTAATTGATATTTTGTAGGATCAAGATTTTTAAAGAGTGATATTCCCATAGAAAAAATAGATATCATTAAATTCATAATTGTACTTCTAATCATTTCTAAAAAAGTAATATGGATTTTTGGTCTAATCTTATTTCGTAAATCTTCTCCATATAAAATAGTACTATTTAAAAGTACATTACCTAAAACAATGTTGCGAGGAGCAATAATGCTTGAAAATACTTTATTAACCCGAAAGATTTTATGAAAAGTTGCCTGTTCCCAATATCTTCTTTTAGTTAAAAAGTGACTCATGAACATTCCTGTTGTTTGCTGAATTACTCCCAAAATTTTATTTATGAGCTTTGAATCATATTCTCTAAAATTATGTTTAATTTCTAAGAACATAAAATATCTTTCAATTTCTTTAATATGTCTATTAGAAACTCTATCTTTAAAAATAAGGAGTAAATCGCAATCTGAAATTTTTGTATTATCTTTCTCTTTTGATCTTTGGCTTCCAAATAATACAATTGACAGAATTTTATTAATTCCAATTTCCTTGTTAACTAGAGTTATGATATCCTTAATATAATTACGGGATTGTAAGTTTACTTCCTTTAAATTATCAGAAATTTTGTCTTTTATCTTATTATTAATTTCTATTATGCTATGGTCCTCAGAGAAAACGTCATTCGCCATTTTGAAAGGGTTTAATAAACAGATTTGTATTATTTTGATTTAATTTTATAATAAATTTATTTTATTAAAAACTTGTTTAAAAAAAATTAGCATCTAATTTTTCAAAACTGGTAGCAGTGTTTATAGAATATCTAACGAAAATAAGAATCTGGGCCTCTATCTTCTCGCATTCCCTTCATAAAATGATCTGCTTGTTTTTTGAATGAATCTAAGATACTCTCCATTTCTTTTATCTTTTCATTAAGTTTACTAAAATCCATATCTATTGAAAAGTAATCCTTTATTAAAGTTACTAAAGCTTTAGAAGAACGAGGGTCTAGAGTCATCATTGGTAATGGTAATGTTTCAGCTAATAAACAGACTCCTGGAGCAAAACCTTTATTACCTGCATATGCAGGTAAGATTCCATTAGCACCAGCAATTATTCCACCTTCCATCAATTTAGTATTTTCAAACTTTAAGAATGATTGTACAAGATCTTGATCAGTACCACATATATGTATTTTTGGTATATCCTTAACTATATCAGAGATCATTGCTCCTGTACTCACATACATCTGGATTTTCCCATTAGTAATTCCATGCATTTCTTCACAAAATCTTTTGGAAAATTCATAAACTCCTTGTGGATCCTGAGGCTGATAATTTGCTGTTAAAATAAAAATATCATTACCTTTATCTTTATCAGTTGATTTATAATATAACTTAGCAGTAGGAATTTCTAAGTTTCCTTTTTCAACATTAGCTTTGGCAGGAAAGTTGAAACATTCAATACTCAAAAATTCTTTAGCTTTGATAGAATCAACTATAGATGTAATTGCCAGTTTTCCGACAAGAGCAATACCAGGGAATCCTATCAATACTACTGGGCTATTTAAATCTTCTACTTTTAAATCAAATTTTTTTTCAATATTTATTATGAACATATAAATTTCTTCAAGCTATAATTATAATACGAAGAAAAAAGAGAAATTCTAAAAACATCTCACTTTACTTCAATATTAGGATTCTTATTAATTATCGTTCAATAAATCACAAATCATTGTTCATTAATAAATGAAATGTCTTCTCCACACTTTGGACAAAATTTTTTAGGTCGTTCTATATGATACCCACAAAATGGACAATATAACCCCTCTTTTAATGGTATTCCATATGAGGGCACTTCTTCATAAGATTCAGGTGAATCAACTTTAAGCGGTCTGTAAGGTTCTTGATAACCTATACTTACTGGACGAGCTTCTCTCCTATAATCATATCCCAAGTCTTTCTGTGCTTTTAACGTAGCGAATAGTGAGGTTAATAAACAAATAAATAATGGAGCAAATATAATATCAACAAAACTATAGAGAATTTTATAAAGAATTATCATCCCAAAATTTCTCGTTGCAGGATCGTACCAAGAATTATAATTATATGAAAATGTTGCTGAATCAACATTAATGATAAAATCGATAATTGAAGTATATATGACATTTATACTTGCTAAAATAATGAAATTAATTACAAAAACTCCAATTAATTTCCAAAATGCTCCTTTAGAAATAAAGCGTGCCTTTGAAATTGGATTATTATTATCTTTCATATTATAAGTATATATTAAAAAAATATAGAAAGCATATATGATAACGGCAGGGATAAAAAATAAAAAAGTTCCAATAGGTATAAATATCCCTATTATAAGAATAACTAATAGTATCTTTTTATTAAATGAACTCTTAAAAGAAGATGCAAAATCTACTTCTCCTTGTACGTATTTTTTATAAAGAAAAGTACTAACAGAACACATAGCGATTGTTGTAATTATTCCTCCAACACCCATTCCTGAAATTAAGTTATTTAGAAATATCAAAGCAAAGTACATTAGTAGATATTTTACTAAAAGGTTCCATTCAGATTCAGTCAGATCAGGTTTCTCCATTATTTCACTAACAGATATGTCTAATGTGTTAACATTCCACTCAAGATCAGTTAATAAAAAGACTTGTAAGAGAATAGAAATAATCGAAAACATCATAAGAGGTAAAAATATATATCCGTAACTGTTAACGAACAATTTAAAGCCCTCTCTAAGAACTTCACTAAACCTTTTATTTGCTAAAATTGCTAATCTTTGCTGATCCACTTCCATATTTAACTAAAGAACTCTTGGATTAAAAAATTATTTATAATTTATTAAAAAAAGTTATAATTGTTTGATTCAATTATTAAAATTGAGGTATTGATGTCTATTAAAATATCTTCTTAAAATAAAGTTTCGATTTAAATTTCAATGTATAGATTAAAACGCCCTTCTCGACAAATTCCTGGAATTATTTCTTATCTAGAGTTCTTCTCTTCTAAAAGGTTAGCTTATTCTATATTCTTTGGTATGCCAATCCTTTTAGGGCTAATCTCAATGATACTAAACAATATATTTATTGAAGAAATAGATCTTTTGTATTTTATTATTTTTGTAAGTCTTTTTTTAATGATTTCCGGAACTGGGGTTCTTTTTACTCTTATATTTTATTCTAGAAAAGCTCCCATATTGCAAGCACCACCTAATGGTTGGTCGGTTCAAATGAACACATTCTTTAATACAATAATAGGACTTACTTATCTTTTAGGCCAATTATTAGCTATTATTTTAGAAAATGGTAAATTTCGCTATGTCTTTTTTATGTTGGGTACTATCATTTCTTATATAATCGCTTTTGTTATATATTTTTCATTTACAACTGTTGGACGTCCTGGTAATATAATATTAGCACTTTTACAACCTATTTCAGCAATCCTTTTTTATAGTGTTTACACTTTTCAATTATCCTTTGACTTTTTCATCAGGTCGATAATCTTTTTTATATCATGTGCACTTCTATTTGCTATTCCTTATAGAAGAGGTTTATTTCAAGTAAGCAATATATATAAAGAAGCAACAGGAATGAATGGTTACCCATTCATCAGAGCTTTCATATTATCTATGATGACAGATGGGAATGATGACTTGCTTGAGAAATATTTCGATAAAGTAGGAGTAGAATCACATGTAAAATTACAATATCTACTCATTAGAAGTGTAAAGACAGAAAGAATTAAAGGATTATTTATAATTCCACATGTCCATTTTGGTCCATTTAAAACATGTGGGTCTTCTGATTTACCTGAACATATCTATAGGGAATTTAATGATATCCCTGGGACTACAGTTTATCACACCGCAAATGATCATACTCAAAACCTTACTTCACAAAATTATGTGGATAAAATAATAGATAGAATAAAGCTAGATATTAATGAAATAAAATTGAATTCAGAATTAGAATGGATAAAAGAAGTTAGTGATTTTTCAAGGAAATTTTCAAATAGCGCGAAACTTCTTGGAATAAAAATAGGAAATATTCCATTAATATTTATTACAAGGCACCCTCTCCCTTCCGATGATATTGAAGCTGATGTTGGTGAGCGAATTAGAGATAATGCAAAAAAATGTGATTATCGTGATATCATTATTATTGATGCTCATAATGCTATTATTGGGGATGAAATTTTAATTAAAAAGAAATCAATTGAAGCAAATGATCTAATTAATGTCTCAAAAAAATTCTTAAAGAGTAAAACAGTAAAAAATATGCCAGTATCACAGATGTTTTATGGTGTTGCTAAAGATCCATTGAAGGAATTTACGGAAAAAGAAGGAATTGGGTATGGAGGTATTGTGGTTCATTTATTTAAGAATTCAAATACGAATCAAAAAACAGTATTGATCCATTTCGATGGAAACAATGCTTACATAGATATCCGTTCCTATATCTTGAATTTACTTCAAAACAAGGGAGTAGAGAGAGGAGAAATAACTACTTCTGACAGCCACACCGTTGCAAGGCAACTAACAAGCAGAGGATATTCACCTATAGGTGATAAAATAAAAATTGATTTCATTCTAGATAAAATAGATTTCTTACTCCAAGAAGCAGAAAGTGATTTAGAACCAGTTGAATTTTATTACAATGATTCAATAGAAGATAATATTAAGATTTGGGGAGATTCCAATTATTTTAATGCTATTATGGATACTCTAAAGGAATGTATTAAAGTATCTCAAAATCTATTAACATTTAGCCTCATTGTTCCCGCATTTTTTTCACTTGTATTGCTATTGTTTTTTAATATAATATTATGATAAATTAATAACAAGTCAATCGATTTAGTTTCAACATTTATATAATTTATCTACATATTCTTTATTTATACATAATTATTCTTAACAAGAATTAGTAATGGCGTTAGAAGCTCTAGATATTGTCAATGGAATTTTTAGTCTTATTTTTGTAGCAATCTCATTATTAGTTGGTCTTATTATCCTTTCGAAATATTTTCAATATAAAGAAAGAATATATTTTTTAGTTGGGTGTACATGGATCCTCATATCCGAACCTTGGTGGCCAAGTTCTCTATCTTTTCTTATAGCAATAATTAATGGTGTAGGACTTTCATCTCAAATATATTTTTTAATCGGTAACCTATTTGTCCCTGTTGCTATAATAGTTTGGTTGATTGCTTTTACAGAATTTTTATATAAAGAAAAGCGTAAACTTATTCTAATGATATTTGGAATTTATGGAATACTATTCGAAATTGTTTTTTTCATCCTTCTATTTTTAAATCCTGACTTAATAGGAAAATTAAATCCTCCTGTAGATGTAAATTATAAGTTCTTCATTATGGTATCTTTAATTATCTTTTTATTAATTGTTGTGATTAGTGGTTTCTTATTTGCTAATCTGTCTCTAAAATCAGATGACCCTGAGGTTAAATTAAAGGGAAAATTACTTGTTATGGCTTATATATCGTTTTCTATCGGAGCCTTGTTAGATTCAGCAATTCCTTTGAACGAAATTACAATAATTATAACAAGAATAATTTTAATATCAAGTGCTATTGAATGGTATGGGGGTTTTATCTTACCAAAATGGATGAGAAAACTCTTATTGAAGAAAAAATAGAATCCTATATACTTTTCTTTTTTATTTTTTGAGTTTAGTCTAATATAATATTAACATAATATATCGATATTACCGAGATTCATATTCTAAGTTTCTTCATTTTTTCTTAATAAATTAATCTATAAAAGATATAGAAATGTTACGTTCTGAATTAAATTCTATGATTAAGATAACCTTAATCGGAAGCCCGGCCGTTGGGAAGACTACAATGTTAAGACTTTTAGCGAGAGAGACTATTGATAAATTATACCTCCCCACTCATGGGCTAGACCTCAAAACTGTTAAATTTGATGATTATATTCTAAGGGTGTGGGATTTAGCTGGTCAAGAAAGTTATTTTAAGACATATTCAAAGGATTATCTCCTTGGCACCGACATTATTTTTATTGTAACTGATTCAAGTCCTCGTAATGTATTAAACTCAAGAGAATTAATTAATTATGCATGTCACTTCGTAGGTAAAGAATGCCCAATTATCGCAATTGCAAACAAACAAGATTTAGTAAAAACTGATGGTCGAATGGATGCTAAAAGGGTTGAAGATATACTTCATGTAAAAACATATGGACTTACAGCTATAAATCCTTCAGAACGCATAAGATTAATGAATATTATTAAAAAAGAATTAGATCAAATTGTAATAAGAAGGGGGTTAAAAGAATGAATTTTGAAGAAAAAGAACTTTTTGGGGTCGCATTAATCGGATTTGATATGATTGATGGACCATTTCTCAAATGGAAAAAGGAATACAATACTAACAATAATCTAGTGAAATTAGATGATTTTGCTATGAATTTTTATTTAGCATTTCGAGGTGGAAATCGAGGTAAAGATAAGAAAACTCCAAGGGCAATATTATATGACAATTTCTATATAGTTGCCTTCCCTAAAGATTTAGAACTATGCTGCCTATTCATGAAACCCAAAGGAATTGATAATAATATTAAACAATTAAATAAAATTGCAACTCGAATCATAACCGAAATGGAATTAGATGAAGAAGAAGATTCTCAATCTGAACTTTCAGATGAAGATACCGTTGAAGAAGTTAAAAGATTAATTTCAAATTTACTAAATGGAACAGAAATGTCAACTCCAGAATTGAGAAGATATTTCAAGCTAAGTAATTCACAGATTTGGAAAGTAATGTCGGATTTAGAGAGCTCTAAAAAAATCAAGCGAACACGAAAAAAAGGAAGATCCATCTTATGGACAGCTGTTTAATATTTCCTTTTTTTGCTTTTTTATTTATATTATCTTGTCCTATGTTCCCAATTTTTTAATTTGGTATAGTATCTTGAAAACATGATATGGCAAATATCAGGTAAATCTTTATCTAGGTTATTAACAGTTATGTATCTAAGGATATGGTTAATAGTGAAAATCCCTAAAAATTCAATATGATAACTACCAACTCTCTCTAAATTATCACCTGAATAAGAGATATCCAATCCTTTTTGATCATGGTACTTAATTTCAGTTAAAATTTTTGGAAACATTTCTCTTTTAATTCTCCAACCTTCAGAAGTTTTCCAGACTTTTGCACCTAGAAAAGATTCCAGTTTGTTTTTATCTTCTTCCTTCAATAATTTGAACGGTTCGCTTCTTTGAATCAGGACTTTTTCCATCATTTCAGTTTTTTTACTATATGTTTTTTCAAAAGGTATTTTACCCTTAATTTGTCTTTCTATAAAATCCATGACAACGTCAATAAAAGTAGCACTATCTTCCCCTGGAACCCAAGTAGCATGTTCCCCTGAAAAATAAAACTTAAATTCTGCTTCAATCTCATCACCAAATTCATCACCAAAATAGGAGTAAGCCATATGGATATTCACTTCAGGAAACATTTCAATTGTTATGGTCCAATCTTCACTCAAACCGATATTTTCAATTTGCCCTCCCAAATCTTCATAGATAATTCTTTCTAATTTATCTTTATCTATTCCTATAAATAAATGATGCTTTGCTGTACTAATATCTGCCAATTCTTTTTCATGTGGTCCTCTTACACCTGTAGCATCAATTTGTCCTACTGTCCAAAATTTTCTTTTATCTGCTGTCATGTTAGTTATCTTTTTGATTGATTATATATTTCTTTTTTTTTGAATTTTGCGATAAAGAAACCTTGAGTATGATGCTGAGCAGGAAATAATCGTACTGTTCCCGGAATAACACTCCCATCGATTTTATAACTTGGGGAGAACCATTTTGGCAACTCTAAAGGTTCTAAATATTTTAAGAATTTTAAGATCTGTAATTCTCCTTCTTCTGGATAAAGACTACAAGTGGAGTAAACAAGAATACCACAAGGTTTTAATAAATTCAATGCATTTTTAAGAAGTTTTTTTTGAAGAACAACATTTTGATGTAAGAAATTTTCATTCTGACGCCATTTAAGTTCTGGATTTGATAGAAATGTCCCACTACCAGTACAAGGAGCATCTAATAGAACTTTATCAAAATATCCTTTAAACCTAATAGGAAATTGAATACTGTCAGTATTCAGTAGGAATGTTCTCTTGACACCTAATTTATGTAATATTTTTTTCATTTCATTTATTCGGCTAAGTAAAAAATCACTAGCGAAAATTTTTGCTTCATTTCTTGTATATTGGGCAATAAGACTAGTTTTCATTCCTGGTGCTGCACACATATCACAAATAAGGTCATTAGGATGTGGAGATAAAACATTAACAACCGCCACAGAACCTTTATCCTGAATAGTTAAATTTCCTTTTCTGATAGATTTGGATATAATCTCTCTCTTATCAATAGGAATGTGTATAATTTCAGGGATTTCTTGATCAATATGAAAATTAACATTATCTCTTTTTAAGCTATTTTGAATTTCTTCAATTGTGCTGTTTAAAGTATTAATTCTGACAGAGAATTCTGTGTAATTTTTTATATTATTCATATATTCTATGTTTTTTCTTATATCTTTAAAAGACATTACTGATCCTAAATGATTAATAAAGAATGTAGATATTGCTTCTTTTATGCTTAAAATTTCGATTTTAGATTTTCCTTTAATCGCCTGCTCCCATTTAAAGGTACGTAGCTTCTTTAAAAATTGGTGAATCTTTAGGTCTTCTTTTGAAACATTAAGTTCATTATATAATGAATTATTAGAAGCATTTTCCCAGAGAATACGATATGTCATATAAAGATATAGAGCTTTACTTAATTGATCATATTCACTTTGTATATTTAGCGATCTAAGAGTTTTCTTAATGATGAAATTTAATTTACTCCAGTATCTTACAATCTCATTATAATAATGAAGAATTTTAGGATATTTATAGTGTTTTTCAGAAATAAATCCCGTTTCTCTAGAAATAAATTTATCCAAAAGACTTAAAATGGTATCTAAATAACCTTCTTTGATTTTATATAGCCTCTTCTTATTTATCCTCTAATTAAATAAAAATAAGTTACTCTACAAATTGTTTAATAACAAGTTCTAATTCCTTTTCCTTAATAAATTTCTTTTTAGTGATGGTAGAATGGACCTCTTTCATAATTTGAGGTAGAAACTTCTCGCAATTTTTAATTCCCATCTTTCGGCATTTCATTTTAACAGCATCTCCATGTAGGGTTGTTGGACCAAAAATGATATTCTCTTCTTGACCAACAATTTCTGGCCTATAAGGTGTAAAGCACATCCAATACTTATCTTTCTCTAAAGCACTCATTACGTGTAATTCACTTTCATGTAAAAAAGTATTTCTCCCTACTATTGGCTTATTATATGGCAACGGTACACCTGATACCTTTTCTATAAACTTACAGAAATCATAAAGCTTAGATAGTTCGATTCCCGTATCAATTCCATAGAGCATTTCTAAAGTTACAATAACTTCTTCAAAAGAAGTGTTTCCTGCACGATCTCCTAGTTTATTTGCTATTAAATCCATATAAATTGCTCCTTGCTCGATAGCTGCAATTGTAGAAGCCGTACCTAACCCAAAATCATCATGGACATGTATTCCAATAGGGATATCTTTTACTAAAGGCTTAATTTCCTTAATCAAATAAGAAATAGCCGGAATATTACAAGCACCAACTGTATCATACAACATTACCATGTTTGCACCAAACTTTACACCTTTTTCGATTGCCTTCTTTAGAATATTAATATCCGAACGTGTAGCATCCACACAATCTAATATTGCTTTACCTCCTAATCGCTTTATTCTCTTTAAAACAGATGGAATTAGACTAATCATAACATCGGGAGAGATATTTTCATCACCTGTAAATAATTGAAGTTGCCACTTAGTCAAAACAATTCCAAATCCAATATAATCTAATTTTGCTTCTAATGATTTCTTAATTTCATCAGTCCAACGTGTAGGATTTGAGCTTAAATGAGAATATGTTTTTAATTTTAACCCTAATTCTTTAATTTGATTAGCAAGATCCCATTGATCTTGAACTTGACCAATGTAGCCACAATCAATATGCTCTACACCTAGTTCTTCTAATTTTTCCACAATTTTAATTTTCTGATCTAGTGTATAGTACACACCTGGTGTTTCCTCTCCTTCTCTAATGGTAGAGTCTCGAACATAAACTCTTTTAGGGAGATTAAAAGATTCTCTTACATCATTTGAATAATTTAAAGGTGATATCCACCATTTTTGGTTAAACCATTTAGATTCTTCTTCCATTTTATTCACTTTTATTAGGATTATATTTTATTTTTTTATTATTTTTAATATTTAATTTTCATTAATTTCATAGAACTCAATCTACCTTACAATCTCTTTCGCTATATCTTCAAGTTCTTTTTCAGAAATGAAATTCTTATTTTTAATTCTATCTTTGATTTTTTCACGAATGATATTAATATGACTATTAGTAGGATTTAGGTCCATTTTTTTCAATTTTGCTTTTATTGCCCTATCTTGAAGTGTAGTTGCTCCAAATATCAGCTTTCGTGTCTGTCCAACCACATAAGGTTGAAATAATTCCCAAGTAACCCAATTACCGAGTAAAATCTGCTCAACGTGTAAATCAGATTCATGTATAAAACAATTTTTTCCTACAATAGCTTTATGAGATTGCAAAGGGGTTTTGCTATACTTTTCGATAAGTTGAGAAACCTCCATAATTTTTCCTAATTTTAAATTTAGATTAAACCCATACAAAATCTCAAGAGCCATTATAACTTCTTCAGTTGCCGCATTTCCTGCTCTATCTCCTAAACCATTAAATACCACATCAACAACTTCAGCTCCTCCTTCTACTCCTGCAAGGGTAGTTGCCACGGCTAATCCAAGATCATTATGCGTATGGACTTCTATAGGTATATCTTTAACTATATTTTTAGTAAAAACGACTGTTTCTTTAAATGCTAATGGTAACGCACATCCGTTTCCATCATAAACCACTACCCGATCTACTCCAGCATCAACAGCAATTTGCAAAAATCTTTCCCAAAATCTTGGAATAACACGACCAGATCCAAAAGCTACATATGCTCCCTGAGATTTTGCATATTCTATACCTTCGGTTATTCTTTCAAACACTTCTTTCTTAGTTTTTAAAGTGGGGCTGGGGACGAGTAAGAAATTAATATAATCTGCTTCTGAAGCCAAGATATCATCAACTTCTTTTTTTACATCTTCCACATACATTCTCGCGTGTGATGATAATTTCATTTTTATGCCTTCTTTTTTAAGAGCTTTAAAAGTCTCACTATGTTCTTTAATTCCTGCAGCATATCCTACTTCAATTTCTTTTATTCCCATTTCTTCCAATAATTTAGCAATTTCAACCTTTTGGTCAATTGTAAAATAGGTTCCTGGTGTCTCTTCACCCTCTCTTAATGTGTCATCTTTAACAATTATTTTCTCTGGCAATTTCATTTGATTTCTTACTGATTCTGCAAAATTCCATTCATAACTCCACCAACGTTGTTCTTTATCCATTCTCATTGATGCCCAAGCATTTAACCACATAAATTCAAGCCTTAAATTTTTTAATAAGGTTAATTCAATTAATAAATTTGTTCTATCTTATAAACTATAAATGCTTTTGAAGTATAAAAATTAAATCTTGGAAGTATTAAATAATAAAACCAAATTAATTTAGACTAAACTTCAATATTTAATCCTTTTTTAATTCCTTCAAAAAGGATTATTCCAAGGGTAGCTAAAATAACCTCAGCGATTAAGACTTGAATAAACATTAGCCACAGTGGTAATAAGAGAACAATATATAAAATTACAGCAACATAAAAAGAAATAATTATAGCATACAAAATTCCTCCTAAATATTTCAAAATTCTCTTATCCTTAAAATAGACTATGCAAAGCAACGCTGGAACATTTACCCAACAACTATTTAAATCAATTAAACCTAATGGAGAAGTTAAATTTAAAAAAAATACACCTAAGACATTCCCAATTAAACCTTCAAATGGAAAAATAATACACATTCCAACTATTAGTTCAGCAACTCGAAACTGGATCCCTAGAAAACTAATAGGCTGAAAAATATAACCTAAGGCAATATATAAAGCAGCAGTTATAGCTATTAAAGCAACTGTCAAACTAATGCTCCTTTGCTTAAAAATAAATGTTTTTTCTTCGCTAAGTTTGTTTTCAATAGTCATGATTATCCATAGAATAATTAGAATTTCAATAAATGGTCATATTGATTTATAAATTAAAACTTTATGAATAATTAAGTTTAATAAATAAATCAGTTTTTAATACTTTTAAAGTTTTAAAAAACAATCTCATTGAACTTATCCTAAAAAAATAAGTAAAGTGATTAAAAAGAGAATTTATGTAAAAGTATCGATTGTTTTTTGAGTCTTAATAAAATTTATTAATTTACTACTTTTTTTCCAATATTTTAAATCAACCATGAAACCTTGAGCCATTTTTTTTATGGCATCATCAAAATTGTCAAGTGTAATCGACGATCCTAAAGCCATTGCATTTTTTACGGTTTCTCTGATGACCCAAACCCCTAAAGGAACAAGATAACCTCCACGAACCTCACGAAAAATTAAAACTCTTGCTTGTCTCCCAATATTATATAGGTATTCACAGACCTCTTTTCTCGCAGCATAATAAGCACCAGTAATATTGCTTGCGTAATTTTTTCTTCCTTGATAGAATTCATAATCAGTCATTATCTGAGGTTTCAGATTTCGATTCCGACCATCGAGAGAGATATTCCATAAAGTATTTGGTGCCCAAACTTCGTTCATTTCATAAGTAAACTTCCCTGGAAAAAGGAGAATTTTAAAATGATTATCAAGATAATTACTTTCAAAAATTTGGTAATCGTTAATCTCTGGAAATCTTTTAATCTCTTTAATTACTGCTTTTGAAATTATATCATCCACAGCTGTAATAGTCCAGCGAGTGGGTACTAATCTACGATTTTTTTTTTGACCAAGCAATCCAGCAGAGAATATTCTTTTGATTGTTGATTGAGGTACATGCCCTTTAAAATAAAGATGCTCTGATACAGCATCTACTGCTTTTAAATCTGTATCTGATACACAATATTCTACTTTAGGATGAACTTTTACATTTTCAGTAATTCTAATTTTTTCAGTCATCCCAGTTGGACCGATTGGTGGGGCATGATTATCCATTAGCATTCTAAGATTCATTTTCTCTAATTTAGTTTCAGTATCAACAGGACGAGCAGCCATGGCTAACTCTTGAGATGCGTCTAATAGTTTTTGTACTTTTATAGGACGTGTATTTTTCCTACTTGTTTGACCTATGAAGACATTAGTTTTAAAATTATTTCTAACTAAGCTACTTCTATAGCTTACAATTTCGGCCATTTGTTTACCAAACCAGAGCTCTGGAGCATCAAGGATATAATTATCGGGAACATTTAAATTCAACTTAAACTCCTGAAAAGGAACAAGAGGTCCTAAATATACGTTAGGATAACTAAAATTTCCTACAAAGAAACCAGGAGGACTTGCACCAAAAATATCTACATCTCTAATAGTTTTATCTAATTTATAGGGGACTAGAGATTTCAATACGGATTTTTTTAATAAGATTGGACAAGACTTTTTACCACAAAGAAATCTCGCTCCTTTACATCGGAGACATATATTTTTTTCTGTCGGAGGCCTGACCACTATTTTCTCTCTAAAACTTTATTCTTGTTTAATAATAAAAAACGTTTCTTATTATTAAAAAGGTAAAGGAGTTTAAATTTTTAATATTTATATTAAAGAACCAACATTCTATTTTTATTAATTATAAAATATTTGATAAGTAATAATTTATTACAAAAACTTATAATTTATAATAAATTGTAATATTTTGTAATATGTAAAAATAAATATATTTTTTTTGTGATCTTAATGGAAAAAGAAAAACCAAAAATATTACATACTGAGTTAAAAGGCAATCTCTCAACGCGTTTTAACATTATTAAATCCGCTTTGGGGATACAAAATGATGCAGAAGTTGTTCGTTATTTAATTCAGAATTATTTTAAGGAATATTTGGAAGGGCAAAAAATGGTAGCTAGGGAAGAATTAGAGGAAGACCGAGAAATTATTAAGAAATTTATGGAAAAATATGGAGATGAATGGAGAAAACTCGGTGAAGATTAGTGGCATGGATTCCTTCAGTTGAATATATTGAAACCTTATTTGAAGGTCAGATTAAAGCAGGACACTTAATGAATCGTCAGGGATTGATATCTACTCTTGATAAAGTTAAATGGGGTGTTCCTTTCCAAGATGCTCCAACTATCTGGGATAAAGTCACTATTTTGTATAAGGAAATTATAGAGAATCATTATTTTTCTGACGGAAATAAAAGAATAGGTGCTTTGTTAGCATATATATTCCTATTTAAAAATGGATATGAATTTTCACCAATTGAAGGCGAGATTTATAGTGTAACTATGAATGTTGCGCAAGGATTAATAGAATTTGAAAAGCTTAAAGAATGGTTTAATAAGAATTCTAGGAAAGTAAAGTAATAGAAATGGAAAAGACTTAACCAAAATTTAAAAACCTAATGTTAAGTTGATATTTTATATCTTTTTAATTTCTTAACATGAACTATGTGAACTAGTGCAATTAAACTGAATATTAAATTCAAATTTGCCAATTTGAAATAGGAAAAATAAGATTAATCAAAGAATTTTGTCATAATCTAATTCATGAGAATCCATTATTCTTTTGGTCATTTCTTTAAAACTATGGAGGATATTTGTATTTTCCTTTGAAGAAGTCTTCAAAAAATCCTTTTCATCATGTTTATCAAGGAAATTCTCAATAGTTAATTCATCTACTTTATGCTTTTTATTTTTTTGAACCAAATCAAGTTTAGTTCCAATTAAAACTTTTGGACGATCATGAAGGTTACGCTCAATTAAATTATCATACCACCAATCTAATTTAATAAGGGTATCCATTTTCAATAAATCAAAAACCAAAAAAATGCCATTCGCCCCATTAATATAATACTTAAATAACTTCTTAAATTGCTCTTGCCCCCCAAAATCCCATAGTGAAAGCCTTACTTTATTTTTCTTGCCTCTTACTATTATAGGGATGTCATAGGTATAAAAATCTATTCCAATAGTCAATTGAGTGTTTGTGTCAAATGTATCAAAACATAGTCTTCTTGCAATACAGGTTTTTCCTACTCCACCATCCCCTATAAGACAAATTTTAAACACGTAAAGAGGACCTTCTCTTTCAAACATTGATTACTCACTTTTCTAATAGATGAACTTTTATTTAAAAATTTAGATTAATTTCGTACTTTTATCTATATCAATATTATCTTTATGTCCAAATCAATAAAAATAAATTCATTATATTTTAAAAATGAATGAGAATCATAATTTTCTACACAATAATTCTCCTTTACCTATAGGTACAATTAATGCATCCACGCGTTTATCAGCTAAAACCTTTTCCAACATAGGTTTTAAAGTTTCATAATGATTTATTGCATTATCTGCAACAAAAATCCCCCCCCTAACCATATTTGGAATCACTAAATCATAGCATTCTTCATAAATCTCTTTTTCAGCATCTAAAAAGCAAAATGATATTTTCTTAAAGTTTTTTATAAACTTACGGGCATCACCTTCAATTAATTCAATATAATGTTCCATTTCTGTTATTTTGAATGTTTCTTTTGCTAATTCTATTTTTTCCTTTAAAATTTCGAAGGTTATTACTTTATTCTCGGTCAAATTACAAGCAATAGCAATCCATAGAGTGGAATATCCAGCACTAGTTCCTATTTCTAAAAATTCTCCTTTAGGTGCACTTGCAGCTAAAATCGAAAGGAATCTACCTGTATCAGGTGTTATTTGCCGCAATCTTCTTAATCTTGGAGTTCCATCACTTCGATCTCTTGAATCAATATCTTCTAAATATTCCATCCTTTTTTTTATATTTTCAGGTATATTATGAAACATTTTCCATCATTGAATTTTATTCTAATTAAAAATATTTAATCCAAATTGTAGCATCATCATCAGGATAAAATGCAGGTATAGTTGAGGCTTCCCGGAAACCCACATTCTTATAGAAAAGTTTGCTAATTTTGTTTTCCCTTTCCATAAAGAGATAAATAACACGTAGTTTACATCCATCCACGGAAAAGTATTTTTTTGCTTCATCAATTAACGTTATTATCAATAGTTTTGCAATACCTTGACGTCTAAAACTAGAATTAACCCCTAATCCAACTAATTCCACAACACCATCATTTAAACCACCCCGTCTATCCCATGAAATAGTTCCAATTACTTTTTCATCAGTTATACATAAAAGTGTTTTTAATTTATAAACTAAATCCTTAGCAAACTGCTCTGCTCGCTGGTGATGATTTTCAACTTCCGTAAGATACATAGTTATAAGGAGTTCAATATCTTTCTCTGAAGCATATCTAATTACTTTTTCCATTAACTTTATCTCTTTTAAATAAATTTCTCTTTGTAATCTATAACATAATTTTAATGAAAAAATTTTACTTTTAGTGACCCCCCTTATTATTTTTAAATAACTTTAGACTTCAACTTACAATTCAAATGATAAATAATATTTAAAAATGATAAATAAAATAATTCCAATTACTGGTGGTTAATTCTGGGTTATATTAAAGAAACTGCTGAAGTAATTAAGGACTCATTAAAAGGAATTTCAAATAAAAAGAAGTTTAAGAAACTTATCGATAATATGATTTTTGCTATAGAGACAAAAACAGTTAGTGAATATTTTTTTTATAAATATAAAGTCTTAGAAGAATTAGCGCCACTTATTAATTTGAAAAAAGAAAAAGATAAAGAATATTTAGAGAAGTATAAAAAAATAAAACGTTATTATAATAAACATTATAAAAGTAATTAAAAGCTAAAAGCTTTAATGAATTTTTTTCCAATTATTTCCATTCCACGTTTTATAAATTCCCCTTTTCCAATATGTCCTTCATTATATTCTTTGTGCGTATCCTTGAATTTCTCCCACTTAAGTCCAAGGTGTATCATTAAATGTTCTTTAAGATTATCTATTTTATCAATATTTTTTTCTATTCGATTATAAATTATCGCTTTTCGTTTCACTTTTGTTTTACTATAAGTTACTTTGATAACAATACCTGCAATTGCGCTCACAACGCCACCAACAATAGCTTGGAGCCAAAAAGGAATATCACTTAACCAATTAAAAGGATTAACTCCAGGTTCAGCACATGATCTTTGATCTGGATTTTTAATTAAGACTATATCATAATTGCCTCCTCCATAACTTTTTGTAATACCAATAATAAACATATTATCTTCTCCGTCAAAATCTATTCCGTATCCTTGTTCATCATAATTACCACCCCAAACACTACAATATTCTCTGTTACCTAAACTATCATATTTTAACCAACAGATTTCACCATCATCATCACCATTACCAAAAAATTTACTGCCCACTACATAGATATATCCGAAAGAATCAAAAGCTAATCCATCAGCAAAATCTGTATATGAACCTCCATAAGTTCTGGCCCATAAAAGTGCTCCACTATTATGATATTTCAATAGGCAAATATCTCCATTTGCCCCATTTGCATCCGCATCGGTTATACCACCAATATAAACATAATCATCAGGTCCTACTTCAATACAAGTTCCCATATCATTGCCAGAACTTTCCCAAAGTTTATCAAATTGAAAATCACCATTACTATTATATTTGAGTAAAAAGATTTCGCTCATTCCATATTGAACTGAACAACAACGATATCCTGTTACATAAATCATATCTAACGAATCAATAGCAATTGCAATACCATATGCAATATCAAAATATCCAACTCCGGCTTTCCAAGTTCTTTCCCATTCAAATCCGCCTGTGCTATTAAATTTAAATAGATCCATTTCATAATCATAGACCATAGACCCTGGATCCAAGTCGTTATTACTACAAATATACACATTTCCTAATGAATCTACATCTAACCCTACACCGAATGGAGCATAAGGAAGACAATTACCAAATGTTTGATTCCATAATTGTTCTCCATCGCTGTCATATTTTATTAATACCATCTTAAGTTGATTACTACCATAAAATATTTGCCCTCCTACATATACGCTTCCATTAGGACCTAAAGCAATAGCTGTTCCATAATTATCATCAAATCCCTCATACCATTCTCTTTGCCATATTTTATTGCCTGAATTGTTAAATCTACTTAATATAATTTTTTTATGTCCTAAGTTAATATCTGTTTCATATCCCACAATGTAAATATCACCTGTAATCTTGTCTACTTCTATATCATATCCCCAGTCTTCGGATGTATTACCTAGTGTTAGGTACCACTCTTCCGCCGCTATTAATGGAAATTTCATATTATCCCTATAATTTTTATTTTCAACATAAATAGGCATTAGAGACAAATTAATAAAAGTGCATAGAAATCCGCTGAAAAAAAGTAAATAAAGCAATTTGAATCCTATTAACTTAAATCTTGTATTTAATTTAGCCATCTTTCAACTAACTTTACAACTTGATAATTTTGTTTGAATTGAATTGGATAAGAATTTAAAAGAGATTAAATCTAAATCTTAATTTATATTGTTCAGTTGAGATTTAAAAGTTTTTACTATTCATTAAAAACAAAAATTAGACTTTTATAAAATTATAATAGTTTAAGATTGGGACAATAATTCAATTAAAGCTCTTGGAATTTCTTTAAAATTTTTCACAGCATAAAATTTTCCCCTTCCTGCTCGAGCTATTTCCCTGCAAGTTTCAATTCCTCTATCAGCATCATTCTCTGCTGGCATTCCAATAACATGCAATTTTGGATATCTTTTTGCTAAGTCAATAGGATCCCCACCTCTATTAGTTATGCCATCGCTTATAAGTATTCCAAAACGGCTTTTCCTGTTTTCTTTTACTTTATTTAACTCTTTTAATCCCTTTTCTAATCCAATTGATATATTTGTAAATCCTACAGCTTCAGAATCTAAGATATCATCAATTATAGAAATAATAGGCTTTTTCTGATCAATTTTTTTCATAATCATAGCTGTTGAATTAAATAAAACAATGGCATAATCTTCCTTTTCCATATTGTAAGCTAATACTGAGGTTGTAAGTGCTGCATTTAGTAGTAAACGCCCATACATACTTCCACTAGTATCTAGAATCAATACAACTTTTCTTTTTTGTCTTTTTCTTTCAATTCCATAAATATCTCGATAACTTAAACTTTTGTTATAAATTTTTAATGGATTATGCTGAATGGTTTCATCCATATTGAATTCAGGCATTCCAATTTGGTAATATGGAACAGTCTTTTTGTATTGTCCTCTTATTCCTTTGCTTGTTATTTTTAATGATAATTTTATAATACTTTGGCGTGCTAATCGTCTAAAAATCTTTTTATATTTTTCAGAAACTGGACGCCTAATAAAAAAGTAAATTTCTGGCATAAATTCTCCTGACTCTTTAGCTTTTTCCGAGAAAAATCTAACGCCTTCATCAGTATCTATGGCATCCGTTGCTGCATACACATTTGATTTTAAAAGTCCGATTATAGCTTCAAGGTTTTTGTATTGAATTGCTATATATGTTAATTCTTTTATCTGCTTATAATCTAGAGAACTAGCTAAATGTTTATAATAATCTGGTTTTTTCTTTTTCTTTCTAATTATTTCATATTTTAAAATTTCTTTATCAGGTGGTCTCTCAGTAAGTCTAACATGCAGTCTCTTCTCAATCTCTTCGGAACTTGCCTCTGAGAAATCATCGATTATTGAAAATCCGATTCATTTAACACAGCAAGAACAATATTAGTAATTATTTCTTTTTTGGATTGAGTCAAACCATCTTCTAATTCGATTTTATTATATAAAGACATTACAGCTGATTCAATCCAGTTCTTCGAACTTTTATCATTTCCATATTGACTTATTAAAGCAGCCATATCGATTGCTCCTCTAATAGAGCTCCCCCGACGTATTGATGTACTTTGTCTTGTTTTTTGGATTATATTTTGAGATATTGTAGCGATTTTATCAACATTACCGTCACTTAAATTCACTTCTTGTTTAATAATTAAAATTTCTTCTTCTGGACTTTGGTAATCTAGATTGATCCAAACAAATCGATCAATTAAAGCTTCTCCTAATACCGTTACGCCCACATGCGCAGAAGGATTTTGTGTAGCAATTACAAAGAAATTTGTATTTGCCCGAATCGTCTTTAATTTAGGTATTTCTAAAATTCCTTCATCAAGAGTAGTTAATAATTCATTTTGAGTACTTTCAGGCATTCTATTTATTTCGTTTATAAATAAACATCCTCCCTTTAACATAGCAGAAACAAGTGGACCTAGTATATAGGAATCTTCAACATATCCCTTTGCTATTACTAAAGGAGGATCAAAATAACCTACAAGATTATGTGTAAGAGTTTCTTCTGAACAGTCAATACGATAAAAATCTGAATCAAAATAAGCGACTACAGCTTTCGCGAGAGTTGTTTTTCCTACTCCAACTTCTCCTTCTATTAAAATATTCTTTCCTACTGAGTGAGCTAAAACAATTTGTTTTAACTCTTCTTTTCTACCAATTACCTTATATTTTTCTTGTATTTCTTTTACTATTTCGGTTGTATCAACCATAAATGTAACAAATTATTTATTTCTAAAAAATTTTTTTAATTGAAGCTTTTACACTCTCACACATCCCACTTGAATGAAATTCAATTTTTGGGGAAATTAATACGAATTTTTTTAGATCTCCCTGAAGAAAGATACTAATTTTGTTAAATAAATTTTTAATAAACTTAAAAGAAAGTTATTTTCAAATTTAAACTTCAAATAGAGTAAAGAAAAGTTTATATTAACTTTTGTAAATTCTTCTTATAAATTTTAATTTATTTATATTTTAGTGTTGATAAATTATCATGGAATTAGCAATTGAAGCTATTGGAATTACAAAAATATTTGGTGGGCATGGAAAAGGACCTTTTAAGAAACCTATTGTAGAAGCACTAAAGAATGTTGATTTCAAAATAAAATCTGGGGAAAATTATTGTCTCTTAGGACCAAATGGTTCCGGAAAAACTACATTAATACGTTGTGTTTTAGGATTATTAGAGAGTGAAGGTTCTATTAAACTTTTAGGATATGACATACCAAAACAACGGAATAAAATAATACAAAAAATAGGTTATATGCCTCAGGAAACCAGTCTTTATCCTGACTTATCAGTAAAAGAAACCCTTCAATTTTTTGCACGAATGTTTGGTTTAAAGAATCGTGAACATCGAAATAAAGCTATAGAAACAATATTAGATGTTTTAAAATTAAAAGAATGGCAAAATATGATTGTAGAAAATCTTTCAGGAGGTATGAAACGTAGACTTTCTTTAGCATGTTCATTAGTACATGAACCCACGCTTATTATGCTTGATGAGCCAACTGTGGGGGTGGATCCAAAACTTAGACTTACTTTCTGGGACTATTTTAATGAATTGAACAAAGATGGAGCTACAATTCTTACAACTACTCACGTGATGGACGAAGCTGAAAAAAGTCATATAATTGGTTTTATGAGAGATGGGCGTCTTATTGCTGAAGGGTCTATAGATGAGCTAAAGAAAAGAATCCCTAAATATAGGAAACTAACTGTTAAAACAACAATTGAAAATACAGAATCAATTGGAAAACTAATTTCGAAAGAATATGATTTAGAAGTACTTCCATCTCAATTTAAAATAGAAGTATTTTATGATGATAATTCAATGTTAGAACCAATATTAGAATTGATTAAAAATGAAACTAAAATACGAGAAATGGTTACAACTGAACCTAATCTAGAAGATATTTTTATACATTTTTCAAGTAAAAAGGAGGGCTCTACAGACAAATGAAGTTATTTAATATTTGGACTGTTACTAAGAAAAATTTGAATCAAATGAAACGTGATGTCCGAATGATTGGGTTATCAATTTTTGCTCCAATTTTGGTTACAGCTCTATTTGGTTCTGTTTTTGGTGGGGATATAACTAATATTAAAGTAATAGTAATAAATAATGATAATAATTTTGAAGATAATATTTCTACACAAATTTCAGACGTACTAGCGTTAGATCCTAAAATTCAATTCAATATTACATTTGATCCAAATACTGCTCGTGCTGCCGTAAATAATAATTATTCCCAAGCAGCAATTATTTTTCCAAGCTTATTCACAGAAAATTTATTACTTGGGAAAGATACACAAATTGACTTGTATGTAAGTTATGAAAATCCAGAACTTGCTGAATATTTAATTTCTATCTTTCAAATAAGTTATACTCAAGTATTAGAAACTTATACTGGAGGATTTAATTTTTCAGTTTTAATATTTCCTGTTCATGAAGGAACTCCTGGGCCACTTCCAGAGTTTATTAATGTTTCTCTTTGTAACAATGATATCGGTTGGACTAAAGGGAAGTTATCAGATGAAATCCTTAAGGTTTTAGATGAGAATGGAAAATTAAAGCTAATACATTCCAATGACCTAAACCATTCAGAAACTTTAGTGGAAAAAGGGGAAATTCGTGCTATTTTAATATTTTCTGAGAATTTTACATACGAGATGCTAACAAAAAAGGAAATTAATCTTCAAGTTAAATTAGATGGTGCTGAACCACAATCGTGCTTGGTAATTATGAGTGTATTAAGGTCTTCTCTTGTTGAAGCTTTTTCAGATGAATTTGATAAATCTATGTTTAATATAAATGAATATTATTTCAATAATCCTGACAGCACTGAAAAACCCATAAAATCAATAACCTATTTTACTCCAGCTATTTTATGCTTTATTGTATTCTTTTTCTCGTTTCTATTAACAATGTTAGCTTTTTTAAGGGAAAGAAATCAAGGAACCATGGAACGTATACTTACTTCACCATTAACAAGAGGGGAAATTATTCTAGGATATATTTTATCTCATAGTATTCTTTCAATTGTTCAAGCAACATCAGTTATTCTCACAACATTCTTAATTTTTGGAGCACAAATCGAATATACAGTTCTTTCTCTTATTCAAGCTTATTTAATCATTTATTTAGTAGTTATAGGGGCACTAGGAATAGGGATATTTCTTTCAACTTTAGCTAAAACGGAGTTTCAAATAATACAATTTATTCCTCTGGTTATCATCCCTTTTATGTTACTTTCAGGAGTTTGGGCACCAATTGAAACCTTGCCCGATTGGCTACAGCCAATCTCTCAGTTTATTCCTTTAACATATGCTAATCAAGCAATGAGAGATATTCTCTTAAGAAAAAAAAGTTTTTTAGATGTGCCAGTTGCACTAATCATTTTATTAACATTCGCAGTGATGATGATTGCATTAGGAATAATAAAACTCAATAAAAAACTCAAATAAATTAAAGAATTTTTTTTAATTTTTTAATTATTATTAATCAACTAAATATTTAGATTAAGAAAAATAATAATCTCATAGAACTAAGTATAATTTAAATAATAAAATAACTTTTATCATAAGACTTATGAGATTCTAGCTGAGAGAGATTTTAGATATAGCTTTTCTGAAATATTGAATCTCTTACAAAAGTATGCTTTTAAAATGAATAAAGAACTTATAAGACCAAAAAAAATTAAAAGGATGTTCTAAATTTATTTGGGAAATAATTTCACCAAGACTTTTACTCCTTCCTTTAAACCTTCTTGATAAGGAGGAATCTCTACTATTCCATCTGATTTAGTTAAAGAACTTAAAACTCCTGATCCCTTCAGCTTTATAGGAAAAGCAATATATTCATTTTTTATTTTTTCTATCTTCACTCTGAGATGATGAATATATCCCATACTTGAAACTGGGACGTCTTTTTTAAGAGTTGCAAAAATTTCTGTTCTAGGATCAATTTTCAAACACCCTAACATTTTTCTAATAGTAATTCCAACAAATTTTAAGAAACCTATATAAGCGGCAACCGGAGTACCAGGTAAACAAAAAATTACTGTTTTATCTTTATATCCTATTAAAATTGGAGAACCTGGTCGCATTGCAACTCCATGTATTAGTATTGTGGCGCTTTCTTGCACAATTTCAGGTAATAAATCTTTACTTCCAACAGAAGTACCCCCAGTAAAAACAACTATGTCTGAATCCTTGACAGAATTAAGTAAAAATTCTTTAATTTTTTCTTTATCATCTTTTAAAGTTGATTCTCTAATTACAGTGCCACCATACATCTTAACCAAATTTGAAATCATAGGAGTGTTAGAATTATAAATTTTATTAGGTTCTAATGGATTTCCAAGTTCTATCAATTCATCTCCCGTAGCATAAACACTCACTTTAGGACGCCCTCTTACTTTTATTTTAGTAAGTCCTGAGGAGCTTAATATAGCAATATGTTCTGGCTTTAATTGAATTCCTTTATCAAGTATTTTTTTACCTTTGAGAATATCTTCTCCTTTTTTTGAAATGTTTTTACCTGGGACAAGTGATGTGAAAAGTGTTATAGTATCCTCTTTTATATCAGTATCTTCAATTTTAATTACTGTATCTGCACCTTTGGGAATCGCAGCTCCAGTAGAAATTCGTATTGCTTCTCCCTCATCCATTTCTAAGTCAGAAGAACTTCCCACTCCAACTTTTCCGACTAATTTAACTTTTTTAGGATTTTTAAGTGAAGCGTCAAAAGTATCTGTTGCTTTTAATGCATATCCATCCATCGCAGCTCTGTTAAATGGGGGAATATCAACATTACTTACAATATCTTCAGCTAATATTCTATTTAAAGCAGTTGAGGTTTGAATTTCTTCAAAAGAAGTAAATTTAATGTGAGAATCTAATTTCTTAATTGCATCCTCTAACGAGGTTAATTTTGAAAAACCGATCTTTTTCAATCTCTCCAATTGAATCACTCTTCTTTCTTGATAAGATAAGTTATATGACCTAACTCTGGAAGAATCAATTTATTTATAGCTAACTTCACAGCATTTGGAGAACCAGGTAAAAGAAATATTGTTTTACCCAATAAAGTACCGGCAATAGCTCTTGATAACATTGCAGAAGATCCTATTTCCTTAAATGATAAATACCTGAATAGCTCTCCAAAACCATCAATTTCTTTTTCTAATAAAGGTGTAATCGTCTCATAGGTAATATCTTTAGATGTTAAGCCAGTACCTCCGCTAAATATTACAGAATCAATTGAAGGATCTTTTACTAATTTATTTAAAATTCCTTTGATATGATCTTTGGAATCAGGTATTATTTCAGAAAAAGTTAGAGAAACTGACGTATTTTCTTCTATAATTTGCTTTACTAAAGGAAATGTTTTATCAGAACTGGTCTTATTCTTTTGAATTTCATTAAATCGACTTGTACTTACCACAATTAGAGCAATATTAATTTTTTTAGGAGCTTCTTTTTTATGCTCTTCATGAACTTTCATAGTCTTGTACTCATTATTTTTAATTAAAAGAAATATACCCTTCTTTTATCTCCTTCTTCTATAATTGATTCTAATTCTTCAATTTCAATATACCCATCAGCATTAAATATAGTGCTTATTGCCTCTGAACCTGTTTTAATCGGAAAAATCTTTTTAATTCCATTAATATCTTTTATCTTGACAGTCTTAAATTCATGCCTTCCAACTGTACTATATACCCTCTCTCCAACTTCCAATTCTTTTGATTCTTTTTCCTTTAATGGATATCCTGACATCCTTCTAAGAAAATTTTCTATTAAAACATAAAAACAACTTAAAGCTGATGTTGGATAACCAGGTAATATAAATAATATCTTCTGACCTAATTTTGCAAATATTAAAGGTTTTCCAGGCTTAATCCTAACTCCATGTACAAGAATATCAACATTTTGGTAAGTCTCAAGGACTTGTGGACCTAGGTCGCCTTCTCCCTTAGAAGTCCCTCCTGAAAGAATTACTATATCACTCTCTTTTAATGCTTTATTAATAATATTATTAAGGGCTTCAAAATCATCATTAATAATTCCTAAGAATTTTACTTTAGCTCCTGTATTTTCGATTGCCTTCTTTAATACAATTGAATTTACATCATATATCTTTCCAATTTCAAGTTTTTGTGTCTCATGAGTTAAGAGTTCATTTCCGGTACTGATTAGACTTATAATAGGTTTTCTATACACTGATACTTGACTTATTCCACATGAGGATAGCAATCCCAATGTAGGTAGATCGATTAAACTACTTTCTTTACAAATGATATCTCCTTTTTTCACATCATGCCCTATATTAATTATATGAGTTCCTGGAGTAATTGCTTTTGAGATAGTAACCTTATCTCCCTCTTTTTCTGTAAATTCAACCATGACTACACCATTAGCATTATCAGGAATGGCTGCGCCTGTTGCTACGTACGAACATTGTCCTTTTTCAATTTTTTTTAGAGGTCTATCACCGGCACTAATTGTCTCAATAAGTTTAAGAGTTAGTAAATTATCTTCTTCAGCACCAAAAGAATCTTCAGCAATTACAGCATATCCATCCATTCTAGACTTTCTAAAATGGGGAACATCAATATCACTTATTATGTCTCTAGAGACGACTCTATTGAAGCCTTCTTCAAGAGGTATAATTTCTTCTTCAGAAACTATTTTTGGAATTGAATTAAGTAATTTTTTTAATTCCTCAACTTGAATTGCCTTTAAGAATTTCATATTCAGTCCAAAATTTTATCATATGTCTTAAAATTGTTAATGGATCCATTTGGAGGTTCCATCAATAAAATCTTCTCGTTTCCACACTGCTATTTCTTTTTTATACAAATCAACAGCTTTTTTTATAGCATCAAAACCTTCCTCTCTATGAGCTGATGCTACAACAACGTAAACTAAGTCATCAGAAAGGCTGAAATCTCCTTTAAAATGAACAATTTTTACATCTATAATTCCATTTTTTTTCTTTAGACTTTCACAAATATCTTCTATAGTTTTATTTGCTAAATCATCAAAAGAATCAATTTTCATGCTTTTAACTTGTTTACTTTCCTTAGAGCTCTCTCTCACAATTCCAGTAAAAACATGAATAGACCCTACTTTTTTTATTTTAGGATTATTTTTTACAGATTTAATAATTTCGTCTAAAGTAATTTCTCCTTTATTATAAATACCAGATCGTAATTCTTTAGTCTCATTCATAATATATCACCCCCCTGATACTGGTAATAAAAGAGCAATTTTATCTCCCTCATTTAAAGATGTGGATAAAACATCTTGACCATGGATAGACTTATTATTTACAATCACTGATATATTATTACTTAAAGATTCATTCTTTTTATCCAATAATAACTCTTGCATAGGATCATATTTTTTAATGAGTAAATCAATTAATTCCTTCAAATTTTTACTTGATAAATCGAACTTTTCAGTATCTTTTTTTGTAATATCCTTAAATTCTGCAAAATATAGTACTTCTACTAACAAATTATACACTTTATTTTAAATCAATAAAAATCTTTTTTAATAATAAGGTTCTCTTGAATCAACTACCTCTTTTACAATTGATTCATATTTTGATAATGAATAGTGATTTCGTAAAACTTCTTTAACATTTTTCCCGAGATCTGAACGATATAAACAACCAAAAAGGTTTCCATCACATCCAACTCGTAGTTTAGTACATCCCATACAAAAATCGTGGCTAGGAGAAATAGTCTCAACAACAGCAGAATTCGGCATAATGAATACTTTTCTGTTTTGCATATTTCCTCTCACTATTGTTCTTTCTGCTTTAGATTCAAACTCTTCTATAAGAGGTTTAACATCATAATGATACTTTTCATAGAACTCACCATTCCCTCCTAATGCATCAGAAACTTTATGCAATTCAATTAATTGTAAAACAAATCCATTTATTGCACAGAATTCAATTATACTTTCTAGTTCATTATCATTAATCCCTTTTAAAATAACAAAGTTTAATTTTATGGGATTAAATCCAATTTCTTTAGCTTTTTTTAATGCTTTAAGAACCTTCCCTAAAGAATCCAATCCATATATTCTCTTATATACTTCAGGTTTAAGTGAACCCAATGAAACATTAATTCTATTTAAACCAGCATTAAATAGTTCCTCAGCCATTTCATACAAATAATATCCATTTGTAGTTAAAGAAATATCTTTATAGAGGTTCAAATCCGCTACATTTTTTATAATTTGTACTATCTCTTCTCGACATAAAGGTTCTCCCCCTGTGAATTTAATTCTTGTTACCTTTAAGATTTCGGCTAATATTTTACATAATTTAGTAATTTCTTCTACAGCTAATTCTGATGTTTTTGGAGTAAATCCTTCTTGATCACAATAAATACAATTAAAATTACATTTGGAAGTAATTGAAAATCTAATATGCTTTATTTCTCTATTATTCTTATCTTTCATTTTAAGTAGATCTACATCTGTTTAATCTTTTTTTCAACTTTTATTTCAGTAATTAGGGTGGATGGATATTGTCCCTTCTCATCTTTTTCGTACATTTTAACAACATCCCAGATATTTAGTAAAGCAGCGCTTACTCCTGTTAGAGCTTCCATCTCAACACCTGTTTTGGATAAACTCTTTACTACACACGTAACTTTAATGAATGTATTTTCTTCAAAGTCAAAATCTATGCTAACATTGTTTATCGGAATTGGATGGCAATAGGGAATCAAATCCGGTACTTTTTTAACAGCATTAATAGCAGAGACTTTTGCAATTGTAAGAACATCTCCTTTTTCGATTTTATTAGTCTTAATTCGATCTATGGTTTCTTTTTTAAGCTTAATTTTTCCAGATGCCCTAGCAATCCTAGGAATTGTATCTTTTTCAGATATATCGATCATTCTAGTTAAAACTCTATAAAGCTTCGATATGTATTATGAAACATATTGTTACTTAAAAATTTTATTATGCGATCGGTTCTGAAGACTCTTTGTTTGAATACATTAAAAAAAAGAATTAAAAAAAAGAATTAATATTCTTCTGGAAATAAAACCGTTGTTCTTGATCGATCTGCTTCTGTGATAATCCAAATTTTATTATCTTTAAAGGAATAAGATGAAATAATTCTTAAACTGTGTTTTAATGAATAAAGATTTTCTTTAAAATCTTCTTCTGGAATATTTCCAAAGTCTCCCAGTAAATGCCTTTTAAGACAATCAATTACAAATTGACAAAAAGGGGAATCTTTTCTTAAAAGATAATGAAATTCAAATTAAGTTATCTAATGATTACATGGTGATTTTTGTTCTGTATGTGGAGCAAGAGTTAATATTAATAACAAAACATCTAATAAAAAAAATGGATAGAAAAAAAGATTCAGTAATCGGAATATTAAAAGAAAAGAAGAAATTAATCTTAGTTTCTGTTATAGGCTTCATAGTTTTTATAGCGATTTTTATACCTTCATTAATGTATATTAGTAATCAGGATGGGATCGATATTGATAAGCTATACCAAAGGTCAAAAGATGGGATATTTGTAGAAGATAGATTTCTTGAACATGGAGAGGTTGTACCTTGTGGAGACGATAACTGTCAAGAATGGGGAGATGGTTTTTATTTTGATTTTTATGGAAAAGATGGAGATTGGTTTCATTTTATAACTTGGGATAATTCTTTTACAGTCAGTACTGAAATAAGTAGAACATTAAATCTAATGACTGGATGGGGTTATTATTCAATGTCTACTGAGCTTATGTGGACAGGTATATATACAGTAAGAATCCATAATTATGATATGGAAAATAGTGGACATATAAAGGTTTTTGTAATAGTCTATAATGAATATTATCCACCAGATTGTCCTTTATGTTAAATCTTAAATCCTTTTTTTTATTTTATTCACGTTTCGTGAAGATAGTCGAGTAGATAATAGGTGTTGTACTACTTCTAATAATCTGGAATATGGTCGATTATGGTATGAAGTATTGGTCTTCTGAAAGAGGATCTGCTTTTCTTGGTTATATGGCACTATTTGAAACAATTGCACTCTTCATAGTAATACCTATTCTATATCTAAGAACTTTAAAGAAACAAGATACCAAATTCTAACTAAGGTCTTCATCACTAATGAACTAATTAACTATATTCCGATTTATTGTTGTTTCTTTATATATATTTAATAATAAAATAATGAGTGGGTACAAAATTCAGTGCTGGTGAGACGATCGGATCATAATTTGCATCTTGGTCTCTTAGTTTGGCAGTTTTCCAGTCGAAATAAATAAATGCACCTTGATTTCTGGCGAAAAGAGGTTTTAATAAAAAAACTCTTAGAAGAGTTTTTTGAAAAAGTGAATGATCGTAATTATATATCCCAAAAGAAAATTAAATATAATGAAAATTTTCGTGATAGTGCTAAAAAAAGTAAGTTAGTACTTCAATCTTTCGAAGAAAATCTGAAATATCAAAACTTCTATGAGGAGAGAATATAGTAAGTTAAAGAAACGAAAAAGAAATATGAAAAGTAAAAAATAAAAAAAAATGTTTTAATTTAAATGATTTAGTCTTCTTTTAACGATAATTACGGCAATAGTTGATATAATTCCTAAAAGTAATAATATATCGTATCCAGGAATCCCAGGAGGAGTTGGTTGAGAAATCGCCTCAAATTTGAATTTCACCAAGAACGCGTCGTCATTACCGGCTCCGAAACTATCTGTAACTCCCGCTAAGTACGCGTTGCCCGAGCCGTCCACGG
>JAHLWP010000053.1 GCA_019057865.1 Promethearchaeota archaeon
TGAAAAATAAATAATAAAATTGTGAAATCTATGAAAAAAGCAAAAATTTGGGAAGTATCATTAGTTTTATTCCCAATTATATTGGTTTTACCTATAAATATAATAACTATTCCTATAAAAATAACTGACATAGAAAATATAGGCTCAAATGAAGATTTAAATATTTCGACGGAAAGTGGTGGTGGATATTTTATGAATACTGATGCTTCTTACTCTTGGATTGAAATCCAAACTACAGGGAATCTTATGATGATTTCTACTTTTGATGATTATTCTGAAGAAATTTCATTTATTGCTAATGGATGGACTTTTACTTTTTATGAAACTTTTTATGATACTATTGAAGTTAGTTCTAATGGATGGATGAGTTTTACTGATTTAGGGGGTACTGGTTGGCTTTGTAATTATATACCTAGTGCTGAAATTGAAAATTTCGACTGTGTTGCATTATTATGTGAGGATTTACTTCCAAGCTATTCTGGAAACATATATTACCAATTCTTTGGTACTGGACCAAATAGATATTTAGTAATAGAATACAGCCAAATTTACACTTTTGGAGATGAATTAGTAGGAGATTTTGAAGTTATTTTCTATGAGAATGGAACCATCGAATTTCAATACAAAATTATACATGATATTCAATGGTTTTACCCAATTGTTGGATTAGATCATGGTGATCTAACAAATTATAATAGATACAACGCTAAATTACCATTAAATTCGAAAGCTATTGAATTTACCTTTAATGAAATGATTGAAATTGAATTGGGACTTAATTTTAATATAGAAGATTCTTTCTCTTGGCTTGTGTTGGATGTTGATCATATCAAGATGGATCTAGCTTTTGACATTTCTTGGGAATCTGATTTTGGCTTGTATCCAAATATGTTGAATGGCCAGAAAACTCAAATAAATATCTCATCAATCAACGAAAATTACACTCATTGGGAGATTAATTATAATACATGGGATTGGATTGGTAAAAATGATACATTTAGCTCTAGTTACGATGACAACGACAGCATATTATATCGCAAAGAACCTCTTAATTATACTATACCACATATTTTACCAAATCACTATCCATTCCTATTACCAAATTTTACATTATTGTACCTTAGTAGAGCTAATCTCGATAATTATTATGACAATATAGAGCAATATAATTTTGGCAATACATTTGTTGAAAGTTATTTTCGTATAAGCACGTATGAAGATGTTGTTCTTCAAGCTTTTTATTCATCTTCCGGGATATTAGAAGAACTCAAAGTTATATACGAATATGATGATTATGAAAATTACATCGAAGAAATTATATTCTTAATGGTTAGATACTTTGAAGGACCAAAACCATTTTATGTGGGAGTAAATGAAGGCGAAATTTACGAATACGGAGTATTTTATAGTGTAAAAAATGCACCGCCAGGATTTAGCCAAGAAACTTTTGAATATTTCCCTGATAGAATAAGATTTTCTGTTGATTTTATTGGTGGAGAGGACCCTGAATTGAATCGGGCTCTAGTAATTATAACATTATCAGGAAGAATAAATAACATTTGGACGGAAGAAATGGTATTTGAGAATTACCTTTATATGAATACTGAAGATATAGAGGTTTTATTATATATGGGTCAATATATCGAATCGATTACTGTTAATTGGGAATCTTATGCATTAATAATTGAAAATTCTTATAATAGGATAATGCCAGGTATGTATACTGTGACTCCCTTAGATGATGGTATAAAACTATCTACTGGAATATTTGGATATAACATGGAGGAAATTATCACTTATAACTCCTCTATAGGAGTTCTAAATATTTTATCACAATATTATAATGGTAAAGAATTCCTTACATTCAGATTAAATGATTTTGATTACAAAATCAAAGAAGCGAAAGGAGCTATCCCAGGCGTAAATATTATTATCCTATCCTTTATTATATTAACGGGAATAATAAGTATTGCATGGCAAATCAGAAGAAAAATTACACTAAAATAAAATTTTTTTTCTTTTTAATTTAATTTAAATTCAAGTAGATTATATTCTTCACAAAATAAGAAATTTAAACTAAGCTAAAAGCTATATATGACTTTTATTTAATATATGAAAATAAATTAATCTGGAGTTAATTTAAAAAATAAATTTAGATCTGATTTAACTTAATGAAAATTTATATCATTAAAACTAATTTGAAAAGACATAATTTTTTATAGATATTATTTCTATATATTAATATTAATTATAATAACATTATAAACATTATAAACAATTAATTACATTAATTTATAAATAAAACTAAAAAAAAGGGTGTCTAACAATAAGTATTGATACAAAAAGTTTTGACAACATCCTCAGTAAGATAATAAAATCAGAAAGTGGGATTAAAAAGGTTATATTGGTCGATAGGACGGGACTCACAATTGCCAGTGTCTCGAAGTTTTCCTATTTCCCTGCTGATGTAGATGGTATTGGCGCAATTGCTAGTGCGGTTTTTTGTGCGAGCGAAGAGCAAGGGAAAAACCTAGAGCTTGGCGAATTAGACATTGTCACATCTGAGTTTAGCGGGGGAAAGATATTCGCGGCAAGCTGTGGACCAATGAGTTAAAAGGTTTCCTTTAAGCTCGGTTAAAAGGTGTGCTGACGCTTATATCTGATCCGGACATTAACATCGGTTTAATTCGCTTGATCCTAAAGCGTTCTGGAGATGAACTAAAAGAAATTTTGGACGAATTTCTTGCAGAAATTCCAGAGACGTTAGATAGTGGATTAGATTTATCAGACCTAGATGAGCTTACACCTGATTAAATCCATTTTTTAGCATCTACTTTTTATTTACAAAAATATTAAGGTCAAAAATGGATCATACTTAGTAAGATCGCAAAAAATCTCACAGTTTTACTTAACACTCCTTTCATCCCACAAAAGGCTACAAACATTTAAATTTAGGAATTGTTTGTAATTTACTTAAGGTTAAAAGACTATTCTAAAGTTTTGACTTAAAATGGAAGAGTTATCATATCAGGTATGGATTAAAGGTTATGATTTGAAAGGAGAGAACGAAATAAAGAGTAATGTCCTTTTTTGTTCCAAAGATTGTTTTGAACTATTATTTGAATTAATCGAATTATTAAAAGGAGAAATGCGAGATTTTGAACGCAACGATAAAGTTAACAAATATGATACGGATTCCCTTATTAGGATTGTATCCAACAATTTTAGTTCTGAGGATATCGACGAATATGAGACTGCTGAAAGAGAGATCAGCAATCATCTAAATGAATTAAAAAACAATATCTATAGATACACAAATTCTCCAAGAGAAATTACTGAAAAATTAATTTTAATTAGAAAAAAAAGAATTGAACTTTGGGAATTGATTTTTGATACTTATAAAAAAAGAAAAAAGGATTTTATAAATCTGTAATTAGAATTACTATTATATTCAGTCCAATATATTTAAAGAAAAAGAGAAAAAATAAGAAGATAAATTGTTATTTTAAATTTTATAAAAATAAATTTTCTTTTTAAAGAACCAATATTTATTTCTATTAAAATACTAAATTTGAGGTGAAGTATATGGGAAAGACTAGATATGTTTCGGTTTGGCGGAACAAGTGGATTACTTCACAAGCTGGTTCCATTGACGATTTTATTAAAACTTTCGAAGGTTTAGCACAAATGTTCAAGGAGTGGAAGGAAATGGGAATTACACTTAATCCCGACAGCGGTATTGGGGACGATTACGCAGAATTTTATACCGATGATATGGATATGGCAATTAAGGCGCAGTTTACTTTTTACAGCGGTGATGATAAGACTACAGAATATCTCGAAACCGACACAGGAGAGCAGGTAAAAGTACCCCCAGAAAAGTTAGAAAATCGTAAAATCTAAGAAAAAAGATAAAAAAGTGACCCCTACCTGAAGAGTGAAAATATTGGATTGCAATTCTATCCTCGGTGACTGGTAGGAGTCATGGTTTCAAGCCTCGCATAATGGAGGATCTTTACCTTTAAAAAAAACAAGATGTTCAATAGCAAATAATTCGCTTATCTGTGCCTCAGAACGCTTTATAGGTTCAAAAATCATTAGCGGATGGTGAATTTTCAACATCATTAAGACGGGATTATTCTGAACATCTCGCACAGCAAAAAAATAGTAATCAGTACCGTTGTGATGATTGAATACTTGGTTAGCATTACCGAGAAGGATTTGAACGATATTATTCTGAGTATCTTTTACCTTTTCTTTTGCTTCGAGTAGTCCTAATTCTCGCATAACTTCTTTTAAAAGGTCAGAAGATCGAACTAAGCTGACAAATCCATCAATATTTAATTGCTCAAAGATCCTTTTTTTCACCTGAAATTGAATGGTGCTCATTTTAATCCCAAGTCTTTTACAGATAGAGAATATATTAACAACTTTCTTGTAAGAACATAAAGCAGAAATAGATGTGACTAATCCTGCGATAACATCATCTTTCGTATTTTTAATTTGCTCCCAAAGCTTATGCATGATCTTTTTGGATTGGTAGAAGAAGGGCATTCCTAATTTGAACGATTCGGTAATTTCGAGTATTTTGTGGGTAATGTATTCTTGTCTATTTCTCTCCTGATATTCAGGGATAAATTTCAAAACTTGTAATGAGAAATCATTAAACTCTTTCTTTGAAATCTTGGAGACTTCTAATAATTTTAATCGCCTAATACAGATATTTTCAAGCCTTAAAGTGTAGTAGAGTACAATTGGGACTAATTTTTCGATATTTCTATACTTTGTGCCAGGGCGTAATTGTTTCCATATATCCTTAACCCTCTTAAATACAATTCTTTGATATGATCCGGGTAAATTCAAGCAATTAAATATCCGTCTTATCTCCATTTTGACTTTTTCTTGAATTGATTTAAACCTATCTTTTATTGAATGAATCAAGTTCAAATATTCAAGCTTCACAGAATTGGGAGATTTTTGCCGTTCTCCTTTGGTCCCTATTTGAGTCGTTCCTAAGATGGCATATTGAAGGATATCGTCATTATAATGTCGATCATATTGTAGTTTTTGTATTTCTAAGACAATTCCACAATCTCCACAGACATAACCCTCAATAGTTTCTTGGATATTAGCAGAACTGCATAGATCACATGAAACCGAAGAGAAATGTGGGGAAATGGAACTTGAAATATTGTTATTAATCACCATTTTTTTGATCACTATTTTTATTACTAAGAAATAGTTGGGAAGGAGTTTGCTTTTTAAATGTTTCTTTTAAAAATTCAATATCTGAGAAGAAGCCCTCTTCTCAAGTTTTACAAGATTGGATTCTACAAAATTGTATAAGAATTCACTCGAGAAATTATTTTGGATAGCACTTAATTTCAATAACTTCTTGGAAAATTGAGTAAAGATCAATTATGGTAAAAGGAGTTTTACTTTTAATATTAAAATTAACATTATATTATCGATTTTTAGAATTTGGCATAATAGATAAAAATGGATATATAAAAATAAGAAATAATCTCCTTCACGGTGGTTTTGAGGCTTCTGTGAAATATGCCAAGATATTGAATAAGGATTTTATAGAAGGAGTTATTTTAGATATCGTTAATTTTGCCCATAAAGTCGATTTAAACGTAGTTGTTGAGTATCCTGATGATGAATTCCCTCAAATATATATGAAATGAGTTGTTTTCCTTATAATAAAGGGAATCCTATCTGTTACATAGGCAACTCTTGGAGGGATGAGATTCTAAACGAGTGGAAAAAGAAGGAATTACTAGTTAAAACGAATTTAATTAGGAGGGCACCATAACGGGAGGGAGACTAAATTATTTTGGAAAATGGGGAAAATAATTATATTTTTGTTGTGTTTATTATAGGATAAGACAAAAATTAAATGATTAAAAATGAGAATAGAAAATTTAATTTTTTTAGGAGCTGGAGCTTCACACTCAGAGGGTGCTTCAATTCAATCTAATTTATTTAGTGAAATTTTTATTACTCATGCTAATATAAATAATGTGAAAATAAATAAAATCAAAAAAAATATTCAAAATTTCTTTAAAGTATTTTTATAAAAAAGTGATTTCTATGTTAATTTATCCTAAGGACAAATATTACTATTATTTCGAGCATTAAAAAATAAAATATTTTAATCATGTATTAGTTATTAAAATTAATCCTATGATAATAGAAAAATCTAATTAAAATAGAGAAATTAAATGTTTGTAAATAGCCTTAACATTAAAGAATTTAGGGGAATAAAGAGTTGTAAAGGACCAATAAAGTTTTCAAATTTTACTGTTATAATTGGAAGAAATAACTCCGGAAAATCAACAATTTTAGAGGCACTATCATTATTACCACATCCAGAATTAAGAAATGTAATCGATGGGGCAAACAAAAATAGGTTTCTTGTACAGCTTCATCCTGGATCATATACAAGACTTCTATATCTTTATGCTGGTATTTCGATCCTAGAATATGATCTGAAAAATATCTTTATGAGGATTGAAATAGAAAAAAGTCTTTTTAAAACTTTTTTAGGTGGAAAAGAAGTAGAATCACTGAATTATGTAGCTAAAGCCCTTGGCACTGAAATAAAATACTTAGATAGTTTTGTAATTTTTATTCCAGATACTGCAGATATTCTCAACAAACTAGAGAATAGATTGAAAGATCATAAAGAATTGCTAACGAAGAAAGGATTCAATATTAAGCTCGCAAACATACTTAATGAATTTGTTAATGATAAATATAGTGAAATTATTTTTGTAAATCCAATTATCTTAAGAAAAGTATATCTAAATAATAAAATAGCTTATATACGGCTTGCTGAACTAGGATCAGGTGCTGAAAAAGTGATAAAAATTATGGCTTTTTTGGAAGTGTTTTCCCCACAATTAGTGATAATTGATGATTTTGAAGCAAGACTTCATCCTAGCTTAGTTAAACTTTTTCTCAAATGGCTAAAGGAAAAAAATTGGCAAACTATAATTTCAACTCATAGTATAGATGTATTATATTATTTGATAGATATAAATCCTAAAGATACGACTATTTTACAATTAAATAAATCAAATGAGGACATTTTAAGTCATAAAAGCTTACCATTAGAAGAACTTGAAGATATATTGAATGCAAATATAGATCCACGCTCACTAGTAGATAATCTTGGTTTATGAAAAAAGTGATTGTATGAGATTAGTACAGGATCTTAAGGGACTTAATCCCAACTACATAATTATTACGGGTGATGGACGAAGAGAATTTAATGTACTAAGAGGATTGTCTGAGGTATATAATGGGCAAGATATAATTCTCTATTTTCCATTTTCTCCTCTTTTTAGAAAAACTGGTAAAAAAGCACTTGATTCTATAAAAATCCTGCCTGGTTATTATGGAATTAGCTCAATAATCTATATTGTTGATGGAGATACATTTAAAGATTCTTTTAATGATGAAATCCAAAATTATTTGATAAGCATTGGTATAGAGATTAAAAATTTTACTTCAATTCAAAATGCTTTATTAATTAATTGTAAATGTGGCAGTCATAATATTGTATTATATTGCATCATCTCTGGACCAAAAACTTTTATCGAAGAGGAAATTGTAAAACTGCTAAATCTTAAATGGGGAGAGGAAATTGATCTTTCAGGAATAAGAGATCCTACTTGGAAAAAAAGAGTTAAAAAGCAAGTAAATCAATTATTAAAAGAAAAGAAGATAAAACTTGAATCTTTAATAAAAGAAACTGAGAAAGAAAAACTTGAAACCTCATTCCCAAATATATGTGCCATCCTTAAAAAAATTGAAGAAGAACATCGATCATAAAAAGTTTCGAAGCTGTGTAGCAGGAGGGTCTGTCGAAGCTGTGTAGCGAGGTGTATCGGCTCTGCGAAAAATATGAAAAGGTGAAGTTTTTCTATGTCGACAGAAATAATCCCTATATAGCCTAATGCGATACATTATGTAATGAGCGATTGGATGTTGAAGGTATTAAAACTTGAAAAAAATTATTAAAAGCTATTGATATTTTTCAGGAGTATTATTTGGTTTAGATATATTAAAATTAAGTCTCTCCAAATCATAAACATTTAGTCTTTTTTTTAGCTTTTTAACACTTTTTAATACTATTTGAGCTGATTTTTCAATGCTTTTAAAATTATTTACAAATTCATCAACATTTAAATTACCGACATTATCTTTTAAATTATTCATATGTGAAAAAACAGATTCTCTTATAAATTCAGTTAAAGTATTGTTTCTGAATTCTGCAAAATTCTCAATAATTTTCCTCTCTTTTTTCGTAAAGCGAACACCAATTACTTGATCTCGTTTTTCGGTCATATTTTAAGAAGAAATTAATAGAATTGAATAAACATTATTATCTTAGAGTATGATATTAATATTTCTTATTAATCATTTAATAAACTCCTTATGAACAGATTAATATAATATTTGTTTAATAAATTCTTTTATAAATTTAGCCATCTAATTTTATTCTGATAAACTGTTTAACAAACCATAATAAAATGTTGAACAAAGAAAAATGATGGGCTTAAAAGAAGATAATGAGGATTCAAGCAGGCAATTTATAACCATTAGAAATACTAATTGTAAAGAAGATTCAACTATTAGTAAAGTTGCTGTTATAGATCTTGAAACTACAGGTTTGGATCCAATAAATGATTTAATTATTGAAATTGGAATTGTCGAATTAAATTTGAAAACATGTGAAACTAAAACCCTTTTTAATTCATTCATTAAAGAACCAACATTTGGAGAAAAACATAGAGATTCATGGATTTTTAACAACTCAGATATAAATTTTGAAGATATACAAAATGCTCCACCGTTTGAAGAATTTAAAGAAATATTAAATAATATTTTTGATAATTATTCTACTACAGCTTATAATAAGTCATTTGATCTAGGTTTTTTAAAAGCACGAGGGATTAAAATCCAAAAAGAATTACCCTGTATAATGCGAACAGCAACAAATATATGTAAAATTCCATTTCCTAACGGAGGGAGAGGATATAAATGGCCAAAATGCCAAGAAGCATTGGATTTTTTCTTTCCGAAAAGTGAATACATTGAAAAACATAGAGCTGCTGATGATGCAGCACATGAAGCTAAAATTCTTTTTGAATTGTATAAACGTGGATATTTTCAACTCTAAAAGCTTAGATGGATGCAATTTGAAATTATAAACCACAACGAGCTCTAATTTCATTTTCTGTATAAACACGTTGACAATTATAACAAAAATATTCTCTATTTTCGTTTAGAACAAAAATATTACCGCAATCTGGACATTGAATTATTGCAAAATGATTTTTTAATGAATATTCTTTCGAATTTAATTTTTCTTGATTAAAGTTTTTATCGTTAGTATTCATATTTATTTCTCTGTTATTAATTAAAAATCTTAGTAATCGAAAAAAACTTCTTTTCACTTTAAATTTTGGATTGAAATACTAATAAAATTTTATTCATTTTCTCTCATCAAGGCGTTATCTGAGATTCTTCTCCATTATACCATAATAGGTCTTTTCTCTCATAAATTTTTTGAATACAGAAAAATGCAATCTGTTTAATACGATCTATTTCAGAGAGAAGAAATTCTGAGATATAATCGATAGATCCTTCACTTCCTATAAATGCTAATAAGTTAAGTGCCCTAAATACGACTTGCTCATCCTCTCGATAAGCTTCTATAATTGAAATGATCTTGGATTCATCAATTCCAATTGGACGTGGTATAAGACCATTCAAAATACGCTCATATATGTAGGGATTACCATTCCTAGCTATTTCCTCAGCTATTTCGAGAATTTTTTTCACAAACGACTCATCATCAATAATTCCTGTTATGTTCAATAATATATACATTTGAGAAGAAAAATTTTCTGTATCTTCTTTTAATTTATCGATTATAAAATAAACTTTTTGTAAGGTATAATCTTTTGGCATTTTATTCAAAAATTTGAGAAAATATAAGTTAAACTTACCAATGTTTGGTTCAGAAGCTAAATATTCATCAAGTAAAGCCTTTGCCTCCTCCATCAATCCAATTTGAACTAATTTTTCGATTAGGTTTAATAATAAAATTGGATTAAAAAAATCATCTGGCGATTTCAAACATTTTTCTTTTATATAAGATAATTTGGATATCATTTGGTCTTGGAGTTCATCAGATTTGATAGATAACTCAAAAAGTCTGACGAAATGATGAATTCCATAGAAAAATGCTATATTTAATAAATCTATTGTAAAGTATTTCCCATAAATCTCAATAATCGCCTTTTGAATATACGGATTTGGATAGGAATGAAGATCCTTAACATATTTATATAACTTTTCTAAATCTAAATTAATGAGGTTGCTAGTGTCGCTTCCAAAAATATTTAAAATAATACCATAGACATTATCGTAGTTTCTTTTTTCCACATCAAGTTCAACTGAACTTGATTCTTCAGTTAATGCTCTAAGTTTTTTTACTTTTTCAAGAAGGGAAAAAATCAAGATAGCATCAATTTCGATTTTGGATTGAATTAAGATATTTGACAACAATATTTTGGTCATTATTGGAGTTTCTGGGTCTCCGATTAATCTAATAAATTTCATGAGATCTTCTTCTTCCATTATTTCAGAAATAATTTCCTCAAGGTCTAATTCTAATAAAATGTCATTTTTATCTTGATATAGTTTTATTAATCGGCTAATGAGAGAATTGTCATTATACTGGATAATTAACTTATTAATTGATTTCCGAATAGTGAAAATTATCATGCTTTTAAATTTTGGATCTATTTCCTCTTTAACTTTCGGATTTTCAAATATCCTAAATATTCTTTCAAAGGATTCTTTTGTTAAACAATCTCTTTTAAGAATTTTTGAAAGAGCCATAATAATAGAATTAAGGAAAGAATCTCCTTGCCATTCGCTCTCTAACAAATTTATTAAAAAATTTTGAGTTTCTTGATCATCAAAATTGGAAAGAGACAGAACTATAGCATCTTTATAAGAACCCATAAATCGATATGGGTGTGAAATAATATCAGTTTTTTCAAATTGTAATAGAAACTCTTTTGCAGTTTCTGTTTTACATTCTCCTATTCTTAGTATTACCCATTCAACGACTTCTTGATTTTTGACTTCATTGATGATTTCCACTAAAAATTCTTCAGAATTTGGTAAAAAACTAATAAATTTCTCACATAAATTCAGTGATATTTGTCTAATATCAAAATAACCAGATTTTAATTTACTTAAAATATATTTTCTTATAAAGTTGATTTCTTCTTCCTGTAAAATGGGGCTCAATAAAATTGATTCTATATATAAAAATAAGTTATTATTTTTAACAAATTTTTGGAATTCTTTATTCTCAACTTTCAAAAAACCCTGTATCAACAAGTCTTTAGAGTGATAAGATTTTAAAAGTTTATCATATGATATTTCCAAGTCGTTAGCATTGATTTTGTTAATTAATTGATAGGTAGCAAAATATTCCATCATTAAATAATGCCAAAACTCATACTCTGTATTGTATTTTACAAGAAAATTAAAACTTATTAAAAATTCTGTTATTGTTTGGATTGTAATTTCATCAGTTATTTCTAAAGGTTTTTCATAGGTATTTAAGAATTCTTTAACGAGATCAACATAATCTCTTTCTGAAATTACTCTTTTGTTTTTTACAACAAATAAATTATAAGCTAGATTAGAAAGAATTGCTTTAATTAAATTAAAACCTATTTTAGAGACAAACTTTACATCAATATGAGCTTTAAAATAATAATTCAAGAGATCTTCTAATATTGTATATCTAAATTCAGGCATTTTTCCTAGTTTGTCTATATACACTAATGTAAAATTAAGAAATAGAGGACTTTGAATCAAATCAATCAAATTTAATTTTTCAATCAAATTACGAAACTCTATAAAATTTAGTTTTTTTAGATTTGAGTTAATATAATCTTCAATTTCGTCTAAGTGAGGTGGTTCCATGAGAATTTGAATATGTGTGTTTTCCAATTTCTGTAGATCAATTCCAGGTTTAGATATAATTACAAAACAATTATTAGAATATAATTTCTCTATTTCTAATAAATGTCTAAAAAAGCTATTTTTGAACTCATGTTGAATCTCATCTAGCCCATCAAAAAATAAGAGAAATTGTCCATCATTTAACGAATAAGTTATTTCTCTTTCACTTAAATCCTCAAGATTAATTACTTTTTTAATCGAATTTTTAATAGTACTGGTCGAACCCCAAAATCGTAGTTCAACTTTTATTGGAATGATATGAGTTTTTTGATTGAGAGTTTCTCGAGAAAAAAGAGAAATTAAATAATTAATAAATTCACTTTTACCAATCCCTGAACCTCCCTTGAGAAAATATTTATCCCCATTCTTAAATCTTGATAATAATTCCTTAAATACTATTTTATTTTTATCAATTTTAAAATGAAAAAGTTCATATTCTGTCAAGCGAACTAAATTTTCTCCTAATACAGTTATGTTTCTACTCAAATGAGATTGTTTTTTTAAATATTCTAAATAATCAGTCAAGGGTAGGCTTACGGAGAATTCTCTTTGATCTGTTTTTATGATTTCGGCAATCCTGTAAGATACAGTTTTTCTTTGATTTTTCTCATGTAAAATTTTCTTGATATCATCAAATTTTTCATCAATTTCTTCTAAATTATGACAATCAATTATTATTTCTGCAAAATTATAGATTCTAAACTGAATACCGTTAGTAACCATAATTATATTTACTTCATAAGCAGCACAGTAGGCTATTAATTGATTCTTATAATTGGAGACATCTTCTTCTGGATGTTTTGCATCGATAATAAAAAAAATTTTTCCTCGATCATCAATTACCAAATAATCTGGTTTTCCCTCTGCTTTCAAATGCTCAATTGATAATTCCTTATCCCGATTAATCGGAAATTTTTTTATCACTTTATATAATTCTTGAGGCATGATGTTATTTGGTTTATATCCCAAGAATTCGGTTAAGAAAGGCAAAATGAATTTTTGTTCAACAGAACTCTCATTGGTGTAATGAATTGTAGAAAATTTATTATAAACTCTTCCCATCTCAATTGTATAAAATGCTATATTTTAAATTTATAATAATTCATTGATTTTCTTTATTATAATGGTATTCTTTCTTTATATTCTTTCGTGAAATAACCGCTATAATTTAAAAAAACTTATTCTTTACTTAATCAATAATATTTGAAAGTTATTGCCAAAAGTAATCCAATTGACTACTACCTAAATTATTCTTAAATAAAACTCCGCTGTATTACTTTATATTATTTATTAATTTTTTGGTGTATACCCTATATTTTTTGCTATAAAATTCATCGGTATACTTAGGATATTTTTTTTCAATATAGTAATTTGAATCATTAGGTAATAATCCCTTAATTCCTCGTTCCCATAATATAATTCCGATATTGTATTTTTTAGTTTATTACGATAACTATTTTCTCTATTTTTTAATCGAAAAGAATACAATTTTTTAGGAGGGGGCAACACGGGGGAGAGAGATAATAATTATTGTAGAGAAAAGGAAAAATGATATATTTCTATAGCATTTATTATAGATTAAGACAAAAAGTAATATAGGAGATTATTTTATGCCTGAAAATATCAAAGATCAAATCCTTCTGAATAATGTGAAAAAGTTTATTAAGTATTACCTTGAGTATTTACAGAAAGAGGGTTTTACACAGTTTCAAGAAAAGCCTACTGTAGAAGTCTTCCCTAAGAGAAAAAATCTTGTTGGGCTTGCATTAATAGATGAGAAAAATAGAGATTTAAATTGTTTTTTTATTGATAATCCCCACCAAGCAGATGACTATAGTTTCTGGGGGACTATAGTCTCTGGGGCAGCTTTAGTTTCTGGGGGACATTATAGCGGACCAAGGGTTTGGAAGAATAAAAATAATCCAGATATCACATTAGGTGAATATTTAGAACTTGAGCAAAATGACTCCCAGTAAATAGATATATTCTTTTTTTATCTAAGAATATTAATTTACTAAGAAAATTCAATAAAAACATAATAAAAATTTAAATTAAGTTGCTTTTATATTTTAACTAAAGAATGAAAACTTCAGTTAGAATAAAACTAATTTTTTAATTATTCCTTCTTAAATCGGGAATTATGAGACCTGAAGAAAGCGCGCGGAAAAAAATTGATCATTTATTAGAACAAGCGGGTTGGGTTGTTCAGGATTATAATCAAATTAATTTAGGAGCTTCTTTAGGAATCGCTGTAAGAGAATTCCCACTGGAGACTGGATTTGCTGATTATTTACTTTTTATTGACCGAAAGCTTGCGGGTGCTGTTGAAGCAAAACCAGAAGGAACTACATTAAGTGGTGTGGAAATACAAACTGATAAATATCTGCATGGAGTTCCCGAAAATTATGCTAAAATTGGAGTACCACTCCCTTTTGGTTATGAAAGTACGGGAACTGAGACTTTTTTCAGAGATATGAGGGACCCAGATCATCGAAGTAGAAGGTTATTTTCATTTCACACCCCTGAAACTTTATATAAATGGGCTAAAAAATATGAAACTTTAAGAGCTAGACTTAGAGAATTGCCCACTCTTATTGAAGAAAGATTATGGGATCCTCAGATTAAAGCTATAAAGAATCTTGAAAAATCTCTAGCTCAAAATGAACCAAAATCATTAATCCAAATGGCAACCGGAAGTGGAAAAACTTTTACATCAGTGAGTTTTGTATATAGACTAATTAAGTTTGCTAATGCGAAACGAGTTCTATTTCTTGTAGATAGGAATAATTTAGCAAGACAAACAAAAAGAGAATTCGAACAGTATAATACACCTGATGATGGAAGAAAATTTACAGAACTTTACAATATCCAGCATCTAACCTCAAACGTGTTTGATCCCGTAAGTCGAGTCTGTATTACTACAATTCAACGACTTTATTCCATGTTAAAAAATGAACCTGAGATTGATGAAGAGCTTGAAGAAAAGTCTTTGTATGAAATAGCTCCTAAGGATGATAAGCCTAAAGAAATAAGCTATAATCCTAATATACCTATTGAAACATTTGATTTTATAATTACTGATGAGTGTCATCGTTCGATATATAACTTATGGCGTCAAGTTCTGGAATATTTTGATGCTTTTATTATTGGATTAACCGCCACCCCCTCAAAACAGACTCTTGGATTCTTTAATCAAAATTTAGTAATGGAATATAGCCATGAAAGAGCTATAGCAGATGGAATTAATGTGGGTTATGACGTGTTCAGAATACAAACGGAAATCACAGAAAAAGGTAGTAGAATCGAAGCAGGATATTACATTGATAAAAGAGACAAATTAACACGAAGCGTTAGATGGGAACAATTAGATGATGACTATGAATATGAAGCAAAACAATTAGATAGAGATGTTGTGGCAGTTGACCAAATAAGGACAGTCATAAGAACATTTAAAGATAATTTGTTTACGCAAATTTTTCCGGGAAGAAATACTGTTCCTAAAACCATTATTTTTGCAAAAGATGATTCACATGCAGAAGACATTGTAAGAATTACACGAGAAATCTTTGGAAAAGGAAATAAATTTTGCGAAAAAATTACTTATAAAACCACTGGTGAAAAACCTGAAAATTTAATTGCATTATTCCGAAACTCTTATAACCCTCGAATTGTTGTAACTGTAGATATGATTTCTACTGGTACAGATATTAAACCCGTAGAATGCCTTTTATTTATGAGAAATGTTAAATCAAGAGTATATTTCGAACAAATGAAAGGTAGAGGAACTCGGGTTATATCCTCTACCGATTTACAAGCTGTTACTCCTAACGTAAAAAATAAAACCCATTTTGTAATTGTAGATGCTGTTGGAGTGTGTGAAAGCGATAAAACTGACTCAAGACCTCTCGAACGAAAACCAAGTGTTCCTTTTGATAAATTACTACAACAAGTAGCTGTTGGTGTACGAGACGAAGATACAATTTTGACTCTTTCAAATCGTCTCGCAAGGCTAGATCGCACACTAGAATCAAATGACCGAGAAAAAATTGAGGAAATTTCAGGAGGAATTACATTACAGGAAATGACTAATAATATATTTGATGCTCTCGATCCTGATATCATAAATGAAAGGGCAAAGGAAAAATTTCAAACTGAAACTCCTTCAGAAGAACAAAAAGAAGAAGTTTCGAATGAATTGAAAGAATCCGCATGTAAACCTTTTGATAATCCTAATTTAAGAAATTTCTTAATTGAAATAAAGAAGAAAAATGAACAAGTGCTGGATAAAATAAGTAAAGATAAAACAATTTTTGCTAGCTGGGATCCTCAAGCTAAAGAGAAAGCTCAAACTCTTATAGATACATTTAAAAAATTTATTGAAGAGAATAAGGATGAAATTACTGCTCTACAAATTATTTTTAATCAGCCCTATGGAAAAAGACATCTTACTTACGAACAAATTAAGGAATTAAGTGAATCAATCGAAAAACCCCCTTACAATTTTACCACAGAACTTCTATGGCAAGCTTATGAACAATTGGATAAATTAAAAGTAAGAAATGCTGGACCGCAAAAATTGTTAACAAATATAATATCAATCATTCGATTTACATTAGATGAAAGTGAAATTCTTGAACCTTATTATGAAACCATTAATAAGAATTTTAATGATTGGTTGAAAATTCAACAAAGTATGGAAAAAAGATTCACTTCTGAACAATTAGAATGGCTAAATATGATAAAAGATCACATTACTAGTAGTCTAAAAATTGAAATGGATGATTTTGAATTAGCTCCTTTCTATGAAAGAGGCGGAAGATTTAAAGCCTATAGATTGTTTGGGCAGGATTTAATAATAATTTTAGATGAACTCAATGAGGTCTTATCAACTTAATGATTGAAATTATCAATTCTAAATTACCGCATGGATGGAATTTAGAAAGATTAAATAACACATTACAAAGATTTGAATCTGGGAAAAGACCAAAAGGTGGGGTTCAACATATTACAAGTGGTATACCAAGTATTGGAGCTGAGCATTTAACTTGGGATGGTGGTCTTGATTTTTCATCAATAAAATATGTACCAACTGATTTTTATGAGGATATGGTAAAAGGAATAATTCAGAAAGGAGATGTGTTAATTGTTAAAGATGGTGCAACAATAGGAAAAGTTTCTATGGTTAGAAAAAATTTTCCTTATGAAAATGCTTGTATCAATGAGCATGTCTTTCTTCTTAGGGTAAATGAGAAATTAAATAATTATTTTCTTTTTTACTATTTATTTTCACATCTAGGACAAAACTTTATCAAAACTAATATAAAAGGAACCACTCATGGTGGTATTAATCTATCATTTTTCGAAAATGTTTTCATCCCATTTCCATCATTAGAAATACAAAATCAAATAGTAGAAAAGATTGAGGAATTGTTTACAAAATTAGATTACGGTGTGAATTTATTTAAAACCATAAGAACTCAATTGAATCAATACAAACAATCTGTCTTAAAATCTGCTTTTGAGGGAAGTCTTACAAAAAAATGGCGAGAGTTCAATAAGTATAAGTTAGAACATGCTTCGATACTTTTAGAAAAATTATCAAATGAAAAAATAGAAAATTCTCTTTCGAAATCTGAAAAAGATTATTTATCAAAACTTCCTGATGAATGGATATGGATCAAACTTAACAAAATTAGTGAAATTAATCCTACTTTACATATCAGTGACCTTGACGATAACTGCGAATTTACTTATATCCCAATGAGATGTGTTGAAGAGGAAACTGGAAAGATTGACTTATCTGTGATAGAAAAGCTTTCTAAATTAAAGAAAGGTTATAAAAGATTTATTAATGGCGATATAATTTTTGCTCGAATTACACCGTGTATGGAAAATGGAAAAGTTGCAATCGCCTATAATTTAAAAGATGGAATAGGATTTGGTTCAACGGAATTTCATGTGATTAGGTTAAATGATGACCTACCAAGAAAATATTATTTCTATTATTTAATTCAAAAAAATATCAGAAAAGATGCTCAAAGGAATATGACTGGTACTGTTGGACATTTAAGGGTTCCAAGTAAATTTATGAAAGATATTTTTGTACCTTTTGCTCCTTTAATTGAACAAAAAAAAGTTATTGAAAAAATTGATCAGCATTTTATCTTTATCAATAAAGTAAAAGAAATCGTAAATCAAAACATTATAAAATCAAATAAATTACGTCAAAGTATTTTAAAATTCGCTTTTGAAGGAAAATTTATTTCTCAATTCCACCAAGATGACATTATACCAAACCTAAAAAATGAATTGGATAAGGAAATGACAAAAGAAAAAAAATTTAAAAAAGAATTAAAACAGAAAAATTTGAGTGAATATGTCAAATAAAAGTTCTATTATTGTAGATAAAGTATGGAACTATTGCAATGTTTTAAGAGATGATGGAGTAAGTTATGGAGATTATGTTGAACAATTAACGTATCTAATATTTCTTAAAATGGCTGATGAACAAGCAAAACCTCCATTTAACAAATCTTCAATTATACCCCATGAATTAGATTGGCAAAGTCTACTTGAAAAAGATGGAGATGCATTAGAAATCCATTATCGGTACATTCTTGTGGAACTGGGCAAGCAAAAAGAACTACTTGGAATAATTTTTCGGAAAGCCCAAAATAGAATTCAAGATCCGGCTAAACTAAAACGTCTAATTATGCTAATAAATGAAGAGACTTGGATCGGATTGGATATTGATGTGAAAGGAGATATTTATGAAGGACTTTTACAGAAAAACGCAGAAGATATTAAAAGTGGAGCGGGACAATACTTTACTCCAAGATCTCTCATAAAAACTATGGTAGAAGTAATGCAGCCGAAACCTGGAATGAAGATATATGATCCAGCAAGTGGTACAGGAGGATTTCTATTAGCGGCCCACGATTATATTTCTAAAAAATATAACTTAGATAAAGAACAAAAACAAAATCTCAAATTTAATACATTTTTTGGTAAAGATATCGTTGATGGTGTTGCTAGACTTTGTGTTATGAATCTTTATCTCCATGGGATTGGTGGGGAAGCAAGTCCTATAGAAGTTGGTGATTCCCTTAGGGCTGATCCTGGAGATCGTTTTGAGTTGGTTTTAACTAACCCTCCATTTGGCAAAAAAAGTAGTATTACAATAATAAATAGTGAAGGAAAAGCAGCAACAGAAAAACTTGTATATGAACGTCCAGATTTTTGGGCAACTACCTCTAATAAACAATTAAATTTTCTTCAACACATTAAAACTGTAACAAAGATTAATGGAAAGGTAGCGATTGTAGTTCCTGATAATGTTTTATTTGAGGCTGGTGCTGGAGAAACTGTGAGAAGGAAATTACTCCATGAATGTGATGTTCATACACTTTTAAGACTCCCAACGGGTATTTTTTATGCATCAGGAGTAAAAGCTAATGTACTATTTTTTGATAGAAAAGGTGCAAGTGAAAAACCTTGGACAGAAAGACTGTGGATATATGATCTTCGGACAAATAAACATTTTACTTTAAAGCAAAATCCTATGCAATTTGAGGACCTTCAAGATTTTATTAAGTGTTATAATCCTGAAAATCGTAGAGAAAGAAAAGAAACTGAGAGATTTAAAGATTTTACATATGAAGAAATTAGACAACGTGATAACTTCAATTTAGATATCTTTTGGCTTAAGGATGAGAGTCTTGAAGATTTTGAAAATTTACCTGACCCAATAGTGCTCGCGAGAGAGATAATGGAAGATTTAGAGACAGCTTTAGATCAATTTAGTGATTTATATGAAGATTTAGAAGAAAAAGAATTATAATATTAATACAAATTCTAAATCTATTATTCTATTCATTTTTCTTAAATTTATTGGCTACATGCTGCATTTCATAAATAATTCTTAATAGCTCCATGGTAAACATTAAAGTGGCTTTAGTTCGATTCTCATCCGGAGGAATCAATTCATGAGTTGATTGGTTTCCAATTTCTCTTATCAGATCCGCCCATTCTTTAATAATTGGAGTTATGTAACCCTGTTCTTCAAGATAATCTAAATAACTAATAAAGGATTGACCTTCTTCAGCACCTTTATCTACACCGACGTGCATTAAAATTTTACGGCATACTAGTTCACATGCGGTAAAAGCATTTATTGAAAAACAACATCGTGCTTCTTGATATGCAGCTTCAATTTCCTCTGGAAGACCTTCTAATTTTTCCCCTGGTTTAGTACCAGGGATAATCTTGCCTTCAAACCATATAGATCCTTTTATACAAGAAGGACATATCATAAATTTTATAATTGGGTCATCTAATTTATTTTGAGCTCTAGAATATATATTTACAACTCTACCTGAAACATATCGATCACAATGGCCACACTTATAATCAAGTCTAGAGACTATACTAGTTCCACCGATACTATTAATCAAATTCTCGTCAATTGGCATAGGAATTATTATATAAGTTAATTATATAAAATTAATATGGTATATAATTAAAAATTCAAATAAAAACATAAAGTT
>JAHLWP010000028.1 GCA_019057865.1 Promethearchaeota archaeon
ATGCCTCTAATGCCATATGAGGTTCTTCACAAATTATTGTCTTAGGTGTTGGGATTTTATGTTTTTCTAAAAACACTGATGTTAGAAATTTATCACTAGCTATCTCTAAAGATTCTCTTGAATTTATTAATTTAACATTGTGTTCTTCTATTGCTCTTAGTATATCAAGCCTAAAAAAGATCCTCTGAGTAGCTGCGGCTCCAAATCCTCTTACAAGGGCCGCTCTATGAGTTAGACTTTCAAATCTTTTTTCAAATCTACTTTGGAATCCAATATTGACTTTAATGGTTGATGGAATAAAATATTGGACATTGTATCCTTGGTTTTTAAACTCATTAGACAAAATCTTAACTTCAGGATCAGAAGGATTAGGAGTAATTATCATTGTTTCCATTTTAATTTCACATTTAAAAAAATTACTTAATTAAACAATAGGACTAATTTTTAAATAAATTTAATTTCTTATAAAATATATATGAATTCTATGGATCATAAAAAAGAAGAAACTGACATACAGAAATTGTCGTCAATGCTCAGTAAAATTCAAGATCTATATTATAAAAAAAAAGAACAACTAGAAGAATTACAGTTAGAAATATCTGAATTGAGAGATATTATAAACTACTTAAATTCACTTATATCAAACAAATCCTTTTATAGTGCAGATGAGATTTATACGAAAACACTAAATAAAAGAAAAGAATTAAGTGAAGATGATTATTTTATAGAAGAAATTCCTAGGGAAAAAGTCAAGGATACAAATATTAAGAGAAAAATATTCTCTAAAGAAGATGAAAAAGAAACAAACTTGTTATGTATTTTAAATTTTTATGATTTTAATGAAGTGGAAATTAAATTTATCGAACCTGAGACACGATATATAAAAGAATCATCTGAAGATTTTGTACGCATTTTCTTAAAAGGAGCATTAATCAAAATTAAAGAAAGTAACCCTACTTTAAGTGTGAGTTATAATTATTACAAAAATACTGACATGATTGAACGTATGAATATCTCTAATTTAAATTCGATTAAAGAATATGACTTAATTACCTCAAAAATAAGAGAATTATTAGCTTCCGAGATAACTTCTAGTAAGTAAATTGAAAAGCTAATAATGTTATGTATATTACTGTTTTTCCGATTATCTCCAAAATAAGTGAAAAGTTTTAAATAAAATAGTTGAATAATTAATTTTTAAAGTTAACAGATTTTTCTTATTAAAAATCCAATATAATAAAAATAGAATAATTAGTGAAAAGAATTATGAAAAGAAAATTTTATTTTATAACTATATTAAGCATTCTTCTATTTCTCTTAACATTTCAATCAATGGGAATAGTAACTGCTAGAACAGAATCTTTTACTGATCCTGAAGACGACGTGTATCGCATTGATGTTCAGCATAATGATTTCAAGAAGGGGGATTACCATGATGAAATAGACATTACGAGTATAGCAATGGTTGATAACTATTTTAATGCCACATTTGCGGCTAATTTTACGGGTCCTGATATTCAATGTGCGTTTTATCTTTTTGAGCATTATGATCCTGATAACAAAACACATTTTGAATATGAGATTTTTGCTGAAAATTCTTCAGTATATTTTGTTCATCACGTTGGAACTGGATTAATACAGTTTCTAGAAGTTTGGACTGAAGCGGGTTGGTCGTTTAATTTTAATGACGGTTTAATTATTGGAAGTATAGCAGGTAATTTAGTTGAGGGAACTGTTCCCCCTGCGGCTTGGACCGTTCCAGATAACGTCACATGGTATGTTGGTAGTACAGCCGGTAATCCTTTGGTAGATGTAATCCTTTATGCTGATATTGCTCCCAATGAATATGAACCATTTCCAACGGGTGGTGATGATGCAATTCCGGGGTATGATTTGTTTATTTTTATAGGTGCCTTATTTGGAATTTCTATATATGTAGTAATAAAGAGAATAAAAAGAAAGTAGAAGAACCCAAATTCCTCTTTTTTTTTTTAGTTATTTTATGCTCAACGAATAGCTCCTATTGCTCAAAATTAATTAAAATCTAAAAATTTGAGATAATAAAACAACTATAATAAGTTTTAAATACAACATTGGAGTAACTTTATTTATATTTTACAATATTGTTCTATAAATCCAATAAATAAAAATAGATTAAGAAATGAAGAAAAATGTCAAAAAGAATTCATTATATATTTGCTGTTTTAAGTATTGTTTTACTCTCGCTTACACTTCAGACATTTACACCTGTGTTAGGACTTAATGCTATAGAAACTGACCCAGAGAATGATGTTTATCGTGTACATATGACAGAATCCAGTCAAGATATAAAGAAAGGAGATTATCATGACGAAATTGACATCGTTAAATTAGAAATTAATGGACAAACTGTTAATTTAACTTTTGCTGGTAATATAGCTGATTGGCAATATAGTGATAGCATTGAAACAAGAGCCATAATTGTATTACATGAGAATTTTACAAGTTTGGAGGATATGACATATCCTTATTATGCTATTCTTTATGATAATTGGACTTACTATGCATTAGGCTATAGAGTATTTCTTACTTATGAGACAGAATTTGATACAGATTATTGGGACGGTTCAGGATGGGTTGCTACTGAAGATTTAGCTGTGGAGGTTGGTTCTGCTTCCGATAAATCAATTGTAGCAAATTTGTCTTCAGGAGCTTTTATTATACCAGATGATATCACATTTTTTGCACAGTCAATGCGCGTGGAATTCATTGGAGTATTCCCTGAAGAGGAGGTGCTTCTTTATACCGACATAGCTCCTAATAAATATGATCCTCTAGCATCATCTGCAGATCAGATCCCGAGCTTTAACTTATTCATAGTTGTGGGTGTCTTAGTTGGAATTTCCCTGATCATAATAAAAAAGCAAATTAAAAAAGAATAGAATAAAACAAGTTAATTTTTTTTTTTTTCATCTTTTTAATTAAATAAGCGCTATTATTGAATTAAAGTACCTTAAATATTAAGATATAAAATTAAATTAACTAGTTCATAATAGTTAGAAAATATTATATTAAGATAATATATAGTTTAATTAAAATACGAAAAATTAATTATTCAGTAATTTTTATTTATTCTAACTAAATTAATATCGGAGTGAAAGAATTATGGCAAAAAAGCAAAAATCATGGTTACAAATGCCAATAGTTCATTCAAAATTTCATGATACAAAATTGGAAGATGTTTTACTTAATAAAGCCTTAGAATTATTAACTGGTGAAAAAGGAGATGCACCGTCCTTTTTATTCCTTTCAGGAGCTTTCTTTGATGTGAAATCTTTTGCATATTCAGGATTAAGAGCTTGGAAAGGTGCTGCAAAACCTTCTGAGTCTAATGGTGGTAGAAGACCTGTCTTAGAAGCTACTTTTGCATCTATATCTGTGTATTTAAGCTCCCTTTTAGCACTTCAATCAGATTTCTATTTTGCATATGATGAGATAAAGGATATATTGCTAGAGAAAAAACGGGAAGATCTATGGACAATAGTATCAGAAAAGTTGCCATTTATTTCATTGCCACCAAAAGAAATGTATGGTTCTCAAGCTTCTCCAATATCTCCATATTTTGTGATTAAACAAGATGAGGAAATAATCTTAGGAGAAATATATCCCTCAGCTTACTTGACTAAAGTCATAACAAATATCAAGACAAGATTTTTTGTATTTTTCCAATATCAAGGTTATTCTGCTTTTGGATTTTTCAACTCATTACCCCAGCTCTCTAAATTTGGTTTTGAAGAAGAAGTAAAGGATTTTATTACTGAACCAACACCTGAAAACCTAATAAAATATATTAAAAATGCAAAAACAATAAAAGAAGTGTTAATAGCACTTATTCATGCTCATAACAATGCATATCTTGAGCAATTTTTAATACCAGATTATGAATTATTATTAAACAAGTTATTGGAGGGAGAATCATAATGGTAAATATAGGTTTATTAGGTGATGTAAGTGTTGGCAAAACTAGTATACTTAGGCTTTTTGTGAGGTATCTCAATAAAGGAGATATTGAAAAAGTTGAAGGTGGAGTAAAATGCTCTGTGGTGAAAACTGATTTTTCTGGAGAAGCAACTGTTCCTAGAGGTGAAAAAGAGGATGTTTTAGATGAAAAAGCAACAAAAACGATTCACCCAAATAGAATGGTGTTTAGAGAAGATACTACTAAAAAAGCTCATACTCTCTTCGGGCCAGGTGGAGACCGACGAAGGGCGGTAGTTCGCATGGGCATCATCACAATCTCTCGTATATCGACCCAAATTATAGCTGTCTTCTCATGCGACAGAGATTTAGAAACTCAATTTGAATTCTTTAATGATATTCGCTTTTTTCCAGAAAAGATTTACGTGTGTATAAATAAAGTCGATTTACTTAAAGGTGATATAGAAAAAAAGCTTGAGGATATGAAAAAGAAAATCAGTGAATTTTTTAAAACTAGAAAGATTAATGTGGCAGAATTCTTTATAACATGCGGAGAAACAGTAGAGGGGTTCGAGGATGTTGAGAAATATAATAATCAAGTGGCAGAAATGATCCTAAAAATTGCTATTCCACCTTAATAAGGGTTGTTATAATATCTTTTTGTAAAATCATTTATTGAATTTTTTACTATTCTAATTTTTTAATTTTAAAGCTAATTTTAAGAAAAGTTTATTTATATCCAATTGATAAGCTATTAAAGATGTTAAACGTACCTCTCCAGTATCTTTTTGAATAGTGATATATCCTCGTTTTTCTAATTCCTTCAAATCATCCAGTATACCTTTTTTATTTCTCATTTTTTTAATTTGTTCTACTTTTCCAACTCCAGAATTTTTGAGACAATTAACAAGAGTATAAAATAAACTCGCAGCTAACCTTGATTTCCCCTCAAAAGGATTTGCAGAAATAATATCTGAAGTGTCTGTATCAAAGGAAATAAACCAGTGAGAATTTAAGGGATTATATCTAACTTGAAGTCCTAGCGGTTCTATATAATTCGATAAATTGGTAATTAAATCTTGAAAATAAATTGATTTATTTTTATTTTTCAAATTAAGATTTTCAAGAATTTCTTTTTTAGTTGCCCCTATTTGAGATACAGTGGATTTTCTACTTAATAAATACATTAATAATGTAACTTCATTCAATTTTTTTATCACCCCATTATGAGTATAAAAAGTTAGTATCTTTTTGGTATTTGATTTTGCCTAATTGAAGAAGATGGAGTAAATATATAAAATTTTCATAAATTTTAATTTGATCTTGTTCATCTTCAAATATTTCATCATAAGCACATGGGAGTTTCCTTTTAATGCTATTGAAGAATCTCATCATCTTTTCAGTAAATTTTTCTTTAGGTAATTCCAGATAAAATTCTTCATTAACTTTTTCTTTTTCTAGAGGTTCAAGAGAGAATACTGTCCCTTTTCTATTAAAAAGTTTATCTTTAGAGAATTCAAGAAAATTTAAGGAGAGATTATCAATATTAAATAGATTTCTCCAACATCCTTCCAGTAATTGATAAATTTCTGTGTCTTTAGGATTTGATTTCAAATATTCTAAAATTTTATTTTCACTATCTAATGAACTAATCAAAATTTGCAATTCTTGAAATTTTTGATTAAGTAATCTGCAGGCTTCAGAATATGTTTCAGAACCATCATAAATATTATCAATTGTAAGGAAATCTTTTATATCATTGAAGATTGGAACAAGTTCCAAATCTAATAAATTGATTTCACCTAAAAGAACTTTATTTTGTATATCTTCAATTTTTTTATTTAAATCATTATATAGGTCTTTATGTTCAACCATTAGTTATTGTTCCTTTTTTTTTTAATAATTTTTGGTTTAAAAACTGATGATACTTCATTTTTACCGACTCTAGCAATTCCTATTAACTTTTCAGCGAGATTAAATAAAGGAGTTGAAGATTTGGGTAGAAACATAAGCAACTGAATTGGGTTTCCTTCTAAAGTAGACTTAATCAACTGGTAAGCAATTTCTGAATTTTTTTCATCTAAAAACATTCCTGCCTCATCAAACATACAAAGCGGAGATGGTTTAATTTCTTGAAGAGATAAAATTAAGCAAATTGATATCATTGACATTTGACCTCCGCTTAATGCTGAAAATGATTTTAATTGTTCTTTAGAGGTTGCTGCTTTAATAATAACCCCTAAATTTTCAAAATCTCCTGTTAATCCAAGAGAACAATAAGATTTAATTTGAGAAGATTCAAATTTTTGGTTGATTTTAGATTGTAGATCTTCAATTAATAATCCAAATTTGTTATAATATGTCTTTTCCATCTTGTTTTCAGTTTTAATTGCTGCTTTAATATCATTTTCTATATCTCTTTGGTTTTTAACGATTTCTTTAAGAGATGATATAATTTGATCTCTTTCAATCAGAATTGTGTCATCAATGTCTAAAAATTTAAGTAACTCTTTTTCTATTTTCAAGAGACCTTTTTCAATTTCATCTATTGGTCGAATTTCTATTTTTTCTTCTAAAATCAATGGAGCTATTTCAGAATTAATCCTTTTCAAATCTTTTTTCTTTAATTCAAATTCCTGTTTAAATGCATTTAATTTAATGTTTTCTTGTTCTAACTTGAGGGTATTTTGAATATTTCTTTTGTCTATTTCACTTTTCTCAAATTGATATTGTGATTTTAATCCATTTGATTTTAAAAAAATTTTTTCGATATCTTTAAGTTCTTCATCAATCTGTTCTAAATGCTGATATATATTAAATGCTGATTTGTCTGCCTTTTGAAAATTTTCCTTTTTTGTTTTATACTCCAGCCCTATAAGGCTAAGCGTATTATTATGTTTACTCATTTTTTCTTCGATTTCTTTTAGGAACTGTAAATTCTCATTTAATCTTACATCCCACTTTTTCTTTTCTTCATTTAGTAATGTCAATTCATTAGGAATTTCTTTAATTCTATCATTCCACTTAAAGAAATCTGGATCACTCTGAGTTTTTAATTCCTTAATTTTTTTATCTAATTCTTGAACTTCAACTTGAATAGATACATTATTTTTCTCTAGATTATGCATTTGTTCGTATAACAGGTTCTTTTTTGTTGTAATTCTTTGTTTTTGATTAAAATTAAATAACAGATCATTGAATGCCTCTTTTTTTCTAAAAATATCTTTTTGAATCTCATCTAATTTAGATTGCTCTACCTTAAGCTCTGAAATATGGTCATTTGATAATTTAATTTCAGATTCTAAAATTTCTGATTGTTCTTTTTGTGTTCCAGCACTTAATAATCCTTTTAATCTCTTTAAATAAGGTGTTTCATATACATATTTATAAGAAACAATTTGCTCTCCCTTTAAAGTAACACATTTTCCCTTGAAATTATAATCGTTATAAAGTGCTATTCCTGAACGATAATCTTTAACAACAAGGCAGTTTTTTACTTTTGAATAAATAACTTTTTTTATTTCAATGTCATCATCAGTTATATCAATTAGTTCTGCTAAATATCCAATAACACCATTAGCAGAAATTTTAGGAAGAGGTGTGATATTGGTACTTTTAGCAACATAAATATTACAATACGCATTATATTTATTTTTTAAGCGTTTTAATAAGTTTAAGGTATCCCAATCATGGGCAACAAAGCTATATAATAATTTTTCCCCTAAAACTGATTCAATTGCATAGCTTAACTCATCTTTATATTTCAAATAATCAATAATAGGACCTTTTACTTTTAAATCTCTTTTATTTATCTCATCTTTGAGAACACTTATGTTTGAAGGAAGAATTACTCGACGTTCTCTAAGGGAGACTTGAAGAAGTTTTAATTTTCTCAACTTCTTTGATCTTTCAATCTCTAACTGCTTTACCTCTAATTCAATCTCATAAATTTTTAAAGATGTATTTCTTAGTTCTTTATCAAGCTGTTGTAGAAGATTTTGTGTTGGATTTTCTAAAAACCACTTATTCTTTTCTAATTTGTGTTCTATATCCTTAAAGCTTTGAAATAACTGATTAATTTCATCTTTATTACTTTTATTTAGATTATCATTTTCGTGAAGCTGTTTTAATTTCTCCTTTTTCTCAGAGATTATTTGATTATACTCATCTAAAAGAGTTTTATTTTGCTTTATTTTTCTTACTAATTGATTTTGCTCTTTTATTAAGCTATCAAGGTTAAGTTCAATTTTCTTGGATTCTCTCTTAATTGTATTTAATTCAATATCCAAACTTTCTTTCTGTTTCGTAAAATTATTAGCTATTTTTTCAATTTTCTCAATTTCTTCAGCCAAGGTATCTAATTCTTGTTTGACCATTAACTTCTCTTTTTGCCATTTTTGAATTTTAGTAATTAAATCTTGTTTTTGATAATTTAATTCACCAATTTTTTCTGAAAGTTTATTAATATTTCGTTCTTCAACTGTAATCTTTCCTATTAATTCCTCTATTTCTTTATCATGCTTTTCTTTTTTATTTTTTATTCCATCAATAACTAATCCAAGGTTTTTAATCCTTTCTTGTAAGGAGTTTATTTCTTTTTGTAGTTTATCTCGATTTGCCCATAAAAGTTCGTCATTAATTTTTTTTTTAATTTGTAATAATTTATTCTTTTGTTTTAGGCGTTCTAATTTGGGCTCTATCAATTCTAAGCTGATATTCAATGTATTTTTCTTGCTAATTAATGAATTAAGTTCTGTATTCAAATTAAGTAAATTATTTTTTTGCTGTAAAATTTCATCCCTTAAACTTTTTAAACCAATTCCTTCTTCAAGAAAGGTGCACAACTCAGTTGGTTTTAAATTTTTTATGGCAGCGATTTTTCCTTGGCTCACAATAGCAAATTGGTTATCAGGATTAATATTCAAATCAGAAATTAATTTCTGAATTTCATGAGCTTGAACTTTTTTAAAATCATTGTCATTCTTTCTTTGAATTTTAAAAAATGGTGATTGTCCTCTGATTACAATTCTTCTTATTTTAATTACTTCTTCATCTTTTTGAATATGAATTTCAACCAAGGTATGATTTTGGCCATTCCTTATGAAGTTTGACCATTTTTTATAACGCTCATCTCTCTCATTGCTTCCTAAAGCAAATTTAATTGCTTGGAATACAGATGTTTTACCACTCCAGTTAGGTCCTACAATAATTACAAATTTAGCTTTTCCAAAATCTACTTCATCCTTTTGGAAAGATAAGAAATTCTCTAAAATGACCTTTCTAATGAATATTTCTTTTCTTTGAGATAATTTATTGTTATTTTCTTTAAGGTTTAATTGTGATTGAATGGTCATTTTTACCATATCCACTTAAATACTATTTTCCAAAAGCTTGTTTAATATGATCCATCCTTTTCTTAGCCTTTTCTAAATTAATTTGGGCTCTATTTGGAGAATCATTAAGAATAAATGGATAAATCGCCAAAATTTTCCTATCATTATCTTCAAGAGGTTCATTTTTATTTAATTTATCAATTATTAGCACAAGTTCATTATAATTTTTAGAAGCTGCATTTTCATATAATTGATTTAACATAAATTCGGAAGTGTTTGATTGTCGGATGTAATCAACAATCTCACTTACGTCCGTAATGGTAATTTGTTCATTTTTTTTCTGATTTGGTATTGTTGGAATATTGAGTATTTTTTCTTCTGGGGATTCTATATCCTCCGAAATCTCTGAAATTTTAGAGTTGATTGAAGGGATATATTCGCCTGATTCAATTAAATCGATTAAAATGTCTGTTATTTCATTACTAGTTTCATTTAATTCTGAATTTAAAAAGTGTTTAAAGATTCCAACTTTTAATAACTGATTTATATCTTTTACTTCCCAATTAACTGTATACTTAACTATAGCATTAACATCGAATACAATTTTAGGATTTCTTTCCAAAAAATGTCTAAGTATTGTCTCTCTTTCTATTTCATTTAAAAGAGGTATTTTAATAAAAAGGTCAAATGTATTATATAATTGATTTGAATTATCGGCTATCTCTTTTAAATCATAATTAATCCAAATTATTAGCAAATTTGAGTTAAGAAAGTTTAAATAACTATCGTTATTTTGCTGGATATCTATAAACTTTTGTAATAAACTTTCTCCTTGTAAAATTTTCGTTAACTTCTTTTGTTGATTTATAATTATTAATTTCTTATTATCATTTTTTTCATAATTCGTTTGATCAGGTTTATCTTTCTCTGCGTTACCAGTTTCTAATTCTTTTTCTGATTTTGAAGCCATACCAAGGCTTGTTATGATTGAATTAAAGTTGTTTAAAAATTTATTTTGAGATTTCATAATCTCTTTATAATCTAACTCGATAAGATCTAAATAATAGTTGCTTGAAATTAACTTAATAAAATCAATTAGGTCTGTTCCTAGATTTATATTAATTAAAAGTGCTCCTTTTGGTTTAACATATTCCTGTATTACCATATCGTCACTTTTAGTTAACATTACCTTTATATAATTAATAATGTCATTATATTTGTCCCGATAAAAGATATTTTCTTTATTAATATCAATTTCTGATGGTGAAATTAATCGAAAGTACTTTAAAAATTCCGGAATCTTACTTAAATCATTCATGAAAATTTTTCTTATTTATTTTGGCAAATTTATGAATATTATTTACATGGCAATTTACACATATATATTTAGCGATGACTATATTTTCCGATAATTGGGATTTCGACAAAAACCATAAAACTTATAAGATTGTATTTTAGAAAAAGAATATCAATAGTTAATTTGAGGATTGAAAGACATATCCATATTACTCTATGAAAATGAACTCACTAATATTAAAAATTTCTAAACAATAAAAAAAAAATAAAAAGAGATTATATTACTTTTGTTCCCATGGCATACAGAAAAATCCCTTTTCTAATTCATATTTTGAGAACAACCCACAACCAAAACAGCTACATCCTTTATTTTCTACTTGGTCTTTAGTTTTAGTTGTTTGTCCTCTCGAACAGAATAAGGCATGTGGCTCAAACTCATTAAGTTGATTTGGTTTGAAAGAAGGACAAGGTCCACAAAATTTTCTGCATTCATTCATTGATTCTTCTGTATCTGGAACCGGTAATGGCATAATTTTTATCCTTATTTTTTAATAACAATTTTAACTCATAATTTATGATTACGTTCAAAAAAAACTGATTAACTTTTAAATTTAATATTTATAGAATATTAGTTCTGAATGAAAACGATCTAATTAATCAAAATCAAATTCTTCACTTAATATCCTTAAATATGATTTTAATTGGTTTTTAACCAATCCGTAATAAGTGAATTTACCTTTCTTCCATCCCCGAATTAAGTCCACTTTTTCAAGCTCTCTTAAATGATGAGATATTGATGGTTGAGATTTATCTAATATGACCTCTAATTCGCAAACGCAACGATCTTTCTCTTTCAAGGCATATAATATTGTTAAACGCTCTTTATTACCTATTGCATTTAAACTAGTCAACATAGCATTGAAATTATCATTATAGCTTAAATTATTACCTAAATTTTGCAAACTTTCAAATAATTTCTCACTATCGATGCATTCCTCACAGCTGCATAGCATCCCTTTAATTTCTGTTTTTCTTTTTTGTTTCATAAAAAATCAATTTTATCATTATTATCTTGATAGAAGCCACAAGATTATAAAAGTTTTACCCATATCGAATTATTTGAATTCAAATCGAAATATTTTTATTTGAACAATTCTATTAATAACTCAAGCTTTAACAAAATATTCAACAATTTTTTAAATCAGGTTAAAATGAGTGAGTTACAAATCGAAAAAGTTATAGAAAGTGAAGTTGAAAAACCTAAAAAAATTAGTATTTTCGAAAAATTATTGCCTCTTTGGGTATTATTATGCATAATAGCAGGAATATTATTATCTCAATTAATCCCTCAAATTAGTGAAGGTATTGATGCATTGCAGATTGGTGGAATCTCAATACCAATAGGTATATGCCTATTTTTAATGATGTATCCAGCAATGTTAAATATCCAAGCATCTGAACTTAAGAAACTAGGAAAAAATCCTAAACCAATTATCTTAACTTTAGTATCAAATTGGCTTATTGCGCCTTTTGTAGGCCTAGCAATGGTAAATCTATTTTTACAAGGAACTAGCAATACAATAAAAGAATTAACAGTGGCTATAATACTTCTAAGTTCAAGTCCATGCACAGCAATGGTTTTAGTGTGGGGTTGGATGGCTAAAGGAAACCAAGAACAGAATGTAGTGAATACAAGCCTGAATACAATAACGATTATCTTTCTATATGTTCCTATGGTTACTTTTTTAACAGGTATTAAAAATATTCAAATCGATTGGATACTTTTATTGATTTCATTAGTATTCTTTATTGGACTTCCATTATTCTTAGGCATACTCAGTAAACGATTGGTTATTGCATCTAAAGGAGAAGATTGGTTTAATAATACATATCGTCCTTTCGTTGGGAAAATCTCGATTATTGCATTGTTAACAACATTAATAGTCCTATTTTCATTAAATGGTGATGTTTTAATAAATAATCCGAATTATTTATTATTAGTTTCAATTCCACTCTTGGTTGGCTTCGTCATTGTAGTAGGATATAATGTAATTATGACAATAATCTTTAAATTGAAATATAAAGAAGCAGTAATTACAGTTATAATTGGTTCTTCAAGTCATTTCGAGATAGCAATTGCTACTGCTATAGCTATATATGGAATTGGATCTATTGCCGCTTTAGGTACAACTATGGGGTTATTCTGGGAAGTTCCAGTGATGCTTTCTATAGTATATTTAGGAAGATATTTAGAAAAAAAAGGTTTTTGGAAAACGAATTAAAATAGAATTTTTTTATTAATTAAAATTTAAATTAGAGATATATCGTGCGCTTATGGCAGTCGTTTATATGCGAAAACTGGAAGAGGAACCCGAATCTTATGATTCTAAATTTACAACCCTTACAAAGGGAGTAAATCTTGAAGTTCAAGACTGGGTTCTAAATCATGTTAATTCTTCGGAGTCAATATTAGAAATAGGATGTGGTACTGGCTCTCTTGCATCAAAAGTGGCTTTAAAGGGGAATAATGTTATTGCGATCGATAAAAATTTCCAAATGATTAATTATGCAATGCAGAATTATCCTAATAACATATCCAGTGAGAATCTTTTATATCAAATTGGTTCATTTACTGATTTACCCGTCGAAATATGTTCTCAAGATGTTGTGATAAGTACTTTTATGTTATCTGAACTTCGTCCATTAGAACAGCAAATCCTTCTTAGAAACATTTGGAGGGTATTAAAACCAAATGGTCACTTAATTTTGGCTGCTGAATTTGTTCCTTCTGGTTTTTGGAAATTAACGTTTAAGATTAAAAGGTGGCGGTATAAGAAGAAGTTAAAACGACTCCGTTTAAAGAGTACATTTCTTGTTAAATGGTTTTTTAAATATATAGAACCTATAGGATTTAAAATCAATTCTCAGAAAAAATGGAAGTATGATTCAATTCAAGCAATAGAACTTAGAAAAGTTAATGATAAAAAAAATAAAGAGCCTGGTTATTATAAACCTGAAAAAAAAAGATTTAAAGGACTGCTATCGCAATTAAGAATTTATCGTTGTATTTTAACTGGACAAGTTGATCGGGTTCCTATTGAACCTGGAATTTATCAATCTGGGAATCCCAATAAAATGTCACCTATAATTGTAACTGCCAATTATGAATATACATATATTAAAGTTATGCGTGATCTTAAAGGGCTCGATGCTTGGGTATTATGTGTGGATTCAAACGGAATTAATGTATGGTGTGCCGCTCGCGGTAATGATTTTGGTAATAAACAACTTCTTGAGGTAGTAGAAGCAACAGGGATTAAAAATCTAACTGAGAAAAAAATATTAATACTTCCACAACTCTCGGCTGGAGGAGTTGCAATACCTCAACTTCCAAAAAAGTCTGAGAAATTCCCATTTAGAATTAAATATGGCCCTGTTTGGTCAAAATTTATTCCTCAGTTTGTAGAAGATGAGGCAACTCGAAAACCAGAACATATGAAACTAGCAAGATTTACGCTATTCCATCGAATTCGTGCCGGAATAACTCACACGACATTTTTATTTCGAAAAATATTTCTCTTACCTTTATTTGCACTAATAATACTATTCTCAGCTTTAAATTGGTTTTACAAATTATGGTGGATTGGTGAGTTAACTCTCTCGATACTATGCATAAATTTAGTTATAGTACTCTTATTTCCCCTTGCAAGATTCACTAGAAGATTTATATTCAAAGGGATTTTTTTTGGGGTAATTAACATTATTCTCTTTGGAAGTTTATCATATTTAATTCATAGCTCGATATACTATATACTCTGGCATATATGTTTTTACTTTTGGATTACTTTCTTCTCAACAATGTCATTTAGTGGATACACAATGGCTACAAGCCAAAGAGAAATTCAAGAGGAATATCCAATATTTAGTGTAATAAATAAAATTTTGTTTGTTTTAAGTTTGATTTTTCTAACTTTAGGAATTATATTTTATTAAAAAAACTTTAAAAAAATTGAAAGGTATAAAAAAATAAAAGGTAAGAAAGATGACAGAAATAAATCTTAAATCATTTAATTTTACTGAAATTGTAAAAGATCTACGGATTTTTATTGATAAACAAATCTGTAATGGCTGTGGGCTTTGTGGAGAAATTTGCCCATTTGGTCTTCCTCAAGTCACTGATTCTGGTAAATATGAAATAAGAAATCCTAATTTATGTACAGAATGCAGTGCTTGTAAAAGAAATTGCCCAACGCAAGCAATTATATTGAATGAACGAAAGGGTTGTGGTTGCTTATGGGATGCCAGAGGACGAGCGAAAAGTTCTAAAAAAGGAAATATTAAGGAGAATAGTTGTGCCTGCGGTTCAGACACACAATCAAATTCAAATAATAGTTGTTGTGGAGCATAGTATATTAAAGTTAATTGAAAGATAGAGGTATAAAATATGAAAAGTGAAGAATTAAAAAGTATACCCATAAAAGATAACAAGAAAACAATAGATTCCAGTAAATTACAGGTAGATATATATGTTCCTTTGGATGCATGTGCATGCGAATGGTCTCAGTTTATGAATTTAATATTCAATGCTATTACGCCATATATAAAGCATATCAAGCACGAAACAAAATCACTAAACTCAGAAGAAGCACAAAATCTTAATCTGCATAGCAATTGTGTAATTGTAGATGGAGAGAAAAGATTTTCTTCATCATTTACACTTAAGAAGGAACTACCAAAACTTCTTAAAGCTAGAGGACTTATTTAGAAGGTAATTTTTATTTTTTTATATTATTTATTGGGGGTGATAATAAAAATTAAGAAAATTAAGTTAACAATTTTTGCTCCGGATCCTGAAAAGAAGTTATCAAATGGACTTGATTACAACTTAACTATAGATGATAATGGATCAATAATTGACGCATTAAGCATTTTAGATAAAATTATTTATGAAAATCCTGAAAAATCTATTTTCCCCATATATAAAGGCTTAATTCACAGTTATCTTCAGTTAATATGGGACGCTGAGGAAAATGCTATTTATGACGATTGTGCAGTAAACGCCTATGGCCCAAACAAAGAATTCATACCTTTACACGAAGATATAAATTTTAACTTATATCCTGATAGTGAAATTACAATAGCTGTTCATGCTGATTGATGAGCTGATGTTATGAAAGAACGATTAGATTATGGCATATTTAAACGGATTATTATGAAAAAATATGGAAAGGATCATGAAACATATGCCCATTATTTTAAAACCAGAAGAAATAATAAATATTTTGAATGATGTCTTTCAAAAAATGATAGTGAAAGATTGACAATAGGAATGTCTCCTAAATATTTTATATATATATTAGCAAATATACCTCGAAAGAATTAAAGCAATACATGGGAAAAATACATTTCGGGGTTGTAATAACTGTATGTGCTAAAGCAGAAGAAAGATGTCCAACGATTCCAGGAATAGGTACCATATTATATTAGCCCTTTGAGGACCCTGCTACTTTTGAGGGATCTGACGCAAATAAATTAAATAAATTTCGAGAAGTACGATATAAAATTCATGAAAGATTAATTTCTTGGATGAAAGAAAGAAAAATCTTGAAATAATCACAGTAATTTTTAAATTTATACCCAAATAATCTTCTTAATACATATTTTTTAAATCTAATTCTCTTAACAATGTGAAATTAAATATTTCATTAAGTATAATTTAGACTAGAAAAGATTAAATTCTTTGAAAATGAGAGTTTTTCATTTATTAATCGCTTAGATAAGGATATATATATTGATTAACTCTAGAGATATAATAATATACTGAAAATATCCTCAAAAAAATATGCAATCATTACCTGCAGATAAGAAAAAAGAGAAGGACACTAAATCTGGGGAACATTTAATATCCTACACACACCATCTGGAAAAACGACTCCGTGCTCTTGAAACTGAGAAACAACTATTAAACACAAAACGTTTAAGTCTAGAAAGAGAATTAAAAAATTTAAGAGAAGAGATTAATCGATTGAGAGAACCTCCCTTAATCAGGGCTACAATAGTTGATACATTAGATGAAAAAAATGAAAGAGTAATCGTAAAAAGTTCTACTGGACCAAGTTTTGTAGTAAATACAAATAAGAAGGTTAAATATGAAAAATTATATCCTGGTATGACAGTTGGTTTAAATCAACATTCTTTATCCATTATGGAAATTTTACCCACTAAACTGGATCCCTTTATCAAAGGAATGGAATTGATTGATACTATTCCTGATATAACTTACAATGACGTTGGAGGTTTGGAAAATCAAATTCAAGAAGTTAGAGAGATCGTAGAATTACCGTTAAAAAAACCAGAAATATTTAAAAGAATTGGTATTGATCCACCAAAAGGAGTTTTATTTTGTGGTCCTCCTGGTACTGGTAAAACATTATTGGCAAAAGCAGTGGCTCATGAAACAGAAACTACATTTATAAGGGTGATTGGATCGGAACTAGTTCAAAAATTTATTGGTGAAGGTGCTCGATATGTAAGAGAAATCTTTAGCTTAGCAAGACAAAAAGCCCCAACTATCTTATTAATTGATGAATTAGATGCTATTGCCGCAGAAAGAATGGGAGATGCAACATCAGGAGATAGAGAAGTTCAAAGAACTATGATGCAGTTATTAAATGAGCTAGATGGTTTCGATGAAAGAGGGGATGTAAAGTTTATTGGTGTAACAAATAGAGCTGACATTTTAGATCGTGCTTTATTAAGACCTGGTCGATTTGATAGAATAATAGAATTTCCTATTCCTGATGAAAAGGCTAGGGAAGCAATATTTAAAATTCATATGAGACCGTTAAACATTGATAAAAATATTGATTTAAAGGTATTAGTCAAGATGACACCTCAAGCTACAGGAGCGGATATAAAAGCTATTTGTACTGAAGCTGGAATGTTTACAATAAGAAGAGAGGGAGATATTATTACCCGAGAGGATTTCATTAAAGCTGTTAGCAAAATTACGAAAAAAGAAAAAGAATCTCCTTATTCAACGAACTTTTTTATTTAAGATTATCATAAATTAAATATTTTAAAAAATTTTTATCCTACATATGTATAAAAAGGATATCACCTCAATTGTAAAAGATTTTGCATATAAAAATTCAGAAAAGGATGATATCCATGGTTATCCGCATGTTATTCGTGTTTATGATTTATGCCTCAAAATTGGAAAGGAACTAAGCGCAAATTTACTTGTTTTAAAGTTGGCTGCTCTGTTTCATGATATAGGTAGAGTTGGTGAGCAAAAACCATTTAATAAAAAAAATTATGCGGAGATCTCTGCTGAAATTGCTTCAGATTTTCTTTTATCCAAAAATTTTGATATCTCTAACGAAGATATTGAGAATATAATTCACAGTATTAAAGCTCATTCTTTTTCAAATAAAATAATTCCTAAAACTCTTGAGGCAAAAATATTGTCTGACGCTGACAAATTGGATGCCCTTGGCGCGATTGGAATATATCGAACAATTGGTTTTACTGTTAAAAACCATGGCGGGATTGAACAGGTAATTAGCCATATGGAAGAAAAAATATTGGTACTAAAAGATCAATTATTATTAGATATTTCAAAAAGAATCGCAAAAGAAAGACAGAAAATCATTTTAGATTTTTATAAAAGAATAAAAAGTGAAAGAGTAGAGTTTTAAAAGGTTAATTAGTAGAATTAGAAATCTTTCCTCGGATCACCATATAAAAGAATTATATTCCAAGATCTAAAGATGATATTGTGTGATATTTATCTGCGGATAGTTTGTTCTCTGTTCTACAGTGACAGTCGGACTTAATCCTTCTATAAGATCAAATGGTTTCTCATCATCAAATTTAGGCGGAAACCCAATCGATTGGAGATAACGATTCATTCCCTTATCAAAGATGATATCAAATGCTAGACTGGATTTTCCGGAGCCTGACACCCCTGTTATAAGGGATGTTCACATTTATATCCTTTAAATTATGAATCCTTGCTCCAACTACCTTTATCTCGTCCATTAATAAACTCATCTCTTAATGTGGTTTATTTTTTGGATTATATAAGTTATACAATCAAATCCCGTGGTATTTTTCTTGACCATCTCTATTTCATTTACATGTCGTTTAATATCTTCAATATCATCGAGATTATCATGCTTTTTACGTAAAGTATTAATCTTTTCCTCCAAGGGAGCATAATATTCCGTCCACCAACATTCCTTTGCCCAAGGTATTTGTTTAACGAGTTTAAAGCCGAATTTAGGGAAGTGCTTGAGCTTTCTATCTGCCCAGTTAGTCGCTTCACCCGTGATCATAAAGCCATTCAGGTTCAGCACTCTATTACATTCCGTTAAGGTTTTCTTGAGATCAAGCAAGTGTATAACCCCTTCTTTCCAAATAATGTCAAACCTCTCGTCCTCAAATTGCGTGTCATATACTGAACGATTATACACCTTTACCCTGTCTGGAAGACCTTCTTGCTTAATCTTAAGATTTAATTTATCCAAGGCACTCTGATCAATGTCAATTCCAGTTATCTCACCATTACTTAACTTCTAATTCACAAGAGAGATAATTTGTGAAGTGTTGAGCTTTGTATTTAATGCTTGTTGGATATTTATTTGATAATTGTTCCATCCAATAAGCTTCAATTGAGACTATTTCCTTAATTAGTGGATTATTGTTTAGTGGAGGAATAGTATTATTCATCCTAGCGTATTTCTCCGTTAAAAGATTTCTTTTTGTGGATAAAGCAACTTGTAAATCGTTTAAATAGGATTTTAAAGATTCTAATGATAAAACTGAATGGTTCATTTCTCTCATAATTTCGAAGGTTTCAGGAAGATCTTGGCAGAGAGAAGGTTCAATTGTTCTAACTTTTTGGAACATACCCAATTCAATAGCAATTATTTTTTTTAACTACTTCCTTTGTTTTCTAGGATTCATGTATTTTCTCTCTGGTTTTGACATAGCGCACCTCTCAAAATTGAATTAATAATAGAGAAGTCATATTTGAATTAATAATGAAAAAGGATATATTTTAAGATATGTTTAATTCTTTATTTGAAAATTAAAAGTTATCATTATTAAGAAAATTATTAATGGGGATAAATAATATGAGTTCAAATGATATAGAGATATACAGAAAACTACAAGAACATTTTGATAAAATGCCTATAGGTTTTCCTGCTGTTAAATCTGGTTCTGATTTACGTTTGTTAAAACATCTTTTCACGCCTGAAGAAGCTAAAATAGCAATGTTATTGAAATTTGGCTGGGATAGAGATTTAGAAACATTAGAAACCATTTTTAAACGTACTAAAAAAACTGAAATATCTATTGAAGAATTAGAACAAATATTGGATAGGATGGCTAAAAAAGGATCTATTATGTCAAAACGAGAAGGAGACAAAACCTATTATGGTAACGCATTACTAGTGGTTGGTATGTTCGAGTTTCAAGTAAATAAGCTTACAAAAGAATTTGTTAAAGACTTTGAAGAGTATTATATGGAAGCTTGGCTCCCAGAAGCTATGAAGGTTAGAGCTGCTCAGCTACGCACAATTCCAGTAGAGCAAAGCATTGAACCTGAGCATAATGTAAGTACATATGATGATCTTGAAAAACTTCTTGAAACTACAGACGGACCTATTGTAATAGTAAATTGTATTTGTAAACAGGCAAAGGATGTATTGGAAACCCCTTGCAAAGTCACAGAAAGGAGAGAAATTTGTATGGGATTTGGTAAAATGGCTCAATTATATATTGATCAAGGATGGGGTCGACAAATTAATAATGAAGAAGCTCTCGATATTTTAAGAAAAAATGAGGAAGAGGGACATGTGCTTCAACCAGATAACTCACAAAATTTATCTTTTATTTGTAGTTGTTGTGGTTGTTGTTGTGAGAATTTAACGAAACTTGTATTATTACCCAATCCAGGAGATTTCTCAATAACTAATTATTATGCAGAAGTGGATTCTGATTTATGTTCAGGTTGCGATACCTGTGTGGAAATTTGTCCAATGAAAGCAATTTCTCTTAAAGATGATATTTCCTTAATAAAAAGGAAACGTTGTATAGGCTGTGGAAATTGTGTTGCTAAATGTCCATCTGAAGCTATTAAACTTCTTAAAAGAGAAAGACAATTTGATCCTTTCCCAACGATGGATTATTTATTTGATAGAGTTATGCTACGAAAAATGAAACTTATAGAAAAAGGATTGAAATCTTGAAGAATAAGATTTAATTAAATATTTTTATCCAATTAAATTAATAATAATTAAAGGGTGAAAATTAAATTATGACAGAAAATATTTATCGAAAATTACAAGAACACCTTGATAAGATGCCCATAGGTTTCCCTAGGGCGAAATCAGGAGCAGATATACGTTTGTTAGAATATCTTTTTACACCTGAAGAGGCAAAAATAGCTACATTTTTAAAATTTGAGTGGTATAGAGATGTTGAGTCATTAGAACAGATTTATGAACGAATTAAAAATACGGGAATATCCTTAAAAGATTTAGAGAGAAATTTAGACAATATGGCAAAAAAGGGATCTATATTATCAAAAAGAGAAGGAAAAAAGAAATATTTCGGTAACGCTTTGGTGATAATTGGTTTATACGAATACCAAGTCAATAAACTTACAACCGAATTTTTAAATGTTTTAAATGAATATATTAGTGAAGTCTGGGGTGCGGAAGCTAATCCAACAGATTATCATCAATTGCGTGTTATTCCCGTTGATGTTAGTTTTGACTCAGAACTTAATATTGCTCCTTATGATAATGTAAAAAAGATTATAGAAGACTGCGATGGCCCATTTGTAAAAATTAACTGTGTTTGCCGTCAAGAAATGGAATTTCACGGAGAGCCATGTAAAATGACTAAACATAACGATAATTGCCTAGGGTTGGGAGATATGGCTCAAATGTACATCGATCAAGGATGGGGAACCCAAATTAGCAAGGAAGAAACTCTTGAAATTTTACACCGAAATCAGGAAGAGGGATTAATTTTTCGACCAAGTAATTCTCAAAAAGTAGATTTTATTTGTAGTTGCTGTTATTGCTGTGATGGAGGGATTTCAAGTTTACGAAACCTACCCAATCCTGCAGATTTTGTAGATTCTAATTACTACTCGCAAATAGATCCTGAATTATGTACCGGGTGTGGTACATGTCTTGAACGTTGTCAGGTTAAAGCCATTACTCTTATTGACGATATAGCTTCAATAGACCTAAAAAGATGTATTGGTTGTGGAAATTGTATTATAGTTTGCCCATCTGAAGCTATTTCACTTCATCAAAAAGAAGAACAATATATTCCTCCTCAAACTATGGATGATCTTTATGATATGATATTAATTGAAAAAACTAAGTTAAAAGAACGTAAATCAAAATAATAAATTATTTTTTCATTATTTCTTATAATAACTATAGACAGTGCCTTCTTCAATCCAACTCCAGTGGAACATTGGTTTGTGAAACTCTTTAACCAATTTAAAACCAGAATTTTCCATTTTTTTTTTAACTTCCTCTAAATCAATTCCATGATATCCTATATGTGTTGCGAAATAAGATAAAAAACCAGTTTTATCTTTTAAAATTCGATAAATTTCTTTCAATAATGTAATCCTATCCTCTTTATCTAATAGGTGATATACATCGTAAACTAATACTACATCTAAGGAATTGTCTTTAAGAGTAATTCCAATTTCTTTAGAAGTTTTAATTATCTCTATATTTGTAATCTTTTGAGTCTGAATCTTTTCAGTTAACTCATTAAGTGATTCCTCATCATTATCAAGGGCATAAATCTTTCCCTCGTTTCCTACAATTTTTGACGCAATTTGAGTATAAGTGCCTGATCCACATCCAAAATCTAAAATTTCCTGTCCTTCTTTAATACCTATTTCTCTAAGCACCGTTTCTCCTTTAGATTTTAACCAAACTTCCATCTTATTATTAGATAATCATTTATGAATTAAAATTTTAAGTTTATGAATTCCTTAAAAAAAAAGTTGTTCGTGTTATTAGTACGAAAATTCGCTTCTATCTGAAATTTAAAAAAACAAAAACTATAAGTAATAATTAATGGAAGGAGCTAATCCGCACCAAACATTGGATTTCGCCCTCTATTAAGCTCAAAAAAGAGCTTAATTTTCTAATACCTTTTTATTTTATGGTCGGATTAAATTCCTTTCACTTCTTTTTTATATCACTCAGAATCCTAATAAGTTCTTAATCATTATACTAATATCAATATTATTAACTTTTAAAAAGAGGATAAGGGATATTACGTTGTCAAATGAAAAACTTGTTTTGATAGGGGCAGGTTCATTACAATTTGGGCTAGGCAGTGTAGGCAGTATTTTGAATAGTGAAATTTTGAAGGGTGCTACTATTTGCTTGCATGATATTAACGAAGAAGCTCTCAAATTAGCACATGAAGCATGTGAATCAGCCATTAATAAAAGAAATCTAGATTTTACCTTGGAATCAACGATGATTAGGAAAGAGGCATTGAAAAATGCTACATTCATCATTAATTCAATTGAAATAACACCAAGATTCAAATTATTAGATATGGATTATCGAGTGCCGCAAGAATTCGGAAATAAACAAATTATGGGAGAAAATGGAGGTCCAGGTGGTTTGTTCCATTCACTCCGGACTATTCCACCTATATTAGATATTTGTGAAGATATCCAAAAAATATGTCCTAGTGCTCTTTTTATAAATTATTCTAACCCATTAAGTAGAATTTGCTTAGCTATAAAAAGAAAATATCCATCCTTAAAATTCGTAGGGTTATGTCATGAATTTGAAGATTTTATTCCAATTTTAACCAAAATTCTTGGAAAACCGGTATTAAACTTCAAAATCAAGGCAGGAGGGTTAAATCATTTTGGAGTTATTCTAGATATTAAACATAAAGATACCGGTCAAGATGCTTATCCTATAATACATAAAAATGGTCCAAAATTATTAAGATCGATAGAACAGGGTCCACTTTTAGATAGTGGTTATGATTTTATTGCCTTCATTTTGGAAACGTATGATTATCTTCCATACACCACTGACGGCCATTATGGAGAATATATGCAGTGGGCTTGGGAACTAGTTGATATACCCGCTACACGCAAGTTCATAAGAGACTATGAACAATTTTTAAGTAACCAGTCTGAAAGACTTAAACGTCTTATAAAGATAGGGAAAGGTGCTAAAATTGTAAAATTGGACGGAGAACGTGCGATACCAATTATTGAAGGAATTGTATCAGATGCCAATCATGAAGAAGCTTCAGTAAATATTCCCAACGATGATATTATTACCAACTTAACACAAGATTTAGTTGTTGAATGTCCAGCAATTATAAATAAAAGTGGTATTCATGGTATTAAACTTGGAGAATATCCTAAAAGCCTTGCTGCTTTATTAAGAACTCAAGCTTCAGTTCAGGATTTAGTTGTAGAAGCAATACTTACCAAATCTAAGGATATTGCATTGCAAGCATTACTCGCAGATCCTGTTGTTGAAACTTATTGGCAGGCAAAAAAGATTTTGGAAGAAATGCTTAGACTACAAGAAAAATACCTTCAAATAGAATTAGAATGAAGATTCTTATTGTAAAAGTTTCCTTTATAATTCAAATGTAGAAAATTTATGTATTTCATAAAATTCTATTCTAAACTTTTTATTTTCCTTAACGCACCTGGTTTAATATTTTACATAATGTATGGACATTATCCGTTCAAAACATATTAAAGTTTATTTAAATTATCTAAATTATTATGATGGGAAAATGCAAAAATTCCATAAAGAGTTGTGGAATGATCCGTTCTACTAAAGATTTAGTGTTGTTAGAGGATGGAAAGTACATGTGTTTCTTATGTTGGAATAAATACCATAAAGGGAAAGATGAGAAAATAAATAAATAATAAAACTAATTTTATTGAAGCCAATTAATGCAAGAATTTTAATCATAAGACAATAGAAAGGTGGTTTCGAGATTAAACCTTCTAATTTTTATATCATCTTGTGATTTTTCAGTTTGAATCAGAGGTATTTTAATAACGATTTTAAAATCGTCTAAATAAATGTTGTTATAAAATCTATTTTTAAATTTATCCCAATCAAGATATTTACTTACTGATAATCCTTTTTTCTTAATTGTTGGGACTAATGACATTTAATACCTCTAAAATTTTACTATTAATCTTATAGAGTTTGGTATTAATAAATTTGCCACTTATTTTTTATGATTTAACCCTAAATTTCTTATTTTTTTATAAATGGATTACTAACTTCAAATCTACGTGATATTTTCTATACCAAAAATATTATAACAAACGACCTATTTATAAGTTTCGACTTTTTGATTAAATAACTATTTGAATAATTGATTTCTTCACTTATAGGACATAAATTTAAAAGATATAATTTCTTAATCGATTTAAATGAGCCACGGATATTTTGGCAAAGTTTTATGGATAGATCTCACAAACGAGAAGTTTGAGGAAGAAAATTTACCTGATAAGATTTATCGTCAATATTTTGGTGGATATGGCTTAGGTTGTAAATTAATATATGAAAATATGCGACCTAAAGTTGATGCTTTAAGTGCCAATTCAATATTTGGATTTTTTCCTGGGTTATTAACAAGCACTGCCGCTCCCTTTTCGGGTAGGTATATGGTTGCTGGGAAATCTCCACTTACAGGAACTTGGGGAGATGCAAACAGCGGAGGGACATTCGGACCAGAGATTAAAAAGTGCGGATATGATGCTATTTTATTTAAAGGTGCTGCTGAGAAACCTATATATGTTACGATTATAGATGGAAATAAAGAGATTTTAGATGCAGCAGACTTATGGGGTTTAGATATTATAAAGGCTGAAGAAAAATTAAAGATAAAGCACGGTAAATTTATTAAAACTGCTGGTATAGGACCAGCAGGAGAAAAACTATCACGTATTTCAGGAATTGCTAATGATAAAGGAAGAATTGCCGCACGATCAGGGATTGGTGCTATAATGGGTTCTAAAAATTTGAAAATGCTAGTTTTAAAAGGAAACCATAAAGTCTCAATGCATAATAAAGATGATTTTATGAGCTTAGTGAAAATATACAACCAAGAAGGAAAGAAAAAGGAACCCGGTAAGTTAATAAAATCTGTTTTAAACAAAGCCCCTAATTTTGCTAAGTTAATGCGGAGATTTAGGATTAAAATGTCAGGTTCAGCAGGGATGATACGCCATGTATATCATAACTATGGAACAAGCATGGGAAATACCCTAAGTGCAGAAATAGGTGATTCTCCGATAAGGAATTGGTCAGGAATTGGAATGTATGATTTTCCATTTTCTAAATCAAAGAATCTTTCAGCAATAAATATTCAGAGATATAAAGTAAGGGAGTATGGTTGTTATAGTTGTCCAGTTCAGTGTGGAGCAATATTAAAAGTACCTGAATTAAACTTTGAAGAGACTCATATTCCTGAGTATGAAACTTGTTGCTCATTTGGAGCTCTATTACTTAATAATGATTTGATGTCTATTTTTGAGATTAATGAATTGTGTAATCGAGCAGCAATAGATACTATTTCCACGGGCGCGACTGTAGCGTTTGCTATAGAATGTTTTGAAAATGGCATTTTAACTAAAGAGGATACAGATGGATTTGAACTCACTTGGGGAAATGCGAAAGCAATAGTAGAGCTTGTTAAAAAAATTATTAACAGAGAGGGAATTGGAGATATTTTAGCTGATGGGTGTGATATTGCAGCAAAACAAATAGGAAAAGGAAGTGAGAATTTTGCTATGACTTCATTAGGTTGTGAAATTGCAATGCATAATCCGAGGATTTTTCCATCCCTAGCTTTTACCTATGCATATGATCCAACACCGGGAAGGCATACGGCAGCTAGTATTGATATGATTGAAATTGGGTCAATTAAAAAATTTCAGAAAGGATTAAAACTGCCCGATGGATGGAAGAAAAATGAAATGAAGTGGATAAAAGGACAAAAAATTACAACTTGTTTCTATCAAGCTTTATGTTGTGCTGGATTATGTTCGTTTTCAACATTATTCGGTCCTTACCCATTCCTCGATATAATTAATTCCTTAACTGGATGGAATATTACTGTAGATGAATGTTTAAATATTGGATTAAGGATTCAAACTCTACGTCAAGCATTTACTCTACGGGAAGGTATAAATATTGCCAATAATAAACTACCAGGACGAGTTATTGGAGATCCTCCAGATGAGAGAGGTCCAACTAAAGGAATTTCTGTCAATTATCAGAATTATTATGAAGGTTTTTGTACTGAAATGGGCTGGAATCCTGAAAATGGATATCCTTTAAAAGAAACTTTAAGAGACCTTGATTTGGAATTTGTTATAAAAGATTTATATTGAATCTAATATTTTTTTAGTTGGTTTTGTTAAATATTTATATTCTTTAAACTATTCTAATCAATCTTCTTTAATTACTTCAGGAGATAAATATAATTTTGAAAGAAGAAACTGGAGGTACTTTATCAGAAACTGAATCCCTAAAAGAATACATTAAAAACGAGATAATTATTAACGCAAAGAAAGTAAGAGGTAGACATACACCGATTTCTGAAATTGTTAATAATGTACCCAAAACTCTAAAGATTAGAGAGATTTATAATTTACAAGGTAAATTAAAGAATATTTATCTTTTTATAGCAAATAATTATACTAAAAAGCCAAAAACTCGCTATTTTTTAGTAATATCTCTAGCTTCTCAAAGTTCTGATTTTTTAGTAAGTCTCGCCAAAAATTTTGCGAAACGTAATGACTTAAAATTAATTCAATATTCAATTTTTCCAAAAATTTTAAGGATTAATTTATTGTTGATAAAAGAGTTGACTGAGATAGAGGATTATTCAAAATCGATTCAAATGTTAAAAAATTTTAGAATCGTATTCCAGAATAGACTAACTAATTTTAGAGATCTAATAGAAAATCAATAATATTTAAACATCATCACAATATTATTATTAACTATTACAAATTAGAATTTGAAATTTAAACTGAGAAACGAGTTTATATGTCCTTTAGAGAAAATACAGTGAAGATTGTAGCGACATTAGGTCCCGTGTCATCTTCAAAAGAGATGCTAAGGAAACTCATTGATGCGGGAGTCGATATTTTTCGATTAAATTTTTCACATGGAAGTCATAGTGAAAAAGAGGAATTAGTTAACAGAATAAGAGAGGTAAGTGAATATACTGGAATTTTAGCCGATATACAAGGTCCTAAGATCAGAGTAGGTGAATTCAAAGGTGATGAGCCTTACATTTTAAATGTTGGACAGGAGGTAAAAGTTTTCGAGAAAGAAATTGAAGGAGATCAAGACCAGTTTTCAGTTCCTTTAATTGGTTTCCTAAAATTGATGAAGACAGGTGACTTTTTTTTTGTAAATGATGGAATCATTAAAATTAAAGTAAAAAGTAAAGAAAAGGACCATATTCTTGGAGAAGTGTTATCTGGTGGAATAATCAGTGATCGAAAAGGTGTAAACATCCCTTCTGGTGAACTAGTACAGAGGGTTCCTACAGAGAAGGATATAAAAGATCTTGAGTTTATTGCTGATCTTGATCCTGAATATGTGGCAATTTCATTTGTATCTGGAGGAGATGATGTGCTCCACGTTAAAAAAATCCTTGAAAACTATGGAAATAATACTATAAAATTAATTTCAAAAATTGAACGTCCAATTGCTTTGGAGAGATTTGATGAGATATTAGATGTTTCGGATGGATGCATGGTCGCCCGTGGAGACTTAGGTGTGGAAATTGATCCTGATAAAGTTCCCTTATGGCAAAAAGAAATGATTTATAAAGCTAATAAGGAAGGAAAGCCGATTATCGTTGCGACACAGATGCTTGAATCGATGATCTCGAACCCGATACCAACACGCGCAGAGGCAAGTGATGTTTATAATGCAGTTATGGATGGAACTGATGCAGTTATGCTTTCTGCAGAAACTGCTGTAGGTAAATATCCAATACATGCTGTTCAATATATGAACCAGATTGCTAAAACTGCTACTGAAAATATACCTGGAAGGACTCCTGATGAGTATGACTCAGGAAGTTTAACGCATACACAAACACTTGGACATGCTATACATGCCTTGGCCACTGAAATGGAAGAGCTTAACTTCAGAGGAAAGATTGTGGTTATTACTCGTAGAGGATACGGTGTACGTATGATTGCAAAATACCGTCCTCCATTACCGATAATTGCTATAACTCCATTTAAAAAAACAGCAAGAGAATTAAATTTAGTATGGGGGGTACACCCTGTACATTTAGAGAAATTTGATTTTTTTAACATGGATGCTGAATCTATTATAGAACAATCCGTTAAATATACCGTCAAAAGGGGAATAGTAGATGAAAATGAGCATGTTGTTATTTTATTAGTATCAAGGAAATTTGAAAGACGAGGAAACTTAGTAGGACTTTATTATGTAGGAGAGATTCTTGAATCAAAATCTGAAAATTAATAATAAGCATAAGATAAACTTTTATAAAGGTTTATTAAATATTAAGATCTTAATTACGTTTTATTTTACAAAGAGTTTAAGTGAATTATAGAAATAATTATTTAATAAATAAGTGATGGTTAGATGGAAGAGGAACCGGAAAAAAAATCAACCTCGAATTGGGAGAAATATGAATCATTTGTTTCTACACTTGGTAAATGGGCTTGGATAATTATATTAATAAATGCTATCTTAACTTTTTTCTATGGTATATGGGTCTTGGCATGGGGAGGAATCTATTGGTGGTTATGGGCGGGAGGTGTAGCTTACGGGATTTGGTTAATTATATGTGCAATTTTAATAGCAATTCTGGCATTCTTCATAGTAAAGCCAAGATTCTCAGATAAGTGGGCCTCTAAAGATTGGGATTTTCTACTCAATGATGTATTAGTTATTGGAAATGTAAGAATTCCATGGATGTTAATTATAGGTATAATTATTGAAATTTTAGGCCTATGGTGGTGGGGCGGATTAGCAATTTTAATCCCTATGATCTTCTTATTAGTTGCTGGTCCAAAACCATATAATTGGAAAAAGTAATGGGACATCTAAAAATAAAAATTAAATTTTTTTTATTTTTATATTATTTACATAATTATTAGAAAATCTTAGCTCTTTTATTTTATTTAAATGATCTTTCTTTTTAATTCATAATTTTATCATAATGAGTGAAAGAATATGTATAATAATCTTAAAACTTTTAAGAATAAAGTTTATACTGGTATGAAAATAGGGAATTCCCATAATTGGAACTATACTAATGGAAAATGGCATGAGACTAAAATCGCTCCTGATAAATGGAGTTTTCAATTTGATAGTATAAAAACACGTATACAACCTGCTCCTGTTAATACAGGTGCTAATATCAATACAAAATTTCATTGGTATATTATAGCAGATCAAATTGCTACAAAAATTGATGCGAATTCATATACTACCTTAATGCAAGGAGTCAAATTTAAGGTCGGTCATAAACGTCCTTATTGGAAAACTTTCAGTTATAATTATCCAGAACAACCTTCATATAAACAACGTATTATAAGTTTTTTAGAAGAAGCTATTAGAAGACTAAAAGCATAAATTAATTTAAAAAGAAAATTAACCTCCACCAATCGGTGGAAAAATAGCTATAATATCTCCATTATTAAGAATTGTAGTCTGATTTTGATGTGGTCTTCCATTTATTAATATCTTTAAATTCTTTTCTTCTTTGGGAATATTAGCTTTTTGGATGAGTATATTGACTGTACTTCCCTCTGGTAAATCTAACATCGCTTCTGGCAGCCCATATTTCCTTAAATTAGCGTACAATTTAAACTTAACAGAGATTGTATTGTTTTTAGCTATCTCCACAAACATTAATGCCATTCTTTTCGGGAATAATCCTATCCGATCTCCTTCTCCTATTTTTTTCCCCGGACCACAGTATTTTCCATTTACAAATATATGACTAAGCTCATTCTCTTCTATGTTAAATTTTTTAAGAATATCCAAAATCGTATCTATCCCATTACTATCAATTCTTAATGTGCTCGGTTTACCGACATCAAAACCGGGCTGTTTAGCTTTTTCTCTTAAATCTCCATATAATTTTATTGTAACTACCATTTCTAAAAAAAAGTCTATTTCTCTAAGAATTCAACAAGTTGATAAGAATAAAAAATTACCTTTTATAAAATAAAAATTGGTCGAATCTTATTATTATAAATTATTTATGTAATAGATCTCTATATAGGATTATAGATCATATTTAAATCCTTGATATTAGAAGTATAATGATTTAATATACTTTTTTAAGAGGGTAGATGTTTATGGAAGATAAACCAAAAGTAGGTTATCAAATTATTGGTACTATAAAGGATATAAAGGGACACTGCAATGCGGGTCATAAGATAGGAGATAAAATAGAACTCGATGGCCATAACGCGGGAGGGTTATGTGGTTTTTTTTATCATGATATTTTTCCTTACGTTATAATGCTACAGTTTGGAGGATCATTTCCTGCTGAATGGGATGGCGATCCTGACGTCGTTGAGTTAGAATGCCCAGACAGAACGAATGTAGTTAAAATAGAATTGAAAAGAATAAGAGATAAGGTTTAAATAAAAATTATGTTAAATTTTTTTTTCTACTAATTTTCTATCTAAAAAATAATTCTAATCTTTTGAATCTGATCTATATTTACAAATTATAAATCTCTTAATCTCGCATTTAATATTAATGAAAATCATTTTGTATCACTATAAGTAACTGACCATTGAGTTTTGACAGACAATCCCCAGAAATTTCTGAAATTAGGCATGATTGATTCTCAAAATGATGATTTAAAAGAAGATAGCTATTATCATCTTCAAATTGTTGGGATTTATTATACAAATAATGGTGAATATTTATCTAAATTACCATCAAAAACCGAGTTTGAATTAAGACCAGAACCAAATAATGCTTATGATAGATTCGCTGTAAGTGTTTGGCACGATACTAGAAAATTAGGATATCTTCCACGTAATAAGAATAAACCTTTTTTTAACGCAATTTTTTCTACTAAATTGATTTTAACTTGTATTTTAGGTTGCTATCTCCCCAGCTCCGGAAACTTTCATTATAAAGGAAGATTTCAACCAGAACGGGCAAATATTACAATCCATACCTATAGAAATGAAATCACATGGCGACCCGTAAACTTATTACCAGAAGACTTAATGGCATTTTAAAGAACCAACTAAATTTGAAGGTTTAATTTTTTAGAAATTAAGTTGAATTAAAATGAACTAAAAGGTTTTTCCAACTTAATTATATATCGTAATTTTATAAATAATTAATCTTAGACAATTTCTTAATAAAAATTTAAATTGAAACCAGTATAATTGATTTAGGTTCCGTTTTAATAAAAGTGTTTTTTTTTTTGTGATTATCATTTTTAAATAGACAATCTTGTCAGTGAACAATGTATATAAAATCATTCAAAATAAATGTAATTTTGTATTTTTATTAATTTTACTTTAAAAAATTAAAAATATTTTAACAATAAAAAGATTTAAAAAGATCACTCCTATTTATCTTTAACTATCCAGAGTGTAGGCGGAGTTAAATTCTATCTTCAGAAATGTTGTGAGCGAAATTAACAAAGAATTTAAGTGTCCTCGGTGTGGATCATCAAGTTTAATAAATTATGGTAAGACTTTTGAATGTACTAATTGCCATCTGGAATTTTATAAAGAACTCGATGAGGATATTGAAGATGAGAACAGAATATCTCTCCAAGAGATGAAAGGTTTTATCGACTCCTTTTTACCAAGTGATAAGAAGAATAAAAATAAGCGGACATAGGTAGAATTTTTCAAATTATAGAATACTTATGTTATAAGTAAAAAAAGCTTTTTAAAATAATTTAATGTTCCCTTACAATTTCTATACCTTTCTTTTTAAGATTCTTTAACACAAAGGGGTATCTAATCAGAGTTTCATATTCTAAATCAGGAATTCCTAAATTTTGTATTTGATCATCTGTAAATAAATCAATAAGGATTGCTGCTCTATGTTTTATTTCATATTTCTTAAGCAATTCTAAGGCATTTAACTGATTTTTAAAAAACTTTCCCTCGGCTCCTGTGATAGTTTCAAAGGTTTTTTCATCAATTCCCTTTAAAGAAACTCTTACATAAATATTCTTGAATTTATTTAAATCTTTTATATAGTTTTCATCTAGCAATATACCATTTGTCTCAAGAATATACAAAGTATTTTTTGGAATCAAATTTATTAAATCAAACAGAGATCTCTTACATATTGTAGGCTCTCCACCGCTTATTCGTGTTAATGATAAATCCATTTTTACTAGTTTTTCACTAATTTCTTTTGGTGAATAGTATTTGCCAAATTTCTCTGGATTCCAAATCTTTTTCTGAGCCCAATAATAAACACATCTTAGGTTACAACCTAAACAATCAGCAGTAGCACACCCTCCATAGAATTGTGTCTTTCTAAATCTATAGAATTTTCTCGAATTATTCCTACATACTTCACTCTGAATAGTTTTTGTTAGTTTAATTGGATCAATCATAATTGTATGTATTATATTTTTACATAATTGGAAAACAATAAAAATTGAAAATATTTACGTTATAATAGTAGAGAAATGTTAAATTTTTAAAACCTTTTTATTCTTTCCACATTTTAATAACATTAATTAAATAATGATGCTTAGGTCTAATTTCTTATGGTGCTAGAAGAATTAATAAATTTTATAAAAAAAAGGGGAATTAACGACACTTTTCAAATTCTCTCTCAATTCGAAAATAATAAAACTGAAAAACACGTTTTTTATGATAAATTAAATCGATTTAGCTATTATAATTCGTTTCTCCGTGTAAAAGATAAACTAATAGAAAAAAAATTAATTAGCATTGAAAAAAACAACGACAAGACATATATAGGACTGACAGAAAAAGGTAAAAAAGTTCTAGATAAACTCACAGAACTTAACAAATTAATAAAAACTTAATCTTTTTTTATTTTTAGTTTTGTATAAAGAATAACAAAAAATAAGAGGAGACACTTTCAAAAATAAAGAGATTAGGAATTATTTTTCTTTTTTTTAAAATTTTTCATAATGCACTATTTCTTCAATTGGTTTACGGTCTCTAACTTCACCTTTAGGTTTAACTGGGTATCCTAATGGTGTTATACCTAAAACTTTATATTTTTTTGGGATTTTTAGAATTTGTTTTATTTCTTTCTCATTAAAATATCCAATCCAACAAGTTGCTAATCCTTCAGCGGTTGCTGCTAAGATTAAATGCTCAAAACAAATTCCGAAATCCACAGGGTAATACTTAATGCCCCTTTCTCCAGAAAATTCTTCAGAAATTGCTCCTACAATAAACAAAGGTGCTTCGATAAATTTTTCTGATTGATTTATTGCTCTCCATATAGCTTTTACGTTTTCCGGTTTTTGAACAACAATATAATGTACCCCTTGTAGGTTTGCCCATGTCGGTGCTAATCGAGCAGCTTCTAAAATCCTATCGATTTTTACTTTCTCAGGCATATCTGGTTTGTAAAAACGATAACTTCTTCTCTTCCTAACAACATCATAAAAATCCAATATATAATCACTTTATCATTTTAAACATTTTTACCTAATTGAATAGTTTTTAGCTTAATTATTTTTTCAAATTAGTTTCATATGATACATATGATACTCACCAATAAAATAGCCAATATATATATAAGAAAAATGAATTTTGATAGTAGATTTATAAATAATCTATGATAATCTATAAAACAACAAATGAGATCCATCTCAAAAAAAATATCTATTATAATAATATTAGCAATTATTTCTTCAGTTATAATTGTTAGTAGCTTCATTTTTTTTAAAGAACAAGATGGTAATGGTGAACCTTTAAATATCAGAGCATCAGTTTACAAAGAGGACGGTCTTGGTGGATGGACCCCAATTGTTAATTCAAGTGAAAAAATAGATGGTAATATCAATTTTAGTGTGAAAAACTCTCAAAAAGTAATAAAATCATTGAATTATTAGAATTTTATTTAGTAAATTCTCTTCCAGATCTACTAAATCCAAATCCCGAGGATTGGAGTAAAATTTACACCTTCAATGAAGACATGGTCAATTATTCTGCAATAATAGACAGTCGAACTATTCCAGATGACGATTGGTATTTTATAGTAAGAGCAGTTGATAAAACTGGATCTATTGTTTACGACGCTTATAATATATCTAACCAATTAATACCATTTTTAATTGATCGTTTTGAAAATTCAGTTAGTTTTAATTATATTGATATAGGAGGAAGAATAAACCAAAATTCATATATAGCAATTATTCCATCAATACACTTTGAGCAATATATTGATAAATTAGATATTTTCATAAATTTCCAAGAAGCAATAGATCTTTTAACTGAGCCACCAATTAATTATTCTGAAATTATTTCTAATTATTATTTAATAGATTTAACAATATTATCTGCCTGGATTGATAATAAATCTTTAGCTCCTGATGAATATAATATATCATTCATCATTAAATTACATCTTGACTATGGTGAACAATATTCTAAATATTTCCAAAATTATATCTTAGAACAGATAGTTTTAGATATTGAGGAACCAGATATTATTTTACTCTCTGAAGATATATTTGAAAAGACATATAATGACCTTGGAGATCATATTTTAAATGCTACCCTTAGTTTTACTGATAATCATTTTGATTATGTTAAGCTGGAATATTCATATGATACTCACGAACCAGGAAAGGAGATTTGGTACGATTACAGTAATTATATTGGTAATTCACGCTTAATTTGAGTTTTAACATAATTAACTGGAAAGACGATAAAATTTTTATGCATTTTACTGGATATGATAATTTGGGCAACTATTATACTTTAAGCAATGATAGTTATTGGATAAGAAAAGACATGAATAATCACCTAGATTTCATAATAGAAGATTTAAGTGAAGATTTTAATTATACTGTTGATGGTTATGGTATGATCGATATTAATATTACTGTATATCCATATGATAATGATGTTACTAGAGTTTCTGTGCACACAGATTATGAAGTTTTTATATTATCGGATGAAATTATTATAGATGACTATATTTACTTTACTGACCATGGGTCTTCAGATGATGATATAAAATTAGTTTCAGCGTTTTATAGCATAATGCCCGGTATTAATTACATTCCTATTTACATAGACATTTATCAAAATGCTCTTCTTATAGCTTCAAAAGAAATGACAATTAAGGTTTTAGGTTAGCTTTAGGCAACTTCCTTATCTTCGGAAGATAGACTTTAATATATTTTTTTATCCCCTATAATTAATGTTCTTTAAATTTCATTAAGTTATATTTCGAAATCTGCTGAAATAGTTGTAATATCCTCTTCTCCTTTTAAATGGCCTTTCAGGGAGATTAAAATAACAATCAGGACAATAAATCAAAATCATAGGGTCTTTCCAAAATTCTATTGCCTTTTTTTGTGATAATGAGGGATTAATTCGGCAAAATTCCTCAAATGTTAGTGATTGATTACAATCAGCACAATTTTTAATTTTTTTTTTATATAAAGTCATTTATAAAGATTACTAATTCCTTATTTAAAGAATATAGACTAAGCAAATTTTAAGAATTATCCAATTTTATCCTTACTCAAATATCTTCAGATGATAATGTTCAAGAAGATATAGAAGAGGTAATCTAAGATGAAACGCTTAAATCCAAAATGGGTAGATTTTGTTCAATCTTTTATTAATAATAGTCCCTACTTTAAAAGTCAGAATATGAAGATAATCGATTTGAAGTATGGTGAATCATTAATAGAAGTAGATATCAAGCATAAACATCATCAGAGTTATGGCTATGTCCACGGTGGTGTTTATGCAGCATTGATAGATGGTACGGGCTTTTTTGCAGTATATACACAAGTAGAGAATAATAATAGTGCAGCAACTATTGAAATGAAAGTGAATTATTTATCAAGCGTCAGAAATGGTAAATTACTTGCTCATGGGCGTTGTATAAAACTTGGTAAAAGTATAGGGTTGGCAGAAGCCACGATAAAAAATGAAGAAGGCAAACTCCTGGCACATGGTTCTGTGACCGTGATGGTTAAGCCCCCAATTTTATTTCCCGGAATAGAAAGTCTACCGTCTAAATTCTCAATAGAATTTTAAATAATATTTTATATTAAATTATATGGAAAATGAAATTAAAGATAATATAATTGAAGCTTTTCATATGAAAGAGTTTTTAATAACATTAGATTCTAACCCAACAACAGGATATTCTTGGGTTCCTTTATTTGATAAGAGCTTTCTAGAGTTAAGAGAGCGATCTTTCAAAAGGAATGACAAAAAATTTGGAAGCTCGTCTAAGGAGGTATTTAAATTTTACCCGATAAAAAGTGGTAATACAACTCTTACAATGATCTATAAAAGAGCATGGGAAGAAAACGGAATACAAAAAGTTAATTTCGAAATAAATATAGATTATATATATAATTTCAAATTCAAAAAAAATCAAAAATGAAAAAACATGATATTTAATGCGCATTCTCACTTAATGCATAAAGATATGATCTCAGAATTTTACGCGGATGCTCAGTTAAGCGAATTTTCTAAAGGTATGAACATCCCCAAAGAAATTTTACTTCAGAATCTGAATTTATTGGTAATGGCAAATGCAGAAATTTATGTTAAAGCCATGGATGATGCGGACATTGACAAAGGATTAGTTGTGGGAATTGATTTTGGGTTGTCTGTTGCCGGTGAAGCTAAGTGGTCAGTAGAAGAGATGAATCAATGGGTGGCTAATCAAGTTGCTGAATATCCTGATAAGTTATATGCCCTATGTGGAATAGACCCAAGAAGAGGTGATCGAGCAATCAAGCTACTTGAGAAAGCGGTAGAAGAATGGGGAATGAAGGGAGTTAAATTTTATCCCGTCTGTGGTTTTTATCCAGATGATCCTAAATTTGACCCTTTTTACAAGAGGTGTGTAGAGCTGGAGGTTCCAATTTTTTCTCATACTGCAATAATTACCACACCCCTCATGGAATCGAAATATGCTGATCCAATATATCTTGATAGCGTTGCTGCAAAATTTCCAGATCTGAAAATTGTTTTGATTCATTTTGGTAGTAGTTACTGGACTTTAAAATGTGTAGAAATAATGAGCCAACGACCAAATGTCTATGCGGATATATCAGGACATCAAAATAAAACATTCTACGGAACGGAGCAGTTTTTAAGACTTTTGGAAAACTTATTCGGACAAAATAGCTTTGGATTTTTTCCCATAAAGCATAAACTTATGTTCGGAACTGATTGGCCTCTATTTGAAACTGTCTTCAAAGATAAAGATTGGGTTGAGTGGGTTAAAAATATTCCAGAAAAAGCGAAAGAATATGATTTAAAGATTAAACGAAGTGATATTAGAAATCTCCTTGGAAATAATGCCATGAAACTTCTAAAATTATAAAACTCTTTTTTTCTTACTTTCCACAGAAAGGAGAAGAATAGTTTTTATTTCTCCTCTTTTATACCCCTTTCCCCTCTTTTTCATAGCTATGACTATAAATATCTTTTTGACTTTAAGAAATCAGGTATCTCTTTAAGGGGATTATCGAAAAAACTAACTCTTTCTAAATTTCTTAATTTTTTCATAGATTCTGGAAGAGATTCAATTTCATTACACATCAAGTTTAACACTTTCAAAGAAGTTAAATTTCCAATGCATTCAGGAATGAATTTAATATCATGAGTGCTTAAATGAAGTTCTTCAAGATAATTAAGTGAACATAATTGTAGGGGAAATATTCCTAAATAAGGTTCTCGAAAATAGAAATAAATATGTGTAATATAACCAAGTTCATTTATTTTATAATGATACATAAAATGTAATGGATCGAATTTTTCTGAGTGATATATATCTTCATTTTTTTCTAGCTTTTGTAATCTTATACCACTTAGAAGTTCTAATAATCCTAAAATAGGAGCCTCATCTTCATTAACACCTTTGATAATATATTTTTTTGCCTGTTTTCTCTTAGCCAGTTCAAATAAAGATTGAGGGATAAGTTTTATATTATTATTTAACAAAGCAAGATGTCTAAGTCGATTAAGAGAGCCGATCCAGGGAGGTAAAGAATTAAGATTATTTTCTTCTGACCTTAATATTCTTAAATCTTTGAGAAAAAAGATTGAATTAGGAATTTTTTTAAAATTATTGTGATATAGACTTAAATATTTTAAATTTTCTAAATTACGGATTGTTCTAGGTAAGCTTTTTAAAGAATTAAAATTTAAACTTAAAAATCTTAGATTTTTGAGTGAACTAATGGATTCAGGAATATAATTCAATTTTAAATTAATTAGGCTTAAAGCAATGGCATGACCCTTTTTCACGGCTAAAATCTTTGGCTTGTAATGGCCACCATAAAAAGGATAAGGCCAAAACTCTTCAAATTTATATTTATAAACATAATTTGTATTAATATCCATATTTTCTCCCAGATTTGCCAAATAAACAAACAAATCTATAAAAAATTGCGCCTCTTTTGGAACTACATTAAATATTCTTGAAAATCTTTGTAAAAGTTCTTGCTTCAAAAGAAGAGAATTCTCATCAAGATTATTCTCAATTATCTCTATTATCGTCCTTAATATTAAATTCGACTTATCGTGTTGAATTACCCACTTCAATGAGTCAAAGCCTTCATTTAGGAAGTCTTGGATAATAACTTTTACAGCAGCAGCCCTAATTAATGATGCTTGGTCTGAGATTAAAAGATTTTCAAGTAATTTGAAGATCTCAACACTTAACGGTTTAAATTTTCCCAACAGCTCTATACACTTAGATCTAAAAATAACACCTTTGCCAAACTCAATTAAAGAAAGTAATTCTTCAAGAGCGGAATCTTTATCAATCTTACCACTCTCATATTGTTTATAAATTTCTTCTGGATCGATCTTTCCGTTCACATTAATTAAATAGATTCTTTCCTATTTAAGTTTACCCTAATTAATTATTTTTAATTTTTATAAACCATTTTTCAAGCTAAAATGTCATTGGGGTAAAAATACTCATATCAAAATCATATTATATTTTATACATTTTTAAAGAAAAATTCTCTTGTTTCCTCTTAAACACCATATTCCCCTCTTTTTCCCCTTATTTTATAAAAACGCAACCTTTATATATGTAAATTAATATAAGTTAATATAAGTAAGTCAAGAGATTATTGTCAATCTTACATTACATTTGAAAATATGGGGTTTAACGATTTAAAATTAAAAGAAAGGTATAGTATCAAATAAAAAAGAAAGGGAGATATGAGAAATATGGTATTTGAAGAATATTTTGACAGGTTTCTTAACGAGCGAGGTAGTCCTCGAAGGTCCTCAAATCAGATTTCGATTTCTCGAGAAGAATATGAGTCCCTCAGAGCTAAAGCGGAGAATTATGAGCTGCTTGCTGAGGAGCATAAACAAGTTCGGACGAGGAATGACGAGTTGTTGAAAGAACTTGATGATATGAAGGAAGATGGACGCAAATTGAAGGAGTTAATGGAAGAGAATGAGAAGTACTTGAATTCATTATTACGCACTCGCGCAGATTTTGAGAATTATAAGAAGCGTTCTGAGCGTGAGAATGAGAGATATCTAGCTTATGCAATGGAAGGCATCTTAAAGAAACTAATTGGGCATTATGATGATTTAGTGCGAGCGTTAAATTTATTGGAGATTCTTGAAAATGCTGAGGGTATCAAGAAAGGGTTTGAAATTATAGTGAAGAATTTTAAGAAAATCCTTTCTGAAGAGGGAATAGAAATAATGAATTCAGAAGGAGAGAAATTTGATCCATACAAGCATGAAGTAGTTATGGTTGAAGAAGAGAGATATGATCTCCCTGAAAATACAATAATAGAAGAATTAGAGAAAGGTTATTATTTTAATAACAAGGTATTAAGGCCTGCGAAGGTCAAGATATCGAAAAGATCAAAATTACAAAATTTAGAAGAAAATCAAATTAAAATAAAAATTGGAAAATAAAAATTAGAAATAAAAAAATAAAGGAGTGAAGAAATATGGGAAAAATTATAGGAATCGACTTAGGAACATCAAACTCAGCGGCTGCTGTATTGATAGGCGGCAAGCCAACCATTATTCCGAGTGCGGAGGGTTTAACATTAGGAGGCAAAGCATTTCCATCAGTAGTAGCATTTACAAAGGATGGTCAACGTTTAATCGGAGAACCTGCAAGAAGACAAGCAATATCAAATCCAGATCGAACAATCACAGCAATCAAGAGAAAGATGGGTACATCATATAAAGTAACGATTGATGGTAAAGATTATTCTCCACAGGAGATTTCAGCTATGATTTTGCGGAAAATAAAAGAAGATGCCAGTGCCTATTTAGGTGAGGAGGTCACAGATGCTATAATCACTGTTCCTGCATATTTTAATGATAACCAAAGGCAAGCTACGAAAGATGCAGGAAGGATTGCGGGATTAAATGTCAAGCGTTTAATTAATGAACCCACTGCCGCAGCCGTAGCTTATGGATTAGACAAGAAGAACGTAAGGTTAAAGGTAGCAGTGTTAGATCTGGGTGGCGGTACTTTTGATGTTACAATTATGGAAATGGACAATCAAGTATTTGAAGTAATTTCAACAGCTGGAGATACCCAATTAGGAGGTACAGATATGGATAGAATTCTTGTTGATTATTTTGTTGGAGAGTTTAAGAAGCAAGAAGGTGTAGATTTAAGGAAAGATTCAATAGCAACGCAGAGAGTTAGGGAAGCTGCAGAGACAGCGAAGATTGAACTTTCGACATCCGTTACAACCGATATAAATCTGCCATACATCACGGCAACAAATGATGGTCCAAAACATCTTAATATGACACTCACAAGAGCTAAATTGGAACAACTAATTGAACCAGTGTTAAAGAGATTGGATGCTCCAATCTTAAAAGCCTTACAAGATGCAGGGATGGCAAGAGGTGAAGTTGATAAAATCATTTTAGTTGGTGGGCCTACAAGAATGCCAATAATTCAAAAGAAATTCGAGAATTTGCTAGGTAAAACTCCTGAACGTAGTATTGATCCAATGGAGTGTGTAGCGATGGGTGCTTCAGTGCAAGGTGGCGTATTGACTGGTGAGGTTGAAGATTTATTATTGTTAGATGTTACTCCATTATCACTAGGTGTAGAGACTTTAGGGAGCGTTTTTACTAAATTAATTGAAAGAAACACAACAATTCCAACTAAGAAAACAGAAGTTTTCTCAACAGCTTCAGATAATCAACCTGCAGTCGAGATTCATGTATTACAAGGTGAACGTCCAAGATCAGGCGACAATATAACATTAGGAAGATTCCATTTAACGGGAATTCCACCAGCGCCTAGAGGAGTACCACAGATAGAAGTCTCATTTGATATTGATCAAAATGGAATTCTAAATGTTTCAGCAAAAGATAAGGGTACAGGTAAAAGTCAATCAATTACAATAACAGCGTCTACAAAGATGTCTGATGGAGATATTGAGCAAAAAATTAGAGAAGCTGAGGGACATGCAGAAGAGGACAGGAAATTTAAAGAGCTAACTGAAGCTAAAAATCAAGGAGAAGCTTTAATATATCAAACTGAAAAGCTACTTAAAGAAAACGAGGGAGTCATTGGAGATTTGAAATCAAGAGTTCTGGAAAAAATCTCTGATTTAAGAAGTGCTATGGAATCAGAAGATGTCAATCGAATAAAAAGTACTATTGAAGCGCTACAAAGTTCCTTACATGAAGTTTCATCACGGATGTATGGGCAACAACAAGGTCCTTATCAAGGTGCTCCACCTGGAGGAATGGGTGATGTACCACCTGGAGCTACATATGGAGATCAAGGAAAAACGCAAGATGAAATTGAGCAAGAACAATTCCGAAGAGCAACTGGGCAAGATGATAATGTAGTAGATGCTGAGTATGATTAAGTTTAGTATTTTTTTTTTAATATTTTTTTTTAATTTTTTTTTAAATATTTAAAAGGTTTTTTTACGATTAAAAAAGGGGTTGTAAAGTATGGCAAAAGATTATTATAAAATTTTGGGGATAAATAAAGGAGCTTCAAAAGAAGAGATTAAAAGAGCATTTCGTAAGATGGCTCGAAAATATCATCCAGATGTTAATCCAGATGAACCTAAATCGGGAGAGAAGTTTAAGGAAATTAATGAAGCGTATAGATTTTTAAGTGATGATAAGAAAAGAGAAATGTATGACAAGTTTGGTGTTGTAGAAGGAGATACCTCAACATATCAACGGCAGAGAGGTGCTCCTGGAGGATCAAATGTATATCGAAGTCCAGATGGTACAACCTATTATTATTCAACATCAGGATCACCTGGAGGGTTCGATTTTAGTCAAATTTATGGAAATCAAAATAATTCAAGGAGTGGTTTTGGTGGGTATGATTTTTTTAATGATTTAGGAGATATTTTTGATGTGTTCTCAAGAAAGGGTAGTGGGAGCACAAGAGCAAGATCCCCTAAATATAGTAATTTCCCTCGAGAGGGAGAAGATTTAAGATATGATATGGAAATCGATTTTATAGATGCCTTTCATGGAGGAAAGAAAAAAGTTCAATATAAAGATCCATTAACAGGTCAATTAAGAACTTTAAATGTAAATATTCCAAGGGGAATCAAAGAAGATCAAAAATTACGCTTAAAAGGTAAAGGAATGCCAGGGGAAAACGGAGGTGTTCCTGGAGATTTGTATATTGCAATACATATTAAAAGTCATCCAAAATTTGAAAGAAGAAATGATGATATTTATGTGGAACGAGAAGTTACCTTTACAACTGCGGTACTTGGTGGAAAGATTCAGGTATCTGGTATTGAGAAAACATTAAATGTAACTGTTCCTCCAGGTACTAATGATTCATCCTTATTAAGATTAAAAAATCAAGGTTTTTATAAAATAAATTCAGATCAAAGAGGAAATTTATTGGTAAAAGTTAAAATTAAAGTTCCTAAAAAATTAAATAAAAACCAGAAAGAATTATTAGAAAAATTACAGATTGTAGGATTATGAAAAAGTGAATAGAAAAAACATATACTTTTTAAATTTAATTTTAAAAAGAATTATATCAAAAGGTGGAAGTTAAGATTATGATTTCAAATATCAGTAAAACTTCAAATTTTTGCCCTGAATGTGGGGGCCAGATTATCTCAATTGAGGAGAGGGGGGATATTGTTTGTGGACAATGTGGTTTGATATTAAATGAGAGGCAAGTAGATTTTTCTCATACTGGGAAGAGGGCTTTTACATATCAGGAAAAGAGTGCAAGAGAGCAAACAGGATCGCCTGTATCTATATTAACACCTGATATAAGTTTCAGTACAGTTATAGATAAAGCTAAAATTAGTAATCCTGATTTAAAGAGAGCTGCAAAATGGGATACTCGAATCACTTGGGAAAAAAGAAATCTTCTTATCGCTACTACTGAATTAAAAAGAATCAGTAGCAATTTAAACTTACCTAGTCATGTTAAAAAAGAAGCAATGCGCTATTATATTGAAGCTTTTAGGAGAAAATTACTTAGAGGGAGATCAATTAATGGTATGGTTGCCGCTTGTATTTATCTAGCTTGCCGAGTAAAAGAGATTCCCAGAACACTTCAAGAGATTTTAGATGAGACTTCGGTAAATGCAAAGGATGTAAGGAGATGTTATAATACTCTAATAAGAGAATTAAATATAAAAACACCTACTACTGATCCAGTTTCTTTAGTTCCTAGATACATAGTAGAATTAAATCTAGATTCTGAAATAGAAAGATTAACCATTAACATTTTAACAAAATATATTTCTAACTTCTCCACAAGCGGAAAAGATCCTAAAGGATTATGTGCAGGAGCAATATATCTAGCTTGTAAAATAAAGGATAAAAATTATACACAAAAACAAATTGTAGATTCAATTGGAGTGACAGAAGTTACCCTCCGCTCGAGATATAAAGAATTAAAACAAAAACTTAATATTACCATATAAAAATATGAATTTTCTTTTTTATTAGAGATTATTTCTAACTTTTGATATAATCTCTTCAATTTTTAAGTTCTTCTATACTGGCTATTGGTGCTGGTAAAACAGCTATCTTAGAAAAAGTTATAGAAATTCTTTCCAATAAATACAGAATTTTAGTAATATGTGGAGATATTACTACGAGAGTAGATGCTGATAGAATTCAAGCCCATAATGCTGAAACGATACAAATAAATACTGGACGTGAATGTCCGCTAAATGCTTATCATATTTATCAAATAATTAAGAATAAAGATCTAAAAAATTATGATTTAATCTTTATTGAGAATGTTGGAAACTTAATATGCCCTTCTGATTTTATTCTTAGTGCTGATTTAAGAATCACAGTTGTTTCGATAACTGAAGGAGAATGGGTAATCGAAAAACATCCAATGTTATTCAAGATGTCACAAATAGCCATTATAAATAAAATTGACCTTGTTGAGAGATTAGGTACGAATGTGAATAAAATGATAAATGATGCTAAAAAATTTAATCCAAAAATTGAAGTAATAACAACCAGTGCTAAAACTGGAGAGAATATAGATAAATTGATTGAAAAATTAGGATTGTAATAATTTAAGGAAATTGAATAAAAATGGAAACCCAACTACAAGAAATAAAAAAATTAGTTAAAGAAACAGAAGTAGATGTTATTAAAGTTAAAAAAATGTTTACGATCTTTATAAATGAATATTTAAGAGGACTTAAAGTTGATAATTACATTGGTGAATATCCTACATTCATGGAACCCGTGATTCTTGGAGAAAATGTGAAAATTGGAGATGATGTCCTGATAGGGCCCTATGTTTATATTGGAAATAATTCAGAAATCGGCAACTATGTTGAACTTTCTAACACAATTGTGTTTGAAAATGCTAAAATAGGGGATAATTTAAAATTAAATAATTGTATATATATATTAATAAGTATTAATTGAATGATTCTCTAAAAGTGAAGATATATAAAGAAAAAAATACCTAAAGATAAGATTTTTATAATTCTTACCGTTTTATCATTGTTAATTTTAATAATAATTGGTCCCTTTTTATTTAATATAAAAGAACTCCTTCATATAGGCCATTATGAAGTTGAAAAATCAAAAAGGGTAGATCATACTGATGGTTATAGTTTAATACGTCAAAAATTATCTATAGATTACCAAAATAATAAATATCACTTCTATAAAATAGAATTTAGTCTAAATTCATATGGGAATGTAGAAGATATAGGATTCTCCCATATTAATTACCTTATCTATGTAAATGACAATATAAAGGAAGTTCATAAGGAAAATTTTGGAGAACCTTCCATATATTATTCCAGTGGTTATAATATATATTTAGAAAAAGATGATGAATTTATATGTATAGCTAATTTAACTTTTCTTTTTTTTATAGACAGTAATATATATAATGAAACTATAGATTTTCAAATTAGGCTTACTATACCCTACGGACCAACACATATAGCTGAAATAGATTTTGGTCTAGTTTTGTTGAATATTTTTTATGTAATTTCATATATTCTTATCCCGGTTTTATTATATATCATCATAAAACCTGATCTAAGAATTATCTATAACGAAGAAAGTAGGAAGCAGGATGCTAGATATTGGAGATATTTAGAAGATCGCCTTAAAAAACAACGAGAAGAAGAGAAAGAATAAATTTAAGATTTAAACTTAAAGTATTTATTTAGGTTTTAAAATTGAATAATAATAATTATTTCAAGATTAACTTAAAAAGATGGAATGAACTCGTAGAAATAAATTCTAAATCAAAATTGTATGATCTTGAAGAATTTAAATCTAGTAAAACATCTCTTTTATCTATTGAACTTGAAGAATTAGGAGATGTTAAGGGTAAATCTTTATTGCATCTTCAATGCCATTTTGGAATGGACACACTTTCATGGGCGCGAATGGGTGCTATGGTAACTGGTGTTGATTTCTCACAAAAAGCGATCTCTCTGGCAAAAGAACTAAGTAAGAACTAAAAATCCCTGCGAGATTCATTTTATCAAATATTTATGATGTTTCTAAAATTTTAAATGTAAAATTTGATATTGTATATACTTCATATGGTACTATTTGTTGGTTACCAGATATGATAAAATGGGCACAAATAATTAATAATTACTTAAAACCTAGGGGAATCTTCTATATTATCGATAATCATCCTTTCGGCTTAATTATTGATGAGCATCAAGAACCATTCAAAGTAGGTTATGATTACTTTAATGAAGGTAAACCTATGTACTGGGACGAAAGTCCTGCTTATGCAGATCCAAATGCTATTCTCAAAAACCAAGCAAGTTATGAATGGTTTCATCTTATGAGTGATATCATTAATGCTTTATTAAAAGCAGATTTAGAATTGGAGTTCTTACATGAATTTCCTTTTACATTTCATAATATCCATCCAGATATGAAAAGAAGAGAAGATGGATATTGGGAATTTCAAACCTTAAAATTCTCAGTTCCTATGATGTTTTCAATCCGTTCATATAAAAAAATATAATTCCTATATATATTATAATTATTTTTAACATTATAAAAAGTGATAATTATGGTTTCATATAAAGAATTGGGGTTCTCCAATACCAAAAGAATGTTTGAAGTAGCCTTAGAGAGGAAATTTGCTATACCAGGATATAATGCGAGTAATCTTGAACAATTACAAGGAATTATTATTGGCTGTGGTGAATCAGATTCACCTGTTATTGTTCAGATTACCCAAACGTCGTTAAAGTATATAAATAAATCAATGGTTCGATATATGGGAAAGGGATGTGTTGAAATGGCGAATGATTTAAGGTATAATATACCTATTGCTCTTCATTTAGATCATGGGGATTCTTTCGAATTATGTAAATCTTGTATTGATCTTGGATTTTCCAGTGTAATGTTTGATGGAAGTCATTTAGAATATGAAGAAAACATTAATATTACTAAAAAAATAGTTATTTATGCTCATGAAAGAGAAGTAAGTGTAGAAGCAGAATTAGGAGTAATTGCTGGTATTGAAGAGCATGTCAAGGCAAGCGATCATTATTATACTGATCCAGAACAAGTAGAAGACTTTGTAAATCGAACTAGTTGTGATTCCTTAGCCATTGCTATAGGCACTTCCCATGGAGCTTACAAATTCAAAGTAGAAAAAGAGGAAGATATTCCTGAGTTACGTTTTGATGTTCTTGAGGAAGTAAGAAAACGTTTAGGTAAATTCCCGATTGTTTTACATGGCTCATCTTCTATACCACAGAAGTATGTGAATCTCATTAATGAATACGGAGGAAAAGTATCTAAGGCTTTTGGGATTCCAGAGACTCAGCTTAAGAAAGCAACTCAATATGGTGTATGTAAAATGAATATAGCAACAGATAGCCGCATACTTTTTACTGCTATGATAAGAAAGTATTTTCAAGAAAACATAGATCAATTTGATCCAAGAAAATATTTAGGCTCAGCTCGTCAAGAATTAATTGAAATGATAAAAAAGAAGAATAAGGAAGTATTAGGATCAGCTGGTCAAGCAGGATATATTTAAGTATTAATTAAATCAATCCTACTTTTTTTGGAGTTAAATTATGTATTTTCATAAGAAGTTTTGTGAGATTATCCCTTTTCATAAACTACACCTGTTCCACCTACTGGATATTGGAAGTTAATAGCCCCAGCTTCACAGACTTGATAACATGATGCACATTCTAAACATTTTGATTGATAATCATCAACAATATATATTGTATCATCCTTCTTTCGCCATAAATTCATTATACAGATGATTAAACAGCGACCGCACCTATTACATTTATTATTATCTACTGAAATAAAATTACCTGTACCGGCTATTCTTTTGTTTAAATTTTCTAATTCAATTTTCATTTTTCTTTACCACCTCTTTTACGCTTTTTTTGAGGCAATAGTTCAAGAAGTTTTGGTAATATTGTCATTATTTTCTTAGGATCCATTAATTTGTCTAAATCATCTTCAAAAATCTTTGCAACTAAAGGAAATACATATTTCATAATAAAGGGTGTTGCTTTTGGCATGTATGATTTAATTTGACTCGCTATTTGCCGTATCCTTAAAGCATGCGGTTGGGACCAATCAAAAATTCCACCTAATAGCTCCATGATCATTGGAACAAACCACGACATTGTTTCCTTTGGGCTAAACGGTAATGCTTTCCAGATATTCCACAACTCATATCCTGCTTCAAATTCTTCTCCAATACTTGTTTTTTGCCACATCTCATCAAATTTATGTAAAACTGCTTTAGAAACATCTCCAGACGATATTGCTTCTGTCGCAACCTCTGCAGCAATTTTTCCTGTTAACATGGCAGGATATATACCTTCTGCTTCAAGAGGGCATGGAAAGCCACCTGCATCACCAATTAAGATAACTCCATCAGTATGAGTATTATGAGGATAATCTAGCCATGGAAGCAGATGTGCTTGAAGCTCTCGAGGTTTTGCTTCCAAAATTTTTAATAGTCTTTGATAATATTTTAAATTCACAACTTTATTCAAGTAAAATAATGGATTTTTATCCCACCAGGTCATCCAATTACCTAAGCCTTGGTGAAAACCATCTCTAAAAAATACTTGATAAGATGCTGGAAAAGTAGTTCCCCACCAAACAGCCAGTGCCTCATCACCCATAATATCATCTATTTTTTCTGGTGGTGCTTGAAAATCATATTGGAGAGTTAGGGTAACCTGATTTTGAGCCCATTTAGTTCTTAGACCGGATTTCATTGCTACAGTAGAAATTACACCATCCGCTCCAATTACAATTGAAGCTCCGTATTTTTCGCCTTTTTCATCTATCACACCACATATTTTTCCATTCTCTTTTATCAGATCTACTATTAATGTTGAAGTTTTTAATTCAGCTCCCGCATCTGTTGCAAACTCTGAGATCCAAGGATCAAACTCACTGCGGTAAACATTCATAGTAATCCAACTTTTAGCAGGCTCATATGAGACAGATTCAGTAGGTCTTGCCATTATATATCCGGCAACAATATCTTCTTTGTTTACAAAATAATTTCGCGCTGCTACTCCTGCTCTCATAGAAGGGCATTTTTCAGGAGTAAGTTCTTTCATTATTTCGAAATCATTCCACATCCTTGGTCCTAAACCACACCCAGAAGAATTTTTTTCACCAGGTTTACGTCCGCGTTCAAAAAATACTGTTTTTAAACCCATTTCAGCAGCAGTTTTAGCAGCTATAGAGCCTCCAGGTCCAGCTCCAACAATTATTATATCATATGTATCCAATTTCTTCCCCTCAAATTTTATAAAAGTAGAGACTTTAAATTTTGATAGAAGGAGATAATATAAATATCTATTTAAATTTCACCTCAAAATATTAATCACAATATCTTTATTGTATAACATATTTTTGGGAATAATTATTTGTTTTAAAGATATTAAAATTATGAAAAAAGAAGTTATTCGTAAGAAACTAGCTAAAATATGCGGTTCTAAGGACCTCTCTGATGATCCAAAAACACTTAAGATTTTTTCTGAAGATATGAGCTTTACTGAGGGTCATATACCAGACTTTGTTGTATGGCCTTCAAAAACTCAAGAAATAGAAAAAATTTTGAAACTGGCGAATAAATTAAATTTTTCTGTTATTCCAGTCAGTTCCAGTTCAATTTTTAGACATCATGGAGACACAATCCCCAAAAAAGAAAATTGTATTATATTAAATCTCTCCAAGATGAGAAAAATCCTTTCCATAGACAGGAAAAATCGCGTTTTAATGATTGAGCCAGGAGTCACTTTTGATGATATCATTTCAAAGTTAAAAGAAAAAGGATTACGATTATTAATGCCACTTTTTCCAACAGGAACTAAATCTGTACTCACATCAGCCCTTGAACGAGAACCCATTACTATTCCTAGATATCATTGGGATAGTTCTGACCCCTTATTATGCACTGAAGTAGTATTTGGTACTGGAGATTTGTTTCGAACGGGTACTGCCGCAGGTCCAGGAACCGTTAAAGAACAGCAAAAAGTTGGTATTGCTTATGTAAATCCTATGGGACCAACTCAGTTTAGTCCTTTTAGAATTATACAAGGAGCTCAAGGAAGTCTGGGTGTTGTCACTTGGGCTACTCTAAAATTAGAGTTACTTCCTTCAATTCAAAGGGTTTTTCATTTTCAATCAGATAACATTCAAGAATTGCTGGATTTCCAACATGAATTAATAAAATATAGATTATGTGATGAAACCTTCATTTTGAATAATTTATGTTTAGCTTCCCTATTAGAAAATACTACCCAAGAGATAGAAAACTTAGCAAATTCTGTATTAAAATGGAATTTAATTTATGTTATTGGTGGTAGGGGGAAATTATCTGATGATAAATTAGCATATCTTGAGGGTGATATTGGCGATATTTTAAAACAATTGAAGCTTGAACATTTAAACAGTAAAAGTCTCGTAAATGAGAGTAAAATTATCGAATGTGTATCTCAAGCAACTTCTTATCCATGGAGATGCAACTATAAAGGCGGTTATCAAGATATTTTTTTTATCAGTCAGTTTGAAAAAATTCCTGAATATACTTCATTAGTAGAATCAAATAAGTTGAAAGATCTAGGCATTTATATTCAACCAATAAATCAAGGAACCGCCTATCATTGCGAATTTGATCTTTATTATGATCCTAATGACGCCAATTTATCTACTAATCTAAAAAACACATTCTTAGAAATTAGTCGAAATCTTATGGATAATGGTGCCTTTTTCAATCGCCCCTACAGTTTTTGGGCAAAAGAAATGTATGAAAGACACAGCGATCAAACCCTAGTTGCCTTAAAAAAAGTAAAAAAGATTTTTGACCCAAATAATATATTAAATCCTGGGGTGTTATGTTTTGACAATGATGAAAAAAATAATAGGGATTAATCTTTAATAAGCTAGTATATAAACTTTTAAGATATTTCTAATCCTACTTATATTTTTTCATTTAAGCGGAAGTTTTAAATAATTTTTTAACCAAATTAAACCAAGATCTGATTTTATTAAAAAAATTAAAACCGTATAACAAAAATATTCTTGAAGTATGCTATGAAGATTTAGCATAGAAATTAAGAATAAATTAAGGTGATTTAAATCTCACTTAGTGAAGATGAGTATAATAACATGATTAAGCGGTGTCTAAGATGCTCGATAGATAAAAAGAATGGCTCTCTTATCCGAGAAATGCAAATGGATACCGCAAGTTCAAATTAAAAGTCAAAAATACGCCACTGCATGTCCGTCGATAGATATCTATAATTATCATCCATATAGCGGCGGAGGTCGCATCATCTTAGCTTTATTATTAGAGACAGGCAGAATTGAACCTTCAGAAGAATTACGAGAAATTGTTTATAAATGTACTGAATGCGGGAATTGTTCTGTTGCTTGCAAATTTCTTAATACTTTGGAACCGTTAGAAATTATAATGAAACTTAGGGAAAAATTAGTTGAACTAGGATATGGTCCAATGCCAAAACAGCAAGAATATATAGAAGCTACCAATAAAGTCAATAATCCTTACAATGAACCTCATGAGAAGAGATTGGCTTGGTTACCAAAAGATATTCAATTAGACCCAGATGCTAAGGTCTTGTATTTTGTAGGCTGCACATCTTCTTATCGAAGACAAGAGATGGCAATCGCAGCAGTTCGTATCCTCAAAGCCGCAGGGATTTCATTTAATATATTACAAGATGATGAATTTTGTTGTGGCAGCCCTATTTTGCGAACTGGAGATATCAAAACTTTTAAAAAATTTCTTAATAAAAATTTAGATGTTATTGAATCGAAGGGTATTGATACAGTTATTTTTAGCTGTGCTGGATGCTATGATACATTTAAAGTAGATTATCCATTATATAGGGAATATAATTTCAAAGTATTACATACTGTGGAATTTTTTGATGAGTTACTCGAAATTGGTCAATTAAAACTAATAAAAGAAATACCAATAACCGCAACCTATCATGATCCCTGTCATTTAGGAAGGAATGCTGAAAGATATGATGACTGGGATGGTGATATTGTTGATTTGATGCCTCTTGTATCTATTAATATACCCCCAAAACCTAAGCGTACTGGTTCGAATGGTATATATGAACCCCCCAGAAATATACTAAAAAAAATTCCAGGGTTGAAACTTATAGAAATGGAGCGCATAAAAGAATATGCCTATTGTTGTGGTGCAGGAGCTGGTGTAAAATCCGCTTTTCCTGAATTTGCCCTACAAACTGCAAAAATTAGAATTGAGGAAGCTGAAGATACAGGGGCAGATATACTTGTATCGGCATGTCCATTTTGTTCAACGAATTTACAAGATGGAATTAAAGAAAGTGGCACTAATCTGAAATATTATGATATTAGCGAATTATTATTAATGTCTTTAGGTTTGGAACCTGAAAAATTAGAAAAAATTACAAAGAGGGTTGCATAATTGGTATTAGAAAAAGAAATTCTTAAAGAATTCCAAGATGTTGTTGGTTCAGAAAATGTTAACGATGGTGAGGTAATCACAAATGCATATTCTTATAACTGGTGTATGGAATATGTTAATTACATGGAAGGTAAAGAACCAATACCATTTTCCCCCATACCTAAAGCAGTAATATTACCCTGCTCAACAGAAGAAGTTCAAGAAGTTGTGAAGTTATGTAATAAATATGGAATACAATTTAAAGCTCAATCAACTGGTCTAGGTCCTTGGAATCAACCTTCAACAGAAAACTCGATTATTTTGGATCTCAGAAGAATGAATAAAATCATTAAAATTGACGATAAAAATCTATATGCAGTAGTGGAACCATATGTTAGCGGGGCACAACTGCAAGTTGAAGCTATGCAATATGATTTAACGGTCCATATGCCAGGAGCAGGTCCTCAAGTGTCCCCTCTTGCTAGTGCTACATCTATGAATGGTCCAGGATTTACTTCTCCTCATACAGGACATAGTGCTCGAAACGTACTTGGTGTAGAGTGGGTATTACCAGATGGAGAAGTCTTAAGATTAGGTTCAGCGGGCTTAAAGAATAACTCTGATTGGTATAATGGTGATGGTCCAGGTCCTAGCTTAAGAGGGATAATGAGAGGGTGGGCAGGCGCAAAATCTGGAATTGGTGTCTTTACTAAAGTAGCTGTTAAACTTTTTCCATATCCATGTAGCACTGATTTTAGGCTAAAAGGATATTCTCCTAACTATATATTTGATATTCCCGATTTCATGCGATTATATGTAATGGACTGTAGAAGTTATAAATATCTTGAGAAAGCTATTTTACGAATTGAAGAAGAGGAAATTTCCTTTATGTGTAGCCATCTGTCGAGTTATGGATTAACAGCAATATTTTCGTATAGTATTGAATCTATGATGGATAAAATGGCTATAGCTAGCATGAAAACTCCTCTAGTTGTACTGATCGCAGCTAGAACTAAACATGAATTTAATTATAAGCAAAAAGTAATGGATATGCTCTTGGATGAATTAAAATTAAAAAATATTATTGGTACAAAATACACTCCAAATTCAATTTTTTATGCAGAAGCATTACGTTCAAATTTAGGGCTACATGGCTTTATAGTAACAGGAGGTTTTCAATCAGCGAAAGGTCAATGTGATACTGTTAAAACATGTCTTAGAACTACGAAAAAGAGCATTCCACTAAAAAAGAAATATATTAAAAAAGGAGTAATAGGAAATGATTTCGGAGAAGGGGTATGGATGACATCCTATGAATCAGGCCATTACTTTCATGTAGAATCGATAACAATGTTCGATCAAACAGAGGAGGAAAGTGTGAAAGGAATGGGAGAATTTATGGAAGAAAATTATCAATTTGATTTAGTTAAACATCTAGGAGCACCTTTTTTCGTAGAAGGTGATCGTATGCATGATAAGTTTGGGCCTGTTATGATGAATTATCATAAATGGTTAAGAAAGATAAAGAAAGCATTTGATCCTAATGGAATTGCTGATTCCGGATTTTATATTTCAGCAAAATCAGAGAATTAAATTAAAAAATCATCATTTAATTAGAAAGGAATAATAATGAAAGCTAAAATACTAGAAAAAAAAGTAAGAGGGTTCGCTGGACTTATTGAAAATGTTATGGATCCTCTAAATGAAAATCCTAAATTTAAAGAACAATTTAAGAATAAAAAACGGAAATTTCTTATAAATGCTTCAAATTTAAATTATGCTGCCTTAATTACGATAAAGAATGGAAATTTAAATATTGAGAGTGTTAGAAATGAGCCAAAAAGTAATTTAAAAAAGAAATTATTAGGTTGGGATGGTTATATTTCCATGAACTCTCAGATTTTTCTAGCACTTGCAATGGATAAGATTTCTTTATTAAATATTGGATTAAAATGGCTAACAAGAAAAGTAAAAATAAAAGGATTGATAAAAATGGTTACTCTATTAAAAATATTTAATCTTTTAAAAGATTAAGAACTTATTTTTCTTCTATTGCTTTTTTTGGAAACAAACGTTTTTTTAATTTTGCAGTTCCTGTATCCATATCATATTCTAACAATCCTACTTTCGCTAATTCTTGAACTGAATGTAGTATGTAGGCACCTCCAATTCCGGTTGTATTTTTCAGTTCCTCTCGCGTCATTTTTTCTTTATCTCCATGTAATCAAAAGATAGTACGTGATATTTTTCATATTTTTTGTTTAATAATTCAGTTAATGCAATCTTCGGATTTTTTCTCATAAATAATTTCGGTTTTGCATCAGAAGAGGATTCAGGGATTAAGTTTAATAACTTCGGTTTTTTAATTATTATCTCCTCTTTTCTTCATTTATATATTAGTCGAAATACATATATTTAAAGAAAAATTCAACTCACCCCTTATAAATAAAAAGTAACTAAACAGAGAAAATGTTTAG
>JAHLWP010000029.1 GCA_019057865.1 Promethearchaeota archaeon
ACACCTAAAATCGGAAAAAATATTACTGAGAAAATTAAAAATGGGGGTAGTTCAGCACCTCCATTTGAAGGTAAAGCAACATCTACAAATATATATGTCGGGGTAGAGCTGATATCTTTTCCTGCATAATTAACTAATTGAACTTGAATAGGAAATGTCCCATTACCATCTGGAATTCTAAAAGTAGATTCAAAAGTACCATCAGCTCTCGTTTGAACTGTATCGACAGGGTTATTATCATAAAGAATTGTAATTTCTCTATTATTTATCTTAAGTGAACTATCAGTTAATGAGGAGAGTTCCCCTGTAATAGTATATTGAGCTCCCTCATATGTACTAAGGTCGATATTCAAATCCCAAGCAACATCTGAGAAAACTTTTATAAGAGAACTAACATTTTCGGAATATCCAATATATGGTATATTTGAAAAATTTAACTTTAAAGTTAGTTGACTTGATAAAGTATCAGGTACTTGAATATCTAAAAGATCTCCAGAAGATCCGGTCCAAAATGAACCTTGATTGATTATATTAAAACCATCAAGCCAGTAATAATAAACTTCTTCGTCAGAGAGACCAGTTCCATTACCATTCTTTAAATATCCATCTATTGCAAAATATTCTTCTGTTAATTTTGGAATAGTCGGATCATCATAAGATACAATATCAAAATATGAAGTAGTATTTACATTGATAATATAAAAATCAGGATATTCAACCTCACTTGGAGTTGAATCAATTACTGAGACATTTAATTTATGACTTGAATAAACATCAAGGGAAGGATCAATAATATAATTTATTTGAAAGTATCCATTAATATCAGTAATGTTTTTATATCTTATATCTAATACATCATCAATTTCTATAGAAACATTATATCCTGATATTCCGGGAAATGTTGGAGGTATATCTATATAAAGCCTTCCTTTTATAGAGATAGTTGAATTATGAGGAAATTGTGTGTTATTAATCTCAGCAGGATTTGTAAGATCTAATGTTGCCCATGTAGCTGAATTTTTAGAGTTTTCATCATTAAATGAAATAAAACCATTTTGAGAAAAATGTAAATTAAAAATGAATGTGAGATTTATAAATAGAATAAAAAATATAATTGAAAATGTGAAAAAATTAAAAATTTTCTTATTAAATCGGTATTCAATTTTAAAAATTTTCATTTCTTATTTTTTCACCTTATTTTTGTTAATATTAAGGTTCTCTAAAAATTTGTTGTTGAGCTGTATTTATATAAGTACCGTCAGGAATGCCAAAATTAATGGGATCTTCAGGGAAGAAATAAACCCAGACTTCAGCAGTATCTTCATCCCATGATAATTCAATAGTAAATGACACATTAAAAAATCCGTCAGATGCAGTAAAACCTAAAAGACTATCTAAAATATTACCACTACCATCCCATATAGTAATATTAACCCACTTATTACCTATTGCTGTTCCATTATCCCATCTTAGATAACCATATACATATAAAATATCTCCTCCATACCATTGCTGATGATATTCTGTATCATAATTTCCAGTAATAGAGGTTCCAGCAATAATTTTTATTGGAATAAGTGAACTATTAGTATAAACCATATAATCTGTTAATGTGATATCTGGTAAGCTAATTGGGTATTGTATACCTCCTTCGAAATCAATTTTAATGTAATAATCTCCTCGTGGACAAGTTATATCAATCCAATTAGAGAATTGATAGTAACCAGCATTATTTGTTATTCGTGAAGAGGTACCGATTAAATATCCAGAAACATCACTTAAAGTATTGTCCAGTAATTTAATATTAACAATTAAACCTCTTAAATATTCTCCACTTTCTTGAAGTGTTCCATCAACATGAAAGTTATCAATAACTCTTACTATAGAATTCACTGAATTAGCAAAAATAGTAACGGTTTCATTAATAATTACATATGTTCTATTAAATGTGCCAGATCCTGACCATTGAGCTCTAACTCGATGGAGTCCTGCATGCCAACTAGATGTATTTGCTGAAATCCAAGCCAGTCCATTACTAACAGATGAAGATCCTAAAGGATCGCCTGTGAAAACATCTGTGAATGAGACAGTACCTCCGGTAACTGGACTTCCACTTAGGGTAATATATACTGAGAAATTAATAGACCCTCCTCGATAATACCATTCAGGAGGATTAGAATTGTTGTAAAATGACCGTGTTGGAATTCCATCCACGAAAAAGTAGATATTAATATCATCTGGATCAATTACTTTCAAATCATAAAAGCAGGTTTCAGAGTCAGTAAAATTACTCATGAGGTTTAAATTAAAAAAGTAAGGATAGCTAGTACTTGTATAATCAAATAATCCATTGAATCTAACTTCCAAAGTATAATTTTTAGCAGGTGTTGAGGCAGAAACATAATATGTTAGATCAATTTCTCCAGTCTCGTCAAGAGTCAATGAACCAGAATATAAGTTTAAATAATAGGAAACATCTGTTACCCCATCCATTAAATGAACAGAAATTACGCTATTTATAATTGGGTTACCTTTAGAATCGTTTAAATATCCATGAATTAAGAAGTTCCTTCCAACTGAACCACTCCTATTAACTTGAGGCGGTTGAGGACATCTATCAAGATTAATATTAATTAAATCATCTAAAATATAATAAGAGTAATTATATCTATTATTCCAAGTAGCATAAATTAAATGTGGTCCTGCTATAGTATTATCATTTATTGGATAAATTAATTCAGCATATCCAGATGTAGTTTGGGCAGAACCTAATGGTTGATCTTGAGTCAGATCATAAAAATCTACCCATTCATTATCTGGGATTGGATCTGGTCCATATTGGAGATAAACAGTTAAATTAAGATCATCATTACGATTGATTGTTGGATTAAAAATATCATTAGAGGGATATCCATTTATCCAAAAGTTGAATGATAAGGTTGCTGGTGCTTCTACTTTTAATTTATAATAGAAAACTGTTGATGTACTTAAACCTGTAAGGTTAAACACATATGGGGGTTGATATGGATAACTTGTTAAATCAATTGTTCCATTAAAATCTAACCTTAATGTGTAATTACCTGGTGGTGTGTTAGGATCAACTCCAAAAGTTAAATCAAAAGTTCCTGTTGAATCTGTTTGATAAAAGTTACTTCCAAAAGGGGTTAAATAATACCAGTAATCACTACCCCCTCTCAAAAATCTCAAAGAAATTACAGAATAGGCTAAAGGTCTATAACTATTAAAACCATCAGTAATATTTCCAATAATGTTAAATGTAGTGCTTCCGCCTCCTGTACGATTAATAATTCTTGGAGTTGGTCCAGAAATAGCATTAATCGTTGGATTCTCATCTAAGATAAAATACGAATAATTTATTATTGATTGACTAATGTTCGCATATAACAAATTAGGACCTGAAATACAATAATCTCCTACATCATAAGTTATAGAAGCGTTGCCATTTATATCTGAAATAGCACTACCGATTTCAATATTTCCTCGAGAATAATCATAAAAAAACACTTCCTTATTGGGTTTTGGACCAAAATTTTCAAGCATCACCCTAGCGGTAAGAGTTATAGTATCAAATCTCGAAACAAGTGGAATATTAGGATTGATTGCTGGTGTATTATTGATATAAAACCAAACTGATAATGATTTTGTAATATTAAAGTCCCATCTATTACTTGAATTAGTTATAGATGGCTGAAAAACAGGAATGGGTCCTATTAGACTATCAATCCACCAAGTTCCATTAAAATCAACTCGTATTTCATATTGACCTGAGGGGACAAAGGAATTTATACTTAAAGTTGTATCAAATTCACCACTGTTTCCTGTAGTTTGTGATATTGGATTAAATGCCCCAGGTTCTTCGATAGTTGTTCCTTTATGAAGTAACACAAAATTAACCTCTGCATCTTTAACTCTTTCTCCATTTAATGGGTCATATACATATCCTTGGACGTAAGTTTCATCATCCAAATGATCTGATCGATTTACTTCAGTTGGATTCACATCATTGAGACTAACTCCAATATTTCCCAAAATTAAAGGAACATTAGGAGGCCAAGTATAGTTAAAGCTGAAAAAATCATATCTAGCTTCGATATTATGTGGCCCTATGACATAAGAATTATCTATATTAACTGATATGCTTGCAGTACCACTGACATCTGTATCATCTACTCCTAGAATTTGTCCAGTTGCCATGTCCGTAAAAGTTATCGTTTTGTTATCTAGTGGATCTCCATAAAAAGATGATAAAGTAGCAGTTAAATTCAAAACATCTGGTCTATTATAAAGAATTTTATCAGAAGTTACAGTGATATTAAATTGATTTCCTGTTATAGGACTTCCACCAGGTCCATAACTGTCAAAAAGGATATCCATTTGAACCCATTCACCATTTCCATATTGATCATACGGGACAAAAATTTCAGCCCAATTGTATAAATTTTTATATTTTATAGCAAAAGTGGTTTCACCAAAAGGGGGATTCTCATTATAATCTGTAAATTCTTCAATCCATCTGCTATTAAAACCTGTTACAAATCGGCTTGCTACACCAAAAGCACGAGAAAATATGCTAAAAGCAGAAGCAAAATCTGGCCATAAACCTTGTTGTTGCTCACAGAACCAATCTACTGCGTCTCTACCTGGATCTGGAGAAGGTATGTAGTTAAAATAAAAATTAGTTTGAAGATAATTTCTAATTTTATTTGCAATTATAAAAGCATTATCATCTACGTTTATAGAGTTATTTAATATGTTAAAATGATTAGTAAAATAAGGATTATTTAACATATATGTACTTAAATCAGGAGGTATCTGAGTAAAAGAATTTAATAAATCTAAATATTCTTGTGTAGGATTTGTAGCCTTAACTGCTGAACTATTAATATCATCATTCGAGGGTAAATCTAAGCCAAATAAGTTGTAGGTCATATTTACATCATCATTAGATGAGAAGTAGAGATCTGCCTTAGTACTATTAAAAAGATTTTTCTTTAATTTTGTAAAACCAGGAATTATAGTGGAAACACTAAGATTATTTTGAGCGTCAATACTTTCTTTTATTATACCCGGAATTGGAAATAGGGAAGGAAGAGCAATCGAATTTGGGGGCTCAGGCGGACTGCTTGCATTAGGTGATAATGGCATTTTTATTTTTAATAAATCTAAATACCAATATTGCGAAGAATAATTATCTTTAGTATAAAAATCATCTTCAAGCAAAGGAACTGTAGACTGCCATTTAGATTCTTCCGTTGTATTATAATAATTATAACATTCATATTTCCATAATTTGGCATCCATCTCATTAAAAACAGAATAATTATAAACTCTAAATACTTCTATTTCAGCAGCAGCAGAGGCTAAAAGCGCCATAAGGCCCTCTGAAAATTGACTTAAATCTAAATCATCTGAAACACCATCTAGAAGATCAGATATCATATCAAGTAAATCTTCCAAATCTACTGGGGGTATATCTGAAAAATTGAAATCTTCCCAGGGAAAGTAAGGTGTTAATGGTGGAGCTATTTCGTCTTCTTTATCTTCTATTGAATCGTTAAAATCGGATCTTTGAATACCAAATAGTAAATTTAATAAAACCGTCGAGAAGGCAAACATGGAGATCAACAATATAGCAATTATAACAATACCCAATACTCTTTTCTTATTGATCTTCTTGCCTAAGAGATCCTCTCCTATTACTGACATATTAAATCAAAATAAATCTTATCACTAACTAAACAGAGTTAGAATATTAATCAAAATTATTATATATATAATTTTTCACATAGTAATTTAAATTATTAGATAAATCACAAAATTGTATTTGAATCAAAGTAGAAAAATTCTAGAACTTTTTTATAATAAATGAATGAGAGTTAAGCTTTTAAAATCAGATTTTACTCTATAATAATGCTATAGAATTTGATGTTCTGAATTTATTAAACAAGAGGATTTAGAAAATTTGACTTAGTTTTTTAGCAATCGATATTGAGATTTTTTTTCTCTTTGTTAAAAAGATTTGATAGAAATATTCTTGTAAAAAATATCCTAAAAAATGTAAAATATTATATTAATTCAGACGACTTAACATTAAATATTAGTCTAATCTCTTTCCTAGAATTCAAAACCACACTTAGTACAGACATATTTCTTTGCGTAAGTTGGTTTAGGAATATAGCTTATGATTCTTGTTTTATCTTCCACCTCCTTCACAGCAAAACCTGACGCTCCACAGCTAGGACACACTCTTCTTCCTGTTCCCACTGGCACAGATGGACTAGGAGTTGGTGTTGTAGAGGGAGAAATAGAAGGAGTTGTTTCATAACTGGGTGTAGGAGTTTGAGAGGTTATTCCTTGAGCTAAACTAGATGGCATTACTGCTTTAGGCTCTTTTAATTCTTCAATACGTTTCTCTTTATAAGCTAATTCTTCTTGTAATTTTGTAATTTGACCTTGTAAAGGACCAATTTGTTGTTGAAGCATTGAATTATGTTGTTGTAATTCTTGAACTTGTTGTTGCAGTCCTGGAATCTGAGCTCTTAATTGAGCATTTTCATTATTTAATTGATTAACTTGATTTTGATAAGCTTCTGCTGAAGTTTGAAGCGATTGGAGTTGACTGGTTAATCGAGTTACTTGATTATTCTTTTCAGTAAGTTGAGCCCTAAAATTAGAAATTTCAACACTCATTTCATTCACCTGGCCTAATACAGCGTTATAATCCTCTTGTGAAGGACCAACTGGAATACTAGGGGTGGGCTCATAGGTAGGCATTGAAGGTGGTTGTTCATAAGAAGGAGGAGGGGCTTCTAAAGGAGGAGGGGCTTCTAAAGGAGGAGGGGCTTCTAAAGGAGGAGGCGTCAAAGGTGGGGTTGCTGAAGGTGGTGGCATTGAGGGAATTCGTGGGGGACCACGTTCTTCTTCTTCTTCTTCATTTCTATCATTTTCATATGACATAATAATCCTCTGTATATAATTCTTTAATTTTTACTTGCTTATGTAATTTAAATATGGTGTACTATGTTTATAAACTATAGCACAAACATAAGTATAAAAAAGTCATTAAAAATACTAAAAACAATTCCAATAAGGATTTAACTTTTTTTTTATAGCAGGTATCAATTTTTCGTTAATATAAGTTAATAATTCCTTGTTTGAGGTCCTAGATTCTTCTTGAATAAGATTTTCATCTTCATCATTAAGAACCTTAAGACAATTATAAACAGCTCTTGCTTGTTTATCAACCTCATACCCCCCTTCCAATGTTATTAATATTCTATCATTCGAGTAATCTTTTGCGATTTCTTTGATTCTTTTTAAATAATTTGCTGGACCTTGAATGGTCCATCCCATATTCGTTAATGTATCTGTCCAATGGGTATCAAATCCTGCTGATATAAGTATAAATTCTGGTTTAAATTCTTTACACACTGGTGAAATTATTTCATCAAAAAAGGTAATAATAATATCGTCAGCTGCTCTTGGTGGCATTGGAAAATTAATTATTTTACCTTCACCTTTCCCAGAGCCAATTTCACCTAAAAATCCACTCCCAGGATATAATGTTCTTCCATCTTGATGAGAACTAAACATTACTACTTCACCATTTTCTGAAGGACTGCCTTCATAGAATATTTGTTGTGTACCATTTCCATGATGACAATCCCAATCTACTATTGCAATTCTCTTAAAACCCTTTTCTCTAATAAGATATTCTGTTGCGATTGCTATATTATTGAATATACAGAATCCGGCACATTTATAAGAATTAGAATGATGACCTGGGGGTCTAACTGCGGCAAAAGCATTTTTTATATTTCCTTCTAGAATTTCATCAGCAGCTTGAAGATTTCCCCCAACAGAAAATAATGATGCTTCATATGTTTTACCTGATACTGCAGTATCCATATCAAGGTATTGAATATTATTTGTTTTTTCAGCTAATTGACTAACCTCATGAACTTCTCTAATTAGCCTATCTTCGTGTACATATTTAATTTGATCTAAAGTTGCTTTCCTTGGTTCTATTAATTTAAAATTTGGGTCTTCAAGAATGTTCGTTTCTTTTAAGAAATTCATAATCTCTATAAGTCTCAAATGGCTTTCTACATGCGTACCAATTCGATGCTCTAGATAGATATCATCATAGACTATTCCTGTAGTCATTAATTCACACCTAAACCTTTAAATATATAATTCTTCTATTTAATATTTTAAAATTTAGTTCTTTTAATATTTAAATATATAAACTTAAAAAATCTTTTTCATAAATTTAATTATATATGAGTGAGAACAAGATATTTTCTTTAAAAGTAATTATCATTGGAGAACCAGCTGTTGGAAAAACAAGTTTAGTTAAAAAATTTGTATTGGGGCAATTTTCAAAAGATTATCGTTCAAGTATCGGAACTAATATATTTACAAAGCAAATTGATTTAAAAAAAGATTCTAAAGCATCTATTCAATTATGGGATATTGCTGGACAGGAACGCTGGGTAAAGATGAGACATGTTTATTATAGAGGTGCTAGGGGCGTAATAATCGTTGGAGATTTAACAAGAAAAAATACATTCGATCAAATAGAAGAATTTTGGATTCCGGATATTAAACAGTATTGCTCCAAGGCTCCAATTATTCTTCTTGCTAATAAAAATGATTTAAAAAAAGAATTAAATGAAAAAGATATTTCATTATTAAGTGAAAGAATTAATTCAACAGCTGTGTTATTTACATCAGCAAAAACAGGAGAAAATGTGGAAAAAGCTTTTAAATTAATTGCTGAACATGCTGTAGAAATTTTTCATTGAATTTCAATTATTAAATTTACTTTTCCATAAATAAATATTATTTCCTATTAATTCTATTAATAAAAGTACAAAATGAGATGTGTTTCTTTTATTCTTCCTTATTTGTAAATTTTATATAGTTATTTCTTGGTTCATATAGAGTTCCTTCTTTAATAAGCTCATCTATAGCATTTTCTATAAACTTCTTATCTAAGCTTTCCTCTAATTCTAAAATTGGAATTACATTATCTCTCTCAAGTGCTTTCCAATTGTTTTCTTCGGAAATTTCTTTAAGTCTGCTCATTAATGTGTCCAATTTATTGAGATTACTTCGTGATTGTCCAACAAAAATTCTATCCATATCAATCTTTCCAGTAGTTTCGTCATAACCAGCATCTTTTAAATATCTTTTAAACAGTATAATTATATCTTCTACATCCTCTTTTAATACTTTATTTCTTAAAGCCATTTTTGCATAAGATTCACTCAATCTAACTAGAGCATCTAAATTTCTTGCTAAGATTGAAATAATCGCATCTTCGCTGTCATATCGACCACGTAATTCTAAATAAAATTCTTTTATCCTTTCTTTAGCTTCTTCAGTTAAAACAGGATTAAAAGTCCTTTTTGCGTGCTTAACATATTTTTTTAGAAGATCCCCTGGAATGGGTGCTACAGCCGGATTTTCTTTTTCATAAGATTCTTCTGGCCCTATCATCGAATTTTTTAAGATAAATTCAGCCATTTGAGCATCATCTGCGGGATCAGGTCTATCAATGACTACAAAAATTAAATCAAAACGAGATAGAAGAGATGGTGGTAAGCGAATGTTTTGAGTAGGAGTTTTATATCTATCATATCTTCCAGAATGGGGATTTGCAGCAGCAATGATAGAAGTTTGAGCTTTCAATGTTGCTACGATCCCCGCTTTTGCTATACTTACCGTTTGTTGTTCCATTGCCTCATGGAGCGCTGATCTATCTGCGGTATCCATTTTATCGAATTCATCAATAGCAATAATTCCGCCATTAGCCAAAACAACAGCCCCTGCTTCTAAATTCATTTGTCCTGTATCAGAATCTTTAATTACAGCTGCAGTTAAACCAACAGCTGTTGAACCTTTTCCAGAAGTATATAATCCTCGTGGAGATACTTCTATTAAACTTTTTAGGATTTCAGATTTTCCCGTTCCTGGGTCTCCAACAAATAAAATGTGAATATCACCTCTTTTGTATCCTCCCCCAGGTCTTTTTCTTCTAGTTCCTCCAAATAAACTTAAGGCAGATGCTAATTTAAGATCATCTCTTCCATAAATAGTAGAGGCTATAGAACGAGCTATTTTTTTTTGGATCATTGGCTCTTTTGAAAGACTCTCTATTTGTTTTCTATCTTCTTTTGAAAGTTCTACAATATCTTCACTTTTATCTTCTGGATCTATAAAATTAATATCAATAAAAGTCTTGAATAAAGTTGAGTTATTACTTTTAGTTGATTGGGCTAATACAGATTTAAAAATTCCCATAATTTTAACTCTATCCCCTGGCTTAACAGTATCAACTAAATTATATGTTAATATTGCCTGAATTGATCTTGGAATTCTTCCAGGGGGTAAATCTTCAGGAATTTCTTGAATCATAATACTTTGCCAGTCAATGAATTCAGATTTCTTTGATATAAGGCGGAAATCTGATTGTGCTCTAGCTTTACATCGCTTGTTTATGCAAAATTTGGGCCATTTTATTCTTGAGGTTAACTGAATGATCTCAAATTGAGCTCCACATATTGTACATTCAAAATTTGCCTTCGTTAGTTTTGGTCTTATTGTCGAGCTTCTTACTAAAATACCGTTCGACCAAATAAGATTATCAATATGTTTTGCTCTTAATCCTCTTAAAGGAATTGTTAATAGACTTTTTGGATCTTTAGTTGTTATTCTTACAAAATATTCTTGAGGGGTCAATTTTGCACCTTGAAATTTTAATACATTTTTGAAGGCTTCAATAGCATCTTCTAATAGAGCTTCCGGATCATTTTTCAACATATTAGCAATCTGAGGGTCAAAAGCTAATAAATCCTCATATAATATAATTAATCTATTTCCTCCTTTAGAAAAAATTTCATTTATCTGATCTTGATATTTGTATATACCGGGTTTATCTTGAAATAAACGATAAAAATCATCAAAGCGCTGAACCTTATTAATTGGAGGAGTAGGACTTGAGCTTGGGGTTGTCGTATTACATCACTTCAAATTTAATTTTTTCAAATATTTAATTATTTTTTTTATGATATTTTAATTCTAATATTAAGGGGATAGGTTATTAAGCTGTCAATAAACTAAAAAAATAAAAAAATCATATGAGAGGGAAGAATTAGTAAAGTTTTTTATTTATATCTAATCAGAAGTATATTTCTTTAGCTCTCTTTTAATTGATATAAGGTTTCACATATAATTGGATCTTGAGTCATTTCACATCTTGCTTTGAGTAAAGGAATAACTCTTTTTTTAATATTTTTATCTCCGTATTTGACAGTTCGACCTAAAATTAAAGCTATTGATTGTTGGGTTTCTAATGATCTTTCAGCACTAAGATTTTGTAGGAGCTTTGATAAAATTTTATTAATTCCTACATCTCGAATTATATCAACCAAGATATTAATTATACTAGTTCTTACTTCTTTTGATTTATCTCCTAATAAATCAATAACTAAATCAAATCTTTCCTCTATTTGATTACTATAAATTTTCAATAATCTCGTTGATGCTTCTCTCACGTTATAGTCTTTACTTATAAAATTCTTTGATAATTTTTCGAAAGAGAGATGTGATGCATTAACTTCTTCTATATTCGATAACATCTTTAACGCAGTTCTTTTGACCCAATTTTCTTCATCATCAAGTAGATGAACAAGTTTCCCTATGGTTTCTTCTTTATTTTCAATGTAATCAATAAGATTCCCTAAGCTAGAGGCTGCTGCTTCTCGAACAATCCATTCCTCATCAATCAAAGCATTATTAATTAAAGAATCAGCTGTTAATGATGGATTTCTTTTACCTACAAAACCTAAAATCCTTGTGCTTGTTTCACGTATAAATGAATCTTTATCAGAGAGAAAATTAATAACATTACGGACCGGAATAATTTCTGGTGAATTTTTAGCAATTTCTAACAAAGATTTAAATAATGTAATTTTTACTGACGACTCTTGCTCATTGATTGCTTGAAAAATTTCAGATATTAAAGGTTTTATTAAAATAGGATTTTTTTTAGCTATTTTTGAAATAATTTTTGAAGATTCTTTTTTAATCTGCTTATTTTTATCTTTTTCCAATAGCGTGATAATCGGTCTCATTTTAATGGTTTCAAGATATTCCTCTTCTAAACCATTTAGGGAAGTAATAGCATTAAGTCTTATAACATCATTTTCATCATTGAAGTAGTAAAATAGTTTTGGAATTATATTTTTTGGATCATTTTCTGCTATTTTAATAATTGTATTTGAAACAATACCCTTTTTTAGGAATTTTGCAATATCTGGTACTTTAATTAGATTTGTTAATATTAAATCCTGATTCTCTCGAGATTTTTCAACGAGAATATTTGATATATTTTCTTTCAATGGTTCATTTTCAAATTTAATGAAAATCAATAGAGTTGTCAATATTTTTTCAGGATTATATCTCCATAATTTACCCAGAAGAGATAAAACACTATTTAGAATTTCAAAATTATTCGGGTCAATCTTATCAATAATTGTATCAAAATTTAATAATTTCGGTTCCTCATTAAAATATTTCTCGAGAGCTGTAATTGAAGCGTTTCTTACATTTTCATTTAAATCAGTTAATCCATCTAAAAATGGTGATAATGGAATCTTATATTTTTTAAAATTTCCAATCTGGCTAAAAACTTCAAATACAGAAGCTCTCACTTCACTATTGGGATCCTTCATTAAAGGGGAAAGTATAGATATAAATTTTTTATCTATATCTTTTACTTTATAAGATTTTATGGTTTTTATTGCTGCTGCTCTTATTTCCTTATTAATGTGAAATAATTTATTAAAAATGATGCTAATGGGTATTTTAACAGAAGATAATGATAAAATATTAAGTATTTCTACTTGTACTTGATAATTTGGATCTTCAAGTAATTCATAAATATTTAAATTTTGAATTAATTCATCCTTATTTTTAATTATTCTATTAAGTAGCTTTAAACTTAATATTTTTGTACGCCATTCTGAATCTTCAACAAGGTTTAAAATCAATTTTTTTGGCAAATTATCTATAAAATCTAAATCAGCATTCAAAAGTGATCTTAGAATAGGTATAATTTTATCGTAATTTGGAGATTCTAAAGTTTCTATTATCCAGGGTCTTATTAAATTCGGAACATCTTTTTCTAATTGGACTAAAATTTTATAGCATATTCTCCTTGAAGTCGAGTCATAATCACAAATACCGTCTAAAAGTAAATATTTGTATTTCCAATCGTTGAGATCTATCTCTGTTTTTAGTGGAATTCTTTCAAACATTAAAAGGATTGTATCTTCTGCATATTTTCTTATTATTGGATTCTTATCTTTAATATAAGTAAAAAGAGGGATAGGATCAAAATTTTGACCACACTCACTAATTTTTGAATATTTTATATTATACTTAAATTCACTTTTCGTAGACAAAAAGAAATATGATGTAAAAATTATTAGCGCAACTTCTTCTATTAATGCAGCCCATGTAAACATAAGATAATTTGGCACAATTTCTCTGGTGATTGACCAGTAATTAAAACTATTGGATAATCTATTAATATTAACAAGTATAAAATTCACAAAAACATTAATACCTATAGCTGCCATTAAATATGCAGCAAAATATATATCAATTCCTCTATATTTGATTTTTCTACCCCAAAAGCGAGTAAAATATCCAATGATGCCAAAGAATAAAGTTACATATACAAAATATGAAGACATTGTTGATATTGCAAGTGATTTAGTAAAGAAAAAAGCAATTGTCTGAATCATAGAAATCCAAGCCCATACAAAAACAAATAACATAAAACCTAAAATGATATAAGGCTTGGGATTTGAAGTGAATTGTTTCATTCCTCTTTTACTATCTTCAAAATTCAGAAAGATTGATCTTTTTATGTCTGGTATATGATAAAACTCATTTGAAATTCCCGCTATATATCCTTTAGTTCCGTAGTGTACTATAATTATAAGAGGATATGCAAGTATCCAAGAAACCCATATCACCATGAATGGTAAGCCCGAAAGAACCAATATAATCGGGGGTAGAATTAAGAGCAAATATAATATTATTGCCATAAAAAATGATTTTATCTTATTTTCAGATCTATTAATGATTTTATTACCAATTAATTTATGAAATGGTGTAAGACCTTCGTCAGATTCTTTACTAAGAGCAATGAATAAAAAATCAATTAGGGGGTAAAAGGATATATAAATTAAACATACTGAAAATGGTATAAGAAGTGCTAGCGGATGAACTGTATCAGTAGCGAAAATAAAACCCATTGCAACAACGACCAAAATCGCTATACCAAAAATGAGCCCATATAAAATGCATTGAACTCGATCTATGTTGCTGAATTCTCCTTTTTTTACTAGGGCTACTTGTCGATATATTAGGAAAAACCCAACTAGGAAAAAACCTATAAATAGTATTAACAAAATAATTTCTATCTGCAATTTTTACACTAATTTTTTCAGTCTATTAGTATATTAATATAAGTTTTAATTTTCTAGTTCTAAATTGTTTAGTATATAAAATTATATTAATTTATTAGATCTGGTGAAAATTATATTGGAAAAAGTTGAAAGCCAATTAAATGACTCCCTAAATAGGATAAATTTTATGTTTATGAATGAAGAATTAATTATAGAATGTATAAAAAGTTTCAAAGGATTTTCCTTTCTAGGAGAATCATTTGGTCCATTTGAGAAGGGAAACAAATATAGGTTAAAATTGTTCTCAGCGTTTCCTTTTATTGAAAATGACATTATGAAAATAGCATCAAATGAAAAATGCGATAATGTTGATGTGCAAAGATTTGCTATTGATGAACGTGACGATCAAAAGCTAATATATAGAGATAATAATTATTTTCTAAACAAAATAAAGAAATTTAAAATTTTCTTGGAAAAGGATATTAAAGATAAAATCAAACCTCCTTTAGATTTAGACAGATATAATTCTTATATGTCAAATATTATTGATAGTCGATTGTCAAAACTCTTAAGATTAGCAAAGGCGGAGTTATCCTTGGATGATGAGAGAAGATTAACAAGTTCAGAAAAAATACTATTTAAACATTTATACAAGTATATTAAAGTGTGGAGAAAATTTTATTTAACTCATTAAGAAAAATATATCTCTCTTGTTCCATAATTTTTAAAATAGTCTTCTATATGTATTGCAATATCCTTATCTATCGTTAAAGTTGGTAATAAATCTACTGCGTTACTCATCGCATAATACTTGACATCCTCTTCGTGTATTACTTCTTCTACACTTTTTCCATCATCCCTTAGTTCATTTCTGTTAGTTATGCCAATAGCAGCTATTATATCAACTTTAATTGCCTTTAAGTTTTGAATGCTTGTTATCAAAGATCCACCTGTTGTTGTTACATCCTCAATAACAATTACTTTTCCTTTTGGCATCCCTAGAAAAAATCTATCCTTTGGTTCACCATGATCTTTTGGTTTACCTCTTCCCATGGGTAAATTATAGATTCTATTATGATAATTCTTTTGCTTTTTTGCCCATTTGAATTGTGTAATAATCCCAATTTTACTGGCTCCCTCAGGTACTCCATAAAAACAATCAGGTTTTAAATTAAGACTTCCCACAAATGAAATTATATAATCAGTTAATTTATCAATTAAATTTACATCCTCAGAAACATTTCTCCAATTTATATAAAAATAGGAAAGCCTATTAGATTTTAATCTTATTGGTTCCTTAAAGAATCCAATTACTTTATTAACGATTATGAATTCATAAAATTTCTTTTTCTCTTTATCCCAATTCATAAGTAGTAAAACTATTCCTTTAATGTTAAATAATCTTTTCTTGCTTTCGCATATTCTTCAGCGTTAATTTTTCCAGCTAAGAATTCTTTTTCTTTTTCTCTCATAACCCTCCTTTTTTGAGCTAATTTTTTCCTTCTTTCTGCTTTAAGGAAATTATTTGAAATATTCTTAGCGATACTTACAATATCTTTATTTTTTTTGTTAATTAAATTTTCTAAATAAGGTTTGATTGGGATTATCATTTCAATGTTTTTGTTGGAAAGTTCTTCAATTCGAATTAATGCGAGAATAATCTCCTCCTCATTTTCACCTTCTAAAACACTCATCAATCTTGGAATTGCAATATCTTTTGTTATATCGTTAAGATATTCTTCAATTTCCTTTTTTATTTGGGGATCTTTATAACTATCTAATTTCTTACTACGTATATACTCAACAAAAATAAGTGGTAATTCAATTGGCCAATCTTGCATTTTTTCTTTATCGATTAATTGAATAATTCCACCATCTTTTTTGTGAAAAACTCTTATATCCAATCACCTGTTGTTAATTTTTCTGGAAGGTACGTATTGGTAAGAAACTCAAAACCATGTCGAGAAAGAGCCTGAATTTCTGCTTTTTTCTTTAGTTTGAGAGCTAGGCTTAAATCAATTTCCCATTGTTTATTCTTTTTAACAAAATCTTCTTTTAATAATTCTTTTGTTCTTTTAACATCCATAGGTTTCATAGGAAGTCTGACTTCTTCTGGAATTTTGTATTTATCAAGATCTCTTGTTAAAACTCCAAGTAGTTTAATATTTGGGGTCGCTAAAAAAGGTGATTCATAACTTAGTCTTTTTGAACCTCTTAAATATACGCTATGAATATAATGTCCATATGGATCACTATCTACTAGACTAAAAACAGGTAAATTTAATTCTTTACTTAAGCGTTTCAAAAACATGCGTGTTGCAATATCAGCAGCTCCTTTTGCTGTAAGGATAATACATGGATACTTCTTCCAAAACCTATCTTCAGCTAAACGTATCATTGCTGCGTCTTTTTCTACCACTAATATAAATTCCGCATCTGATTCTATTATTTCTATATTATCGAGCATAGGCGATATCATCCAACCACCACTACCTAATCCTTCTAGATCGATTATATCATTTCGATCCCTTATTCTGAGTCTTCCAACGCACACACCTTTAGCAGATGCAACTATATGAGTTGAATTTCTTGTTGTATATAACATTGCAGCAACATCTTCAATACTTTTATCACTGTTCTTCTGTTCTGTAAATAATTTTACATCAGTATAGAATATTTCCCTTTTAGTAGCATGGATATCTTTAATTAATAGCTCATTTACGATTTCAAGAACTCTCATTAATCTTGTTAGATCTGCTACACTAGTAAGTGAATGAAATTGCTTTTCTACTATTTGTTCACCTAAAAGCAAAAGATCATTCTCTTCATCCCAAATTATATTAGAACTCGTTCTAGCTGGAAGTTGGATGGATGGGCGACCTGTATTGTAAATTTTTGTAATAGTATTATCTACTATTGTATATAATCTTTCAAGAGTCTCGTTTCTGTTAAGATCATCAATCTTTACCGTCCCTTTTGGAAGATCAATTGATTTTTCTTCTTTCTTTTTTTGTAAATATAAGTTAAATAATTCTCTAGCTGCTTTTAATTCCTTTTTATCATTTTTTTCTTTTTTAGCCATGATTAATATAATAAAAATATTATTTTAATTTCCAATGTTTTTTACCCATTTTAAGGTCAACTAGAATTTCTCCTTTACGCTCTAGCTCTTTGAGTTTTAATTGAAGGTATCTAGCATCCATCATATCCTTAATTTTCAATTTGAATATCAAATGTTTTATTGTTTGCCATTCACCAGATAAAACTTTAAAAATTCGTTCTGTTGTAATAAGAGGTAATGTTTTTTGAATTGTTTTTGGTTTAGATATAACTCGAGGTTCAGGTTTGACTGCTTCTACTACTGCTTCTGTAATTGGTATCTCTACTAGAGGTTTTTCTTTAAAGGATTCTTGTATATTTTTGATGAGATCAGCCTTTCGTACTTTAGAAGATATAGTTATTTTATTTTCTAAACAATATTCCTTAAGTTCTTTTATGGTCCAATTATTAAGAGTTTTTTCAGAATAAATTACCTTTTTGGGCTTAACTTTTTCAACAATTGGTTCTATCTTAGGAGGTATTACCTCTTTTTTAATTTCTACTTCCTTGGTTTCTATTTTCCTGGGTTCTTCTTTCTCTATTTCTTTCTTTTTAACTAGGGGCTTTTCCAATTGAATTTTTTCTTCAACAATAGGTGATGGTTTTCTACCAATAGCATTTTTCATTAAATCTTCTAATTCCTCTCTGGCAACCTTTCTACCATATTTACCATCACCTTTAGAAGTTATATTATATAAACTTTCAACGAAGATTGGTATATATTTTTCAATTAAACTTGCTCTTTTTTCAGTTCTATGTATACTTGCTCTTCTATTAAGGTAGATTCGTAGTTTTCTTCCTATAGCTTCAAGACAATATTTTATTTCTTTAATTAAGTCTTCATCATCTGCTAAGGCATTTTTTGATTGAGATTTAAACATTAAATGGACAAATGGACCAGAGACATTAACTAATAATTTAATTGGTCCTTTAGGTAAACTATTATCATAAGTATCTAAATTATAATTCTTCCAATTAACTGATTGTACAGCTTTAGTAATAGCACAATCGGCACTATCTCTTAATTTTGGTGTTCTATTTACAAATCTTGATAAAACATCTCTAGATCGTTTAGGGATTTCAATGTTTTTTGAATAAGCCATTACAGCTTCGACAACATAGGCTAAACCTTTTCCACTAGTGGGATCACGTGTTTCTGCTGCTACAAAATCATCGTCTCTTGTAAAATTTTCAATAAAATATTCAAAAACATCAGAATAACTTTGAATTGAATCATCTTCGGGAATTATAAGAATTTCATCTATATTTTGCTTAAATTGTTGAAATTCTAGATTATCATCTTTAATATCAATATTTGCTAAAATTTTTGAGTCTAAATCAGCAATTTCTCCATAATCTACAGAGATATCTTCGTGAACTTTGGGATCTTCTTTTTCTAAAGCAAATTTCTTTTCTTCACTTAATATAGAGGAGGTTTGGCTAATCTCGTCTACAGGAGTGTCAAAATCTTCTAGATTTTCTGAAATCCTTAATCCTAATTCCTTTATTAATGTATTTTCCAAAATGGAATCACCTACTGGAATAGCAGTATCAGTAGGAGGTGCCATAAATTTCATTGATTTGAAAGAAAGAAAAAGCGAATTAAACTGTTCTCTTGTCAAATCAGAAGGTTTTGCTTTAGAAATTTGAACTTCACTTACTAAATCCTCAAAATCGCTTCTATTTTTAAATTTTTTTAATTCAATTAATCCTTCTTTAACATTTTTGAAAAGAATGTTAAGTTGATCTTTAATGTTTTCCTTTTCCTTCTTAATTCCTTCAATATCAATTAGAAAATGTTTAATTCTTTTTTCTAAATTTTTTACTTCTTTTTTTGTTTCTACTTTTTGAATACGATTATTAAATTTTTTTATCTCTTTATTTATTTTCTCATAATCTTTATCAAAAGTATTATATTTTGAAATTAGATCCCAATATTTTTTTCTTAAATCATCTGATTCAACTTCATAAATTATTAATTTATCTCTTGGTTTATCAGAACGACCATAAACTCTCTTTTCGTTTCTTAAATAATGAATTTTATCTGTGTGTGTTTGTGTTCTAGTAACAAATCCATCTTTTAGAATTAGGAGCTTTAAATTATCTTGTAAATCATTTTCAGCCTTATCAACTATTACTCTAGCTGTTTTTGGACTAATTCTCACAAAATTATCTTGCAAGAATGAAGAAATAGTTTTCTTTTCTGCTTTTGTAATTAAATCTTGCAGATCACCAATATTTACTGATGATGGGTGAGGTTTGGCATATTTAGGTTTTCGTGGAAAAGAAGAAGCTAATCTTCGATACATCTTTTCCTTGCCATATGGATCAATATACATAATTGTAATATGAGGATTCATGAATGCAGTTTCTTCGATATATTTTTCGACGTAACCTCTAATATATTTTACGTTTAAATAGTTCAGTTTTATATAAGTTCCATGGAGAAAGGCACTGTCAATATCTGTTGGATGAATCAAATACTTTTTCTCATTTTTAGATGTTGTAAAAAATTCAGTAACAGTAGCATAGATATTGTCCATTGATTTTGAAACAGCAATAACTGGTTTTCCTGTAGTATTTTGCGCATCACTAAAAGCACTCGGCGCACCAAATCCTTGACTTCCCCTCGTTTGTTTTAATTCCAATGATTTTGAGGAGGCAAGATATTTCCCAAATTTTCGTAAATCAATTTTAGCCATTCCTGTACCATTATCAAAAATTTCAAAAGTGTAGCTCATTACATTTTTCTGACTTATTTCAGATGTCAAAAATGAAGGAGCTTCAAATTCTCTCATACGAACAATTACGATAGGTTCTACATCAATGATATTTTCAACTGGTTTAATAATTTCTTCCATATCGTCAATAATTCTTTTAACTTCCTCCTCCACCTCTAACTCATCTTTTTCACTGATTTCTCCAGATTCCTCTAGCTTTTCTTTTGATTCTTGAATAACTGATTCTTCAGATTCAATAGGTTCTAAACCTAACTCTTGCATCAATGTGTGTTTTGCTTCATTGTTTAAATGCTGAGTTTTTTTTTCCTCTTTAGCTGTTTCAACGATTGAAAATTTTTCTAAAAATAGTTCTTGATCTAAGGAGAATTTAATCTTTGAATCAAGTTTTTCTAATTCTCTCCATTGAAAACCTTCAATTGCGTCAAGGGCATTATCAATAAATTCTGCGCAATATTGTACATGTTTCCAATAACCAAACTCAAAACCAACTAGTTGAGTTCGCTTACGCATATACTCTGCGATTGTTCCTTGCTTAATCCTTCCCTCTTCATCTTTAGTAATTTTAGGCGCACTCTATTATATTGTTATTCTATAATTTTTTAGTATTTAATTATAAATATATATACAATTATTACTGAATTAATTTATATTGTTATTTAATATTAGATATAGAATCTTATATCTTAAGTTTCTATTATCTTCTTATAGTTTAATTGTTCCTTCACTTTTTAAAGAAATTGAACAAGTATTTAAATATTTTCTTTAAGTTGAAAATTATAAAAAGAGAAAAACTTATATTAAAGAACGCTTAAAATTAAAGAGAGCAGAAATAGCTTTAGAGATCTTTAATTCTATAAGCTTCTAAAGCAGCATCAATTATTTTTGAAGCTATGTATCGTTTGGTATTTTTTTCAACATGAGTTATATGTTTTAATTTATCAATAATAAAAACTTCATTATCCTTACTTGCAAAACCGACATCATCTCTTCCAATGTCATTTGCAACAATCATATCAATCTCTGATTTTTTGAGGCGTTCGTATGCACGATTTATTAATTCACTTTTTGAAACATTAGTCTCTGCTTTAAATCCCACTATGAATAGGTTATAATCTTTCCTTCTAGCAACGTCAATAATTTTTGGTGTCAACATCATATTTATTTGTAAGCTTTGAACATTATCAGATGATATTTTACCTTCAATACATTCTACTGGTTTATAATCACTAATAGCAGCAGCAGATATGAAAAAATCATAACTATTATAAGCTAACTCATCTTTAACTGTTTTTATAAAATCTTCTGTAGAAACCACGTGAAGTGTTTTAATGTATTCTGGAATTTTTACCATACATTTCCCAGCTATTAATAGGATATCAGCTCCCCGTGCAGATGCCTCCTTGGCTAATTCAATTCCCATACGTCCAGAAGATCTATTTGATACGAACCGAACCGAATCTATTGCTTCTCTGGTAGGTCCTGCTGTAATCAAGACTTTCTTTCCTTCAAGATCTTTTTTAGCTACTAATAAATCAATTACTCGATCAATTACATCGTCAATTTTAGCTATTTTTGCTTTTCCTTCAGAGATCCTTGGAGCTAATATATCTATACCTGCCTTTCTTAATTTTTTTTCATTTTTTGCCAAAAATGGGTGGTTATACATGCTTTCATGCATAGCTGGAACAATAACAATTGGTAAGGATGAACCAAAAGCTGTAGAAACCACTGTTGTTACTGGTGTATCATCAATCCCACTTGCTATTTTTGAGATAGTATTTGCAGTTGCAGGACATACTAAAATTAAATCTGCTTTTCCTACACCTCTAGGTCTTTCTCCTGCTAAATATACATGTTCTACTGCGCCAGTCAATCGGGCTATTACTGGATTACCTGTCGCCCATTCCATTAAAGTGGGATTTATTAATTCTGCAGCAGCTTTAGACATAACACAAATTACTTCAGCACCAAGTCTCATGAGTTGTCTTGCAATAATTGGAGCTGAAATAACTGCTACAGAACCTGTTAAACACAGACAGATCGTTTTTCCTCGGAGAATAGTGCCTTTGCTTTCAACGATGTCTTTTGATGGGTGCTGGAAATTACTGTTTTTCATATGCTAATTTTTTTATTTGTTTAATATCACTTAAACTTTCAGATTGTATCTAATATAAACCTATGCATAATATATAAATTATGATATAAAAAGATCAGTCATTTCAATTCACTTCAGTTTAAATCTAAAATCTAACAGATATATTTTAAAAAAAAATATTGATATTACCAATCTTTTATTTTTCATTCTTTATATTTAATTTTAATTTTTTGGCATATTCAATAAATTGGTTGAATTTATCTGGCTTAAAAATTATTTTACCTTCCATATTTAAGATTTTTAAAAATTTTTTCCCATAATACGTTTTACTAATTTCTGAGACATCATGCAGTTTCTCTTTCTTATGATATAGTTGAATAATTTTTGAAGATTCAAATTCTTCTTTTCTAATTTTAATGATTTCATTAGAATACTTAAAAAAGGGAGTGTTTCTCAACTTTTTCAAATTAAAAATTATAGTACTACCAATTTCTCTTTTATCCAAAAAAAAATTTATGTGAGTGTGGGTCTTATTCAAAAATTTTGATTTAAATTCTTCTAATTTAATATCTTCATCAAGTAATTTCTTTATTAATTCAGGATAAGGTAAATCTAATCCTGCTAATTCATTGGTTAAATTCAATAAGATTAAGATTTGATTAGATTTTATCTCATAATTTGTTTTTAATTCTTTAAAAACATATTCTTTTTCTTTATTAATAAAATTAAATAAAAATTCTTTGAAATCTTTGATAAATTGATTATAATTTGGTATAAATAGTTTATTTGGATTATTAAATACAATATCAATAGCATGAAAGGGACTAATTTCTTTATTTAAAACATTTTTAACGAGAGAGAGGGGATAATATCCTTCTATAAAAGGCATTCCCCTGGAAACGCTTTTAATTGCATCTTTAAATGAACATTTTGTAATTATATTAATGGTTTTAATAATATTGCCCTCAATTTTAGTGGGAGTTTTTTTACAATAACAAAGATCAAACGGTTTTAAATCGTGAAATAACGGATTATTTTGATCTGGTATAATAATTTGATTCCCATAAGCATTTACAATACTTCCTTGAATTGGTTTACTTGCTAAATCCCATTCTATTATCATTACATCATTTGAGTATTTCTGGTCAATATCATAGCCATAATCTATACTTTTAGTTAATAAAGAAAATCCATTGAGTGATTTTATTTCATACTTATCTATTTCTCCCCAAAATTGTTCTCTATAATAGTTTACGTCTGGAAGATTACTTAGATCGTCCAAAAATAATTCTTTTATAATAAAATAATTAATCCCAATTTCTGAAGATTTTATAATTTGTTCATTTATTCCAGAAAATCCTATTCGAGAAATTATATAATAATACACTGGATTTTTTAAATTATCATCGTCGTGAGTAACTCTATATGTGTTTCTTATTTTTCTGAATTCGCCTTTAGATCTCTTAATATTGTATTTTTCTATTAAAAGCTTTAAATATGCGAATTTTTTTATATATACTTTTTTCTCTAATTCTTTTATTTCCTCCTTATATTTTTTATATTCATCGTAGAATTTTTCTTTAAGAATATTGATAATTTTAAATTGTTCCTTTAATAATTTCAATTTTTCAATAACACAAAAATTATCAATTTCGGAGAAAAAATAACTTAGTAAACTCTCTCTTAAAGAATCAAGTTGATCTTGTGTAGGTATTGTATTAAAACTAGGATCTATTTTTATTAGATTATCAAGATTTCTTTTTATGAAATATATTGAAAAATATTTATCATTAAAATTTGTACTATTAACTAGATTTTTTAACTGATTTCTGAAGGGTAATTCATATAAAATTCTGTTAAATTCTAAAATTTTATCTATAGATTCAATAATTCTTAGTAGATTAAAAAAAGAATAATCAGAAATGCAAATCATAAATCGTTTAAATCCTTTTTCTAAATAATCGGTATGCGTGATAAAAAACGTTGCTATTTCATTTTCATAACTATATCTTAAAAATTCAAAGAATTCGATGAATAAATTATTTTCAATCGAATTTATTAAATAACTTTCAATGATTTCTTCGCTTTCAAATTGGTTGATAATTGCTTTATTTAGGTAACTTAAAGCTTCAACACAATTATTACTTTCAAAACAAGTATTTGCTAGTAATAAATAATTTTTACTTTTTTTTTTTGATCCAAAATCTTCTGAAGTTAATAAGTAGTTTTCTAGATTTTCTAAGATTTTTACAGCAAGTGAATTCTTAATGATCATTAGTAGTTTTATTAAATGAACACACACTTTTTCACTTCTTTCAGAATGGATAAGAAATAAAGGGCAATCATGAAAAATTTCACCATTTTTCTCATCAATAATAAGGTGGAATTCTCTTTCATTATCTAGAACTATACTCCTTATTTTGATTGGCTCTTCCCTTAAATAAATAATGTTAATTTTATTATTTGGAAAATTGAATGATTTTTTGTATAATTTTTCCCCGAACTCGTTGATTATTTTCTTTGAAAGAGATGAAGTTGTCATTTTCTTTTAAAATCTTGAATTTATTATTTCAGAGATTAATCTGGGAAATTCATTATAATCTTTAATGGTTATTAACTGACCCCCGGCTATTTTTACCATTTTTTTAGCTTCTTTAAGATTATAAGACTCTTCAGGACAAACTAAAATAAAATCAACACCCAATGAACGAAAAGTTCTCAATTCCTCAATAGCTTCTCGAAGATCAAAGATTTCTGCGTCTGTGAATAGTATATTTAACTTTTCACGTGATTGTGCTGCTTCTTTAAATTGTTTTCTTGCCCAAACCAATGCACTTTGAATTTTTGTCCCTCCCTGCGCTTTAACGCTTAGTAATTCATCAGCGAGTTTTTCTAGATCTATTTTTTGGGTCATTTCCTTTAAGACATGAGTATTTGATTCAAAAAAAGTGATTGCAAGCTCGTCCTTACGCAAACCATAACACAACATAGTTATACAGATGCTCATATAAGCTAATTTATCACCGCTCATAGAACCACTTATATCTAATTCAAAACAAGCGCTTCTAAGACCTTTTGCGGTCTCAAAAACAAAGAAATCATCATACTTTATGTGGTCTAATTCTTTACCCTTCTCTAAAATGTTATATATAGTTTCTTCTAGATCTATATTTTCAAAATCATCTCCAATTGAATAAGGTCTTACAATATTTATAGGAATAGGTCCTGTTGTTGCGCTTCCTAACCGTGCTCGTGAGTAATAGATGCCCAAGTCAATTAACATTTTTTTTGCCAATTCTTTAACTTTTTGTTTTGTTTTTTCTGGCAAGTCTCTACGATGAATAAACCATTGTTTAAGTAAATTTTCTCCACTTCCAGCAGATAAGCAAGAAATCATTTTATATTGTCCTTCTTGACCACCAATTTGGGAAGCTCCTTTTAAAGCTTCACTTAAATTGAAATGACCTAGAGCACCTAATGCCTCTCTATTATCTGAAGCTAAAGCGCTAGCAATAAGCTCTTTTATCCTTTCATAATTCAATTGATCTTGAATTTGATTCATCAAATTACTTAAACGTTGAAAATCAGCTTGATTCTTTTCAACTAATTTCTTTAACAGCTGATAATTTGGTTCTATTAATTCATAAATTTCATCTTCAGGCATATCAAGTTCTTTTCCAATTCTTTTTATATCCTCTGATTCTGGGTTTAGACCTATTTTTCTTAAAAATTCAGTTACATTTCTTAGTTGAGAAGGTGTTTCACAAGATTCTAACGTTAATGAAGTTAGGTCTGGGAGTTGTTGAGCCATCTTTTGACTACAATGCATATTTGCACAACTATTCATAAGTTGCAGTAATTGGTGGGTTAAAGATTTAAATGCCTCAAATTTCTTATTTTCATTTGATGCCTCTGATATTGCATTTTGAAGAGCTTGATTAAAAAGAGAATTCCAAGATTTATTTGCAAATGCACTTTTAGTTAAAGTTTCTAAGGAAAGATTCATTTGAGTTTTATTTTGTTCATTGAATTTATCTAATAATGAGGTTCTGAGATTTGTACCAAAATACTGATCCAATGAGTTAGCTAGATTAAAATTATGTTCAAATGTATTATTTTGTAAAGAGTTACTTAATACGTTTTCTAGATTAAATTTAGGGGTTTCTCCTAAGTTTTTTGCTGCACTAAATAATTGATCTAAATTATTTATGTGATCTTGAAGTTCATTTTTCAAATTTTGAAGAGTATCTTTTGGAATAGCATTAGTCTCATTTAAATATTTTAACGTTTGTAATAAATCCTCTAGATTTCTCGAGTTAAGTAAGTTATTTAAGTCCTCAGAAATATTTTGATTGTCAAGAGCTTTACTTGTAATTTTTTCCCATGAGCGTTTTGATTTTTCTTGTATCAAATCATCCAAGCCTAAAGAATCACCAGCTTTTAAATCTTTAGGATCTAACGAATTTATTTTTTGCATTAACCTTTTTTTCGCTTCTTCTAATAATTTATCTAAAGAAGTTATTTCTTCTTTATATAACTCTGAATCATCATTGAAGAAATTAAGAGCGGATTTATAGGGCTCTTCATCCCTTTTTTGATTCAACTCATCGAAAAACTGCTCTAATTGTTGGATAACATCTGTGTCAACTGATTTAGTTAGTTCAATTTCATCAATTAAATCCTGAAGTTGATCTAACTCTGTTTTTAAATCAGGACTTATCAATTCTTCTCCAATTTCATTAATTTTATTTTCATCGAAAAAGGATTTCATTAAGTTTTTTTTATAATTTGGAAACAGGATCTCAAAAGCAATATCTTTTGCTAATTTTTGATTGTCTGGAAATGAAGTAACTGAACTAATTTCAATGAAATCATTTGGAGTAACTGATCCCTTACGATAATATCTCGAAACTATTAATTTAGGTATAGATAATACTTGTCTTGAAGATGGAATTTGTACAATATCGGGATGTTTCCTCATTCTCCTAATAAATTCAACAGCAAATTCACATGGATTCTCAGGAAAAATCCCCAAATATTCAACCTCCGAGGGTTTTATGAATAATATTTTCTATAATGTTTTCAACTTTTACTCCAGGTTTGGGTTTAATACTTCCTAATAATACGTGTTTGACTATTTCAGAGAGGTAAACATATACAGATTCTTTTTCTTCAGCTTTTTTTTCTTTTTCCAAGAGTCTTTTTCTACCTAACATCTTTGCTATAGCAATTCCAGCCCTTATTGATGCTGGAACATCAATATCAATTTTATTATGTCTTGTTTCTTTAATTATTGAGTATATTAATTCTAATTCAGATTCTTCTATAATGAAATGTTCTGGCAAATTAATCCTAATAATATCTAATTCAGTAGATTTATCAGGATAAGTTAATTTAATCCAAATCTTAATTCTATCTTTTAAAGCTTCAGATAATCGATGAGTCCCTGAAAGTTCTTCAGGGTTCATAGCACATATGAAGAAGAATTCGTTATCGGCTTTAATTCGTCCAAGATGAGGTATACTGATTGAAGCTTCTTCTAAAGGTTCTAATAGAGTATTCTGTGAATATTCAGTTGCTCTATTAATTTCATTTGCGAGAAAAGTGCCTCCTTCTAACATTGCATTAAGTAGAGGTCCAGGATTAAATGCTTCTAATACAAAACCTTTTTTCAAAGTGATAGCAGGATCAAATGATCCTATAAAATGTGATGGTTTAATGCTTTCATCCATTGTTAACCAATTAAAAGTTTTTTTTTTATTTTCTTGAGCTCTTAAACTTGCAAAGTATCTACATAATATGGTTTTCCCTACACCTGGCGGTCCAACAAGCGCTGGAAATAAACTTGTTGCCTCTGCATCTCTCAATAATTCAAGTGCTTTACCATATTGTCCTGAAAGAACGATATCAATTTGTTCTTCAGAAATATCTTTGATAAGTCGTTGATTGAATAATTCCTCGAATCTTTCTTTATTTATCATTTTAGATCTTAATTGAATTTTGAAAACATAGATGTTTTTACTACATGAATATTAAGTGTTAGATAATATAAAACTTTAAAGTTAAATTTAAAAAAGAAAATAACTCAATTTTGTTATTAAATCATTAATTTCCTCTTGTTTTCTTAATATTTTTTTGATTTTTATGCATAAATTTTTCTTTAAATAGACAGAATAAAAATAATAATTGATCTATAAAAAATAACAGAAAGGATAAAATAATGATAATTAATAATCCTTATATTTCAGAATACGATGATGATATTGATTTATATTCGATAGAATGTTATGAGCGAATTAACGAATTATCAAGACAACTACGCTCATTTCTTAACTATAAAAAAGCTGTAATTCAATTTAGATTTTCAAAATTAAAAAAATCTGATATAACACTTAAGAATAATCCTACTAAGAAATGGGAGGGAAAACTTTCTTCATTAATTCCTCAATATGTATCAAAATTGAAAATAATAGGTGTAAAAGAAGGAAATGTAGCAGAAAGGATTCTTATTCTCTTAGAAAAAGTTCGGACTCAACCAAAAAGTTATGAAATAAATCTCTTAAAGGAGATAAGAAATCTTGGAAGTAAAATTTGGGAAATAATCCACGTCCTTTCGGAGTTAGATATTTATTATCAACCCCATTTGTTAAAGGTTGCAATTAAAATTGCTGATACATTATGTAGAGCTGAAAGCACCTTTTTTTCAATATTTTCGGATTTTTATAACGAATTAAAACTAAATTACATACAATTAGAAGAAGAGCTATCTGGATTGCTCCAAACAAATGAGGAACATCAAATCAAACGAGAGAGAAAAAAGGAACGGGTGAAAATAAAAGAATGACCGACTCATATATAGAAGTAAGCAGAAAAACTGTTAAAGAAGATCGTGTCGCTATATGCCCATATTTCGGGTGTATGCATCTTGAGAAGGTAAAACCATTAAAATTTGGTTTCATCGGACGTCGTAAATATCCAAAATGCTCGAAACACAAGATTTATTTAGTTTTTGTAGATGAATTCATCGGAAACTTTATTCAAGCGATTGAAGCCTGTTTAAATGATATTTCAGGCCTACCTCCAGATGATTTGATTATAGAAATTAAGAATTATGCCCCCAATAGTCTAGAAGCCTTTATCAATAGTTGGATATATTGTAATCCTGTAGGAAGAGGAGCCCAAATTGTCTCGCATTACATGGAAGGTTTATCAAGAGGTTACATAAAACTATTAAGTAGAAAACAAAGAAAAGCTATTCAGCATGGTAGTAACCAAAAAAAGCGCTATGATATATTACGATTTGGATTAAAAAAAATTGCAGATGAATATAGAATTTTTTTACAAAATCTACGTAAAGAATCTGAAGAACGACAAAAACAACAGAACTCGTACTTTTTATCAAAGAAAGTGCGAAATATTATTCATACTTGGTTAAATAGCTATTTAAATACAATTCAGCTCTCAAATGAGAAAGGGAGTAAAGATAAAATACAACCTAAATCTCTTGTAAAACTCAAAGCTGAATATGATAAGATTCTCCACATTGGAACTTGTACATTATTAATTGGTAAATCTCCAGAAATAGTAATTAAAGGAATTTCTGCGTTTGAACTTTTCTCAACATATCATGAATTTCTTAAGGCAGGATTATGCAGAAATTTAATGGGTGAAGATATACAAAGAGCAATAAAAGTTAATTCTATCAAAGAAGCTGATTTAGAGCGAAAAAGTTTAATCACTCCAGTAGAATTAGAAAGTATATCTAATTATATTAAGTTAAATATCAACTCGGAAGATTTTTTATTGTCAGAATCTGAGATTTTAGAGGTTTTAAGTTATTATCTTGAATTAAAGCGTTCCAAGATAATGTCAAATGATTTTGATCCCGATAAATTTAAACAACAATTAGAATCATTATTGAGTGGTCCGATTGAGAGATTAAATTTGCCTAATGAATTCTATATTAGACTTGGGGGGAAATTATATGGTCATAGGAAGATTTTTTCAATAAACCAGAAAATAGCACTATTTCTGGGGCAATCTATAAATTATTTGAGACTATCCGAAAAAAAAATCAGTTTTTCATCCATAGAAAGTATGAGTCTAAATTTAATTGAAAAGAGGGCACTTTTTCAAGCTTCAGATCAGAAAAATGTTGAGGACGCACTTAATTTAATGAAAAAATACTCAATATACAGACTTCAGAATGAAAGTGAAATAAGATCCTTATTTTTATCATTATCAAATCTTTTTAAAGATGTATTTAAATTGGAAACCTTTAGTGAAAGAGAGTTATCCAGACTTCTATATGGGAATCCTAATAAATTCAGTTCATTTTATGTGACAAATCGTCAAAATGAAATCGGAGTATTATTCGAGTTAGAATATAGAATATCAAGATTAATAGAACATTTCAAGGAAGATAAAATTGAAAGTATAGTTAATGAAACGGGATTAAAATTACTCATATCCAAGTCTAAAACATTAATTAGATTTTATTTACTCGAAAAGGGTTATATCGTACCAAAAGGATGGAGAACCTTTCATTTTCTATGGGATATGTCTTATGCTAAAGCTGATGATGTAGACTTAATTAATATGAAGGGGAAAATAAATATCATCTTTCAATTAGAAAGATTCAATCCAATGAGATTAAGAAAAGGATCTATACTTTCAAGAAATAAAATTGTACATTTTAAAAAAATCGTTAAACAATTTAAAAACACCCAATCTAAAACCAAATTTATGGAAACCTATAAATTTTATAAGAATTGGATTGGAAATATGCATGAGACGTTAGGAAGGTCGCGATATATAGGTAGATTATCACATGATATAATTGAAAAAGTAGTAGAAAGATTTTTACTTGATAAAGATAAGCAAATCCACGTAGAATCTGAAAAAATGATTAATTATCCTCAATCAAAACATCAAATTGATAACATATTTAACTGGGTAAGAGAATACTTTAAAGAGAATATATTAATCAAATCGAATGTGCAAAATCACTCCCATTTTCCTGCAAAAATTAAGAAAATATGTGTAGATTATACAATAGTTACTGATCCTAATAATTTAGGTCATGCAGTTAATAAAATTTATAAAAATTATCAAAGTGATGAAAATTATTTACTTATTGTGCTTTATGGACCAATTAATGTTATTTCAATACAAGGTATAAAAGATAGTATATTAGAAGCTGATAAGTGTCCGTATAAAGAACATATCAGTATCTTAACCATCCAAGAGTTTATCAATTTTATTAGATTAAAGAATAATGCCTTAGTTCACTTAAATAATCTTCAGCAACGAGTAGAAGAGGTAATAAAATCCTATGATTATCTAAAGAAATTTGAGAATTTTTATGATAATTTTGATTATGATAATAAAGCGAAATTATTGCAACCAAAAATTACTGATTTCTCAAAATGAACATCTTTAAACAACGAACATAACAGACTATCAATACTTAGGCATTCACTAAATGTTTTTGTCGGATCAACACCCAAAGTCAAGGAATTATTAATCCTAGGAGATATTTTTATATATTTTGACGTTTATACATTAGATAAGGATTCAAAAATTAAATAAATCATTTTTTAATAAAAAACTGGGAAACTCCTATGTTTTTAAAATATAAAAGTTAATTATATTGGTTAAAGGAAGAAAAAATTATTTCAAAACAATTAATAATAATTGGTGCAATATTTCTAATCATAAAATAACTATGCAAATAACTACATCAAAGATGAAAAACAAAAAGAAATCATGATAGAGCCTTATTTTAAAGAGAGAGATTTCACTTTATATCTTGGAGATACTTTGGAAATCCTCAATCAGTTTGAAGATACATTGGAAATCCTCAATCAATTTGAAGATACATTGGAAATCCTCAATCAATTTGAAGATACAAAATTCGATTTAATTTATTTCTATTTTCAACAGTTTTAGCTTTCTTTTTGTATTAGCATATATTGTTTTTTATTCTTAATTCTCTCAGATTGTATATATCCATTTATTTCTAATTTATGTAAATAACTACTTAAAGTGTTATAGGAATTATACTTTCTTCTCTGTTCACATAAACTAAACATCTCTTTTTTCGTCATTTTTTTCTTTTTCTCTAATTGTGGTTTTAAAAAATCATTAAAAAACTTTTTTGGTATATATATCTCTTTCTTAGAATAATTCAGAATTTTCTTCATTTTGGTTAATTCTAATGAAAAATTTTCTGCAATTTTATTAAAACCCATAGAAATATTATCTAATTTATTTATAATAGGCTTTAGATCCTTTTCGTCGGACACATTATTATAATAAATTAATATCTTAAAAAGTTACATGTAAATTTTTTAATTGTAAAATTAATATAAAAAATTGTATAATTAATAACCAAATATTTATATGTAACTTTATTAATAATACATAAAAAGGGTACTTTAAATATTTTTCTTTATATAACATGAAAAGATTTTGATATGAAATATGGAGGGATCAAATTGTCGGATAAGGAAAAAATAATGTTTAGAGATATTACTCAAGATTTTTCCAAGAATACTAGTAATTATACATTTTTGCTCCAAAAAAAAAAAAGAACTTTAAAAGGTGAAATCCCCCATCCATTTCTAAAATGGGCAGGAGGGAAGAGACAATTAATTTCACAGATGTATAAATATTTTCCAAAAAATTTTAATAAATACCTTGAACCATTTGTAGGTGGCGGAGCAGTTCTTTTTTATTTGAAACCAAAATTTTCAACTATAATCGATATTAATAAAGAATTAATTAATTGCTACAAGGTTATAAAAAATAATGTAACAGAATTGATAAAATTATTAAAGACTCATAAAAATGAGAAAGATTATTATTATAAAGTAAGGGCATTAGATAGAGATGAAGAAAAATTTAAAAAACTATCCAATATAGAAAAAGCCTCAAGAATGATTTATTTGAATAGATGTTGTTATAACGGTTTGTATAGAGTGAACAGTAAAGGACAATTCAATGTACCGTTTGGTAAATATAAAAATCCTAATTTCTGCGATGAGGAAAATCTATTAGCTGTAAGTAAAGCATTAGAAAATGTTAAGATAATTCACGGTTCTTTTGAGCTTTGTTTGAATTATGCTGAAAAGGGTGACTTTGTTTATTTTGATCCTCCATATTACCCTATTTCGAAAACATCATCTTTTACGAGCTATACTAAAGAAAATTTTGGAGAAGATTCTCAACAAAAATTATTTTATGTTTTCAAAAAGCTGGATGAGTTTGGTTGTAAGCTTATGCTTAGTAATTCATATAATGAATATATTAAATCATTATATAAAGACTATAATATAATAACGCTGGGTGCCAGGAGAGTTATTAATTGTAAAGCTGCAAAAAGGGGAAATATAAACGTTTTGCTCATTTTAAATTATTAGCAATAATATATTCTATTTTTGTAGAAAAAATAGGAATCAGGAGAAAGAATCAAAAAGTTTATTATTCTATTATTTTCAATATATAATTAATAGACAGCGAATTACTTTTAAAGAAATTTTTTCTTAAAATTAAAACCAAAAGATGATTAAAATGAATTCTACAGATAGAAATATTGAAAATTCTGAAGATCCTATAAGGAGAGCTTATTTTTTCTTAAAGAACCATTCGCGATCACCTGATGCATTTTCGAAAGAAGAATTTAAAATATTTGCTAATTATCCGAATCCAAATAATTTTGATACATATTTTTCAAAGAAATTCAAACAATTTTTAGAAGAAGCTCCAAATGAACCAAGTAAGTTCTTAGTTTCACGCATTTTTAAGAAATATTCTAAATGGGAAAAATTCAGGGCATTCTATTCCCAAAGTTCTAAGATTAAAGTAAATTATAATGAAGATTATTATAAAAATTTGATAATTTTTGAATTTTTTTTGCCCTTAGCTAATGAAATTGATTTAAGATCATCATTAGACGAGCTCTTTTATAGAGATACTGTTAAATTAGCTTTAAAAAAAATTCCTAATGATGAAATAAATAGAGCATTCTCTAAAGAAGATGAAGAAACTGAAGAGCATTATATAGAAAGGATATGTGATTGGATGTCTGAAAGATTTGGGGGGTATTCAATTGGTACTGTTAGAGGTAGATTTAAAACAGATGATTTAAAGACTTTTACTGAAGTGGCGATCATTAGATCTAGAGGACTTGATTATTTGATTGATGAGACTACTGCTATCGTACGCTTTATATTTTCTATTGGAAGTCCTATTAAAAATCAAGTTTTTTATAATATTGATCAGTTTAGTGAAAATGAAGATGAGTGTATTCACTCAGAAGAAAATATAGAAGAAGCAAATCAAATTAGATATATTTTTAAAAATCTATTTGTTAAAAGCATACTAGATTTAGTTAATGGTGAAGATGAGATTTGGATGCTTGAAAGGGGTATTAGAAATCGCTTATATATTTGGAGAATCGAAACTGCTTAAAAAATAAAATTGTTGAACATCATCCTACCGTACTTAATGGTTATCATTTTCTGGATAGGAGAGTCCGAAATTTTTATAAATAAAATTTTTTAATTTTAATCGACCACTAAAATTCCAGTACCTGATATCTTGCTCAATAAACATCCATTTGATAATTTTCAGTAAAACATCAACATTTTCACCAGTAGAAAAATTTATTTTTTTTGCTTTTAGCCAATCTATAATGCGATCATCATCTTCACATATATAAATTTTTTCTATACCATTAAGGAGGATATTAAAATTATAATGGTTTTCTTCCTGTTTATATTTTAAATCTTGAATTATATCCTGATAACTAGGCATTTTATTTAGATTAGATTTATTCCAATTCTCCATCCATATTTGGAAATCAAATCCCATTTTATATTGAGCGGGTCTTATTAAATATAGTTTTCTTCCATCTGAAAATCTTTCCACAATGTATTTATATCTAGAAACAAATTTTCCAGTGCCTCGCCCAGGATTTTCTTCCATAAATTTAAGTACAACATACTTTCTCAGCTCATTTCTTGAATTCATTTTAGGAAGGGTCCAGTCTATAATTATGTAGGAATAGGGCATTTTACATTCTCACTTGTTTATTGGAAATTCTTAATTAAATAATTCTATTATTATTTTATAATTAAAGTTTATAGGATTTAGCTTTAATGTCAAAAAATATTAATATTTATTAGTCTTCTTACCGTTTCTTCTTCCAATAACCGATAGGTGGTTTATCTATATTATATTTTTTCAAATTTCACTTATCCTAGTATTTCCAATATTATAAATTTCTGCAATTTTATATAAAGGCATCTCCCAAACAAGTTTCTTAAGATTTTCTAAAAGTTCATCAGTTATTTTCAATTTTGCTCTTTCAATGCACGTTTGTTTCATTCCTTCTGATTTTTCTTTAGGTTTTTCAAAGATCTTTCTTTTTCTGGGCATGCTAAACTGATAATTTTTTATCATTTCATTGAATAACTATAAAAAAAGAAAAAACGAAATTTTTTCTTATGATTGATCTTTTTCCTCTGAAAATTTTATTAAATAAAGCAATTATATTTTTAATTAAACTGATTGTACTGAATGATTGATAAAAATTAGGGAGATGAATGCAATTGGAACAAAGTTTTTATTATAATGAACGGATTTTACGAATGAAAGACAAAATGGTAATGCAACCACATGAAATTTGTATAGAAAGAGCTAAATTTTTTACTGAATCTTATAAAAAAACTAAAGGAGAACTTTCAGCTATTCGATTTGCGAAAGCTATGGACTATTTATTATCAAATATGACAATTAAAATTTGGGAAGATGAGTTTATAATTGGAAATCGATGCACTAAATTTGTGGGAACTCCATTATACCCTGAGGTTCGAGTGGATACAATTGAATTAGATTTAGAACTATATAGTACACGTGATGTTCAGAGATTCTTATTATCTGAAGGAGATAAGGAAATTTTAAAGAATGAAATTATCCCGTACTGGAAGTCCGAGGAAACCACAGTAAAATCGAGATTTGATTCCTATTTAAGTCCTAAATTATATAATTTAATGTTAATGATGCTTTATATTGTAGATGTAAACATCACAAATGGAATGGGACATTTTTTTCCTGGACATGAAAACGTGTTAAAAGAAGGATTTGAGGGCTTGATTCAGAAAGCAAAAACTAAATTGAATGAGGTTGCTAATAATAAAGAAAAAGTTAATTTCTTAAATTCTATTATTATCGTTTTAAATGGAGCTAAAAAATTAATAAAAAGATTTTCTGTTTTAGCAAACGAAATGGCAGAAAATGAGCGAAATCCTAATCGAAAAAAGGAACTCAATGAAATTTCCTTAATTTGCTCTAATATTGCAGTAAATGCTCCTAAAACATTTAAAGAAGCACTCCAATTAATTTATTTCACTCACGTTATAGCTGGTTTAGAAGATGGCGGATTTGCTATAAGTGTTGGAAGGCTAGATCAAATCTTATATCCATATTATATTAATGATAAAAAAACTGGCAAGATTACAGATGAAGAAGTACAATTTCTTATTGAATGTTTTTACATCAAACTTTCGACTTTATGGAATTATGTTCTTCATAAAGGAATTATCGCTGGAGAGGGTCCTCCAATAGCAGAAAATTTAACCATAGGAGGAATTGATAAATTTGGTAATGATGCGACAAATGAATTATCTTATCTATTACTTGATTCATATAATCATTTAAAGACTATTCAACCAGCTTTTTCTATTCGAGTTCATGAAAAGACCCCAGATAAATTATTAATAAGAGCTGGAGAAGCAATCAAATCTGGAACTAGTATGGCCTTATTTAATGATATAGTTATGATTCCAGGGTTACATCAACTGGGATATTCTCTTGAAGATGCCCAAGAATATGCTCCCATAGGATGTGTAGAGCCTGCGCATCCATATAAATCCTTTGGGTGTACTAATGCAAGTCAATTAAATATAGTAAAAGTTTTAGAATTAACGCTCAATAATGGAACTGATATGTTTACAAAAAAGAAATATGGGGTTGAAAATACAAAGAAAATCAATTCATATGAAGATTTATTGGACAATTTTGCAAATCAACTTAGATTTTTTATGGGTTCTATGGTTGAAACAATGAAATCTCTTGAGAGAGCAATCGCTGAACTTAATCCCCAACCCTTTCTATCAGCTACTACAGACGATTGTTTAGATCGAGGTCTTGATATAACAAGTGGAGGAGCAATTTATGATTTTACTACAACTCAATTAATAGGTCTAGCAACTGTGGCTGATAGTTTAGCAGTTATTAAAAAAATTGTATTTGAAGATGAACTTCTATCATTTGAAGAATTAATTCAAATGCTATTAAAAAACTATAGAGGCATTTATAGAGGAAAAAAAGGGGAAGAATGGAGACAAATTTTTATTAATAAGGTCCCTAAGTTTGGAAATGATAATGATTATGTTGATTCTATTGCTTATGATGTTGCAAAATTATTTTGTGATGAGCTATTGAATTATAAGAATTTTCGTGGAGGCAATTATAATCCTGGAATTTACTCTACATCTTTTCACCTAGCATTAGGTGTGTTTACAGCAGCTTCTGCAAATGGTCGGAAATCAAGAGATCATTTATCGAATGGGGTTGGTCCTACAAATGGAATGGATAAAAATGGTCCTACAGCAATTCTTAATTCTATTATGAAACTAGAAAATGAGTTAATGACTAATGGAAATTCAACGATTTTATCTTTTCATCCTAAAACAATGAAACCCCAGATATTTCTTTCAGTCATACGCACATTTTTTCAACTTAATGGCGGATATCATATTCAATTTAACGTAATTGGTAAAGATACTCTATGTGATGCACAAAAAAATCCTGAAAAATACCCTGGCTTAGTTGTAAGAATTGCTGGTTATCCTGTCCTTTTCAATGAATTATCTAAAACCGCCCAAGATGATATAATTGCTCGAACTGAGTATTAATCTCATTTTCATTTAATATTTAAGAAAAATAATAAAAAATTTTAGTTATTCTGATTTTTAAAATATAAAAATATAACAATTATAATTGGGCCTGTAGATCAGTGGAAGATCGCTTGATTCGCATTCAAGAGGTCGCGGGTTCAATTCCCGCCGGGTCCATTCTATTGAATAATCATCTAAAAAGGATTAATAATGGAAAAAGAAAACAAGTATCCAAAAAGATTTAAATTTAAAGAAATTCAAGAAAAATGGATAAAGTATTGGGCAGATTTAAAAATATATGCATTTGATAAAGATCGAAACGATGAAATTTTTACAATTGATACACCACCTCCATTTGTTAGTGGAATTCTACATATAGGACAATATTTAAATTATGCTTGGATCGATTTTGTGGCACGTTACCATCGGATGAAGGGCGATAATGTGTATTTTCCACAAGGTTGGGATTGCCATGGTCTCCCAGTAGAGCTCGCTGTCCAAAGAAGTTATGGAATCTCAAAAGATGATAGAGAAAGCTTCTTAGAGAAATGTAAAGAGTGGGTAGAAAATAATATTGAAAATATGACAAGACAATTAGATGAATTAGGATATTCTACTGATTGGGAATATGTTTATAGGACTATGAATGATGATTACAAAAAAAAAGTTCAAATCTCTCTCTTAGATTTCTATGAAAAAGGTTTACTTTACAGAGAAAAATTTCCGATTCATTTTTGTGTTAATTGCGAAACATCTGTCGCAAAAGCAGAAGTGAGCTACCAAGAGGAAGAAGGAAAATTGTGGTATATAAAATTGCCAATTGTAGGTAGAGATAATGAGTTTGTTACTATAGCTACGACGCGCCCTGAATACATGGAAGCATGTGTTGCTGTAATTGTTCATCCAAATGATGAACGATATTATGATCTTTCTGCCGCTGAAATAGAAATTCCATTTACGAACCGTACTGTTCGAGTTTTTAACGATAAAACAGTTGATATGAATTTTGGTACTGGTGTTGTTTACGTTTGCACTTATGGAGATGAGATGGATATTAAATGGAAAATTGAATATGATCTAGATGAGATTACAATTTTTACTGAAGATGGTCATATGAATGAAATTTCAAAATATCACGGTTTAACTATTATGGAAGCTCGAGAACAAATAGTTAAAGATCTTGATAAAGAAGGATTAATAGAAAAAATTGAAGATTATGAACATAATTTAATAATTCATTCGGAACGTCCGTCTTGTAGAAAACCTATAGAATATCTACCTGTATATCAGTGGTTTATAAATGTCAAGGATTTTAAGGATGAAATTATTGAATCTGGAGAATTTATGAAATGGTATCCTGAAAAACAAAAACAAAGATTAATAGATTGGGCAGAAGGTTTAGATTGGAATTGGGTGATTTCACGTCAGCGTGTTTTTGGTACTCCTATCCCCTTTTGGTATTGTAAAGATTGTGGTGAAATTATACCACCAATAGGGGAGGATTTACCATTAGACCCTGTGAAAGTTTCACCCCCAGTTAAAGAATGTCCTAAATGTAAGAGTAAAAATATTATTGGTGAAAAAGATGTTTGCGATTGTTGGATTGATTCTAGTATTACTCCCTTAGAAATATCAAAATGGAGGGAAGATGATGAATTTTTTAAAAGAACATATTTGGATGCTAAAGTTCATCGTCCTCAAGGATATGAAATTATACGTACTTGGTTGTTTTACACTTTGTTTCGTTGTAAAGTTTTAACTGGAAAAGCTCCTTTTTATGAAGCAATGATTAATGGAATGGTTGCCGGTCCAGATGGAAGACATATGTCAAAAAGTTTTGGAAATTCCATTGCGCCAGAGGAGGTTATGCCAGAATTTGGTACTGATGCAATTCGATATTGGACAGCAATGGGTTCTTTGGGTGATGACTATCCTTTTGAATTTACTTGGATAGATCTTCAAACAAAAAAACCTATGTCAAATGAATTTATTTTAGCAGAAAGACAAAAGCTTCTAGAAAGTAAATTTAATAAGAAATATCGGCGAAGGTTTGAACAATTAATTGGTGCTTCAAGATTTTTAACTAAAATCTGGAATGCGTATAGATTTTTATATTTAAATTTAAATAAGATAAAAATCACAGATATTGAAATTAATACTAAGGATTTATCGGCGATTGACACCTATTTCTTTTCAGAGTTTAACAAGAATTTAGATTTGATTACGAATTATTTCGATGGATATAATTGGCATGGGGCCACGATGATTTTACGTACTTTTTTTTGGAATGAAATTTGCGATAATTATATTGAAGCAATAAAGTATAAATTTTATTCTGAAGACAAACAAACAAGAGAAATTTCTCTAAAGAATGCCTTAAACCTTTTTTACAGATTACTAAACATTTCTTCTGTTATAATGCCATTTATTTCAGAAGAAATATATTCAATTCTTTTTAAAAAATACACAAATCTAAAATCAATTCATTTAGAGAAATGGCCGATAAAATATGAAAATATCTCTGAAGAATTAGCTGGGAGAGGCAAATTAGGTATTGAAATAATGAAGTTTCTAAGAATGAATAAATCAAAACTTCAAATACCGTTAAATCAAGAAATTTCGAAAGTATTCATTTTAACTGAAGAAAATCAGATGAGAGACCTTAAAAACTTAAAAGAAGATATTAAAAATACAATTAGAATAGATGAATTAAAGATAGTCGATAAATCATTGGAAAATTCTATTAAAGAAAAACCAGATCTTAAACAAGAAGTTAAAGATTTAAACATTTCGGTTTATATTTTTAAATAAAATAAATTTGTCCATATCAAATTTTTATTATTCTTTATTTTCTCCTGGTTGTTCATTTTTTCCTTCTTCCTCAACTCCTAACTGGGTGACCATAGCTTTTTTCAATTGACTTATATTTTTTGGTAACCCAAACATATCAGCATATTTATCAGTAGTAGTTAATTCTTGAGATCTTCCTTTTTTTACTGCATTTACGAACCCATTATCAATAAGATATTTTACATGTTCATAAGCTCCAGTTCCTCTTAATTTTACTACTGTTGATTTTAATATTGGTTGCTTTAAAGCTATTACAGTCAAAGTTCTCAAATAACGTTCTGCAATAGCTCCACCTTTAGCAAATTTTGATACTTTTTCCGTATATTCAGGTCTTATCTGCATTTGATACCTATCCCCAATTTGTGCTATTATCAATGCAGTGGAGCGATCTAAATAATCAAATGCTATTTCATTGGTTAATTCTTCCACTTCTTTTTTAGGTAATTCTAATTTTGTTGATAGTTCTTCAATATTTAAAGGTCGACCAGCGGCATATAAGGAAGCTTCAATTAAATTTCGATGAAATTCACTTACCTGCCTTTTTAACAATTCTTCATCCAATTCTTCAACTTCTATAGATTCTCCTTCAATAATAGAATCTACCTTTTTTATCATCAAAAGTTCAGTATCAATTTCATCTACTTCATCAGTAATATTATTTTCAGAAACAACTTCAAATTCTTCTTCATTCTTTTCAGTTTTGGTAATTTCGTCTAATTCTTCATCAAGATCTTCGGAAACTTCTTCTAAATCTTCAATAGGTTCTTTATCTAAATTATTATCTAAATTCTCGTTAGAATTATTCATATTAAAAATTTTTAATTTTTAATTTTACTATCTAGTAATTACAGAAATATCTTTAAAATCTTCATTTTGAGATAAAGTCAATTTATTTCCATTGGATAAAAACATTAATGCTAAAAACATCCTTACTAAGGCAAATTTCCTGCCAATATCACTTTCTTCTTCAGTTTTAATAATATCAGTTAAGTTATAAAAACTAGTTGGTTTATTGTCTAAATCAATTGTAGCTTTTATACGATTGAGCCATGATTCGTGTAATTCTTGTATTGTTTGATCTTTTCCACTGATATGTTTTAAGAGTTCCCTTGGTAATTGTGCTTTAGATTTTATTTGTAGTCTTTGTTGCTTTAATTCTTCCTTTCTCATTTGTCTTCTTCTTATTTTTTCCTTATTTTGCATTACTTCTATGATTGCAGATCTCATTGCATCAAATAATTCATCTTTCGTAGCTATTTGCATTTTAGGTTGTATAGGTTGTGGTAATGCTTTTGGAATGGATCGAGCATGTCTTTCTCTAAATTTTTTTAATTCTTCCATTTTCTGTATTTGTTCTTCTTCTCTGATAATGCTTGAAATTTTATAATGATGCAAACTTGCTGATGTTTTAAGTGCAATACCAGATATTTTATAATTAATTAAATCCTCGTGAAGCATATTGTCAAAAAATTTATCAACTAAACTAGCCAAATCATAAAATGCAATTTCCGACTCTTTTGCCAACTCAGGATCTAATAAACTTGAATAGGGTGGCTTTTGCCAAAATTTCAATTCCATCTTTTCTTTTCTTAATAAAGCAAGATCCTCTTCTTCATCAAATCCAGCAACTAGTTCTTCTTCAAGTTCTTCTGGTTCTTGAGACCTATCGACAAATTCAGGATGAGAAACAATTTTTTCAAGTAATTCGATAATATCTTTCTTTTTAGACTTTGATGGTATTTTAATATTATTCTTACTAGCGAATTCTCTTAATTCCTTTACTGTCCATTGAGTAAAATTAAATTTATTATGTAAATCTTGCTTTTCTGATATTTTTTCTCACCTTTTTAATTTTCTGTAATGGTTGGCTCAATATCTTCAAGTTCTAAAAGTCTTTTAGCTTCTTCTTCTAAATCGACACTAAAGATATCGGTGATCCCACTTTGTTGCATTGAAACTCCATAGATTCTATCTGCATTAACAATGTTTTCCTCACGATGGCTTATCACCATAAATTGAGCTTGAGATGCAAATTCTTTGATAACCATACTAACTCTATGTACATTAGGACTACTCATATTTAATCATTTAGCTATAATAACTATCTAAGATAAATTATTCTCTATTCCTTTATTTTATTTAGCTATAGTATGATGATAGTATTTTACCTTAAAAAATATTAATAGTTTATACTACTATTAATAATCATTTACAAGAAAAATAATTACTCTATTTAACGACTTAACATATTGAATAAAAATTAATTTCTAAATATTTAGTAATTTTAAATTGGATATTTTTCATATTCTCTTTCATCAATCACCAACTCCTTTATAAATAAATGAAGGAAAAGTGGATGCAATTTTCAAAATAAAGAAGATTTTTCAAAAATAATGTAAAACGGGTTATAAAGACGATTAATGAAATTTTTTTTTGATCTTTCCAAAATAATACAAAACTTATTCTTTAAATTTATGCTAGATATGGTAAAAGAGAAAGCTCTCGAGTAATTTTCTAATAATCAAATCTTTATACGACTCTAGTAAATAAATTGCATCAACTAAAGCAATAAATATATTTGGATTATAAATTTATAATTATTTTCAATTTTGACTTGGTTGATGTTAATCTTTTTTATTGGGATCTTTTACCTCATCCAATTCTATCAAATCTGCTCTTGTTTTCTTATTATTAGAAACCTTTGTACTAAGATCATAATCGTATTTTAACACTTCAGACAATGAAATTATATTAACTTCATCTGAATTTCTAAATTTTCTTGTAAGAGATTCTTCAAATGTAGTTATAATTAATTGGCTGATTAGTCCTTTATCACAAATGTCTGTTAAATAATCAATAAGGTTAATTCGGTTTTCAAAATTCAAGTGTTCTAATGGTTCATCAATGAATAAGAAAGGAAGGTCTGTATATTTTTTAGCAAGCACAGTCTTTATAAGAACTAATAAGATCATTTTTTCCCCTGCGCTGGCATTTTTATAGGATATATTTTCTCCATTTTTTTCAAAGTACGGTAAGTAATCATCAGTAAAGAATAATCTTCTTTTCTCTGAGGGAAAAATTTTTTGCCAAATGTTCTGGATCTCATCTTTAATTTCGTTTAGGCTAACATTTCTTTGTTTATCCAGAACTTTTTTAGTTACCACCTCGATTAATTCACAAATTAAACCCCCTTTTATATTTTTCTGGTATTCTTTCTCATATTCTAAAGCACCTCTTACTTTTTCAGCAGCTTTTATTTCACTTAGTTTTTTCTGAATTTCTCTTTCCCGACTTTCATACTTTTTTCTTTTATCTTTTGATTGCCTTAATTCAGATTCAATCTTTTCTTTTTTCTCTTCATACTCAGATTTCTGTTCAGTCATCTCTTTTATTTTACTCGGATCAAACCTCCCTAGAGATTCTATTAATTTTAGAGAATCTTCTAACATTTGCTCTGAATCTCTTAAATTTTTTTCTTTTTTTCTTAAATCTTTTAATTCCTCATCAAACTGAGAAGTTTCTCTATGTATATGCTCTAATTCCACGTGAATGTCCTTATGGAGTTCTAAAAATTCTAATTTTTTTAACGGTTTTTTACATAGCGGGCAGTCCACTTCAGGAATGTCGTATAGGTTATGTTCTAGTTTATCCATTATTTCCTGTATTTTTTTTCTCTCTTCTGTTTTAACGTTATTTTCTGCAATTTTTTGTTGTATTTTACTTATATCATCTCGATATTTACGCATATTCTTATGTTTTTGTTCAATCAATTCATTAATATTCTCTACTCTCAATAAAAATCCTTGTAGATTAAATTCTCGAATGTTAATCTCTAGAAATAATTCCTTTTTCTGGTTATATATATTTTCGAGTTTTTCTAATTCTTTATTAAAAGTATAATGGTCCCTGTAATCTTTCTCATATTTCTCAGCTAATTCTGATCTTTCCTTTTCTTTTTTGAGAATTTCATCATCTACGTTCTTAATATTTTGGAGAACCATGTTTTTTTCTCTTTGCAGATCGACTTTTTTTCCTAGATCCTCCGGTTCTTCTATCTTTTCTAACTTCTCAATATAAGTTTTAGTTTCTTTTTTCTTTTTCTCAAAATCATTTTTTAAGTTTGTCACATATCTATAAAATTCATTAATTTTTCCAATTCCGACCAAATTCTCCAAATAATCAATTAGATCTCTCTTATCAACCTTTAAAAAGTTATATATTTCTCCTTCAGGAGAGTATAAAACATTTTCTAAAAACGACCGATTTGCTTTAAAAATATCAAGTATAAATTCTAATATCTCCACCTCGTCCTCAATTATTTCCTCCGTATATCTTTTGATTAATTTATGTGTCTGTTTTCCATTATAGCACCGAGTAATTTCATACTTATCCTCTAAATGCTCAAACTCTAAAATTACCTCTGTATCGTCAACACTCCCTATCCTTTTTAATTCTTCATCTTTTCTATTTCTAACTCTTCCAATTAAACCATAAATAATAGCCTCTAGAGTGGATGTTTTCCCAATACCATTAAATCCAATAATGAAATTAACTCCCTTTTTAAATTCCAAATTTAATTCTTTATGGCATTTCCACTCTTTTATCGATAGTTTTTTAATCATTTGAATTTCCCCTACTAATTATATCATTAAAATTCTTGTCAAATTCTTCCATATCGATATTTTCTAAGATAAAATCTGAAAATAATCTAATAAAGGGATTTATTTCATAAAGGTTGAGTTTAAGCATTTGTTTTTTTTTATCTTTATGAAATCGCTTTGATTTAAAATTTTCAAAGATATCAGTTAGATATGAACTAAATTGTTCTGTTGGATTTGGTGCTTGAGATTTCGCAATTTTTTTTATTTGTTTTTCTATGAGTTCTATAAATCGGTAGCGAAAAGTAATTTCCTCATCTAATAATCTTGCTAAGGCTTCAGCTTCAAAATCTATTAAAATCTCTTGGAGGTCAGAATAAATTTTATTTTTATACAATTTAAAAGATGATAAAGAATTATCGTTCCAAATTATAATGATTCCATCTTGCCCTTTACTATTAGTAAATAAACTCTGATAATCTTTAAGCTCCTCCTCATTTATGGTTGGCTCAGAATTATCATTAAATATTAACAGATATTCCTTTTGATTTATCTCAATAATATATCTAAATGGTAAAATTTCTGTAGTCTTAGGTATTTTTTTTAAAAAATCGATTTCTCTTATGCTGATTTCTGGTCGACTGAATAATAGCTCTTTAATTCTCTCAAAAAATTCTAGAAATAAGTTCATTCTGTCATAATCATCTGAGAAAGTACTTTCAATTTTCATGAGATCTTCGGGATATTTATCTGGGTCCTTACTCAATTTAACATACACCTAAGCTAGTTTTTTCTGCTATCGCAGGTTCAAATACATCAAAAATCCAATCTTCATATTTTATTCTTTTTCTAATCTTAACTCTTTTTGGTTTGCCTTCAGTCACTTTCTTTAGAATAAATCTTCTAAATTCTCTTAGGTCATCATAATGACAGCATTTATATAGGTGCGTTAAGTGTGTTAAAAGCATAATCCCATTTACATTTCTGGTCTTGTAAACTTGACCTGCTAATGATATTCGTCCTTGGGCTTTGACATGAGCAACAAATTTACGAAAACTGTCATCACCTGTTACAATTAAATATTTATAATTGTGGTGAAGGTTGATTTCTTCTAGCGCGCCTAGTAAAAAAGATAAATCTCGATAATCAATTTCTGACAACCGTCTATTAGGATTCCTAGTAAAATTATCTGCTTTAATTTTCAGGTCTCTTAAAGCATCACGGTCCACAATATGGTTGTTTATTCCATTTAATAAAATATCTAAAAAATTTCGCTGATATGATGCGCCCAAATTGTTTAAAAACCTAACCTCATAGAGAAACGTTCCCTTATACTCCTTTTCAATACCTAAATTTGAAGCAAAAAATCCTCCGAAAGAGCAATCTGCTTTTATACCCGCAAAAACATTCCTGAAATCATTCAGTATATCATGGTAATGCCTATTTCTAAATTCTTGTTCTGAGGGATAATTCTCCTGGCTATATTTAGCTTCAGAAAGATATTGCATATAATGGATTAGGGCATTTGTATCCATAATAGTGCTACACCTATTTGGACAATCTCTATTAATTCGGGGACAAATAACCATTTATTACTCACAACTATTATAAGTAAAAATCTATAAAAATTGAAAACATTGAAAAACAAATTTTCCAATTAGAATTATATGATTTTTATCTTTAATATTACCAAAAAAATTACCCTTTTTATAATTATTCAAATTCATCAAAAAGAAAAAGAATTGGTCTATTTAATAGCTTAACATATTAAATAGAAATTAATTTCTTTGTATATAATAAGATTAATCCAAACAACAACATCATTAGGTTTAATTTCTATTACTTTTAAAAATGCTTCAATTGCTTAAGTAAAATTTTTTTCGTTAAAAAAATCTGATATCCTTTCCATACAATTGTGACTCAATATTTCTTTATTAGAAGACATACCATTTATCTATGACTTCCTCAAAAGTTTCATTTTCAGAAATACTTATTTCACTTTTTTTTACCTTATTTACTATAATACTATCAAGAATTCTTATTATCTTAAATATCCTTAGAATACAGTTTGACTTTAACTTAATAATTTCAATAACAAACAGCATGAAAACGATAAAGAATAGGGATTAATTTTAATATTTACTGGTGCTGGATACATATCAGTAGGACTAGAATTGTCAACATCAATAGATACGCCTAAAAATAACTTTCCACAATCAAGACATTGGTTTTCAAATTTATTTATTAGATCATTTAATTTTTCTTTTCTATTTTCCAAAAATTTTCACAATTAATTTATTTTAAAACTTTTTTAACTATTAGATTATCTTCTTTTAATTGAATACCAACATAGGTACCCTTTTTTATCTTTAATTCTTCGCACATCTCTTTCGGAATAACAAGTGCCAAACTATTACCTAATTTTACAACTTTAGATACGCTAATATTTTGAGACATGAAAAATACCTTTAAAATTTATTATATAATGTGTTCTATAGCTAATTCTTCCATAGAGCTTTCAGGGGCTAATTGAGTAATTACAACATAATCGGATATATTTGCTATATATTCTTTCAGTTTTTCCATACGATCATCATCATAACTTGTAACAATTTCATCGATTACAAATAATGGAAAATCTGGAAGATATTCTTCTTTAGCAGCAATTAATAGAGTTATGCCAATTGTGTATCGTTCCGATGTTGAAAGTGCTTCTAGAGCCCAATCAGATAATATTTTTCCATCCTTTTCTCGAGTGATGTAAATCTTATAATCATCTTTAATTAAAACCTCCTTAAAATCAGTAAAGCCTAGTTCCTCGTATATTTCGTTTATTCTTTCATTAAATTTTTCAGCCGCTTTTTCTGTTATTTCGTCTTTCCTTCTTTTTAAATAAGAAAAACACTCGTCTAAAAATTCTATCTTATTTGTTAAAATTTCGGCTCTTTTTGTGCTATCTTCCAATTCTTTGATTCTCTTTTTTGTTTCTTTTATTTTAGATTCAAGAATTTGGATTCTGTCTTCAATTTTATCTCTCTCCTTTTTTAATTCAAGTATATCATCGCTAACATTTTCTAATAATTTGTAAATTTCCTTTTCTAGTGATTTTTGTTCTTCTATATTATCCTCTAATTCTTTTTGGATTTTGTCTAAATCTAATTCTCTTCTAGCTAAAGATTTTTCGCTTTTTGATAAATTTGTTCTTTGTATACTTAATTCTCTTTCTTGAATTTGTAAGTCATTAATTTCATCTCGATAATCTTCTATTTCTCTATTTACTTTTTTTAATTGTTTTGAATAATCTCTTTTGGCTAATTCAAGACTTTTTTCGAAATCTTGTAATTCTTTTAGCGTTAATGGTTTTCCACAAGCATAACATTTATCTTCTTCATATTTTTTTCTTTTAATCCAATTATCGTTTATTGATTTTAACTCATCATCAATTTTTGATAATTCTTGTTGAATTTCTTTCCTCATTTTTATGCTTTCTTGTAATGAATCTTTTAAAACCTCAATTCTTTTTGTAATCTGAGGGTGTTCCTTTTCAATTTCAGAAATTATTTCTATTAATCTGTTGATTTCCATTTTTAAATTGTTTATTTGTTGATTTAAACTTTCAATTTTTCCCTTTATCTCTCTTATCGTTTTGTCTATTTTTTCTTTCTCATTTTTTGTCTCAAAATATTTTTCTCTTAAATTTTTATCTTTCAATAGTTGTTCTTCATCAATTTCCGGAAGTTTTTCTAACATTTTTAAATATTTACTCTTTTCTTTTAAATCATTTTCTAATGTAGTATTAATTTCTTCCAGTAAAATCAAATCTCTTTTATATATTTGGTATTGACGATTGTAATTTCGTTGAAATTTTTCTAAAGATTTAGCAATTACATCATAAGATTTACTACCTGAAATATCTTCAATATATTCCCTTATTGATTTACCATAAAGAATTGAATTCATTAATTTATTTTCAGGAGTTGCGAAACATACTTGTGATAAATTGATTCCTTTTAATGGAAATGGATCTCCAGAAATAGCTAAGAGATAATCTTTATTTTGAGGTCTTCTAAATGTACGCTTCCAAGAATCAGTATCAGAAATCAATTCTACTTCTAATTTTTCATCTGGAGCAGTTGCGAACATGTTCATATAATATCCCTTTCCTTTTAATTCTGAAGTAGGGATTAGAAACAACTCCAAACCTCTTGTAAAACTTGTTTTTCCTTTAGCATTAGGAGCTTTTACAACATTTAAGCCCTTTTTTAAATTAAACGAATAAGTGCCTCTAAACACTCCAACATTCTCAAAATTTACTTTAATTTCATCACTACTCATAATATTTCGCCACAATATCATTAATTAATTTTTCTAATTCATCTTCAGCTTTTTTTGATAGATTTTTTTTATATATTTGATGATTTTCTATCAATTGCCTTATTCCATTTTCAAATTCACTAAACATTCGATCTTTAGATTCTTTACCTTCTCGAGTTCTTTTTTTATTGTTGGTTTCTTTTCTAGACATTTTACTACCTCTTTAACAATATTTGGTAAATCTCTTTCATATATAGGTTCTGTAATAAATAAATCTAATTTATTATTACATCTTTTTTTTAATGACCATAATAAGGTTAACAATTCTCCATTTGCTTCCATCAGGAAAGTTCTCGAATCGAGTTTTTCAATAAAATAGTTTTGCAAATTTTTTCTGTTTCTTCCTTTTTTCCAGTTCCAAATAGTTTTTAATACACTATTTTCTGTACAATGAACTAATATGAATGTAATAATTTTTCACCTTAAAATACTCGCGACGCAGCGTCGCGAGTAAAATTTTATATTAAACATTTGAATCTTTAAGAATTTTATCAATATATAATGATATTATTTTTTTCTCTAATGTTCGCATAGATTTAATCTTTTCAAACTCAATTTTTGTTCTAATATCTTCAAACTCCAAATTTAACTTTAAACATTTTTTTTTTGTGATTTCTATGAGCGTTTCTTCACTTGGAATAGGAAATTCAATATTGTAAAGTCGATCTTTAATCGCTTTGTCTATTAAGTCGTATCTATTCGTCGTTAATATCACTGATATTTTTGTTGTATTTAATTCATCTAATCGATGGAAAAACACATTATTTTGAGCAAGGTGCCAAGATTCGCCCTTAATCCAATCTCTTTTTGGAAAAATTGATTCACAATCATCTATAAGGATAATAGAATGTCTGAATTGAGTTGCTTTTTGAAAGAGAATGGAGATTTGTTGTTCTGACTGTCCATATAACGAACGAGCAATATCCGCACCGTCAACAAAAATCAAATGACTATTAAGTTCTTTAGCTATAATTTTTCCAATTAGAGTTTTCCCTAATCCAACATCACCATGAAAGAGAAATCCTGATATTCCATCTTCTATATGGTATTTCTGCTGAAATCTTATTATTTTTCTGACATCTTCTAATATATTTTGATATTCTTCGCCAATAACATCGTTTTTATTTTGTTTAATTTCATCTGATGAATAAATTTTAAAAGCTTCTTCAGTTCTTCTTGACAATGTATTTCAATCCCTTCTACAATTCTCGTTCTTCTTCTAATTTTAATTCTTCTGCTAAATTAACCCATTGTTTCATAGCATATATCGAGGCTGTGTTAAAAATTATCTTTTTCTCCCCTAAGTGGTGTATTAATTTTATATCTTTTGGTTTTTTTTGATCTCTTTCTATTACATTAGTAAAATGTCTATATTCTAACTCGCTGTCCTCAAAAAGTTTCTTAAAATCCTCTAATTTCATTTCTCCCTTAAAATTTTCAGCTACCATTAAAGCAGAAGCAATTGGGTATATCAATCTAAATCCTTTTTGTAAAATACCCGATGCTATCATTCTACTAATTGAACTACCATAAATATCTGCTTCATAACCACGCTTTATAGTATCTTCAATAAATTTTTCCCAAATAGATGTTAATTTAAGAAAAGAGTTTTCAATGTCTTTTCCAATAATTTCAATGTATCCATGTTCCTGAAGCAAAAACAGATTTTTAACGACATTTCTCAATCCACTGCAAGCATTTCTAATAAAGAAAAATGGAATTTCTCCACTTTTCTTTCTTGTCAAGCGTTCTTCCATTTTTTCTAATGTCCCAGTTTTTTCATAGTATTCTTTATCATCTTTTAATCTTCGTTCAAGATCCTCTGCTTCAATTTTCCCATCAACAATTAATGCAAACATAACGGATAAAATTGATTCAATCCCTTCAAGATGTGAGAATGTTGATATATCAAAAGATTGAACTCCTCTTAAAAGACGGTCGTTGCTACTGTCTAATCCGTTATAAATGAGATCATCAAACGATTTTATTAAATAATTATACGCTATTCCTTCAATTTCCATTTACGGACTCCCTCTTGATCTTCTTAGCCGATTTAAATAATCTTGAGCCGCTGTACGCCATACTTGTAAAGCTCTAACCGAATGTGGGTTAAAAATAACTTTCTCGTTATTTTTATACCCAATTAATCTAATTATTTCGCTCTTTTTTTCATCTGTCCTGATTGAAATCGGAAAATAATAGTAAGGTAACCCCATATCAAGATATATATTGAGAAACCCCTCTAAAGAGATTTCATTATCATTGCTTTCTGCTCGGTTTATTGCTATAATAATAGGTTTAATGAACCTTATCCCTCTTTCTCCCACACCTAAAGCAAGCATTTTTCCTAAGGAGCTAACAAATACCCTTAATTCTAATTCATCATTTATTATCATTTCTAATAAAGGATCCCAAATATCTGTTAGAGATATTAAACTACTATCTCTTATTGGTTGATCTGTTGGCTCAATGCTAACAAGACCAAATGATGCTAATTTACTTAATTTTTGACGCCTTTTTTTAAGATCACCCAATAAATATCTTAATATTGAATAGGGAAATTTACCTCCGCTTTCTAAATCAAACTTTTCCCTGATTATATCATATATACCCAATTCATTGTATGTTTCTTCAACTTCGGACTCTGGAAAAAATCTAAAGGGATTTGAAGCTATCGTTAAATCAACCAATACTGTAACTATAATTTCGACGCCTCTTAAACCCATCCACGGAGATAAATCAAAGGATTGAATGCCTCTCAAAATTTCGAAATCTCCACTCCGCATAGCGTCACAAATAACATCACATATCGTTTTTTCATGTGCACTAAACATATCTTCCATTTTCTAATCGTCCTCCATTCTATTTTGTATTTCTTTTTCTAAAAACTTTTGAGTGCCGAATTTTATTGCCTCCTCTTCGATTAATTTTTTCTTATTATTATGTGTTAGAATTACAGCGTTTAATGCAATTTCTTCACTTATCCAAGTAATTACTTTATTAATATAATCAACAGTATTCTTAGAAACTCTTTTAGCATCGCTCTTTTCCATTATATCTTTAATATTGGAGACTGGAAACATTTTAGATTCTAAATTATCAGGATATTTTCCTAAAAAATTATATATTCCTACTTTTATTGAATCTTTTTGGATTGTTTTATTTCCTTTAAGACGAGTTAATTTTACCGCTATTGAAGTGATTTCTACCGATATTTTTGAAACAATATCATTAAACAAATCAAATGATACTTCAGAAATATCCTCGGCACCATTATTTTTAAGAATTTGTGATAATACTTTTTTTGATAACATTATTATAAGATGGTTTATACATTTTTAAAATATAAACTTTCCGAAATCATATACTTCTATTTAATATATATTATTATTAAATATATATTTTATATCATATTAAAAATTTTTATAAAAAAGAAAAAGAATTTCATTATTTCATTATTTTGTCATCTTAATATGTTTATTTGCCAAATGTTTCTTTAAACATCCCTTTTCTTTGGCTTTATACTCGCAATAAGGGCACTCGTGCCATTTCACTCCAATATCATGTTTATAAGCTAAATGCCTATTGAGATTTTGCTTTGCTTTTGTTTTATAATCACAATGGGAACACTCATGCCATTTTACTCTAATATCATGTTTATATATCTGCCCAGAGAGAGGTTCAAAAGGTCGTATTTGGGTGAAAACCCGCAACTTATAAACTGGGCAGATGCAATTAATAATTCATCTTTTATATTAATTAATTTACTGGAGAAAAAGAAGTCACCATCATTTTTATTGGGCGTTTTCTAATGAGGTATCCCTCTTTATAATAATGCCTTAAGAGAGATTCACTCGCCCTTGTTGATATGTCACCAATTTGATTCTCCACTTCCTTTACAGTAAGGGCTTTACCATCTAAAAGATTGAATATCTGCCTCATTCTATTGAATTTTTTCATTTTTGTTTACTCACACATCTTTTTCTTGAATTTCAATATTAATGTTTCATTAATTTTAGAAATTTCATATTATTTGCCCGATCTTCTGGTGTAGCTTTCTTCCATGCGTTTATGAAAGAATATGCCCGATATTCAGGACTCATTATGAACAAATATGGATCAATCTCATTTATAATTCCTTTTTTATCCCCCTCTTGAAATGCATCTTTACCTAAATCTAATACTTTACTTCTTTCTGGAAGTGGTTTCTCATGAGAGATATGTTTAGATTGTTCATATTCTACTGGTTCAAGAAAGCCCAATATTGCTAAATTTTTTTGAGTTTGATTCCAAAAATTTGAATCAAAATAAGCTTTTATTGGAAATTCAAAGCTTCTTTTCTCATCATTCCACAAAACTCTCCAAATAAAGAAGAAAAGATCACATGGAAAATCATCTACTATTACTATAAAATATTCAATATATTGAATTCTATATTCATGAACATTTCCAGTTTTGAATCTAACGATTCCTTCCTTGTTTGGGATTAAGTTCAATAATTTCGGCTTTTTAATTATTATCTCCTCTTTTCTTCATTTATATATTAGTTGAAATACATATATTTAAAGGAAAATTCAATTCACCCCTTGCAAATAAAAAGTAACTGAACAGAGTAAATGTTTAGAAAAAGAGTTAAGATTCTTAGGTAAGAAAAATGGTTGAAGATTTTTTCTTTAAATATGAGATCTAAATTATCGTGTTAAAATTTTTCCTTTATATAGGATATTGAAAAAATTATATTATCTTATTTCGTTCTAACAGTAATATTTATAATGTTATATTACCTAAGATATAATAGATAAAAAATACAAGCGAATTAGTAAATTTACATAACAAATAGTATTATTTAAAGAAAAAATTTTCATTCAAGCGGATTTTTTTCTTTATAAATGAAAAATGATAAAGATGATAATTGGTGATTTACATTTTTTTGTTTAAATATAAAGATATTTTTTTATATTGATTAAGATGAATCGCAATGACCGAAAAATAAAAGAGTGTTTTAAAAGCAATTTTGACAATTTAAAGTCTTAAATTTAGGAGGGGTAGTAAAATAAGTGAAATAGGCGAAAAAGGCGAATTTAGTGATAAAGCTGAACAGGATGAATTAAATACTGAGAGCGATGAGGAGTTTGATGAAGGATTTCATGAAATGGAAGAATTAGCAGATGAGACTGATGAGGGGTTTAATAGCGGATTTCATAAGATGGAAGAATTAACAGATGAGACTGATGAGGGGTTTAATAGTGGATTTCATAAGATGGAAGAATTAACAGATGAGACTGATGAGGATTTTAATAGTGGATTTCATAAGATGGAAGAATTAACAGATGAGACTGATGAGGATTTTAATAGTGGATTTCATGAAA
>JAHLWP010000054.1 GCA_019057865.1 Promethearchaeota archaeon
TAATCTAAATATTAGATTCCATATATAATCTATGATTTTCTCTTTTAGAATGCTTCATAATAAAAGTTTAAATAAAATAAAGATAAAATTAGGATAATTATTCCTTAGTATCTGGTTGAAAATCTAAGGAAATCGAATTTATACAATATCGACAGCCCGTAGGGGTTGGTCCATCATCAAAAACATGTCCCAAGTGTCCTTTACAATTACTACAGAGGATCTCAGTTCGCTTCATTCCATAGCTTGTATCCAATTTTTCTTCAATATTAGCAGAGGAGTATCACCAACAATATGTAGAAAAAAGAAAAACACGCTTTATAGTTTAAAAATTAAAGCTTTACTTTTCCTTATATTTCTATAAAGATAGTTATTTATTCCTATATTTTCTTGTGTTTTATGAAAATGGCTATAAATTATTATGATATTCTTGGAATTAATAAAAATGCTACTAAAGAGGAAATCAAATTATCATATCGAAAATTAGCAAAAAAGTATCATCCCGATCTTAACAAGGAAGATCCAAATGCTAAGGAAAGATTTATAGAATTAAAGGAAGCCTACGATACACTACTTGATCCAGTAAAGCGAAAAATATATGATGAAGCAGGATATGACCCCAGAAATATAGATTTAAGCGATATTATTGGGAGATATGGTTCCATGAGTGTAAGAGAGATATTTAGAGAATTATTTGCCCGAAATTATAGATATGTGTATTATAAACCTCCACCTGAAGAAATGTATATATAAAAATATGTGGAAGGGTTAATATTCATTCAGGTTTTATAGTTTTTAACTCTTTTTCTAATACCTTAATTTGCTTTGTAATACTTTTCATTTTGGTATCCTTTTCTTTTGAAATTGCCTTTAGTTCCTCGTTTACTCTTTTTATCTTCTCCTTTTTCATAGTAGTATCTTTCTTTTTTAAATACTTTATACGAGCAATTAATCCTTTCTTTTCAGATACCGATTCTTGGATTCTTTTATTAATTTCATCTAATTTATTTTGTTCTGCTTGTAATAGTGATTCAATTTCATTGATTTTAAGGTTATATTCCTCCTCAATTTTATTTGTAATATAAACAACTTTTTTCTGAGTCCCCCCTTCTATTTCTAGTAATTCTCGTTGCACTCTATTAATTTTATTCCTTATTTCATCTTTCGACATAGCAATATTTTTTCTTAAATTTTTAATTTTTTTTTAGATTTTAACCCATATTTGAATGATATAAAGAACAAAAATATATAAAGTCCCTATATCAACATTAGAAATCTCTATTATTTAGTAGCAATGACAAACATCCTTAATATGGAGGCTACATTATTAAAGAGAATGAAAACGAAATTAAAAATATTAAGAGATTAATTATTCTTTTTCAGCATATTCATCTGAATAATATTGAAATTTTAATATTGGTACTAGACTATTTAAATAACTGAAAAAAGTAAATTAGAAAATTTTTCAATGCAATTTCTAGTCGTTTTATCTTACTTCAACCGGAAAATAGGACCAACAGTATTCTATTCTTTTCCAAAAAAAAGACTTAATGAAGAAGATACAGCTATTGTTCCAAATCTAATGGACCAGATTATTTCTGAAGGATTTTTTACATATTCTTTCAATTCTTCTTATACATTGAATTACTATTTCGAAATTGATTCAGAATGGGCTCGTGCAAATAAAGATCTTCTTATGATTTCAATAATATTTAAAGAGTCACCATCAACTGAAACTGAAAAAGCAGTTTTTACTTTATGCATTGAATTTACAGAGTGGTTAAAATCAAAAGAGAAAGTTTTTACCGCCTTTTATGAGAATACTAACTTAACTAGCCTAAATAATCCAAAAGAAATTAAAAACAATAAAATCTTAGTTAAAGCCTGGATTAAAGAATTTTATATAGCTTGTGCCGATGAAATTCAAGAAAAATTAGAAGAGGATAATATCATAACTTTATTAGAAAAAAAAGATACCTTAGAGATCCTTAAACTCTTGTCTAATAACCCCATGCCAATCAACAGTCTCAAGAAATGGTATCTTGAAACCTTCCCTCATAGAAATTTCCATAAAATAATTAGTAATTTATATAAATATCATTTAGTCAATATACCTAAAATTGGTGGAAGAAAAAACCCCCCATTTAACGTTTATATAACCAAAGAAGTTAAACCTATAATAAATTTGGTAGTTTTAAAAAATAGACTGATTAAAAAGTTCATAAAAACAAATTTCAAAGAACCCTCCAATAGTTTAGAAAAGTATTCAGAAGAATTCCATGAGTTCTTAAAAAATGTTATTTCTGAGGAACAGGTCGTATAAGTCTTAAAGATAATGAAAATTTATGCTGAAGGATTTGAAAACTAAAATAGAAATCACCATTAATTAGTAGCAATTTCTTTAATATTGTCCCATCCATATGATACTACTATATATTTATCTCCACCTATTTCTTTATAATTCTCAGTTAAATATTTTCCTCGGAGTTTTTCATAAAAGGCACGATATTTACTCTCCTTTAAGACCCACACCAGCATACTATTAATTCCATGTTCTAGAAGATGATTTACAACTTTTTGGACTAATTGAGCACCAATTCCCTTTCTTTGATACTCTCCAAGAACATATATGGCTAATAGTTCTCCATTGTACTTAGAAGTTATAGGATCCTCTATATTGGGTTCAAATTGTTCTAATCCACCTACAGTGAAACCAATTATATTCCTTAGCTCATCTTCAACAACATAAAAAAAGTGTTTTTCTTCCTGATTTTCCAATCGCTCCTTCCATCGACTTTCACGTCCTTTATAAACTAAGCTTTGAAGGAAATCATCTGAGATTATGTCTTTATAAGCACTTCTCCATGTATCAACATGAACTTTGGTGATTCCTAGCGCATCAGATATTTCTGCTTTTCTACACTTCATTTCTTTTCTTTTTTTTTGAAAGGTTAATTTAAGAGATACATATTTTATCAAAATCTTTCTTAAGTTGATCACGAAAATCAGGATGGGCTATATTAATCAAGGCTTTTGCTCGTTGGCGAATTGTTTTTCCACGTAAATTGGCAATACCATATTCAGTAATCACATTATGAACATCATTACGTGAAGTGGTTACACAGGCTCCTTCACTTAATTTAGAAACAATTCGACTAATTGTTTTCTTTTTATTTGTTGAGGGAAGTGCTATAATTGATTTACCTCCAGGAGATATACTTGACGCACGAACAAAATCAACCTGTCCTCCGACACCAGAGTATTGTTGGTATCCGAGTGTATCGGCGCATACTTGGCCAAATAAATCTATTTGGAGGGCAGAATTAATAGAAATTAGGTTATTTACTTTCCCTGCAATCATAAGATTATTAGTGTAATCAACAGGATGCATTTCAACATTAGGATTATTATCAACAAATTGATAAAGCTTTTTTGTGCCCATTAAGAACGTAGCAATAAACTTACCCGGATTTAGGTTATTACATTTATTTGTTACAACTCCTTTTTCATATAACTCAACTACTCCATCAGAGAACATTTCTGTGTGAATTCCTAAATCTTTTTTTTCCGTTAGAAATTTCAATGCTGCATCAGGTATCCCACCAATACCTAATTGGAGATTTGCTCGATCTGGAACTAATGAGGCAACATTCCTTCCAATATTTTCTTCAATACTGGTGATTTTAGGAAGAGGTATTTCGATTAAGGGTCTGTCAGTCTCAACAATATAATCAACTTCAGATATATGAATATAAGCTCCATATGTTCTAGGCATTTGTTTATTTACTTCAGCAATTACAATTTTTGAGGATTTTGCAGCTTGCATTGTATAATCTACGGATACTCCGAAGCTAAGGTAACCATTCTCATCTGGCGGAGAAAGTTGAATTAATGCTACATCTACCGGTAAAATATTATCTCGAAAAAGGCGTGGAATTTCCGAAAAAAATACGGGCGTATAATCAGCTCTCCCTTCCCTAATTGCTTGTCGTGCTCCTGCACCTGCAAATAAAGAGTTATGGTAAAAATGTTGTTCCATTTCGGGCAAGCAATATTGACATTCTCTTAGAGGGACCATATGAACAATCTCAATGTTGGTTAGCCGATCTTTTTGTCTAACAAGTTCATCTACTAAGACAATTGGTTCTCCGGCAGCATGTCCAAAAACTACTCTATTTCTTGACTTTATATTTAAGATGGCTTCTTCTTTAGAGGTAACTTTTCGAGAATAATGGTCGTCCCAATTCTTCATATAAATGACACCTTTTATTTTTAAATATAAAAAAAATTCTAATTAAATTGTTATATGTTTAAAAACTCTATAATCTTTTTTTTAAGAAAAATCTATATAATTTAATTAATCCCAACTTATTTATCATTATAAACAATTCGACATCATTTGCCGTTTAAAAATGCAATCGAAAAATATAGTAGATATTCAGAAGGTGGAAATCACTTTTGACGACGGTGTAAAATCAACTGGAAATTTTTATCGTTCAATTTCGGAAACAATAGTAACTCCTAATGGAAGGCGATATCCCCATCCTAGACCAACAATCATATTTTTTCATGGATTTTGGGCGAAAAAAGAAGTTAATGAAATAAATCTCGTTGCCCTCGCTCATATGGGATATCTTACTATTGCTTTTGATCAGAGAGGTCATGGAGAAGCAGGTGGAAAAAAAGCAGAATGGTTTAATTTATTTGAGGATGTTAATTGTGTCCTTGACTTTGTTTGCTCTTTTGAAGATGTTAAAAAGGGATCCTTGTGTTTTATAGGAAAATCAATGGGAGGTACATCTGTTTTAACAAAATGTTATGAAGACACACGAGTTGCAATGGTTGTAGGGATTAGTGCATTACATTCTGTTGAGCTCTTACTTAAAGCAAAGTTCCGCTTTTTTTCAGCAGGATGGTTCGTTAGGCGCATACTATCTAAAGTAGAAGATGAACGTGCAATTAAAATATCCGCGCATTATTTCCTTAAAAATGATCCGGAATTTAATAGAAATCAGGTATTTTTAATTCATGGAAAAGATGATACTATATTTCCACCCTCATTATCTTTTGAACTAAACAAAAAACAAGCAGCAATTCCTGAAAAACATGCAATTTTATTAGAAAATTGTGGTCATAGTTTAGAGGGTCAAGAATTATTAGTTTTTGGGATAATTCTTAGTTGGATATTTGAAAATGAAGCTATGAAGTTTAAAAAAAATGTCTGATCTCCTAAAATATTAATTTTCTATTCCTAATATACAACGATAAATTTTGACGAATAAGACTCATTTTTTTTTAGATATGTACTAATTTCGATTTAATAGTATATATAAGTTCTTGATAAACTCAAATCAAATAGGACCGATCATATATATATTTTCTAAAACAGCTCTAATACACACTTTAGATACTTCTATAGTGAAGGTTTAAATGGTATTATGGCTCCCTTTAAAGATGCTTTACGTACGTAAAAAACTAATAAATTTTATAAAGTATGATGATTTCATGGTATATTAAGATTTTTTTACTAATATAGAAAGATCTTTACGTACGTAAAAAACTAATATTATTTTAATAAATAAATGAATATTTAAGTAAAAAAAAAGAACAAGGATAAAATTAATGACGCAGAAACTGATACCTGAAGTTGAGAAAGAATGGTCTAAAATATCTTTCAAATGGCGGAGATTATTACCAAAAAAGAAAGATAGGCCACCATCTCCAATAAAAATTGAACCTGATGAAAAGATCTTTCTTGAGCTCCTTGAACGATCTAATAAAATCATAAATCAAATAATTATAAAATCAAAAATTAAAGCTACTGGTCATGCTAAATTAATACCAACAGATAAAATTGTAATAGATCCGCGCGTACGCTGGAAATGTAGAATTCCTGTGTGTTTTGGTTACGGAACTAGTATAAATTGTCCTCCACATTCTCCAACTACCGAAGAGATGAGAGAAATTGTTAGTAGTTATAATCATGCTATATTAATTACATTTTATCCACCGACAAAAAATCATATTTTTCCCGGAATTCTTCTCGGTGTCCAGGGAGATGTAAATCTATTAAATCAAATAGTCTCAATGATAGAAGCAGAAGCAACATACTTGGGATATTATCTTGCTATGGGGTTTAAAGGTGGACCTTGTGTTGGTTGCGGATTTTTTTCTCCAGAATATTTTAAAGACTTAATGCAACAAAAAAAAATTCCCCCTTGTCCTGTGCTCGATAATCAAATGTGCCGGCAGTATTTAAGAGCTAGACCTTCACTAGAGGCTTGTGGAGTGGATATATTTGCTACAGCTGTCAAATGTGGAGAAAAACCACCATTTGTAATTAATCCCGAACATCCAAAGGAATCTGTTCCCTATGTTGGTTGGCATGGTATCGTTTTAATTATTTGATAATATCTATTATTAAGAGTTGAGAGAGGTAAATTTTATAATGGAAAATACAAGTTTAGAAAATCAGACAAAAACTAAAAATCCTTTATATTATATTAATAACGTCATTGAAGCGGTTAGTTCACTCGACTTTTATTCAATGAAAGACACCATAAAACAAGCAATAGATGCAAGAGTACCCATAATCGATATTATAAATAAGGGTATTTTAAAAGGATTGGAAGAATCAGGAGAAATGGGGCTTATTTTAGCGGCAGAAGCTCTCCAAGGTGAAATTATATCTATAGATGAGGAAGATAGAAGAAGATTATACAAGGCTAGGAATTACTCGGGAAAGGTAGTTGTCGGAACAATTGAAGGGGATATTCATAATTTAGGTAAAAATATTCTAATCGCGTTAATGAAATCTTATGGTATGGATATTATCGACCTTGGAATAGATGTGAAACCTGAAAAATTTGAAGAAGCCGCTCGAATGCCAGATGTTAAAGTTATTGGTATATCATATCTTCTTTCTTCAGCGGAACCCTTCATAAAAAGAGCAGTGTCCTTATTAAAAAAAGGAGATTTAGCAAATAAGGTAAAAGTTATTTTGGGAGGTGCTGCTGCGTCTTATGAATTCACAGAACAAATAAAAGCAGATGCTTACGCAAAGGACGCTTTAGAAGGTTTTAATCTAATTGATAAATGGTTACGGAATTAAGAATAATTAATCCCTTCCTTTTATCTATAAGGGGTACTCATATGGAGAATAAAAGAAATACCCTCATTTTGGAACCAATATCTAAACGAATCAATGTTGTTGAAGGTTCAACTGTTTATGAATCGCTTTTAGCGTTAAATTTACCTATAGGTGCCCTATGTGCAGGTAAGGGAACATGTGGAAAATGCGTAATTAGTGTTTTAGATCCTAATCCAAAAATTTCAGAACCATCAGAACAAGAAAAAAAAATATTAAACAATCAAAAAATATTAGAAGGTTATAGGTTAGCATGTCAAACTAAAATTTTAGGAGATTTAAGAGTATTTTTAACTGACTCATTAATTTCGAGAGGAATTAGAATTTTAGTAGATGCTGATTTAGAATCTCTCGGAATAAAAAATAATGATAAAACTAACCCCGGAATTACTTCACTGCTTTGTAAGATCACCTCTGCGGATTTAGGTAATCCAAAAAATGATTTATCTAGATTATTTGAGGACGTAATAGAAAGAAATAGTAATTATAAGATAAATGAAAATCACACCTTATTTCATGTAAATGATATTCTATATAACACTATTAAAAAATTACCACATATTATGAGAAAAGAAGATGGTCTTGTTACAGCTTTTTTTAGAAAGCTCTCATTGGAAGATCCATGGACTCTTCATGATATTGATGTCGGAGATAAAAATAATAATCTTTTTGGATTAGCTATTGATATTGGAACTACTACTCTTGTTGGATATTTAATTTGTTTAAAAACAGGCGAAATTGCAGCGGTTTCTGCTATGTTAAATCCTCAAGTGGCTATCGGTGAAGATATTATTTCAAGAATTACCTATATCGTAAAAAATAATGCAATTCATAAAGCAAAAGAATTGGTGATTAATGCTTTAAATCATATACTTGAGGATTGTTGTGATAAGGCTCACATTTCTATTTCGTGTGTTAAAGATATTTCTGTTGTAGGAAATACAGGAATGCATCACATATTTTTTGGAATAACCCCAGAATTTTTAGCTGTTTCACCTTACATTCCAGTATTTAAAGCCCCAATTAATGTAAGTGCGGGTATGCTTGGAATAAAATGTAATCCCAATGTAAATGTATATTCTCCTCCTGTTATTGCTGGCTACGTAGGAACAGACACAATTGGATGTATAATCTCATCTAAAATCAATACATACGATAAATATTCTCTTTTAATTGATATTGGTACTAATGGTGAACTTGTGTTGGGAAATAATGAAGGATTAGTTACATGTTCATGTGCTGCTGGTTCGGCTTTGGAGGGTGCTCATATTTTATATGGTATGCGAGCTTCTGAAGGAGCAATAGAATCAGTCAAAATTGATAGAAATACTTTGGAACCTTCAATAGACGTAATAGGAAACATAAAACCACTTGGATTGTGTGGTTCAGGGCTCATTGACATGATAGCAGAAATGCTGAAATCAAATATCATCACGCGTGCGGGAAAATTTAATATCAAATCAGAAAAAGTAATGAAACATCGTCGTGTTGTAAAAAGGGAAGATAAATACCATTATATTATATATAAAGCTGAATGGGATAATGAACAATATCAAAAAAATATTAATGATAATAACATTGAGGAAATCACCATTTCTCAGAAAGATATTCATCAGCTTCAACTAGCGAAAAGTGCATTTTTATCTGCAGCGAATTTATTACTTAAAATGGAACATAAAAAAAAAGAATCTCTTGAACAAGTTCTTTTAGCAGGAGCCTTTGGAACTTATATCAATAAAAAAAATGCCGCTTTTATTGGTTTATTCCCTGAGGTTGAACAAAACTCCATTTTCCAGATTGGAAATTCAGCAGGAATGGGAGCACAATTATTTATAAAAGATATTGAGCAAAGATATCTAGCAAATAAGATTGCCTATGAGATTAAGTATAGAGAAATTGCATCATTACCATCATTTCAAAAGGAATTCACTTTTTCTCTTTATTTTCCTCATTATAATCTTGACAGATTCCCTCTAATAAAACAAGAATATGATGAAATTCCTTTAAAGTAAGAATGCGAGAAAAAATTAATAAGATTATTTTTACGTTAGGAATTATTTATTTACAATAGTAAATTTTTTTTTTTAAAAATCTATGATAAAAACTGGAAAAGGTAAAATTTCGAAGAAAAAATCGGGTAACCGTGCATATGATAGTTATTGGGTTTATATCCCCAGTAAGATTGCTAAAGATAGCGCTTTTCCATTTAGAGATAAAGAAGAAGTCGTGATAGAATTAAAGGGTGAACACTTGGAAATTCGAAAAATATATAACCTAAGTGACCTAACAAAAGTCTATGATATTGAGGATGCTACACTGCCAAAAATAATTGAAAGTAAAGCACTGATTAATAAAGACAAACCATTTATTTATTATCGTGATGAGGTTTATACTTATGAAGAGGCAAATATAATTTCAAATCAGATAGCTAATGGACTTATAAAACAAATTAAAAAATTAAAATTGAAAAATCCTCATATATCCTTGATATTTCCAAATAATCCAGAGGCTCTTTTTTGTTGGTTCGGCATTGTAAAAACTGGTAGCGTATTTGTACCAATAAGTTACTTATTAAAAAAGAATTTACTGGAATATGTATTGAAAAATAGCGATTCAGAAATTTTAATTATCGATTATATATATCTTGCGAATGTTGAGGAGATTTACGAAAATTTACCCAAAATTAAGAAAATTTTTATCCAAAACGCACCAAATGATTATAAATACGAGGATAAATATGCTAGTTTTTCAGAAATCTTTTCTGAAAATTTAGAGAAACCAAATATTCAAATGAACAGTTTCCATCCTCTCGAAATATCATATACATCAGGGACTACAGGAATACCAAAAGGAGTGTTGTATAGAAATTATTACACCTTGTCAGGAATTAGTGTAGGAAGACAGTTGGAAGATTTAGGATTTGGCAGTAATATTAATAAATTTTATTGTCCCTTGCCATTATTTCAAGGATTAGAACGATATTTCTTGATAATTCCAATAATGTATCATAATGGATCAATAATAATCGTAGAAAAATTTGATGTTTCAACTTTTTGGAGTGATATTGGAAAATATAAACCTGATGGATTTTGCTATTATGGAGCACACTTGGCAATGTTGGTAAATCAAACACCGTCAAAAATTGATAGAAACCATTCGATTAAATATGCATTTGGAGCTGGAGCCTTAAAAAAGATATGGGAAACCTTCGAAAGAAGGTTTGGGATTCAAATAATTGAAATGTGGTCTCTTGTTGAGGGAATTGGTTTTACTATAAATAACGTAGGTTCCAAAGGAGGAAAACTAGGTTCTATCGGAAAGGCAGCACGGGGCGTTGAAATTAAAATTGTTGATTCAGAAGGAAAAGAACTTCCTCCTGGACGAGATCATATCGGTGAAATCTGTGCAAGAACAAGACTCCCCTTTGAACTTGAATACTATAACTTACAAGAAGAGACAATAACAAGAAAAGGAGAAGATCGATGGGTTTACACGGGCGATTTTGGATATGCCGATCATGAAGGGTTCATATATTACTTAGGAAGGAAATCAGACATGATTCATAGAGAAAAGGAGATATTTTTTTCGGGGGATATCGAAATAGTCGCAAATTCACATCCACTTATAGTCGAAAGCGCTGTTTTTGACGTTTTTGATAGCAAATCCTCGGAAAAATATTTAAAAATTTGTGCTGTAATTCAAAAAGGAGCTTCGATTACCCATAAAGAATTTCACAATTTTCTAAAACAAAACCTGGCCTATTTTATGGTTCCAAGATATATAGAATTTAAAAAAGAATTACCAAAAAATGCAAACGAATTAATTCAGAAATTTATACTTAGAAAAGAATGGGAATCAGGAAAATCATTAAAAAATAGCTACGATACGAGGAGTACTCTTGAAGAGAAGAAGAAGTAGAAGAAGGAGATTATAGATTATAATCTTTGTTTTTTGTTTCCCACTTATCCATGAAGAATTTTAACAAGGTTCTGTTTCAATGAGACTTTTTAAACATTATCAACTTGATATTTATTATGGTAATTACGTTATTTGATCAACTTGATAAAAATCAATTAAAAGAACTACTAGTTAAATGTTGGATGACTCATGATGGCTCCTGGTTTTATAATTGCGCCCGTGAATTAGGTATTGATACTGCTAACAAACTAAATAAAGCAGCTATTAAAACTCTTTCAGTAATTGAAATGCAGCGAGTAAAAAAGGCGATAGGAATGGAGAACATAAAAATCAAAACATTTGAGCAGTTAAAAGATTTTATTACTAATGCTTTTAGCGTATTAAAAGCGGATTTTATGGACTTTGAATATACATTCCCTGAAAATAATCGGATACATTGGGAAATGAACCGATGTTTCGCCTACAAAGGAATGGAAATGATTGGACTCAACAAACAATATGAATGTGGCGTAATATACCGTGTTAGTTGCTGGTTGGATGCTCTCGGTATAAACCATACAATTGAGCCTGAAATCGATAAATGCTTATTAAATTCTCATAAAAAATGTTATGGGGATATTATTCTGGATAACTTCCCTTCTAACATTTCGGTCAAATATTGATAAATTGGAATTGCAACCTTTCGCTTATTTGCATCACCTCAAAGTAAAAATGCGTTGATTATTAAGGTTTTCCGATTTGTAAGCATATTCATGAAACGCATCAATAAACATTAGGATTAAGACTTAATTTTGATGGAAACAGCTATGACTCCTTTCATTGAGCCCCCTCCCCCTCCAGGTGGTTTGAAGATAAAAGGATATGGAAAAAATCCCCCTTCATCATCATCTTTTTTATGTCCACACCAATCACAGATGTCTTGACCATTCGGAATTATTTTTCCACAGTAAGAGCATCTCGAATGACTCCTCTGAATTTGTTTCATAATCTTTTCTTTAATAAGTAATTTCTGTTCCTCATTTAATTCATTTAAAGGTATATTCTTCATAGCTTCTAAACCTCTCCATCTTGATATATTAGGTATATAAACGTCTTTTCCTTCAAGTTTGTTTTTAATTACATGAATACAATCTAAAATATCTTTACCTATTTTTTCATCAACTTGGTTTAAGAGATTTTCTAATGTGGATTTCAAAGTATATAAAAATTGGGGGTTGTTGTATCTTGAATAAGGTCTAAAAGTGGGTATTTTTGGGTCTATTTGAATACTCGAAAATAAGATATTTTTACCCTCAGGAAGCTTTAGAATTTGTAATAAAATGTCTTCAAGCACTGTTGGAAACTTCGAAACGCAAGATCTTAAAAATTGAGACAATATTTTAAGTTCAGAGGAGATATTCTTAATTAGGTCAGGCGATTCCAAAATAGTTTTGAATTCTGAGGGACTAAAGACTTGTATATATCCTTGATTAAGAAGATACTGAACTACAGAAGGGTATCCGCTTTCGAGTCTTAAAGCAATTTCTTCTTTATATACTCTCCTTGCCTTGGGATCTCCTGCCTTTGTCAATTCTCTTAACAATGGAAATGAAATATTGCTCATTAGAATCCTTGTGTCGTAGTCATGCTCAACCCATGCTTGAATGTTTGAACAATGTCCCCAAAATTCCTGCTCTGGGGTAATATCATGTCTCTGATTTGGTACAGGTGCTGCCATGGGACCCCTTACGATTCTATTTTGGAATACATGTTTATTATACAATTTAGCTGCTTCATCTATAGAATCAACCTCATCGTATAAGGGTACATCCTCTCTTGGTATGTTTAAGATTAAACGGATACACTGAATAAACCTCTTTCCGTTTACAAAAATAAAAGTTTTTCCATTCACCAATTTAAGAGTTATATATTGATTAATTTCTTTTTCAATTGTTGGAGTTGCTTTACCTATATTATATTGATTTATATTAACATTTAACCAATCAACACCAAAAGCATTCTTTTTAATAGGTTTTTTAGGTTTTTTTGAAATTTTATCTGGTTTTAATTTAATGAAAACAATTAATAAGATCAAACCGATTGTCCCTAAAATGATACAAATTATAATGCCAGCTATGCTTAGACTTTTCAAGATTGTTGGGTCTATCCCCTTATAACTTAATTCTATCCATGCTATATCGTTGTTACTTGAAGCACCTTCTTTTGAGTATCCTTGTATATATCCATCTCCCTCTCCCCCTCTTCCATATAAACAAACACTTACTCCATCGTTGATAATTTGGTCTGATCTTAAAGGAATTCTAAAATCAAAACCGTCACATAAAATATGACCTCTATAAACACTCTTATTCGGTTTATTGTTCCAGGTTATAGTCATTTCATCCCAACTCTCATAGGTAAGATTCGCTCCTACGTCTACAACACTTGAACCATAATCGAAATTTACTATAATATTTGCCTCTATCCACCTATTGGGAAGAGAAGAAATATTAAAGTAATAGAAAGCTTGCACCTTCCTGGCATAAAAATTCCCTACGCGGAGATAATTATCATTGCCATAATTATTATTTGGATCATTTTCATATACACTTGCATCTTTATTAATATTAATCGTTAATTCATATCCCCGAAAGTGAGCCGCTATTAAAAAAAGAGTAAACATGAAAATTATTAACAGAATTAATAATATGAATCCAATCCGTCTTTTAAGTTGATGATTCATTTCTACTATCTTTTTAATAATAATAATTTTTATGAATAAAATTTATAATAAATCTGCAATTTTTTTGTAAGACGTACAGTGAAGCAACAATACAGTGATGTAAGGCATCATTTGTTCATTAGGTACAATTGAATTTGACGACATCATCCTAAATCATCCATTTCTTATTCACTTTAGCCCATCCTTTAGCAGTATTAGTATATTCTCGCAATTTGGCACGTTTTTCTCCTAATTCATCTAATTCGGCAACGGTTAACACGGTTAAAGGATGTCCTTCATTTTGTTTTCTAAATTCTATTTCAAATTCTTGAAATCTTTTACTTGGAATTATGGGAAGACCCCACCCGCATTTAACACACACTAAATGTTTTATCTCATTTACATCTATAATGTAGATCAACTTTATTCAACTTCATATTAATTGAAATATATTTAATAATTTTACAACTCAATAATAATCATCATTTTTCTATTGATTTCTTCAAAATTGGTGATAATAAGGAGTTACAATTACCGTACCAGTGATATTGATACGGTAATTGATTCGCCCTCCTCTTAATCTTCTTCTTCAATTATAAATCAACCCTCAACCCTGTCTACTGAAAAGTTTTTTAAGATTGTATATCCTATATATTAAATGTATATCGTGTATATTATATATACTTAAACATTTAAATCTTTGCTATCTTCAATAAATGTGATAGGGATATAATATGGAAGGAATGAGTTATACACGGCAAATTATTGAGCTCCTAAAAGATGATAAATTAACAAGTGATGAAATAGCTGATAAACTTGAAATAAGCAAACAAGATGCACGCACTTATCTCTTAAGATTGAAAAACGAAGATAAAGTGATGGTGATTGGTAAAAGAGGGCGATTTTATGTTTATACTCTTAAGGCATTGGAAGATAGCTTAAGAGAACCAAAAAAGGAGCATGTACTACTTGAATCTGTAGCTGATTTGAGTGAAAAATTTTATGAGGTATATAAAGATACAATAAAAATGAAAGATGAATATATTGAATCCCTTGAAGAGTCTTTCAATTCAAAATTAGTATATATAGAAAGTCTACAGATTTCAAATGAAATTAAAAAAGAGTCAATAGTAAAACTTGAAGAAGAAAATAATAGATTAAAAGCTGAGATAAAAGTACTTAAAAAAAAGATTCAAGAACTTACAGATCTGTTATCTGGAAAATAAAAATTAGTATGAATTTCATTCTTTTTCTTCTTTAATCTCTCTTTTTAAAACTCTTTTTAACTCTTTTTTGCTCTTTTGAATATCAGTATCCAATTCTTCTTCTGCGGAAAACAAACTGTTTTCATATTCAATATCAAGCTCTGTCATTTTTTCTATGTATCCTTCATATAAATCATCAATAATTTTATTTAAATAAAAAAAAAAAAAAAAAATTTTAGACCCTATTCTAATTCTATCTAAGAAAATTAAGTTCATCTTTTCCTGCCCGATAATTCTATATATCTTCAGAGGATTTTCGTGCTAAATCTTCTTTTAAACGACTATAGGTTTGTGATTCTTTAGGATTAGCAATCGTATATTGAAAAACAAAAGATATAATATTTTTAAAAGCTTAATCAAATATGATAAAAAATGATATGGGTAACTAGAGATTATGTACATATAGATAGAGTAGCCAGCCCGTGGTTAATTAAAAGATTTGTTGATAAGCGTGCCCAATTTATTTTTCTCCCTCGCGATGAAATATCTGATTTTGTGGCGAAAACTGGGGCAATTCCATTTGATACTGCTGGTTTAGGGGTAGAACTTGATCATCATGTTTGCAATGATGAAAAGCACTGTACATTCGATGCCATCGTAGAAAAATTTAAGTTAGAAACCGATGAAGCTTTACAAAGAGTTAGGAAAATTGTAAGAGCAGCAGATACTGGAGGTATAAAAGAAGAACCCCTCGCATGGGCTTTAGAAGTTATAGCAGTTGGAACACCAATTTTAGTGGATTCAGATCAGGAAGCATTGGAAAAGGAATTTCCAGTTTATGACGCAGTATACGCATATTTCCAACAACAAATAATTCGTGAAAAATATAAAGATGAATTAGAGAAATTCAAAACTCGAGGAGAAAAACTGGCATTCATTAAACAAAAATTAAACAAATTACAATGACTAGAACAATAGCAGATAAAAAAGAATACAACAACCTAAAATTTGGCTATTTTTTTATTATAAGTTTTATTGGATTTTTTGCGATTTTTAGTTCCACCATGTCCAAGAGTCCAATTCTGCCCCTCTTTGCGGAATCTTTAATGGCATCTGAATTTGAGATGCAATTTATTGGTTATGTTATTGCGGCTTCTACCATACCAGGAATTTTAGTTAGTGTGATCGCCGGTCGATTATCAGATGTGTATGGACGAAAAAAACTTATTCTAATTTCAACAGCTATATTTGCTAGTGCTCCCTTTTTTTATCTTTTTGCGACTAACATTTGGATATTGATGGTTATTCGATTCTATCATGGTTTTTCAACAGCAATTTTCGTTCCCGTTGCGATTGCAGCTATTGCAGAATCGTATCCAGAAAAAAAAGGAAAATACATTTCCTCCTTTTCTTCAATAACGCTTGTGGGACGTTTTCTAGCACCTATAACTGGTGGAGTAATACTTTACATCACAAGCTATTATTATTATGGTGTTTATCTTGGATGCGCGTGTTCAGGAATTATGGCTTTTATACTTACATTGTTTCTTTATCGAACACGACGCCATCATACTGAACACGTACAAGTAGCTGGCAAGAGTTCACTCACAATAAAAGAATTTTTAAAAGGGATTAAAGAAGTGGTGAAGCATAAAGTCATCTTAACAACCAGCATCGTTCAAGCTAGCCAATATTTTGCATATGGGATCATAGAAGCCTATGTGATCCTATACGCTGATTCTCTTCACTTTGATGCCTGGATAATTGGATTACTTCCAGCAATCTTAATCTTGATGTTAGGTGTATTTAATCCTCTCATGGGATCCTTTTCGGACAAGGTGGGACGCCGTTCAATTATTATCACTGGCCTTCTCCTAGGAGGAGGAGTATCATTATTGATACCATTTATTACCAATTATTTATGGTTTATCTTGATACTCTGCGGTTTTGGAATCGGTATGGCCATGGTTATATCCTCTACAGCCGCTCACGTATCAGACTATTCTAAAAAAAAAGATTATGGAACAGCAATCGGAGTTCTAAGCACAATTATGGATATAGGACAGACTATTGGTCCTATTCTAAGTGGATATGTCTTAATTGTTCTTTCCTTTGGAGGCGTTTTTTCGATGGTTGGCGTTGTACTACTAGCATCAGCTCTCATCTTTTCTTTTTCTTGAAATTTTTTCTTTAATTTAATATAGAGCGATATAGAAATTAAATACGCAATTTTTTACTGCATCTAAAATTTAATACACTATAGAAACATATAATTAGTTAGATAAGTATTAAGATTATAAAAATTATGAATCTTGGAAAAATTAAAAAAGCTATAAGGAAAACATTATCGGAAAAAGAAGAGATAATTGCCTCTTATTTATATGGCTCGTTTATAAATCGTAAATATTTTAGAGATCTTGATGTTGGATTATTAATTAATGATACATATAAACCCAATGTTTTATATGAAGCTAGAATATCGGGAGAATTAGAAATTGCTCTAAAACCTATATTCGATAATTTTAAAACCATCGATGTCAGAATATTGAATGACAAACCTTTAAGCTTTTTGTTTTCGGTTCTAAAAAATTCAGAATTGATTTTTTCTAAGAATGAGTCAAAAAGAGTTAAATTTGAAGCTGATATCATTAAAAAATATCTTGATATTAAACCCCATTATGAATTATATAATAAGATGCGGAGGTTAAGGTATGCAAATAGATAAGAATATAATTCAAGGGAAAATTGATATAATTGAGAAAGATCTTAACTTCCTAAATGAATATAAGGATAAAGAGGTAGAAGATCTTTTAACAAGTTATAAAGATATCCAAGCTGTAAAATATTCTCTTTTTGAAATTATTGAAGCTTCAATTGATATGGCGTCTCATATTATATCAGCAAAAGGACTTAAAAGACCTGAAAGTTATGCTGAAATGTTTGAAATCCTTGGTAAACAAAATTTAATTAATATGAATTTAAGTAGAAAGTTATCCGAAATGGCTAGATTTAGAAATATTTTGGTTCATAGTTATGCTGAAGTAGATAATTCCAAAATTTTAAACTATGTTAAGGAAGAATTAAAAGATGTTGAGGATTATATTATAAATCTATTAGAATTAATTAAATGATTTCTCATTTTACAATTTTATTTAACTTAAGATATCATCGAAATAATAGACATTTTCCTGTTCGAGTTCTTCGATATATAATATAAAAAATGAAAAATTTATTACCAGCACCTGTCGAAGCTGTGTAGCGAGGTGTATCGGCTCTGCAAGAAATATGAAAAGGTGGAGTTTTTTCATATCGACAGGAGTAACCCTTATATACATAAGTGTGATGTATTATGTAATGAGCGACTAGATGCTGAAGGAATACAAAAAAATATATGAAATAACAGATATAAATCTAAAAAAGTATATTTTTATACTTATTTCTCTAATTTGAAATAATATTCAAAGAAGTTTTGAATATGCAAAATTTATTTCATACATCAACTATGTTATAATTTCTGTTTTTATTATAAAAAACACTAATTGAATCTAAGAGCTCACCCATATTTTTTTGCTCTCGTTTACATAATTGTCTTTCTTTCGGTGCTTGCCAATTTATTACATATTTTCTCCAATTAGAATCATTTAATTTTGTGGAATGAAATCCAAAAAATATGAGAATTTCTTTATCATTTACATGACCATTCTCGTCTTCAATAACAAAATGAGGGACCTCATGTAAATATGTCCTTCCAGCGATCATATAAGAAAGTAAAGAATGGTGTCCATCGAATAGGACCCATTCCGATTGCTTTGTCTTTACTAATTTAATATTTGGCAATCCACGTGGAGATAGGATATCTTTTCCAGATTTTATTTGTTTAACCATTGTTCTTATCTGGTTCATGCTTTTAATGCCATTAATATTATGGAGGTTTATAATTTCTCTCAATAAAACTAGTTTTTTAACTTCTTTAATTGTCTCTTTTATTTTTGAACCTAATCCTTTTTCATACTGATCTACAGTATCATAAATGGTATTGCTTTTATTTCTTAAATAAACTTTTAATGATGAAATGCAAGTTAAATTTCCATCTTTAGATTTATACGGATTATTAGTTTCACGAATCTATAATTCATCTGTATTAAAATATTCAAACTAATTTATAAAGCTTTTATGAGTGTTTTAACCAAATATTACTTCTTTCATTAATAATTGATAAATAACTATTCTTACAATTAGATTTTTCTAGCTATTCTTTAATAAATTATTAAGAAACACCCTTTCCCTAATAATCAAGAATTTTAGATAATATCCATGAATTAATAAGAAAGAGTTCGTTATACCAAATTATGGTAATAGTACGAAGGGAAGGAGTTCTTTTAGAAGCAACTGAGAATGAGTTTGAAAATCAGGCTGTATTAAACCCTACGGTGGTTCAGCAAGGAGATACATTACATATGTTCTATCGTGCTGTAAAAGAAGGAAATTATTCAAGTATTGGTTATTGTAAATTGGAAGGGCCCTTTAAAATCGTAGAAAGGAGAAATAGTCCTATTTTGTTTCCTGAACATGATTATGAAATGCATGGTACAGAAGATCCTAGAATTGTTTTATTTGATGATACTTATTTCATGTTTTACACAGCTTATGATGGAAAAAATGCGTTAATAGCTTATGCTACTAGTAAAGATTTAAAAAATTGGGAAAAGCATGGAATAATTTCAGCTATAATGAGATACGATGAAGCAGGGAATTTTTTCCATTTATCAAAACTAAAAGAAAAGTATCATTTCTTTATATCATATTATAAGGATGTCGTTGCCGAAGATGTACTCTTATGGGAAAAAGACTCATTCATTTTACCAAAAAAACATAATAATCAGTTTGCACTCTTCCATAGAGTATTACCAGATATTCAAATTGTTTGTTTCGATGATTTTAAAGATTTGACAATCGATTTCTGGAAGGATTATCTAAAAACATTAGGCGATCATGTTGTAATGGAGCCAAAATTTGGATTCGAATCAAGAAATATCGGTGCTGGAGCACCATTAATAGAAACTGAAAGAGGTTGGCTCATGTTATATCATTCTGTAGAGGA